>JBAZGO010000017.1:0-69818 GCA_041652995.1 Prolixibacteraceae bacterium
ATAGAGGTTACTCCCAACGTGACCAGGATGAAAGACTACATAAATACTGTGAAATAAACTCCATACAAGTAAGAAAGGTTGTTTATGAGGACCATTCTGCAAAAACATTCACTCGTCCGGCATGGACGAAATTATTAGTTGACCTTCGAAAACATAGAAGGCATTCAGACCTAATCCTGTTTACAAAATGGGACAGGTTCAGCCGTAATGCCGGAGATGCATACCAAATGATAAGTACGTTACGGCGGCTTGGAGTCGAGCCGCAAGCCGTTGAACAGCCACTGGACCTGTCCATCCCGGAAAACAAGATGATGTTGGCTTTCTACCTGGCAGCACCCGAAGTGGAAAATGACAGAAGAGCTTTGAATACTTTTCACGGTATGAGACGTGCCAAAAAGGAAGGGCGCTGGATGGGAAATGCTCCTATCGGATATATCAACAGAACGACCGAATTGGGAAAAAAATACATCGATCCAAAAGATATACAGGGAGATATTATGCGCTGGGCTTTCAATGAACTTGCCAGTGGAAAATTCAATACGGAACAGATATGGAAAATGGCGCAGGAAAAAGGGCTTAAATGCAGTAAAAACAATTTTTGGGTGGCCATACGCAATCCTGTTTATTGCGGGATAATTTGTGTTCCAAAATATAAGGACGAAGAAAGCTCTATGGTTCAGGGACAGCACGAACCACTAATCTCGGAAGCCATGTTTTATAGGGTGCAGGACGTATTGGACGGACGCAAAAAAGCTATGCGCCCCAAAATTGCCGTTGATGACAACCTTCCACTTCGGGGGTTTCTAATATGTCCCAGTTGTGGACGGATGCTTACAGGAAGTGCATCGAAAGGACGAACACAGCATTACCATTATTATCATTGCAGTTCAGACTGCGGTATTCGTTATAAAGCTCCTGAAGTCAATGCTAAAATGGTGGAAGAAATCAGAAAGTATGTTCAACCATTGCCCCGTCTCCAATTATACAAAGAGGTAATTGTTAGCGTTTATAAGGCTAAAACACACGACCAGCACAAGGAAGTTCAGCAACTGAAAATACAGTTGGAAGAAGCCAATAAAAGACTGTCGAAAGCAAGGGAGTTGTTGCTATGTGGAGATATTGAAGCTGACGACTACCGAACTATAAAAGTCGAAAGCGAGGAACGGATAAACAGGTTGGAAACTAAATTAACAGCCTCGGTAACAGATACGACCAATATTGAACCCTTATGGAATAAGGCTATCAGCAGCATTTCGCAATTGGATGTTTTGTATGAAAATGGGACAGTAACCCAAAAAAGAAAAATCATTGGTTCGATGTTCCCCGAAAAATTGACTTTCGACGGATTTCAACATCGAACCACAAGAATCAACGAAGCATTGAATCTCATGTTGCTGATAAACAGCAAAATACAAGGCACAAAAAATGGGACAAATCCATCATTTTTGGATTTGTCCCATGAGGTGACCCCGGCAAGACTCGAACCTGCAACCTTCTGATCCGTAGTCAGATGCTCTATCCATTAAGCTACGGGGCCATTGCAAAAGCGATGCAAATATAATACTTATCAGAACAAAACCAATCGCACAAAAGCAATTTTTTGTTTATTCGTATTTGCCCATTTTATCTTCAATATAAACATCCTGATTATAACGTGTTTGTATTTTCATATTTGTGATCATTTCTTCCGCACCGCCAGCATAAACAGCTTCATGAATCGATTTTACGAGGCTCATCACCTCGTCATAATAGCCTTCAATCACCGTTTCAAAGGGACAAACCCGATAAACTAATCCCGATTTTTGAATCAATTCAATAGCGACATCAACCAGTTCGTAGGTCCCTTTGGTTGCAGAACGAGGCAAAACCTGAATTGCCACATTAATTTTGTGCTCCATATTTTTATTTATTTTTCCCGATTGATGAATTTTTTAATCTCATCAATACTCATTCGCTTTACATTGGTAATAATAATATCCGGACGAATAAAATCGCCGTATTGGTTGCACTCGCTGATCACACTGCTAAATACTCCCTGAATGTCAGATTTTACAGGTAAAAGCATAACAGCAATTGCCAGATTGACCTCAAAATTAATTTCTTCGAGAAACCCTGCATTCTTGCTGAGGGCAAAATCCAATTCAGTTTGAATTAATTTTCGTTGAACCGCTGAATATCTTTTGACATTTTCGCTGCCAATAAAAACGACAAAATATCTCAATTTCTGCCCCTTACCACCCAGTCCGGTCGAAATGTAAACCTGTTGCTCGTCCATTAGCGAACTTTGAATAACCATTCGACTTTCCTGCATAGCCAAAATGCTCCATTCGCGTAATTCAGGGTCAGGATTTTTGGCGTATTTTTCAATAATTCGAAAGGATTCAACTTTTTCCTGAGAGGCAAGTAAAACAAGCAAATTCTTCTTTTCTTCGATGGGAATATTTGCATCAAAAAGATCATTCCGGTGTTGCTGAATCAGTGCTTCAGTAAACCTGGTTTTCATGTCGCGACCATAATTAAAATATTCCATCTGCAGTTCCACATCAATCTGTTCCTCGAGAATACTGAAATTCTCGGGTAACGACGAAATTGCTTCCTGAATCTTTTTATATATGTTTTCCTCGTCCATTTACGTTGTTCTGTTACAAAAGTAATTGAATCAAATTTGATTTTTCAAGAAAGCAATATTTTTTAAATGTTTTGCCAAAACTTCAATATCTTTGCGCGGTTATTCTTATTTAGTTTAAATTAGCGTTGTTCGGGAAGCATTTATAGTGAGACTCTCTGAAGTAAAAAATAAAGAAACAGTTATAATTACCAAGGTTTTAGGGCATGGTTCGTTTCGGAAAAGAATTACCGAAATGGGTTTTGTGAAAGGAAAAGAAGTAACCGTTATAAAAAATGCCCCTTTCAATGGACCTATTGAGTATAAAATTCTGGATTACAACATTACCCTTCGTCGCACTGAAGCTAATTTAATACAAGTTGTCAGCCAGCAGGAGGCTCAACAAATGGCTATTCGAAATTTCGAAGGAGTTATTGATTATGAGAACCTTAAGGTTTCGGCAAAAGAAAAAGAACGTACAATTAATATTGCACTGGTTGGCAATCCCAACTGCGGAAAAACAACTCTATTCAATTTTATTTCAGGCTCGAAAGAACATGTAGGAAATTACAGCGGTGTTACTGTCGATGCAAAAAAAGCAAGCTTTACGGGCAACGGATATAATTTCAATATTTTCGATTTGCCGGGCACCTATTCCCTAACAGCCTATTCTCCTGAAGAAATTTATGTCCGGAAATTTATTATGGACGAGACACCCGACATCGTAATCAACGTGATTGATTCATCAAATCTGGAACGAAATCTTTTCCTGACAACTCAGCTTATCGACATGGATATCAAAGTAATTATAGCCTTGAACATGTACGATGAATTGCTGAAAAACGAGGTTAAATTTGATTTTCAAAAGTTGGGTAAATTAATTGGAATACCAATTATTCCGACAGTGAGTTCGAAAGGAAAAGGGATTCAGGAATTAATCGAAAAAACCATCGAAGTTTACGAAGATCTCGATCCGATTGTGCGACACATTCACATCAATTATGGTCTCGAACTTGAAAAATCAATCAGGAATTTAAGAACTAGAATTAAGCTCGAAAAGCCAATTACCGATACCATTTCGTCGCGCTTTTTGGCTATAAAACTGCTCGAGCGCGACAAGCAAACAACTGAATCACTTGCTACATACCCGAATTATCCTGAAATTGAAAAAACTGCCCATGAAGAAATCCGGAGAATTGAAAGCTTGTATAACGAAGACAGCGAGACGGTTATAACCGATGCGAAATATGGATTTATTTCAGGAGCGCTGGAAGAAACCTACAAAAAAAGGAAAAAGAATGTCATAAAACCATCGGATAAAATCGACAATATTTTGACAAATGCTTTTTTAGGGTTCCCCATATTTATGATCTCAATTTCTTTGGCATTTTACGGAACGTTTAAAATCGGGGCAATCCCAATGCACTGGATCGAAAAATCTGTAGCATTTGTTAGTCAACACCTTGCTTCACTAATGAACGATGGCATGCTCAAAGATTTGCTGATTCACGGAATCATCGACGGAACGGGCAGTGTGCTGGTCTTTTTACCCAATATTCTGATCCTGTTCTTTTTCATTTCGTTTATGGAAGATTCAGGATATATGGCCCGGGCAGCTTTTATCATGGATAAAATCATGCACCGGTTTGGACTTCACGGCCGTTCATTTATTCCGATGGTAATGGGTTTTGGTTGCAATGTGCCGGCTATTATGGCTACCCGAACGTTGCGCAATCCGGGCGACCGGCTGCTAACCATGTTAATTATTCCATTCATGTCGTGCAGTGCAAGGCTTCCGGTTTATGTACTTTTTATCACCGCATTTTTTCCCGATCATCCTGCTGCGGTGCTTAGCGCTATTTATTTCTCCGGAATTCTGATTGCGTTTTTGACTGCACAACTATTGAACAAAACAATTTTCAGAAATAAAGAAACGCCATTTGTATTGGAACTACCGCCATACAGAATTCCTACCATCAAAAACATAATGATACATATCTGGGACAAAGCCCGTCAGTATCTGAACAAGATTGGCGGAGTTATTTTAATTGGTGTGGTCATTATTTGGGCATTGGGTTATTTTCCGCGTCAAAATACTCCGGCGAAACAACAAACTGCTATTAATCAAAGTATTTCAAACAACGGGCAAAATAGTAACCAGACTATCAACGAACAAAGCAAACAATTGCAAAACAGCTACTTGGGACGAATTGGCCAGTTTATTCAGCCGGTTATGTCGCCAATGGGTTTCGACTGGAAAATGAGTATAAGTTTGCTTGCAGGACTTCCTGCTAAAGAAATTATTGTGAGTACAATGGGTGTTTTATACCAGGTTGATCCGAATAACAAAAACATTGGATTAAGCAATAAACTAGCTCAGGAGCGATATATTTCAGGAGAAAATGCCGGAAAAATTGTTATTTCAATGCCAGTTGCATTCGCTTTTCTGGCCTTCGTTTTAATCTATTTTCCCTGTATAGGTGTTATAGCTACCATAAAAAGTGAATCAGGAAAATTAAAATGGGCTGTATTTACTGTGGTTTATACAACTTCTGTTGCATGGATAATTTCATTCCTGGTTTTCCATATTTCAACATTTTTCCTGACATAAAAAATATATAGAAACGTATGATTCAAGACATTATAGCATATTTCATCATATTCAGCGCAGTTGGAACACTCGTTTACAATGTGTTGCATTTCTTTCATATAGTAGGAAAAAAGAAAAAGAGTTCGGGTGGCTGTGGCTCTTGTTCTTCAATGTGCGATCTAAAGGAATTTCACCAGTTGAGCAAGGGGAAATTTAATCAACAAGATCATTATCGGTTTTATCTATAGGTTTTTCAGTGCGGCTATCGTTTCAGCCGGATTTTCTGCACCAAACACAAAACTTCCGGCAACCAGAACATCAACTCCCGAATCGTAAAGCTTTTTGCCAACTTCAAAGTTAACGCCGCCATCAACCTCAATCATTGCTTTGGAATTTCGTCGAAGTATCAATTCCTTCAAATCAATTGCTTTGCGGTAAGTGTTTTCAATAAACTTTTGTCCTCCAAAACCTGGATTTACCGACATGAGCAAAACCATGTCCAAGTCTTCAATAATATCTTCAAGCAAAATAACGGGTGTATGCGGATTAAGGCAAACACTGGCCATCATTCCCAAATCTTTAATTTGCTGAACCGTACGATGCAAATGGATGCAGGCCTCATAATGAACAGTCAGAATTGAAGCACCGGCATTGCAAAAGTCCTGAATATATTTTTCAGGATTAACGATCATCAGATGAACATCAAGAGGTTTCTTGCTGACTTTTTTAACCGCCTGAACTACCGGAATTCCGAATGAAATATTGGGAACAAAAACACCGTCCATTATATCACAATGAACATAATCGGCTTCGCTTCGGTTTATCATTTCAATGTCGTCGCCAAGTTTGTTGAAATTGGCTGAAAGTATAGATGGGGCAACAAGTTTCATAACTGTTTATTTTTATCTCAAAAGTAAGATTTTATTGCTTTGTGCCTAGAAAAGAGTCATAAAAAAAGCTGCCGGAGGCAGCTCTCAATGAATTAAAGGTATGCTTTTAACAATTTGTTTCGGTAATGATTTCGCATCTTTTTTATGGTTTTCTCCTTTATTTGCCTGACTCGTTCTCGCGTAAGCCCAAATTCATCGCCTATTTCCTCCAACGTATGCTGACGATGACCACTCAATCCAAAATAGTATCGAATTACATCGGCTTCCCTTTCGCCCAAAGTTGATAAAGTACGTTCAATTTCCTTACAAAGCGATACATTCATCAAGCCTTTATCCGGACTTAATGAATCTTCATTCAACAATACATCATACAAATTATTTCCTTCTTCATCGTGAATTGGTGCATCCATCGAAATGTGGTGAGATGAAACTTTCAAAGCATCTTCAACAATTTCAGGAGAAGTT
The DNA here is from genome assembly GCA_041652995.1 of Prolixibacteraceae bacterium. Taxonomy (GTDB): domain Bacteria; phylum Bacteroidota; class Bacteroidia; order Bacteroidales; family Prolixibacteraceae; genus Aquipluma. The sequence continues at coordinate 6,551 of JBAZGO010000017.1, forward strand.
TCAAGTAAAAAAGCAACTTCGTCGGCAGTTGGTTCTCGTTGGTACTCCTGTTCAAGCCGGCTAAATGTTTTATTAATACGAGTGATTGATCCGATTTTATTCAAAGGTAGCCTAACTATTCGCGCTTGTTCAGCTAAAGCCTGTAAAATAGATTGACGAATCCACCAAACGCCATAAGAAATGAATTTAAATCCACGAGTTTCGTCGTAACGTTGTGCCGCTTTAATTAATCCAAGATTTCCTTCATTAATTAAATCCGGCAAACTAAGTCCTTGATTCTGATATTGTTTAGCCACCGATACGACAAACCTTAAATTGGCTTTAATTAATTTTTCAAGAGCATCTTTATCTCCTTTTTTAATTTTCTTTGCCAATTCAACTTCTTCATCTGCAGTAACTAAATCAACTTTTCCAATTTCGTGCAGGTATTTATCAAGTGATAATGTTTCCCTGTTGGTAACCTGTTTCGCAATTTTAAGTTGTCTCATCGTCTAAACTATAAAATTTCACTACTCCTAAAACATCAATACAACGAAAGTAGCGATAATAGAATTCTTTCATTTCATTTAAACCTTAATTTTATCTGAACTATACGGTTTTTTACATGAATTGTTTTATTAGACCAATGAATGAGGCCATTTAGTGAATCACCGCCATAAATATATAGTCACAAATAAAAACAAATTGTCAGAATTACACTAAAAAGCATGATTTTTCCTTATTTACTTGGCAAGTTTTTAGGTTTTAGCTATACTTGCAAAAAATTTCGAACAAGTACCGATTATCCAAATTATCAATTCCACATTTCTTTTTTTAATCACTTGACCTTTTGGATATTAACAAATCAATCAAAAATTATGTATGATATTATTGAATTAAGCAGAAAATTACTTCCTGACTTAAAAGAAATAGCGAAGGAACTTGATATTAAAAAGGTTGAATCATATAAAAAACAAGATTTAATCTATAAAATACTTGATACACAGGCTATTTTGTCTTCAGAAAAAAAAACAGAAGAGAAGAGATTTAAATCGCCTAGAGATTTAAATATGAAAAAAGAAGAAAGTTCTGTTTTTAAGCTATTTAGCCGAAAAAAGGAAGAAAAACAAAGCGAAGAACCTGAAGTAAAAACACCCGAAAAGCCTGAGCCGGAAGCGCCAGTAGTTTCGGCAGAGAATGAGCCTCGAAAAGAAGGGAAAAGAGAATTCCAGATTAAGAAAAGACCTCGCACAGAGCACATTAAAGCAGGCTCGTCTAACCACAATCCGAATCAGAATCAAAAACCGAAACAAGACGTAAATCCGAATCAGAACCAAAAGCCAATACAAAATCCGGATCAGTTCCAGAAGCAAAATGTAAATCAGGCACAAAAAGTTAAACAGGAAATTATTTTACCTGAAGATCCGATTGATGTTGAGCCAGATGTTATCACAGTTGAAACTGCTGAAGATCAGATGATCGCTGTTCAAAAGCAGGAGCAAAGAAACGAGCCGCAGACTGAGGAAATCAGAAATGATGATTCGAACGAAAAACGGAACGACAATCAGAATAAAAAGAAAAATTTTGAGAATAATCCAAAATGGGAAAATCGCGACAATCAGGGCAATAAGCCACAAAAACAACAAATACAGGAAAAACCTTATGAATTTGATGGAATTATAAGCAACACCGGTGTTTTGGAAATTATGGCCGATGGTTACGGGTTTCTCCGTTCTTCAGACTTTAATTACCTGAATTCTCCGGATGACATCTACGTTTCGCAATCGCAAATAAAGTTATTCGGGCTTAAAACCGGCGACACTGTTACCGGAACTATCCGTCCGCCAAAAGAAGGCGAAAAGTATTTCCCTTTAATTAAGGTAATCGAAATCAACGGCCGCACTCCCGATTATATCAGGGATCGCGTGCCTTTTGAGCATTTAACACCTCTTTTCCCGAACGAAAAATTTAATCTGACGGGCAATGGTCACGACAATATGTCGACCCGAATTGTTGACCTTTTTGCCCCAATCGGCAAAGGCCAGCGCGGATTGATTGTGGCTCAGCCAAAAACGGGTAAGACCATGTTACTGAAAGAGATTGCCAATGCCATTGCCGCCAACAATCCTGAAGTTTACATGATGGTTTTACTCATTGATGAACGTCCGGAAGAAGTAACCGATATGGCCCGCCACGTAAATGCTGAAGTAATTTCATCAACTTTTGATGAACCTGCAGAACGTCACGTACGGGTTGCCGGAATGGTACTTGAAAAAGCAAAACGTTTGGTTGAATGTGGTCACGATGTGGTGATTTTACTCGATTCAATTACCCGTTTGGCCCGCGCATACAACACAGTTGCTCCTGCTTCTGGAAAAGTTCTGTCAGGTGGTGTTGACGCCAACGCTCTCCATAAACCGAAACGTTTCTTCGGAGCTGCCCGAAACATTGAAGAAGGCGGATCACTCACCATCATTTCAACTGCGCTTACCGAAACCGGTTCGAAAATGGACGAAGTTATTTTCGAAGAATTCAAAGGAACCGGTAACATGGAGTTGCAGCTCGACCGTAAATTATCGAACAAACGAATTTTTCCTGCAGTTGATATTACCTCTTCAAGCACTCGCCGCGAAGATTTGTTGATGAATAAAAATATGCTTGACAAAACTTATATTCTGCGTAACTTCCTGAGTGACATGAATTCTGTTGAAGCAATGGAATTTATTTCGAACCGAATCATGAAAACCGCGTCCATAGAAGAGTTCCTGATTTCGATGAATGATCAATAAACAACGCTAAACAAGATAGAAAAAGAGAGTGTAAAAGCTCTCTTTTTTATTTTAGTCCCAATTTGAAATTAAAATTCGTGGAAGGATTTACGGATTCAGAATCAAGAAACTTTTTCAAAATACGCTTAACCACATTGGCAGTCATGGTTTCTCCGGAATAATCGATTAAGAACCTATTGAAACCATTCTTCTCCAATTGTTTGCGGTAATGAAAGAGTGCAACTGGCAAAGTTGGATAAACAATAGTAATTCCATCTTTAACAACAATCCTGAATTTCTTATTATTCTCATCAGCAAAAAGTTTATTCTCCTGATTTACTTTAACAGGCATTCGGGAGTAAAATAATTCAGGATAAAAGTAAAGGGGTACAATTCCCTGTTTGTTGGTCATCGACAATAAGTTATCCAGATCATTCTCAAGCGGATAAGTGAATTCTACAATCTTTTCATCGAGCATTAACCGAGCTGCAGCATCATTTAAAATGTAAACATTTTCGTTGCAGCTAACTTTTGCACCTGCGGGCAAAAGCATTTTCTGCGACAAATGACTGATAGAAAAGTGGTTGAAACCTGCATCAACTAATTTGGCGGCCAGGTTGCGGTAAAAGTCCAGGTGTTTCTCTGATATAAATTTGGGGAATTCGATCCGTATCTTATTTCTATTTTGCTGAAAAACTGAAAGTTGCAGATCAAGTTTTTCAAAATCAGATCGTTTATACGAAAGAATTACGGCGTCATAATCGTCGAAACGGAGTTTGGGAAGCCATTCAGGCGATCCGATTCTGACCAGTAACATTGGTTTTTGTGTTTGTCCGGTCTCAATCCTGAAACCTCGTTTAATATCCAATTTATTCACTTGAATTTTCCGGATTTCAGGAATCGAGTTCACATTACCTAATCGCGACGAATACGTTCCGGTTTTTACGCGAACCAACAAAACGTCATCGCCTTTGGCGATCTTTCCGCTCAAATCGGCAGGAACCTGGTAAAGATTTCCGCTCAATTTGAAATTTTCAATTTTCAGATACAATTGCTGATCATCGTTTTTTGTCCGTATCCGAACCCTGAAGCCATCCTCTAATTTTACAGCGCTGTCAAACGAAACCGATTTTCGGTCAAAATCAACAATTCTCCCGATTAACATTCCGATGGTCGAATCTTCTGTAATTCCGTCACTCACATCGCCTCCGGGAAAATACGAAGTTTTTTCACGCCCCATATCCAATTCGAGCATTCGCGCAGCAGTTTCCAGATTTTCCGGATGATCGATTGCCAAACGATAGGCTTTACAAACCTGAAATACATAGTCAGCCGATTTCATACGACCTTCAATCTTCAGGGAATGAATACCCAACTCCATTAATTTCTTTAGATTCTGAATCTGTTGATTATCTTTCAGGCTAAACAGGGCATGCTCCTCTCCCCCATCCTGATAAATCCGGCGGCAACTTTGTTTGCAGATTCCACGGTTGGCTCCCTGTCCACCCGAATAACTGCTAAACATGCACATCCCTGAGAATGAATAGCACAAGGCTCCATGAATGAAAACCTCGAGTTCGGCTTTACTTTGTCCTGAAATTTTTTCCAACTCTCGCATCGTTAATTCCCGCGCTAAAACGGTTCGCGTAATTCCCTTCGATTTTCCAAAATTGACACCATCCGAATTGTGATTTCCCATTTGGGTACTGGCATGAAGAGCCAGTTTGGGAAAATATTTCTTTGCAATCAAAAATACACCCCAATCCTGAATAATAATACCATCAACTTTTAACGATTCAAGAAAAGAAAGGACATCAATCAGTTGATCAATCTCTTTGTTTTTTATCAGGATATTTAAAGTGAGGTAAACTTTAACTTTCTTTTCGTGTGCTTTTCTGACAGCAAGCTGTAGCATTGGACGGCTAAAATTGCTGGCCCGTCCGCGCGCGTTAAACTCCTGAAGTCCCATGAAAACAGCATCGGCGCCTGCATTTAACGCGGCGTAAAAAGATTCAATATTTCCAACAGGAGCTAATAATTCAGGCTTTTGCATGTCGTTAAATAAGATTTTACTGCGCAAAATTAGATATTTTGATAATTTCTTTGAGCAATCGCGAGGGCAATCGTTCCAGTAAGAACAATTTACCTCGAATTCAAAATTCAGATTGCAATGAATTGTTATTTTTAACAAATCTAAATTACACATTCAGATCTATTTTGTCATCTTCAGATTACAACTTCTCCATTTGAAACCTTATTTTTGTTGCATAAAATTCTGCTCATGCAAAATTTGTTCAATATTCACAATACTTTAATCGATCAATCTCACCAGACCATCCGGAGAGAACTTCAGGATGAGATTAACTGGGACCACCGGATTATCGGGATAAAGGGATTCAGGGGAGTAGGCAAAACTACCTTCCTGATTGATGTTGTGAAAGAACGGTTTTTAAATGATAAAACCTGCCTGTATCTCAACCTCAACAATTTCTATTTCACCAAGCGCAAGATTGTTTCTTTTGCCGATGAATTTTACAAAACCGGTGGAAAAACCCTAATCCTGGATCAGATTCACAAATACCCGGATTGGGCTGCCGAACTAAAATTATGTCACGATAAATTTCCTGAATTAAAAATTATCTTCTCGGCATCACCTGTACTTCGGGTTTTGGAAGGAAATAATGAACTTCAGGATATTGCAAAAGTTTATCATCTGGAAGGGCTTTCGTTTCGTGAATATTTGAATTACCAGTCGGGACAAAATTTCAGGAAATATTCGTTCAGCGAAATTTTAAACAATCATACAGAAATTGCACGGAAAATCGTTCAGGAAGTAAAACCGCTGGCCTATTTCAATGATTACCTGAAAGAAGGTTTCTATCCGTATTTTCTCGACAACAGGAGTTTTTACGGAGAGACTTTACTAAAACACATTAACCTGGCACTTGAAATAGATGTAACCTATCTCAATCAAATTGATTTACAATACCTCCCTAAACTCAGGAAACTTTTACAAATTATTGCCAGCCAGGCGCCGTTTTCGCCTAATGTCAGCAAGCTGAGCGCTGATGTTCAGACATCAAGGGCAACCATCATGAATTACCTGAGGTATATGAAAAATGCCAGGATTATCAACCTGCTATTTTCAAACGGGAATGAAGATGAAATTAAAAAGCCTGATCTGGTGTATCTTCACAACACGAACCTGATGTACGCCATCGACGAAGGAAATATCAACAACAAGCTGTTAAGGCAAACTTTCTTTTACAATCAGGTCGGATATAAAAATCAAATTAGAAGTTCGGTTCATGCTGATTTTAACGTGAACGATCAATATCATTTCAGTGTTGGCGGAAAATATACCGAACCAGCAGAAGAAGGATTTTTTGCTGCTGCTGACATGATTGAGATTGGCGAGGGAAATACGATCCCCTTGTGGCTAATGGGTTTTCTGTATTAGAGGCCCCTCCTAACCTCCCCTGAGGGGAGGAACGAAGACCTTTTTAAGGGAAAGACGTGCAAATAAAATATGGATAAAAATCGAAAATTATAATCAAGAACAATTTAAACAGTATAAAAATGGCAAATAAAAAGAAGTTCATTACATGTGACGGAAACTATGCCGCGGCGCATATTAGTTACATGTTCAGCGAGGTAGCCTGTATCTACCCAATTACGCCATCATCAACCATGGCTGAGTATGTCGACGAATGGGCTGCAAACGGAAAAACCAATATTTTTGGCCGTCCGGTGCGTTTGGCTGAAATGCAGAGCGAAGGTGGCGCCGCAGGAGCTGTTCACGGCGCACTGCAATCAGGCTCATTGACAACAACATACACCGCATCGCAGGGTTTGTTACTGATGATTCCAAACATGTATAAAATCGCTGGTGAATTATTACCATGCGTTTTCCATATTAGTGCACGTGCATTAGCAGGTCACGCTTTATCCATTTTTGGAGATCACAGCGACGTTTATTCTGCACGTCAGACTGGTTTCGCTATGCTGGCAGCAGGTTCTGTTCAGGAAGAAATGGACCTCGCCGGGGTATCTCACCTTGCAACTTTGAAATCACGCGTTCCGTTCATGTCATTCTTCGATGGATTCCGTACTTCGCACGAAATTCAGAAAATTGAAGTGATCAGTAAAGAAGATATGCTTCCTTTGATTGATATGAAACTGATTCAGGAATTTCGCGACAGAGCTTTAAATCCTGAACATCCGGTAACAAAAGGTACTGCCCAGAATCCTGATATTTTCTTCCAGGCTAAAGAAGCTTCGAATCGTTTTTACGATGCAGTTCCGGATATTGTGGAAGGTTACATGCAGGAAATCAAAAAAATCACCGGTCGTGAATACCATCCGTTTACCTATTATGGCGCCGAAGATGCTGAAAACATTATCATCGCGATGGGTTCGGTTACCGAAACAATCCGTGAAACAATTGACTATCTGGCAGCTCAGGGCAAGAAAGTAGGTTTATTGGCTGTTCATTTGTATCGTCCGTTCTCTGCAAAATATTTCATGAATGTATTGCCAAAATCGGTAAAACGTATTGCCGTTCTCGACCGCAGCAAAGAGCCGGGAGCAAACGGAGAACCATTATATCTGGATGTTCGTGAATTGTTCTACGGACAGGAAAATGCGCCTTTGGTTGTTGGCGGACGTTTTGGTCTGGGATCAAAAGACACCACCCCTGCACAGATTCTGGGTGTTTACGAAAATCTCGAACTGAACGAACCTAAAAATCAGTTTACCATAGGTATTGTTGACGATGTGACCTTCAAATCGCTACCATTAAAAGCCGAAGTTAATGTGGCCCCAAAAGGAACTTACGAAGCTAAATTCTACGGATTGGGATCTGACGGAACCGTTGGCGCAAACAAAAACTCCATCAAAATCATTGGTGAAGCAACCGACAAATATTGCCAGGCTTATTTCGCTTACGATTCAAAAAAATCAGGAGGTTTCACCTCATCGCACCTTCGTTTTGGCGACGTGCCAATCCGTTCAACCTATTTGGTTAATTCACCTGACTTTGTGGCCTGCCATGTTCCTGCATACGTTCATCTTTACGATGTTTTGAAAGGTCTGAAAAAAGGTGGTTCGTTCCTGTTAAATTCAATTTTGGATGAAGAGGATACAAAAAAACATCTGCCGGATCACATGAAGAAATACATGGCCGATAATGATATCAAATTCTACATCATCAACGGTACTAAATTGGGTGAAGAAATTGGTTTGGGTAACCGTACCAATACCATCATGCAATCGGCTTTCTTCAAAATTACCGAAGTAATTCCTTTCGAGACTGCTGTATACGAAATGAAAAAAGCCATCGTGAAATCGTATGGCAAAATGGGAGAAAAGGTTGTCAACATGAACTATGCTGCCGTTGAAGCCGGTGCAAACAATGTGGTGAAAGTTGAAGTACCTGCCGAATGGAAAAAACTCGTGATCAGCGAGGATTCTCAGAATGGCGACCGTCCGGAATATATCACCAAAATTGTTGATGTAATCAACGCTCAGAAAGGTGATGATCTTCCTGTCAGCACATTCCTTGGCGCTGAAGACGGAACATTTATGGCCGGAACTGCTGCTTACGAAAAACGCGGAGTCGCCGTTAACGTTCCTGAATGGCAGGACGAAAACTGTATCCAGTGTAACCAGTGTGCTTACGTTTGTCCTCACGCTGCCATCCGTCCGTTCCTGATCAGTGAAGAAGAAATGGCTAAACTTCCGGAAGGAACAAAAACGCTTTCAGCCGTTCCGAACAAACAATTCCCGAACCTGAATTTCCGTATCCAGGTCAGCGTTCTCGACTGTACTGGTTGCGGCAACTGTGCCGATGTTTGTCCTTCGAAAACCAAAGCTTTGGTTATGAAGCCACTCGGAACACAGGAAGCAGAAATTGATCGCTGGAACCATTTCGACAAAAAAGTTTCCTATAAAGAAAAAATCGTTGAAAAGAATAAATCGGTTAAAAACTCGCAGTTTGCTCAGCCATTGTTCGAATTCTCGGGCGCTTGTGCCGGTTGTGGTGAAACTCCGTATATCAAATTGATTTCACAATTGTTTGGCGAACGGATGATGGTATCAAATGCCACCGGATGTTCTTCAATTTACGGTGGATCAGCTCCTTCAACTCCTTATTGCAAACACAAAGAAAGCGACAAAGGTATTGCATGGGCAAACTCCTTGTTCGAAGACAATGCTGAATACGGTTTTGGTATGGCTGAAGGTGTTGCTGCACAACGCGACCGCATTGAAATGATCATGAAAGCTGCAATTGCCGATGGTGCAACTGACGCTGAAAAAGAAGCATTCACTGCCTGGATCCAAAACAAACTCAACGGTGAAACAACCGAAGAAGTTTCTGCAAAAGTACGCGAAATATTAGCTGGAAGCACTGCTGGTTATGCGAAAGAAATCATGGGATTGAAACAATACCTGGTTAAAAAATCGCAATGGATCTTCGGTGGCGACGGTTGGGCCTACGATATCGGCTACGGTGGTTTAGACCATGTTTTGGCTTCCGGCGCTGATGTAAATGTTTTGGTGATGGATACCGAAGTTTACTCCAACACCGGCGGACAGGCATCGAAATCAACTCCTGTTGGAGCTGTGGCTAAATTTGCCGCTTCAGGAAAACGCATCAGGAAAAAAGATTTGGGTGTAATGGCCATGTCGTACGGATATGTTTACGTTGCTCAGGTAGCTATGGGCGCTAATCAGGCTCAGTACCTGAAAGCGATCCGCGAAGCTGAGGCTTATCCCGGACCATCACTCATCATTGCTTATTCGCCATGTATTAACCATGGATTGAAGGCCTCGATGGGACGCACACAGCAGGAAGAAAAACTGGCTGTAGAATGTGGATACTGGAGTTTGTTCCGTTTCAATCCGCAGTTGGAAAATGAAGCTAAAAACCCGATGGTTTTGGATTCAAATGCTCCCGATTGGACAAAATTCCAGAGCTTCCTGAATGGTGAAGTTCGTTACACCTCTCTGAAAAAAGCATTCCCTGAAGTTGCCGATGAACTGTTCAAAGCTTCCGAAGAAAATGCCAAATGGAGATACAACAGCTATAAACGCATGGCTGCTATGGATTATTCACCAGTTGAGTAAAAACCAATCCAAAATAAGAGTTTTGTCAGATTTAAAAGGTGAAAGGGATGGGATGTTGGAAAATAGAAATCCTTTGATGTCTGATCGAAACTTATCTTAAAACGAAAACTCCGGAGTAATTTTCACTTCGGAGTTTTTTTATGGCCTGAATTGATTATTTTTATGAAAAATTAATTTAAGCCAACCATGAAAAGAAGAAATTTTTTAAAAAGTACCGCAGTGGTTGCTGCCGCAACGGTAACAGGAAGTGCAATGGCAGCCGGAACTCCTCCTACTCAAAACAAAGAATTTTATGAAATCAGAATCTACCAACTAACAGGTGGCGGTTCAAAAAATGTTATGAAATCATACTTTACTGAAGCTTTGATGCCTTTGTTCAGGAAACATGGCGTTAAACTTGGAGCTTTTGAAGAATTCGACAAGGAAGATCCGCCAAAGCTTTACACCATTTTCGCTTATCCTTCAGGGGAAGTTTTTTTCAGGGTTCAAAATGAACTTGTTACTGATTCCACCTACATGAATGCTGCCAAATCGTATTTCGAAATGCCGGCTGCAAAACCTGTATTTGAGCGTTACGAAACCTATCTGACTGAGGCATTTGATGTGATCCCGAAACTGAGAGTTCCGGAGAAAAACAGGGGTTTGCTCGAACTTCGAACCTACGAAAGTTACAATGAAGATGCTGCCCGCCGGAAAATTGCCATGTTCAACAACGAAGAATTTCCGCTATTCGAGAAAGTTGACCTTCATCCGGTTTTCTTCGGCAAAATAATGGCCGGAAAATTAATGCCTGCGCTTATTTATATGCTTTGGTTTAAAGATATGGAAGAACGTGATGCAAACTGGAAAAAATTCGGCGACAGCAGCGAATGGAAAGAAATGTCGGGTAAATCAATTTATGCAGATACAGTAAGTAAAGTTCATAAAAAGTTCCTGACACCAACTGATTACTCAGAGATTTAATGAAAAAACATAATTTATACGGGTTGCTGGCTGCAGTTGTAATTTTACTTGGTAGCTGCACCAGCACCCGTTACTTAACCGACGAAAAAAGTATAGAACGACAGCACGATATGCGGACTCACCGCACCGGAGGTAATATTGGCGACGTTTGTGTCAACTTTGCTACCTTTGCTTTTGCTGCCATTTTCAATACAGGATACGAAGTTTATTCGAGTGAGCGTACTTTTAAAAAGATAACTATTGTAAACGAATCGACTGATTCGCTGTATATAAACATGGTTACCGATATTGTATGGAAAGAAACCGGCTATTGCGACATTGTGGGCATTGCACTTCCGCCACTCGCCAAGCAAAAACTCATTGCCCCCTACCCTGCCGCTTACAATGTTTATTTCAGGACTCCAGGGTCGGAAGAAGAAATGCTTGAAATACGCACCGACAATACGCACAAAAGATTCAAACTTCATGCAGGAATGACTAACTGGATTAAGCAAAATGAAAACGATTCGATCAGGGAGGAAAATAGTATTCAGCAGTAACTATTTCCGGATATATGCCTGAATCAATTGGTCGTAGCTGATCATTAATTCCTGAACCGAGTGATTTTGAACGCCATACAATCGATTTCCAATTGATCTGATGGGTAAAACTTTGGGCGAAGTTCCGGTCAGAAAAACAGAATCATATATTTCTATTTCATTAGCCTGAACAGCTTTTTCTACAATTCTACAGCCAAGTTTATTCAGGCATTCAACCACTTTCTGTCGGGTTATCCCGACCAAAATCAATGATTCATGAGCAGTGTAAAATATGCCATCTTTTACAAAAAACACATTCGATCGGCTTCCTTCAGTTATCCTGCCTTCAGCATCAACCAAAAGTACTTCGAACAATTTCTGTTCATCGATAAGTTGATTGGCCTGATCTCTGATTCCTTTCTGTAGAATTTTTGCGTTCGGATTTTCGCGCTGTGCCAAAAGTAAACCTGTTGCAACTCCATTCAAATATTCGCTGGCCGCAGGATAACTGTGCGGAATAAACTGAAATGCCCATCCGGATTCGTTTCCGGCAACAGCGAACACAAATTTGATATTTCCTTCAGTTTTGGCATTTAACGACACAAGACTGAAAATATTCCGTCTAAATGCAGTATAGGGCATTTCGAGGGGCAATTTTGCAATTTCAACCGACTTCAGCAAGCGTTGGTAATGAGCTTCACAAAAAAGTGGAATTCCATCGATAATGCGAATCACCTCATAAACCGAACGGCCTGAATTGAAAAATTCGAAGTGAAATTTGGATTCGAATTCTTTACCCTTATTTGATAAAACAAAATTCATATCTTAACGTAATATATTTCATTATTTAGTCAACCAGTATTCCGAAAAATCGGAAAGTTCAAATTATTTATCCTCAGTTTTTTGTAAAACCTTTAGACCATAAAAATGTTAACTAGTTTTACGTTTTAAAGTACATGAAAAACAGAATCGCTCTAAAAATAACGCTAATTTATTTCATCATTGGATTTCTTTGGATCCTTTTTTCCGATCGTTTCATTCTTTCGATAGAAGGTTCAGGAAACGCGATTACAATTTTGCAAACATACAAAGGTTGGTTTTTCGTTAGTGTGACCGCTATTATCCTTTTTTTTCTGATCCTGAATGAGATAAAGAAGAAGAATGAAATAGAATCCGATTTAAGGAAAGCTAAATTAAAAGCTGAGGAATCAGATACGTTGAAATCTGCTTTTTTGTCAAACCTTTCACACGAAATTCGAACGCCGCTCAATGGCATTCTGGGCTTTTGCGAATTACTCACCGACGATGAGTTTGGAAAGGAAGACAAAAAAATATTTGCTGAAAACCTGACTAAAAACGGGACCGATTTACTGAAATTGATGAATGACATTATGGATATTTCCAGAATTCAGGGAAATCAACTCAACATTTCACCAAAGAAATTCAACCTCAACAATTTACTCCAGGTAATTTATTTCGAATACGAGCAATCTGATTACAAAATTATGCGTAAAAATGTTGATTTCAAGCTGATTATGGGTTCTCAAAATGACGAAATTGTAATCGAGTCAGATCCCGTGAGACTGACTCATGTGTTTAAAAATCTACTGAACAATGCCTTCAACTTCACCAAGGATGGTTTTATAGGGTTTGGTTATATCAAAAAGAATGGCGGCATCGAATTGTTTGTTGAAGATTCTGGCTGTGGAATTGATGAATCGGCTAAATCACAGATTTTTAAACCATTCTTCAAGGGTAAAAATCAGGCCATCGGAAATAAAGGGTTTGGCCTGGGTTTGGCGATTAGCAAAGGATTGGTAAAATTACTCGGGAGCGATTTACAGTATATTTCCACTTCAGGAAAAGGGACTAGATTCTATTTCACGCTTGACAAGCAGTTCGTTACTGCAAAAAGACTTACGGCAAAGGCCGACAGCAATTAGCAAAAAAACAATCAGATTAAACCCGGACAAAATTCTGGTTTTAACCTGATTGCTCCTGCCAAAATCAGACTCCGGAAACTGAACCGGTAAAGTTCAAAGCGCTAATTACAGCATTCTTGAAACTCCTGCCAATTGGCAGTTCCTTACCCTGAATTTCGATGGTATTGGCTGTAAAAGCTTCAATTTTACCCATCGAAACAATGAATGACTTATGAATGCGGAGAAAATTTTCGGGAGGTAACTTTTCTTCCATTTGAGCCATGCTCGTTTTGGTTATGATCTTTTTCTTATCGGTATAAATCTGCACATATTCACTCAATCCTTCAATGTACCTGATTTCGGAAAGATACACCTTAACCACTTTTTTGTTTTCCTTGACGTAAATAAACGATTCTTCAGGCAATTTGTCGGAAACCGAGCTGGCGATTAACTGCACGTCATCCTGATTCATCTGGTAATATTTATTCACAGCCTTCAGGAATCGTTCAAATGTGATCGGTTTCAGCAAATAATCAACCACATCGAGTTCAAAACCTTCAAGAGCATATTCGCGATATGCCGTAGTGATAATTACCATCGGGGGATGTTTGAGGGTTTTCAGAAATTCAATTCCGGTAATTTGCGGCATCTGAATATCCATAAACATCAGATCAACCTGCTTTTCGCGCAAAATATTCAGCGCTTTCATCGCATCGCTGCACTCCGCAACAATTTCAAAATTTTCGAGTTTTTCAACGTGCCCACGAATCAGATCCCGGGCCAGGGGTTCATCATCAACAATTAAACATTTGGTTTTCATAGTTTGCAATTTTCTGTGTTTCTGTTTTATGTATCTATTAGTGCTTTCATTCTAAAATTCATTACGCTTGACAAAACAATAAAATACGGATGTTCAGCGCATTTCAATTTTCAGTATCAACTTCATCATCAATTAAATAATCGACAAAATATGCTGTATTCAATTGCTCGCCGGTAGCTTTTTCAATAATTTCCTGCCATGGAAGCAAATTCCCGTACCGGTAAATATTCTCGTACAAATAAGCGCCAACGTCTTTATTTCCGGCATAAACACCATTCGCTTTCTTTATGACTGTCGTTTCGATGTAATGTTGCAACTGAGCAGCAAAAACATCGGCCAAAACCAGATTTTGATTGGTACACGAAAGGCTTGTGGCAAACCGGTTGGCTGCCCAGTAGCACTCATTTTTTCTCTCCGGAAATTGAAAACCCAAATACCTGGCATTCAAATCGGCCCAAAGCGAATCGAGATTCTGAACGGGATCACGGTATATCTCCCTTTCGAAATCGGCCATTACCAGTAATCTCCGGCAACGGAACAACCGATCGACCTGGTGAAGATGCTGGCAAACCAAAATAAGTTGCTTTTGCTTTTTATCGTCAATCGAAACTTCGCTTTTCAACCAGTTTATATCAGAGGCCAAACTTTCAAAATACCGTGCAACTCCTTCGGAAAGCATATAATTTGGCGTTTTCAGCAAATACGGAACATTGTCGGAAATCGATTTATACTGAGACGCATGCCCGCCCAAATGCAGCATTTGTCCCATGCCATCATACGTGGGCTGAATGTTACCGATTAAGCGAATGTCGTTCTTAAAATCGACATTAATCATTGCATTTATATTCGGCTTTTTCGGGCTGGCTTTCAGGTCGCTGTTGTCGATTACGTCCTGAATTGGCATACCAATTCCCGAAAAAAACTGAGCTGTTTTTTTAATCGGATCTATATCTGCAAAAAGCGAATCCATTTGCAATTTAAATTTCTCTGGTAAATAACTCGTTTGCTCGTCGTTGTAGAACCAGTGCTGTAATTCCCCGGGTTTAATTTTGAAGCGTTTGGCCAGCAAGTTATCAACAACCCTTTTGGCCTCGAAATACTGATCGTGCGTTTTAACTTCAATTTTGTGCAGCATATCGGCCACTTCTTCAGGCGTTTGATCCTTCGATTCGAGTGTCATCCGGTAAAAATCTGAATAGCCAAAATGGTTGGCAAAATCGTTTCGGTCTTTTACCATTTTAATAATATCAGGAGCCAATGCTTTTCCCTCATGTTGTAACGAATCGGATATAACCTTTAAAAGTGAGGCATCTATTGTATATCTTCGAATGGAATCAACCTGGCGCGAACCATATTTTTTACCATCAATGGTGATTTTCAGTACCGAAAATGCCTGCCATAACTTTATTTCATTCATCATCAGCTCCTTGTACTTTTCGGCCTCAATCTGCGATCCCATAAAAGCCTGGTAAAGAACATTTAACTGGCGGTTTAGTAAAGTATCAGTTATCAATCCTGAAAATTTCAGGGTTTTAAGCATCTGAAAATCCTGCTCATTGGTGAACACATTCTGGGTGATTGATATAAACCTGTCGGGTTCAAAAAGTTTGGAAGAATTCTGGTTCGATTTGTTAAATTCGAGTTCGATATTTATGAATTTCCGGTAATCGTTTTCGCTGCCGGAAACGGTTGCATTCCACAATGCGGTGGAACTTTCCATGCTGTAATTCCTGATCAGATCAACCTTTTTGCTGATGTAATTCGACAGTATTTTTTCGGCCTGTTGTTTTTCGTCCAAACAGCCGAGATGGGCAAACAAAATCGATATGAGAATGAATTTTTTAAGCATTTAACTCAGTCTTTTGTGTGCAATTTTTCCTGATAACCAATCGAATGTGAAACTGGCAATTCTCCTTTCTGATTTCCAGTTCAAATGCTTTGGGATAAATCAACTCCAGGCGCCTTTTAATGTTTGTAAGACCGACGCCTCCGACAATTTCCTTTCCTTTACAATTCCGTTCAGGAATACTGTTAGACGCTTCAAACTCGAAACTGTTACTTCTTACCCTGATCAGCAATTTAATCCATGGATTATCCGGATCGGGACTACTTCCGTGTTTGAAACAATTTTCGACAAACGTGTAAAGTAACATTGGAGGAATGGGACAATTCGGATAATCAATTTCCTTTTCGAAGACGATTGAAAGTCGGTCGGAATACCGGATTTCCTCGAGCTGAATGAAATCTTCAATCAGCTTTATTTCCTTAAACAAAGGCACTTCCACGGCATTGCATTCGTAAAGGATGTAGTGAAACAAATCGGACATTTTTGATATGACTACCGCTGTTTTATCGCTTTTCTGAAGCGCCAGAACATACAAATTATTGAATGTATTGAATAAAAAATGCGGGTTCAACTGGGCTTTCAAAACCTGAAGTTCGGTAGCCAAACGTTTGCGCTCATTTTCGTTTGCAAGCGTCTGACTGACTGTCCAGTTCCGGTAATATTTGAACATCGAAAACAAGATGGCCGGAATCAAAATCCATATCAGGTTCAGGATAAAAATATCGGTACTGATCCATTCTTTTGGATACAAAACCTTCGGGATAAAAAGAGTATAGTAAATGTATTTACTGACCAAAATACGTAATCCGGCTGATGCACATGAAGTTACAAAAAGCGAAAGGAAGAAATAAAAAAACTTTCCGTTGAGCAAAAATGTTGGCACCAGGTAATAAACTGCGAAATAGGTAAACAACACAAAAACAGGCAAATGCACCAGGAAATTGAGCAGAAAAAAACTGTACGGAAAATTTTGCCTGTAACTGAAAATAAACGAACCAACCAGAACAAACAAAACCCAGAACATCAGGTGAATGACCGGGCGCTTATTGATTAATCTGTATATGGTTTTTATTGGCATGGCTTAGAGATAGATTTCGATGGTAATTTCAACAAAATTAATTTCCAAACTCGATTTTATTTTGTGATTTTCAGCATAAAAGTACTGCAAATACTTTTTACTGTTTTCCAAAACCTCCTGATTAAATTCCTTTGTCAACATGTCGTCGTTCCACAAAGTCAGGGAAAATAAAAGGTAATGTGGCTCCGATTTAATCAAAATCGTATAATCTGTTTTTAACGAGAAATCATCAAGAACAATAAAACCTTCTTCTACCACCTGGAAAAATAAAAATGGAGGAATTTTAATGCCATTTAACTCGCCGGTAACCATAAAACTCACATCATAATGCTCCGGAAAATTCATCCGGTGAATATCGATATAGCTTCGGATCAGTTCAATTTCTTTTTGCAGCAATATTTTGTCAGAATCTCGCGATAAAGTCATGCTGCTCATCAGATTCGAAAGTCGGATGATCATTTCTGATGTTTTGGCCGATTTGCTTACCGCAAGACTTTCAAGCCGCTCCATCAGATTCAAAACAAATGTTGGATACGACTGATACTGAAGCAATTCAATTTCGTTGGCCAGTTTCTGGTTTAACAGGTTGGTTCGCTCACCGGTTTTCGAATTCCAAAACTGAACAACTTTTACCGACAAAAAGGCCAAAATAACATACTCATTCCCGATGCCATTAATCAGTACATTCTTAAATTCCAGATAATTACCTTTGTAAATATTTTCAGGCTTCAGCAATTTCCATATCAACTCATTGCTTAAAACCAACTCCGAAACCGATGCAACAATAAACAAAACCAAAACCCAAAACGAAAACAACAAATACCTGTGCCTGAAAAAATACTTCGGCACCAGCCAATAAGCAATGGCATAAGTGTGAGTCATAAACAACGGTAAGGTAATCGAATAATACCCAAGCCAGGCCAGATAATCGCGGATTCCGAAGCCAAAACTTTGGATAAAAGTGAATCCACCGATCCAGACCAACCAGAATATCGTGTGCTTTGCCACCCGTTTACTGTCAATATTTACGCGACTTTCAGTCAAGTGTTATTCGTTTAAATTCAATTCAAGTTTTACATCAAATCGTTCACTTTCTTCGTGAAATTCAAGCACATATTTATCCGGATAAATTAGTCCGAGCCGTTTGCGTAATCTTCGCAAGCCTTTCTCCTGGCTGGGTTCCGGAACATGAATCAGCTTCGGAATACTGTTTCCGGTTTCAAATACAAGTTTCCTGTCGGCGCATTTTAGCGAAATTTCAATCCATGGATTTCCGGCGTCAGAACTGCTGCCATGTTTAAAGCAATTTTCAACCAGAGTAAAAAGCAACAATGGTGCAATCTCCAGATTTTCGCAATTTCCAGTTGTCCTGAATTTTAGTTGCAGTCGGGCTCCATACCTGATTTGTTCGATTTCCAAAAAATCCCGGATCATTTCAAGTTCATGCTGAAGCGGAACTTTGGCTGTTTGCGATTCGGTGATTGCGAACTGCAAAACCCGTTTAAATCGCCTGATGACTTCCAGCGTTTTATTGGGATTGACAAGCGATAAAGCATACAAATTATTGAGCGTATTAAATAAAAAATGTGGCTCGAAATGACTTTGCAACATCCGGAGATTTAAATCATCGTACTTTTCCTGAAGCGATTTGTGTTGATTTTCGGCTATCAGCCAATCCTTTGTGAATTTTACAACCACAAACAATCCGGCAATAAACGACATATCTTTTGTATTCACCAGAATAAACCGGATGCTTAAAATTCCCTTTGAACCAATAATTTCAGGAGCAATTGACGAATAAAAAATAAAGTCGGAAACCAAAAGTTTAAGCGCCGAAAGCAAAAAACCGAGGCACAGAAATGAAACAGCGAAATAAAAATATTTGCGCGACGGTAAAAAAAGCGGAACCAGAATAAAAACAGTCAGGTAACCGTAACCCAGAAAAATAAGGGCATTCACGAATGTAATTTTCAGAAAATACCAAAATGAATGAGCTTCACTGCGGCTATATAAAACCAGCGTAAATATCGCCACAAGCGAAACAAAGAAAACAATCTGCCGGCTCAGCCGATACTGTAATTCATTATGGAATAAAAATTTGTTCAATTCTGCTCAACATTTAAAACCAGTTCAACTTTATAACTTTTAACCAAATCAGTAATCGTTAACTGATAATTATCGCGATACAAAATATCGAGTCTCTTCTTCACATTTTCCAGGCCGATTCCTCCTTTTTCGCGCGCCACATTTTCATGCATATTCTGCGGTTTACTGTTTTCGGCCACAAAATTGATTTGCTTGTCGCTTAATTCGAAAAAAATATGAATCCACGAATCTTCCGGATCGACAGAGCTCCCGTGCTTAAAGCAGTTCTCAATAAAAGAAATGAAAAGCATCGGTGCAATTCGTATTCCATCAGGCTCACCATCAATCCTGAAATCGATTTCCAGCCGTTTATCGTAGCGCAAGGTCTGCAAATCGATGTAATTTTTAATCAACCCGACTTCTTTCTTCATGTCGATAAAAGCCTCGTTGCATTCGTACAAAACCGAGCGCAGCAAATCCGAAACTTTAGCAATCCCTTCCGATGCTTTGTCGGAATGATTGAGCGACAAAGCATATAAATTATTCATGGTATTGAACAGAAAATGCGGATGAATCTGAGCTTTCAGAAGATTCAGTTCCGATTGAAGCGATCTGTTTTCGAATTCAAACTTTTCTTTTTGCTGATCCATCCAGATTTTAATCAGTTTTATGGCCATGGCAATTCCCACCATAAAGTTGGTTTCAAGGAAAAGCGAAAGAAAAGACAGATCGTAAATCTCATCAAGCCTGATGTCCAGATCGTTAATATATCTGAGAAATAGGCGTTGAAACGTGCAGATAAGCAAAAGAGCGCCGAAAAAATAAATAAACGACAAAAAGAAATTTTGTCGTTTCAGATAATGTGGTAAAATCAGATAAATGGTAATGTAGGTCGCAGCCATCACAAAAGGCACCATACCAAGCGATTCGAGGAAATAATACGGATAATCGTTTCCAAACTTTCCGTAAACAAGCCCGAAGACCATCACATAACTCAGCCAAAACATAATGTGCTGAAATAGTCTGTAATTCGCAATTTTGACGATAAAATCCTTCACGGCACTGGCAATTCATAGTATATAAACTAAAAGTAAAGAATTATCAGAAACAGTGGACATTGTACCGGCAAACAACATTTATTAAAGGGCAAATGCGATTATCAAAAAATAAAAGTAATTCGTTTGCTAATTTTTGTCGTTCAGCCAGTGTTTTGCGCAGTTTACCCTTATTTACCTTTTCGGGAGCAAAAACGAAAGGCCAACTCGTATCAGGAAAGCAAAAAGCTTTTCAGGATTGGAAATTAGATTTGAAAAACTCAGGCCCGAGTTACCTGAACCGTAAAATAAAAAGGCCACAATGCAAATGCATTTGGCCTTTCAGTAAAAATTACAGTATTATGTTATTTCCTTTTCGTCGTGGCTACAACAGCCCTGAAATATCCTATTGATTCGGCAATTCCCATAAACGGATCGTCCATGTTTCGTTCATGTTCGAGGCTTACAACTCCTGAATAACCAACTTTCCGAAGCATTTTTACCAATGCAGGGAAGTCGATTACACCGCGGCCAACTTCGAGCGAATAACCCAATCGGGTGGGTGCAGTCACATCTTTCAGGTGCATATCGAAAACACGCGACTGGTATTTTTCAAGATCGGCTACCGGATCTTTGCCGTTGCGTGTATCGTGACCAATATCCAGACACATGCCAATCCGCGGATCGAGGTCTTTCACGTGATTCCAGACATCTTCGGCATCGGGATAAATTTTAATGTCGGGACCATGTAAATGAATAGCGTATTTGAAATCGTATTCCTTTACTTTCTTGTCGACGTAAGGTAAAAGTTCATAGTTTGGAACGCCAATAATCAGTTTTACTCCAACACGTTTGGCATATTCAAAAGCATCGTCAATTTCTTTTTCTGTTTTCATGTAAATCGGGCCAACAGCGTAACCGGTTACGCCTGCATCTTTCAATTTGGTATGGAAAGCAGCAATTTCTTCGTTGGTACTTTTAAACGGCAAATGGAAATCCTTGATGCACAAATAATGCACATCTTCGCGTTTTAAAGTAGCCAGGGCAACATCGAGGTTAAATTTGGCAAAGGTATATCCGGCAATCCCAAGTTTAAAAGTTTCACCGGTTTCGGCCGGAGGTTGCTGTCCGGGCCGATCCTGTTGCGGCTGAGCCTTCGCAGTCATTCCGGCCAATGTAACTGACAACAGAAGAACATAGATTTTTTTCATCATGGTTATTAATTTTATTGATTTTAGTTGTATACAAAACTATCAAAAATAAATTTGCTTCATCTCTCCCCTCCCTGATTACTGCAAATTCAATCGTTATTCTTCTGATTTGCCATTTCAATTTCTTTCATCAATTCCACATCTGACTGAATCTGAAAAAGTTTCTGCAGGATTCAGAAAACACGAATTTGACTCAACTCAATTTATTACAATCTTCTTCCTGAAATATTGCTCTCCATCAAAAAGATTTAAGACATATACACCGCACGAAACGTTCACCTGTATTTTCACTAAAGGTCGATCTGAATTCCTGAATTCGGCAATTTTCCTTCCGTTCAAATCAAGCATTTCAATTTGTTTTATACTTTCAATTCCATCGAGTGTAAAATTCCCATCTTTAGCTGGATTGGGATAGATACGGACTCTTTTGGTCGACATTCGATTTGTAAAACCGGTAGTATGGTCAGCAATGGTTATATCTAAGGTTCCTTTTGTTCCCGACCCGTCCCAGGCTAAAGCTGTTACTTTTATTTTTCCGTTTGCCAGAGTTGTCAATTTCCCGTTTGAATCGATTGTTGCCAGCGAAGTTGGCGATACGCTCCAGCTTACGTTTGGGATAGTGGTATTTGAAGGTAAAACGGTTGCAGCTATATTTACTGAAGTTCCTTTCTTAACCATTGAAGTTGTGTCGTTTTCGATGGAAAGTGAAATTGAGTCAGCCAAGGTCAGCGTATCATTGACATAGGCCTTGAGCCAGGTCAATGCCGGCCTCTCTTTTCCTGCCTGAGTAATCAGATAAGCGCCCTGGCTGGTGCGCCATAAACCGTATCTGAATCCCCAAAATGTGATACCTTTCACTCCGGGATGTTCCCATAAAATCGAAAAAACACGTTGCATTTCTTTTAATTGCACAAGATCGTCGGTACCGTCAATGTCCATCTCAGTTAAATAAATAGGTAAACCGGTTGCCGCCAAGGCATCCAAATTGGCTTTTAATGTCGATGAAGAAGTGCCGTACGTGGTAAATGCATGTGCCTGTTCACCAATGCCATCAATTAAACTATCGGCCTGAAGAAGCTTGATTATGTCGACGTATTGTTTTGTGGTTGAAGAGCTGTTGATCACACTGTACTCGTTGATAATCAGCTTGGAATTGGGGAAATATTTACGGGCCAGGCGAAAAGAGGTTACAATCCAGTCCCAGCCAGTTTTCCCGGCGCCCCCCAACGCTTTGGCGTAATCCACATTTTTGGTTGTTGCTCCCCATGGCAACATTCCATTCGGGGCGTTGTGAATGGGTTCGTTCACCACATCAATGTAATCAATGTCTTTATACCTTGCAGCGAGTAGCGAAAACCACTGTTCTATTTCCTGACGTTGCGCTGCTGAATCCAATCCGCCAATCCATGATGGTTGCTGCGCTCCCCAAATCAGGGTATGTTCTTTGAAGAGCATACCGTTGTTCTTTGCCGTACTGTAAGCAGCATCCATATCGCTCCACCGCATTACGCCACGAGTACCTTCAACCGAGCCCCATTTCCCGCCATTTTCCGGAGTTACCTGGTTCCATAAACTGGTAAAACCTACTGACTGGCCAGAGCTAAATGCAGAGCCTAAAAATTTGGGTTGACCATCGGCAATTGGTTTTGTTTGTCCAAACGTTGCAGGTGCATAGAAAAAGGCAGTAAATAAAGCCAGAAATGCAAGTTGTTTATAGTTCATTTTCTATTTGTTTTGTTGTTTTAGTTACTGCCCAGCGAAGCCAAAATTTCACAAGAGTGTTATCACTGTATAATCATTTTTTGGCTTGCAGAGAACTTATCGGCTTTAATTGCATAGAAATAAATACCCTTGTTCAGGCAATCAGAATCAAATTCAATAGTATGTTTTCCTGAAGTAAAATTTCCTCCGGCTAATTCAATTACTTCTTTTCCAAGCATATTGTAAACTTTTAATGACACAAAAACACTGTTTGGAATCTTAAAGGAAATCGTTGTTTTCCCGCTAAACGGATTTGGATAATTTTGTCCCAACGCATAACCGCTCACATCATTTATCGCCTTTATCCCAACCGATAAATTATCTGGTTCGCCCATTGCTGTTGGTATGGTTGCATGACTCGAAATACATATTTTATCGAGCATTGCTCCTTCTTCGCGGTAGCCAAAAGTGAATTTATGCTTACCCTTCATCAATACAAAACTGGTTAATTTTCGCCACGACCAACCGCTTGTTTCCAATCCGTCAAAAATGGTATACGAACCATTATCCAACTTTATCCAGAATGAATCGTTATCGGGTGAAAGACAATTTAAACGGGCAAACAGGTTGTAGGTTGTATCGCGTGACACCGTAATTGAGAAACTGATTAAACCGGAACTGTCGGAGGGCGCTTTGGAAATGGACTGAATTCCCTGAATAGTAATATATTTTCCATTCGAAGCCAAAGGATCAGATACCACATCAAATGAGCTGCCGGCAGTCGGCGTCACAAAGCGTTCAGGTTCAATCCAAAATGACTCTGTATTATCAGGATCTTCAGGATCAGTTACTTCGTACCCTAATAAAGAAAGCATTTTTGCCGCATAACGCTTCCCAAGTTCACGATAGCCTGCCGAATTGAAATGCACATTGTCGGCCCCGTCGGTACATCCGCCCGAAGAAATAACGTACGAATTAGGTAAAGTTTGAGGAAGTTTAGCAATAATCGAATTCATGCTTGCGCAAACTCCTCCCTGATCGGCACTCACAACTTCACCGGCAAGTAAAGGTAAAGTGGTGGCATCAAGCGACAGATCACGAATCAGGTTATTATAAATTTTCTTCACTTTCGATGGCCATTGGCTATCGCCAGTATTCGACTCTCCCTGGTGCAACAAAATCCCCTTGATTACACCATCTTTCTGAGCCAGCTTTGCGATGTCGACCAAATATGCGTATGGATTTCCATCGTATTCGTTGATAATGTTTTTCAACCAATCTTCACTAATCGTTGAAACATACGTTTGGTAATTGTCTTTGTCGAACAGTTCAATTTTGCAACCGGCTACAGAAACATTGATAACACCGACTTTGATACTATCCGGAAGACTTGCAACCATAGTTTTGCCAAAATAATCGACCGGAGAAAGTCCCGACCAGCACCGACACAAGGGAGGTACCGCCGTGTACCAAGTTCCTTTCTTTCTTCCCAGATTTGAACAATTAACAGCCTCCATAACCCGGAAACGACTATTTACCGTTTGATCCTGTGCTTCAATCGCTCCCTGACCCTCCATATTTGACTGTCCAAAACACAGGTAAATGTAAAAATTGGGATCTTGTGAAAAAACAGGTGCATTTATCAGAAGCATTCCAGACAACAGAAAAACTATTCTATGCAATCTCTTTAATTTCATAGCATTTAGATTAAATCTGTAATGAAGATGACTTCTCAAGAACCCGGTTTAAAACAGATTTTTATCAGTTATTACTTCCAGTTACATGTTTAATTTCATTTCGGAAAAACCGGGTTTCCAGTTCCCCACCAATCGGTCCAGCGGGAATAATCCACTGTGCCCGTAAACAGCAAAAGAAAAACTGTCGCAACAAATACAATTCTAATTTTCATTGAAGATTTGTTTGTTCATTCATTTTTTTGCTGAAACCACATTCATTGTCCCGTCTGGAAAGGCGAGGCCGGCAATCCTTCTTTGTTGGATAGATTTGCACCTTCAGGATTGTCGGCCCAGGCGTAACGAACCGAAACAGGGTTCGAAAGTAAGTCATTCCAAACAATCACCTGATCACCATCTATTTTTGCCTGAGCCCAAATATACTTTCCATCACTTCCAGCTATGGCAAACTGTTTCAACGCATTGCCATCGGCTGAAACCAATCCGCTTCCGCAGTTTGTAAATGTGAGCGATATTTTGTTTCCCTTAATTTTCATCGATTTGTAAAGTGGACCTGAAAAAACCACATTTTCATCACCATAAGCCAACTTTTCAGCAGCCAAAGCCAGGCGCTGACCAACTTCTTTTTTACGAAGCGGATGAATATCGTTCCATTCGCCGAGACCAATGGTAACTGCCATAGCTGTGTTGGGTACGGAAAGTGTTTTCAGTTGCTGATTGCGTAAAGTTGCCCATTCACCTTCAGACGGTTCTTTCCTGGGCTCCATAAAATCGGGAAGCTGCACAAAAAGAAAAGGAAGATTACCTTGTCCCCAGAGCTTACGCCATTCGCCAATGAGTGTTGAAAGAGCAGATTTATATTCATCTGCCCGCCCGGCATTCGATTCTCCCTGGTACCACACCATTCCTTTCAGCGCATAGTTAATCGTCGGGTAAAACATGGCATTGAACAATCCAAGCGGTTTGCCCGGGAAGAAGGTAGAAGTTGGACTTGGGCCACTTTTTGCTCCAATGTTGTACTTCCAGGTTCCTTTGATGTCGAAGGTTTGTCCATTTACATCCAGTTGATACGGTTTGTCTTTTATAAAGCCTCCGCTGAAAGACTGACTAACTACCCGAACAGTGATGTTATTTTTACCAGTTTTCAGGATATCTGAAGGGATGTCGTACCGACGTGGTGGATACTGATAAGTGGTATTGCCAACAAATTTTCCGTTAACAAATACTGAATCGCTATCGACGATGCGGCCAAGCTCAAGAAGCGCTTTTTTTCCGGCGCAATCTTCAGGCAAATCAAACTCTTTACGAAACCACACGACTCCACTTTTCACATCCATTCCGGCCTCATCAAACGATGCAGGAATTTGCACGGTGGACCATGATGAATCGTTGATTGATGGATCAAACCACGGAATATCTTTTCGTCCAAGATCATTTTTACCAAGCTCGCCAAACCAAAAACTCAGTGCTTTTTGTTCCGAAGAAATCAAATTCTTTATATACGCACTGTCTGAAAGCTGTTTGGCCATTTGGTATTGTTCAGGAAAGGCTTTTAACGACTCTTCGCTAATCCAGCTTTCGGCACTCGATCCGCCTGCTGCACACTGAATTATCCCAATCGGGACTTTATATTTCTCGTACAGATCGTGAGCAAAAAAATAACCAACAGCCGTGAATTTCAAAATAGTTTCAGGAGTAGCTTCTTCCCATTTTCCTGCCTGAATATCTTGCTGAGGGAAATTATAGTTCCAACGTACCGGCACCTGAAATAGCCGGATATTGGAATTTGTGCAGGTTTCAATCTCCTTTCCGTATAGAACAGCAACGCGGCGCATCGGAAGTTCCATGTTCGACTGACCCGAACAAAGCCACACATCGCCAAACAGAATATCTTTCAGCCGGATTTGATTACTGGCCGATATTTCCATTTCAAACGGACCACCAGCCTTTTGCACCGGCAGCATAATTTGCCATTTTCCATCGGTTCCTGTCACAGTTTCAATAGATTGTTTGTTGAAACTAACTTTCACCAGTTCTCCGGCATTTGCCCAGCCCCAGATTTTGGCCGGAATATCGCGCTGAAGTACCATGCCATCGCTCACCAATTTGGGCAGACGCACCTGGCTGAAACCATTCAAAATAAGGAATGACATCAGGAAAATAAGGATGATACGGCCTTTTAAATTTTTCGTCATAACTGATTCGTTTATGGAGAGGAACAGGTGGTTTTTAAATTTTAGCGTTTATGCGAACGAACAAAAGGAATTCACTATTCCTGACCATCAATGGGTTTTATGGTTCCATCGGAATTGTATTCCAACTCAACCACTTTAACACTACGCAACCATGTTTTACCTCCTGAAGGTCGGCTGTCGTGATAAAACAGGTACCATTTCCCGTTAAATTCAACGATGGAATGATGAGAGGTCCAGCCGACAACAGGAGTCAGAAATACTCCCTGGTAGGTAAACGGTCCGTACGGATTATCGCCAGTGGCATAGCACAATTTGTGCGTATCGCCGGTTGAGTACGAGAAATAATATTTGCCGTTGTATTTGTGCATCCACGATGCCTCGAAAAATCGCTGATTATTTTCACCCGACAGGAATGGTTTTCCATTTTTACCAAGAATTTCAATGTTTCGGGCAGGTTCGGAAAATTGAAGCATATCAGTACTCATCCTGGCCACTTGCGGACTCAAAGCCGGTTCTTTTTTGGCTGGCTGAGCCCCGCATTCAATGGCTTTCCCGTTACGGTAGCGCTGCAGTTGACCGCCCCATATTCCACCAAAATACATATAACTTTTTCCATCGGAATCGGTAAAAACCGCCGGATCGATGCTGAAACTTCCCTGAATCGGATTGGTTTCCGCCTTAAACGGTCCTTCCGGTTTATCAGAAACAGCCACTCCAATTCTGAAAATATCGGTTTTGTCTTTCACCGGAAAATAGAGATAATATTGGCCGTTTTTAAAAGCACAATCCGGCGCCCACATTTGCCTTCCGGCCCATGGAACATCTTTAATATCAAGAGCCACGCCATGATCAGTAACTTGTCCATCAATACTTTCCATCGAAAAAACATGGTAATCGCGCATGTCGAAGTGGTCTCCATTGTCATTCTCCTTAATGCCGGATTCAATGTCGTGCGACGGATAAATGTAAATTTTTCCGTCGAATACATGCGCCGAAGGATCGGCAATGTAAAGGTCTTTGGTCAGATAGCGTGGCTTTTGTTTGGACTGGGTTCCGGCAAAAGAAATTCCGGAAACAAATAAAAAAGTCAACGCTAAACTTAAATTTCGAATTTTATAGGTATGCATGTGAATTAATTTTAGTTTGGCTGCAAATTAAGCTTTTAATAATTAATGCCCCAAAAACGAATCACGCGAAGAGTATAACATTTATTCCATCTTTAGAAGATAAGCGTCATCCTGATCAGGAATTGCAACAAAAAGCCAAATATTGCGCATTTTCAATTGATTAAATTTCCTTTTATGCTTGCTTTTCCTGCATAAATCATCGCCATCACTCCATTACTGAATATGATTTGAACTTAGCTTTTCAATATGACGCAAAAGCAAAAACATACCGGATCAAATCCAGCCGTGAAATAAATCACAGCCTTCCTATTTCAATCACATCACCTTTTTGCGATGCAATATCGTATTCATAAATTTTCTTTAATGATGGCGCTGAAATTTGATTTTCAGCATGATTTAAAGGCGCTTGAATTTCAGACACTGTAAAGAACGTGTTGGGGTTTTCTCCTTTGGCTTCTTTCAAGCCTTTGCCTTTTAGCGGATAATAAGAACGTATGCGGCAATTTCCGCCGATTGAAGATTTTATGGTAGCCTTGGTTAATTCACCATTCTTCCATTGCATGTTAACCTCGAAACCGCCTCTGGCTTTTAGCCCGCTTACACTTCCATCTTTCCAAACCGATGGAAGGGCTGGCAGTAAATGCACAGCGCCATCCTGGCTTTGCAGCAACATTTCCGCGATACCTGCTGTACACCCGAAGTTACCATCAATCTGGAATGGTGGGTGAGCATCGAAAAGATTGGTATAGGTTCCTCCTGCCATTCTACCTCCGGGAAGGATAGGTTTCAATTGTTCCGTAATCAACTTATAGGCATGGTCGCCATCGAGCAAACGTGCCCAGAAATTCACTTTCCAGCCCATTGACCATCCGGTTGATGCATCTCCACGAGCAATTAACGTGGTCTTTGCGGCATTGAACAATTCAGGATTGCGGTAGGGCGATATTTGGTTTGACGGAAAAAGTCCGTACAAATGAGATACATGTCGGTGTTTATCCGTTGGATTGTCCAAATCTTCCATCCATTCCTGCAACTGACCCCATTTCCCAATTTGCATTGGAGGCATCCTTTTCAAGGTTTCGCTCAGTGTCACAACCAAGTCCTGATCGGTGTTAAGAATCTGAGCCGCCTCCATGGTTTTGGTGAATATGTCGAAGACCAATTGGTTGTCCATGGTTACTCCGGCAGCCAAAGTCGATGGGCGACCTTGCGGGTTATTCTCCGGAGAAGTGGATGGACAAACAACCAACCAATTATTTGTTGGCTCTTCAACTAAGAAGTCGAGGAAAAACATGGCCGATTCTTTAATCACAGGATAAACTGATTTCAGGTATTCTTTATCGCCACTGAAAGCATATTTTTCGAACAGGTGTTGCGAAAGCCAGGCGCCGCCCATGGGCCACATTCCCCAGGTTGCTCCATCGATAGGCCCGTTAATGCGCCAGATATCGGTGTTGTGGTGCAATACCCAGCCACGCGCGCCATACATATCCTGAGCTGTTTTTTTACCTGTTTCCGAAAGTTCGCGAATCATCTGAACAAGTGGTTCATTCATTTCCGTCATGTTGGTAATTTCCGACGGCCAGTAATTCATTTCGGTATTGATGTTTACCGTGTATTTGCTATCCCATGCCGGAGCTAACTGATCGGCCCATATTCCCTGAAGATTAGCAGGTTGTCCGCCTGGCCGAGAAGAAGAAATCAACAAATAACGCCCAAACTGGAAGTAAACAGTAACAAACTGAGGATCGTTTCCTTTTGCAAATTCAGCCAAACGAACATTGGTTGGATTTTTTGCAGCATCGGTTACTCCCAGATCAAGTTTTACCCTGTTAAAATAGTTCTGAAAATCAGCAATATGATCTTTTAAAGCCTGATCGTACTTCTTTTTCAAGGCTTTCTGAAGATATGCATTCACTCTTTCGGTGGCGTTGGCGCTCACATCGTGGTAGTTCACAAAGCTGGTGGCCATTGAAATATAAAGAGTTACCATATCGGCATTGGCAACATCCAATGAAGATTCAGAAGCGGTTACTTTACCTCCCCTGGCCACGATTTTCACCTTGGCCTCGAATTTCACACTTCCCGGCATCTTTTCAAATTCGCTGGTAATTCCTGACATGATCAGTTCGTTATTCGCATTGGCGGTAACAGTTACTACCGATGGTTTCGGCCTGTCCATAGATGCAGAGAATGTAACAGAACCGGGCTTATCAGCTTTGATCTGCACAACAATTACCTGATCGGGAAAAGATGAAAACACACTGGTTTCGTATTTTACGCCATTTGATTCGTAACGTGATGATGCTATTGCTTTTTCCAAATCGAGTTCACGATAATAATTGGTATAATTCTCATGTCCGGGAAAAGTCAACTTCAGGTTACCTACTGTTTGGTAAGGCATCCCGTGAGAAGTTTTAGTGATAATACTCTTATTCACCAAATCCTGAGCTTCTTTGTACTTGCCATCGAAAATCAGTTTCCTGACTTCTTCCAATGATCCTTTTGCATCAGGATTGTCGTTCCGGTTGGGGCTACCAGCCCATAACGTTTCTTCATTCAGTTGAATCACTTCATTTACGGGATCACCATAAATCATGGCACCTAAGCGACCGTTTCCAACTGGCAAAGCTTCAACCCATTGTTTGGCGGGTTGTTCGTACCAAAGTTTTAATATAGATTGATTTTGAGCGTTGGCATCAATAAATATTGCCACACTTACCAGTCCTAAAAAGATTAATTTCTTCATATATTTAATTTTTAAACCTAATCCAATCTATTTCTACCGAAGTAGCTTTCAAAACAACAAACAGGTTGTGAACACCCTTCTGTGCTTTTGAAAATTTGGCTTCAACGGTGTTCCAGTCTTTACCTTTTGGAATTTTAACTTCATCAACAACAGAACCATCAACTTTATCTAACCTGATTTGCAATGTGCCTCCATTTTCTGACCGGGCTTTTACCTGAACCGTCTTCAATTTCTTACTGCCAAAATCAACGGTATTGTATTGTACCCAAGCATCAGGAGTTTTGAGAAATGTCTTCCAGCCGGAAAAAGTATTGACCGTATCAAGAAGTGCAATGGATGCACCGGTTTTGCTGAGCTTGCTGTACCTGTCTAGTTGAATCTTTTCTTTGGCTGAAGTCACCCCTACCCCACGAAATGTTGGTGTAACTTTCTGAATTTTACCATCGGCTTCAAAAAACAAACTGTCGACCCGTATCGACCTGTTTTTATCGAACTTCGGAGAATAATCGTTGTGGTGATAGAATAAATACCATTGATTGTTATACTGAACAATAGATTGATGGTTGGTCCAACAGTTTACGGGCGATTCATCCATGATCACACCGGTCATTTTGAAAGGTCCCATTGGATTGTCGCCGATGGCATATTCGAGCCGTTCAATTTTGTTTTCAACATGCGGAAAAGTAAGATAATAAACGCCGTTGCGCTCAAAAACATAAGGTCCTTCTTTTAATCCTTTTTCGGGCAAATTGGCGATAATCTGCGGTTCTGATTCCAGCTCCATCATATTATCTTTTAGTTTAGCAACAAATATATGCTGCTGTGACCAATACAGATAAGCTTGTCCATCTTTGTCGATAAACACATTCGGATCGATTCCATTAACACCTTTAATTGGTTCGGCTTGCGGAATATAAGGTCCTTCAGGTTTGTCGGCCACAGCGACACCAATTCCAAAACCTTTTCTTCCGTTTGGGCCAGCTATGTTTTTGTTGGCCGGAAAATAAAAGTAATACTTTCCATTGCGCTCAATACAATCGGGCGCCCACATGCTATATGAGGTTGAATCTACCCAGGCAACTTTGTTTTGACTCACAATCATACCGTGATCTGTCCAGTCGGTCAGGTTTTTAGAAGAAAAAACGTGATAATCTGCCATGCAGAACCAGTCTTTCCTCAAACCCTTACCTTCCGGAGTAGGTATATCGTGCGAAGGAAAAACATATACTTTGCCATTGAACACCCTTGCAGTTGGGTCGGCTGAAAACTGGTTGCGAACAATGGGGTTTTGAGCTGACAAACTGCCAACTCCCAGCACAACCAGACTTAACAACAGCGATTTGTAAATTTTCATTGGTTTATTTTTAAACATTATATTTTATTATTCATATTATCTCATTGTAACCGACAAAAATATTTAGAAACTCTTATTTGCCCTTATTTTGTTGAACCTCTACGAGGTACACCCCTCTCGGGGGCTTGTTTTTCTACAATACTAAATCTCCTACGGAGAACTTTCCGCATAGCGGATAAAGTGTTGTAGTACAGCAATAAGAGAATGTGACGATTCCGCGTAGCGGATAAACTTTATCTTTTCTCGATTACTAATGTTTTTATTTCCTATTTATCCTCTTTTTGTAACTCATTAACCGCATTTGCCAGGAAAACGTACCAGGCGCCACCATCGATGATACATTCGTTTTCGCCCCACAAGAAAGGCCAATCGTCCTTATTTTCGAGGTAATCTGGTTTCAGTAATATTAAACCGGGAACAACACCGCCGGCAGTTGCAGTAAAGTCGGCTCTGTTGCTTCCATAAGCCACCTTTTTTGATTGGGTACCCACCGAGCTGACAAAGGATAAATTAGAATATGGATGACAACCCAACACATAATTAAGCCCTTTATAAACATATTCCGCACCAACAACATCCGGATATGCTTTGTGTACAAAATAATTGGTTATCGACCAATTTATCGCATGTGAACTTCCGCCCCAACCGCTGGTTATAACTGGCACACCGTAAGGATTATCCTTAACGTTGTTGTCCAATTTTTCCTTGTATTTTAAAACATAGCCTTTTAGTTTTGCTTTGTAAGCCGCATCCATGTATGGGATTGCAATAAGCGCCTGATTAAAGCTGCTTCTACCACCAAAACCGTTAAAATAGCCTGAATTTCTTCCGATTCCTTCAGCCATTCGGTCAAGCATTGGCCATATTTGTTCCAGATATCTATCGGCATATTTTTGCTCTTTTGTGGTAATAAATAACTGAAGGACTGTATTCACATCGGCTCCCCTGCCCATCATCTTTATAAATGGATCTTCATTTTCTTTGGGATTTTTTGTTGCTTCATCAGCCTCTTCCAACAGTTTTCGTGCACATGCCAAACTCTTATCAGCAAGCTCGTTGTTGTACCCCCTGAGTGTACGACTGGCCGCAGCCAACGTAGCGGCAGTTTGGTAATCGAGGAAAGACATACGGTCGGTGAATGCCCATCTGTCGTCCAATGTTCCGCTGGACATGCCATCTGATTCGAAAGGTTTCAGATTTGGATTATATGGTAGGTTGTCGGTTTCGGTCATGGCATCGCCCAAGTGATGGTATTGGTGAAGATTTGGAACAATAATTCCCCTGACCGGGTGACCAATATTCTCACACTGCGCAACCAGATTTAAGGTACCGTGCTCAATTTGTTGTAAAATGTCCGGCTTTCCATCCGGGCGATGAATATCCACATAGCGGGTTTTCTGATCAATAAATGTTTGATCCCTGTCAACTTTTAAGACCTCCCACGATTCAACAAAACTTGAAATAACACTGTTGTGTGAGCCGGTCTGAATGTCGAAATCTCCCGCATCGAACCAGCCACCAACAGCCATTCCGGGGATATGTTCCAACGATTTATATTTTGTATCGGTAGTCGAGCCCTGTCTGTAGCCATCAAAATGTTGAGAATTAACCGGAGCCTGAAGACAATCGTCAAGAAATGGGGCGCCATGCCATACCCGGTAAGCCTCGTTCACTTCCATGTGGTCCATCTGCCCTGGAAACCATACGTCCATGGTAGGGTGCCAAATATTGTCGTAAACATCTGGTCCAATGGCGAATGTATTTGTTTTTTGATCGCCGTATTGAATAAAATAAATTCCAGGTTCTTTTACTGAACTGAAATCGAACTTCGCGTAATTATACCGAAGGTATTTTCCCCAAACTTTTACTTCACCTGTATATTTTTCAACGAATTTACCATCGGAGGGAACCTGAAAAACGGATGCTTTCGCCAAAGGCGTATCATTTTTATCCAGTTCAATAACAGCAACTTTTTCCTGTCGAGGCACATATCCCACCTGCGAGAACCCAATCACAGGTTCCCTTTTCCAGTCTGGAGTCGCATTGGGCTCGAGGTACCACGTCAGCACTTTTCCGGTTTTATTGGCCGGAAGCAAACTACGAACAATAAACCATCCGTTCTGTCCAAGATTACGACCATCGAAAAGCATTAATTCAGCATCAACTCCCTGAATTTTAATCCTTCGTTCAGGGTCTTCAGGAGCCAAAACAATTGTTTTACCTGTTACAATTGGATCCATCACTATAAATTCGCCTCTGCCCCGATCATCAAATGTTGTATGGCCACTAAACTGAGGTATCTTTTTACTGATTGGTTCAATCCGGGTATTTGCGGCGGGATACCTTGGAAAATTTCCGGGATTGCCATCTACGAGATAAGTTTTCTCAAAGTAAGCTGATGGCAAAAATTCAAGGTTAAATCCTGCGCGACCAATCAGTTTTTCGGGAATTGGTTTATCCAGATAAACATTGATTTCAACGCCATCGTCTTTAGCCGTAACTTGAACACGCGAATCGAAATTAAATTCTTCATATCGCAACGATACCACAATGCTGTTGTTTTCTATATCGACTTTTCGATCGACCATCTTGGGTATCAAGTCCCATTGTTCAGGAGTATTTTGCAACCTTACAGCACCACCGGTTGAAGTTCTTACGCCATGATGAATGATTTCAATTCCGGCAGTTTTTTCATCGAAAAACATCCCGTTGTACTGGTTGCTAAAGACCAGGACATTTAAGCCAGGTTTCTCAAAGTACTCTAATTCATTTAATTGCAAGCTCTGTCCATAAGAGTGATTTATGAATAGGTAAAAAAGCAATATTGAAACTGTAATTAATGATTTCTTAAGCATGTGGTTAGTTGTTTAGAAACTTTAATGCGTAAACATAGCCGATTGTTTTATTTTAATTTTTTTCCGAAATCTGATCGCTTATATGGAAGTAATCGAAATCGGCAAAACCACCTGGATTTTTGGAAGCATAGTTGAACAAGCCAAAACGATATCCCATGAAGTGTTCCAATTTATACTCCATTTTCAACTGATTGCCAATAGGTTGCCAGGTTTTCCCATCGAGGCTGTAGAAGAATTCAGCAATATCAATTTTATCCCTGAAGTCACATTCAATTTTCAGGTAAACCTTGTTTTGCGAAAGCGGCATGCTTTGGATTTCTGTTGGTTTGTCTGTTTTGTTGCTCACCATAAATACAAACTTTTGACCGTTCACGATTTTAACACCAACCTGACCGAATTTTAGCTGCAATGCGCAAAGTCCGGCAAAATCGCCGTTCTTCATGTTAGAGGCATCGAGCAATGTGACACCCGAAGAAACCGGACCGAAGGTGCGCTGGGTCAATGTGTTTCGTGATTTTAAAAACAAGGAGTCGATGCGCCCGGTCTTCAGGCGTAAAAATCCCTTGCGTTCGGTAACCGACCACAAACTATTGTCGGGATTATGGTTCCACTGCCAAACCAATGGCAATGCAGGTTCGCCTTTTTTACGTTCGAACTCGTCGCTGTTTACTATGCCCGGGATTAGGCCAGTACTTGCAGGCAAATTCAAAGTTTCAGGAACTTTTCCGTCAACGCCCAAAACAGGCCAATTCTCTTCCCATTTTACAGGAACAAGGTATGGAATGCGACCTACCGAACCATTGTCGCGGAATAAGTAGGCAAACCATCTGCCGTCGGGAGTGTCAACAAGTCCACCCTGTGCCACGCCCTTATCCTGAAGGGCAACCTTTCCTTCCCACGGGCCGGTAATCTTATCGGCCCTGTGAATAAGAACCGTTCGCATGCCACCTCGTGGCCAGGAAATATTAAAAAGGTAATACTTTCCATTTACTTTGAAAAGCTGCGAACCTTCGGCTTTAAGCATATTTGGTTCCGACGGGGCGCTTGCATTTTCAATAAGTATCTTTTCAGTACCTTCCTTTACGCCGGAAAGGTCTTCTTTCAGTTCCACAATATTGAGTTTGCCAGCACCCCATATTAAATAAATGTGGCCATCATCGAAAAACAAGGAATTATCATGATACGAAGGTTTGAAAGAATGCTCTACCCAAGGGCCTTTTTCAATATCTTTTGTGGTATAAATGTAGGTTTTACCAGTTGTCTGGGCAAAAGTTGAAACATAGTAGGTAGCGTTGTGGTAGCGTATGCTGCTTGCCCACGATCCACGACCATAAGTGCTTTTGCCATTAACAAGATTCATAGCATCAACATTGGCAAGTGTATCGTATGCGTAGTTAATGATTTGCCAGTTCACAAGATCTTTCGATTTCATGATGGGTACACCCGGACTCATGTGCATGGTTGTGCTACTCATGTAATACGTGTCACCGACCCGGAGCATAGACATGTCGGGAACATCAGCATGAATGATTGGATTTTGTGCGTAATTCTTTTGTGCAACCACCACATTGCCAAATAGAACAGATATCACGCAAACGAAGCTAAAAAATTGAAATTTCATATCGTATCTCTTGTTTTAATTAATTCCATTTTTGAATAAGAATTCTATTTAACCGGTTTTACTCCTTCTGTGGTTTGTACCACCTTTTGTATCGTACCATCAGGATTATAGTACATGTAATCAACACACACCGAACGACGGTAATTACCTCCGGTTGGCAATGCGCCATTGTGATAAAAGAAGTACGTTTTCCCCTTGTAATCGATAATTCCGGCATGAGTTGTGGTACTGTTTGTAACCTGATCTTCAATCACACCGCAGTAAGTCCAGGGGCCGGTTGGACTGGTTGAAGTACAATATTCAATTGTTTCAGGAAATTTAGCAGAGTACACCAGATAATACAAACTGTTCCGCTTGTAAATCCAGGGACCTTCTGTGAAATTTTGAGGTTTAGGAATAACAGTAACCGGACCATCAAGTTCGATCATATTTTCCTTCAGCTTTACATACCTGCAACTCTGGTTTCCCCAGTACATATATGCCTGTCCATCGTCATCAATAAATACTGTTGGGTCAATATCATCCCAGCCGTGTTTGACATCGGTGGTCATTTCATTTACGATAAGCGCCTTGCCTATCGCATCTTTAAACGGGCCATAAGGCTTATCCGAAACAGCAACTCCAATAGCAAAGCCACCTTTACTGTTCTCGTCGGCTTTGTGACCAACTGCAACATACCAATAGAATTTACCATTGCGCTCAATACATTGGGCAGCATAAGCATCCTCCCCGGCCCACGAAAACACTTTCGGAGACAAAACAGCTCCCCTATCTTTCCAGTTAACCATGTCGGTTGACGAAAAAAGATACCAGTCACGCATTAAATAATTAGGTGCGTTCTCCGGTGCAACATCATGCCCAGTGTACAAAAACAGCGTGTCGTTGTATACAATTGGTGCCGGATCGGCAGTGAATAGGTGCTTGATAATTGGATTTTGGGCTACTGAAAGGAAACCTACCATTAAAGCACTAACTGTTACATAAAACCGTGCATTCATCGTTTATGTTTTTTTAATGTTCTGATTTATCTGTTATTACTACGGGCTTAAGACATCCGGCAAAACCTCCCCTTCGGAGCATTTTCACTTCAACTTCTGAAGTTTTGTCAACGACCAAATACTGTGTTGAAAATTCCTTATCGTGTTTGCCATCGGATATTAAAGTGAGCTTGTATTTTACTCCTTCAGGCAAAAAGTCAAACTTTAGCGTTTTATTCTTTTCTCTTCTCACTTCGGCATTAATGCCTCCAATGTACCAATCGTTGCCCTTCTGACGTGCAATGACCACGTCCTTTCCGGGATAACCATCCATCAATTTGGTGTTATCCCAGGCAGTTGGAACTTCTTTCAGGAACCATTTAGGAGCATCAGGCAGTTGATAGTAACCCTCGGGACGGTCGGCAAAATGCTGAATGCCCGATTCGAACACAACACTCAAAGCCAGCTCGTGTCCATAAGAAGTGGTGTGCGGATATTGTGAATTTGTAAAGGTAACCGGGGTATAATCCATGGCACCAACTACGTTACGGGTGAATGGCAAAACCGTGTTGTGCTCAGGTGCAGTTGTGGTCAGTTCGGGGCCATTGTTGTACCACTCGGCTCCGCGAACGCCTTCGTAGGTCATCAGGTTTGGATAGGTACGCGCCCAGCCTCGGGGAACAATGCAACCATGGAAATAGACCATCATTTCAAATTGGGCCGCATCGTCCAGAATATCGAGGTAATATTTGATCATGTCCTGCTTTTCGCTCTCGAAGAAATCGATTTTGACACCGGCAACGCCCAACTTTTTCAGTTTGGTGAACTCTTCCATACGGTTTTCATGGGTAAGCATCCGATCTTTTGGGGTAGAATTCACCCAAGTATGATCGCCACCCGAATTGTACCACATCAAAGGCTTTACGCCTAAAGAATGAATGTACTTCAGTGCATCTTCCAAATTTCCGCCATCGGCCATTGTATCCCACTCCCAGTCGAGCAAAGTGTAAGGCCAGCCCATTTCAGCGGCCAAATCGGCAAACGCGCAAACGGTTTTGTAACTGCGGGTTCCGTGGTTGTCCGACCAGTAATTCCACGAAGCTACTCCGGGCTGAATCCATTCAGTTTTGGCAACTACCGATGGGCTTGAAACATCGTCAACCAAAGTTGATTCGACAATATCGGCAAGGGTTCCAACAATAATTACGCGCCAGGGCGATTTCCATGGAAGCGAAATTGTGGGTTGCGTTTCTCCCTTTTCCCTTCCGTTCCATTTGTCGGGAAACGTAAGTTTATACTTCGTTTTTTCTGCGAAATTGAAGAGCTTGGTTCCGCAGTAGGTGCGGGTTACATCGGCTTCGTGTATCAGATACCAGCAAGCGTTATCGGGTGTGTTGAACAGTGCCGGATATCCCCAGTCTTTTTGCTCGTTGCCGTCTTTCATCATGCTGTAAAGCCCTTCGTTGGCCGGGTTGAATTTTTCGAGCCAACGTTTTGTGCTGTCGGGAATGGAATAGGCAGTCAGTTCGTCTTTAACTACAAAAGTTCCTTCTTCTTCAGGAAATTCGTAACGAAACGCAACCCCATCGTTATACGCCCTGATGATAAGGTTCATTTTTGCTTTACCCGGGTTTTCGAAACTGACTACAATTTCTTTGGCCGAATTGCTGCACTGGCTGCGCTTTCCGTGAACAGCAGTGTACTGTTCGTTTACCAAGGTGGGTTTGCCGGCTTTCTGGAACTTTAATTCATTTGAAAAATCCTGATCGCTCCGCGAAAGACCCAAATCAATCCGGGGAATCACCTCTGATGCCTTATCGTTATTGGCATAATTCACCTGCAAATACCAATTCCCCACATCTCCGGTTTGCTGGCAAAACAATGCGACATTGATTTTGCTGTTGGGAGAACTGACGGTTGCTTTCTGCGAAAACGCATGAAATGTTGCTATTACCAATAGCACAACTACAAAATATTGACTAATTCTTTCAATCGTTTTCATCACCCAATTTGCTATTGATTAAAACTTAACTTGAACTTTTTTCCCTGAATAAGAAACAACTTTATCGAAGCTTTCAACCTTATCCATTCCGGCTGCCTTATTGTTTGCAACCCTTACAATATTGAATTTCCGATCAGCAAGCATGCCAGGGAATGAACCTTTACGGTCGGCGATGGACAATGTTTTTTTTGCATCGTTCCAAGTGAGCGTGATGGTAGAATACTGACCTTTTTCGTAGTTGTAGTTGTCTCCTTCATCTTCGTACAGCGTGAATTCTCCATTGGCACCTTCATACACGCGAATTTCAAGATCATCCCATTTTTTCTCGCTCGCAAATTGGACTTTTGGGCCAATAGGCAAAATTGAACCAGCTTTAATATACAATGGCATGATATCCAAAGGTGTTTCTTTCTTTACGGTTTGTCCACCTGCAAGTTTATCCCCAGTCCAGAAATCGAACCATTCCGTGCCCGCAGGCAAGTATAGTTCTCTTGATTTGATGGCGCTAAAATCCTCTTTCATCTCCTTTGAGTACATTGCCTGAGTTACCGGACAAACCAGAATCGATTTTCCAAACATAAATTCATCGTTGATATCCAATGCCTTTTTATCATAGGCAAAATCCATAACCAAAGCCCGCATCATGCTCGACTGGTTGGCCGTAACGTCCCACGAAGCAGAATAAATGTATGGCAATAAACTGTAACGCAGATTGATGTATTTTTCAATGGCATCGTAAACTTTGTCTCCTTTTTTTCCAAACTGATAAATTTCGCGCGGGGCATCGGCTCCATGAGAGCGCATCATCGGGCAGAAAGTGCCAAACTGAATCCATCGGGCATACAACTCGCGGTATTCGGCATCATCAAGTTTCTTTTTAAAATTCCATAGAAAAAAACCACCAATATCGCTATTCCAGTATGGAATTCCGCAAAGCGAAAAATTTAAGCCTGCAGAAATCTGGTTTCGCAACGTTTCCCATGAAGCCACAATGTCGCCCGACCATGTATTTGCGCCGTACCGTTGCTGCCCGGCAAAAGCTGAACGGGTAAGGATAAACACGCGCTTGTCGGATGTTACCGACCGTTGGTGATCTGAAACGCCCCCAACGGTCATTAACGGATAGGCGTTGCGAACTTTTCGGAATGAACCCAAATGAGTTTTGGTATCCATGTCCGAAGCCTTGAATTGAAGATGGTCGGGTTCGGTCGAGTCCATCCACCACCCGTCCATTCCGGTAGAGAAGACACCTTGATTCAGGTATTTCCAGTATATATCGCGGGCTTCAGGATTATAAGCGTCGTAAACCCTGACACCAGATGGATACTCTGCATTAGGCGGCCATTTTTCGGAACCCGATTCAGGCCATGTTTTAAAATTGAAAAGCGCATCCATCTTCTCCAAGTCCCTGTAAGGTTTGGTGTGCGGACCAAACGATGACCAGATAGAAATAATCATGTGGGCATTCAGGTTATGCACATCGGTTACCATCTTTTTTGGGTCATAAAATTCAGGATTGAGGAAGTCCATGGCATTCCACAGGTAATTGTTGCCCCAGTATTGCCAGTCCTGAATAATTCCATCGAGCGGCACGCCCAGTTCACGGTATTTTTTAACTACGCCAACCAACTCTTCCTGACTCTTGTAACGCTCTTTACTCTGCCAGAAGCCATAAGTCCAAAGTGGGAACATTGGAGCTTGCCCGGTAAGGTCGCGCATGCAGGCCACTACCCCATCGGCATTTGCACCGTACATGAAATAATAATCGATGCCATCGCCAACTTC
This sequence comes from Prolixibacteraceae bacterium, assembly GCA_041652995.1. Taxonomy (GTDB): domain Bacteria; phylum Bacteroidota; class Bacteroidia; order Bacteroidales; family Prolixibacteraceae; genus Aquipluma. The sequence goes on from JBAZGO010000017.1 coordinate 47,963, forward strand.
TGAACTGAATGATGTTTCTTCCTGATTATCGGAGAACGTGGTAGGGGAATAATTGTCCCAAAACAACCCGTACCCTTTTACTGATTGAAAAAAAGTAACAAAGTCCTCCGTATTGTTTTGCACCATGTGGAGTTTCAGGTTCCGTTGCACCATTTTGCCCTTTTGCTGAATGCCCAAACCATAAATGGCTTCGTCTTTGTGCAACAAATAAGATTGAGAAACGGTGTAGGTTTTTATCCCAGCATCATCAAAATCGGTAAACTTTACACCTTCCTCTTTTTCATTTAAAAGAGATTCGCCTTTTAAAGTTGCAAAGGATATTTTACCATTTTTCAGGTTCAAAATCACCTGAAGATTTTCACTTTTCAGTGAAAGAATGTCTCCATTCTGTTTCACACTAAAAGTTGTTTTTTCAGGGGTTTTAATCACCGAAAGGCTTTCTTTTATAAAAGTTTTGCCATCGGGGTGCTTTATCACCCTAACTGTAGATGAATTATAAAACTGAAGCTCAACATCAACGGAATTAATTTTGGTCTTTATACCCAGTTCGGTTTTTTGATACGATTGGGCTTTGCTGCTGGCACTTATCACAAAAACAAGTATCAGGAATGTGTAAATAAGTTTCATTCGTATAAATTTTAGTTTTACTATTAAACTTTGGTACGTACTCATGGAATAGCCATTTATTCATTTTCGATTTGCATAAGCTTTTGCTCTTATGGCTATTTCATTGTTCTTTAGATTTTAGGTATTAGATTTTACTTTTTTTATCAAATCCGGAATTAATTTTTACTGAATCTCCACCAGTCGAAGTTGAATAAATCACCCTCGCCGCCTTTGAAAACGAAATACACATCGTGAACCCCTTCAACTTTCTTAACTTTTGATGATTGCAATTCCCAATTCTGTATGCTGCCCGATTTCTCCACGGGGCAATTTCCCAACAAAGCTCCATCAATGCTATCGATACGGATTTCAATGTTTCCGCCATCGGCAATTGCAACTGTTGAGGCATCGAATTTCTTTGCCCCATTAGCAAAATCAACGCTGCGAACTTTAATGTAATCACCATTGCTGATGTCGGTTACATAAACGCCCATTTTTTCGTCTTTTGCGGTTTCTACACCTTCGGTCCAGGCAATGGTTTCTGCTTCAGTTCGTTTATACGGGTTCAGATTGGCTACTGCATTTACTCCAGCCTTGCTGTGTGCCAGCTCTGTAATAGAACCATCAGGGTTAAAATCGAACGGGATTACATTAACTGCACGGCGTTTGTCGTGGCCACCGGGCAAATCCTGATTAAAATAGAATAAATACCAATTCCCTTTGTACTGAATTACCCCGGGATGATTGCCATTACAGCCCTGAGCTCCCGCTTTCATTATCACACCGCCGTATTTCCAGGGACCAAGAGGAGTGCTACTTGTTGCGTAATAAATGGCTTCAGGAATATGTGCGGCATACATCATGTAATAAATGTCGTTGCGCTTAAACACCCAGGGAGCTTCCTCGTAATCGGAGCCAAAAGCGGCTTTGTCTTTAATATCAAACGTGATGATGTCGCCTGAATAGGAGATCATATCTTCGTTCAGCTTGACACAATACAACGAGTTATTGCCCCAGTACATGTACGCCTGGCCATCGTCATCAATCAAAATCGTCGGGTCAATGTCTTCCCAGGGATGTTTTGAATATTTGGTCTGTCCATTTGAAATCAATGGTTTTCCAATGGCATCTTTATAAGGCCCATACGGTGAGTCAGCAACTCCTACCGCAATACAATCGCCTCCATCAGGTAAAGCACTCCAGGGCGAAATGTAATAGTAGAACTTTCCATTACGGAATTCGACCTGAGCGGCATTGGCATTGAGCGGTGCTGCCCATCCAAGCGATTCCGTTGAAAAAACCGGGCCATGATGTGTCCAGTTCACCATGTCGGTGGTAGAGAAACAGAGGTAATCTTTCATGACAAAACCTTTCTGTGTCGCGCTGTCCTCATCGTGTCCGGTGAAAAGGTACAAGGTATCGTTATGCACCAATGGCGCCGGGTCGGCAGTAAAAACTGTCTGAATGATCGGATTTTGCGCACTGACAATAGTCGCTGTTGCTATTAATGCACAAACTATATTTCTGATTCGTTTCATTTTTGTCATTCCTTTAATTTCTTCTCAATTTATTTTGATTGAGAGAGTTTATACAGAAGAACTCCGTGCGCCGGAACTTTAAGTGCAAGTTCGCCTGTTTGTGTATTTACATTGGCAATGTCCTTTTGTCTCCAAAGGTCGCGAACCACAAACTTCCCGTTCAGTCCAATTTTAGCAAAATCGTTATACTTAATATCTACCTTTTCGAGACCAAAGTTGCAGAAGCCTACGGCATAACTTCCATCTTCGAGTTCTTTCACATAAATGCGAAGTTCACCGATGGTTTGTGCACAAGTAGCCTGCTTGCCAAGCGGATCCTGATTGACTTCGATCACCTCGTCATTTGTGAGAAGGTTGAGTGTAAAGTCATCAAGTTTCTCCATATCGCAGCCAATCAAAAGTGGCGCGGCGAAAAGGCTCCAGAGACTAATGTGCAGGTATTGTTCGTCGGGTTTAAGTTTGCTTGGATGCGTATTTCCCCAACCAACGTGACCTACAACAAGCATATCGGGGTCGTTCCAGTTACCGGGTTTGGCATAAGCAGCCGATTTATCCTGGTCTAAAGCAATATTTTTCACACTTACCCAAGTGTCGGTAATATCATTGGTTGTTCGCCAGCAATTGCCACCAACAGAACCACCCCATTTCCATACATCCGACATTCCGTACTGACATACGCTAAAAACAATGTCGCGTGGCTGTTCGCGAAGGTAATCGCCCATCACTTTGAACGGTTTCTTGGCGGTTTCAAGCTCGCTACCACCGTTGTACGATAAAGATGAAACCTTGTATGCGTCGTTATCGGGTAAACCATTGATTACATTGCCGTAACTGCACCAATCGTATTTCAGATAATCGAAACCCCACTTGGCATAGCTTTCAGCATCCTGTTTTTCGAAACCGAAACTTCCGGCACAACCGCCACAAGTCCAGGGACCGGGACTTGAATAAAGCCCAATTTTTAAACCAAGGTCATGCACATAATCGGCAAGTGGTTTCATATCAACAAAACGGGAGTTGGGAATAATATAACCTGCTTCGTCGCGTAGCTTACCGCGCAGCGATTGGTCTTTGGAGTCGCGGTGGTTTTCCCAGAAATCGTCGATATTGATATAGGTCCACCCGTGGTTGATCAAGCCGCTTTTCACCATGGCGTCGGCTGCACGTTTCACCTTATCGGCAGAGACCTCTTGGGCAAAACAGTTCCAACTGTTCCAACCCATGGGCGGAGTAAGGGCAATTTGGTCGCCGCACTCAATGCGCAACTGCTTTTCGGCCTTGCCTTTTGAGTTTATAACCCCGAGTGTTACTACAAAAGTTCCAGGTTTGGAAACAACACCGGTAATCAAACCCGAGTTTGAATCAATTTTCAAACCTTTGGGCAAACCCGAAGCTGAGAAAGTCATGGGGCGGTCGCCGGTAGCAGCTACAAGATATTGAAAATGCGAACCCGGGCGCACGCCAAAAACTTTCGCGCTGTTTATTCTGGGTTTGTCTGAAGGTTTAGGTGTAAGAATATAAGGCTCGCTTGCTATCGGATTGTATGTTTTAAAAGAAGTTACACCTGTAGTTTCAAATTTAGCATCCACCCAATCAGCATGGTCGTAGTAGTTACCGTTGCCACCATCGGCCACCGCCAATTCAAATTTTTTCACCCCGTTAAGTGGCACGGAACAAGGTTTGGCCGCATCGCCCAAGTGCATTATACCGCTCGACCATAGCTTTTTGCCATCTCCGTACAATTCAAATTCAACTGCGGGACGTTGCCCTTTTACTTCATCGTCGATACCCACTTTCGCACTAAATAAAACAGCTTGGCCTTCGAGCAGTATCATTAACGAACTTACGGCATGTGTTCCAAAGCCACGTTCAAAGGTTTCTCCTGAAATGGTAAGTATTTTCCGGTCAAGTGATTTGTTCTTCATCGGGGTGCCGTACCCCTGAGTTGCCGCGCTTAGGTCAAGCTCGTCGAGCCATACGGTTTGGGCGGAAAGATTAAATGTTCCAATCAGAAATAAAATGATTAGCAATTTCTTATTTGTCATATAATTACAGTTTAGTTTTTAGATACTTACTATTCAACACTGAACACGATTGATGTGGCAAACGGCATTTCTGCCGGACAAGTAATGACAAGGTCATTGGCCTCCTGTTTCCATTTCAGTTTACCTTCGTGCCCCAACAACTTAACGGTTTTAATCGGTTTGTCCAGGTTTTTTGCATCCTTGCCTAGCGACTTAATTTTCAAAGTAGTTCCTGATTCCGGCACAACCATACAAAATGCATAAAGAGCGCCGTTTTTTCCAACAGTGAAACGGATATCCTGTGCATCGAACTTGAATTCTGCTTGTTTGCGATTTAATGCGCCACCGGGAAGCTGCCTCAATTTCCCATCCACAATTTCGCCTTCGCCGGGTATTTTCCATGCGTGGCTTCCGTAAACTGCTTCTCCGTTTCGGCGCATCCAATCGCCAACTTCCTTCAACATTTTCAGGCTACCTTCGTCGAGAGAGCCATCGGGCAAAATGGCAATCGAAAGAGCAGCATTGCCGTCGCGAGCAATGGCTTCGATGACATAGCGGATCATCATCCCAGAATTATACGTGAAGTTGGGCGCGTAGAACCAGTCGCCCACCGGAGCTTCCCCAATCCAGGGCTGATCTGTTTTAATGTTGGCCGGAATTCCGTGTTCTTCGGTATTGACTGTGCCGTTGGTCTTTTTGCGGAATTTTACAATACTGAAGGTGTTTACCTCGCCCCGGCGTTTGAGCGTACGGTTGTAATAATCGGCCATAACCAGCGGCATGGCATCGGCCTTAACACCCGTACCCGTACCATTTCCGGTGAAGGGACCCTGAACCGTGCCATCGGTATAAATGAAATCAGGGTCATAATGTTCAACTACATCCATCATGCGTAAAGCCCATTGCGTGGTGTACCATTTTGCGTAATCCAAATGGTTTGTAAAAATGCCTGCCGGTGGAGGCGACCAACCAGATTCGGCAGCCTTGATTACCCCCTTGTATTCGCGTAGGTCGATACCATAAAGCAAGCGTGGATCGTAGCCTTCCCACCATTTACCCTTGCCGTCGGCAAGTGTGAGGTTACCATCGAAGGGTACTCCGGCTTTGTCGCCTACTTTGTCGCTGCCAAACGCAGTTTGCCACCACCACCAGGTATATTCGTGATGAAAAGTTACGCCAAAATGCATACCATCAGCCCGACATGCCTTTGCCCATTCTCCGATCAGATCGCGCTTTGGTCCAATGTTAACCGAGTTCCATTGGTGATATTTTGAGTTCCACAAATCGTAGTTGTCGTGGTGCACACCCTGTATCATCAGGAATCGGGCGCCTGCATCTTCATATATCCTGGTGAGTTTCGCTGGGTCGAGTTTGGTTGGGTTCCAATCGCGCAGAACTTCTTTGTATCCTACTTCGGAAGGATGACCATACCTTTTCAAATGGTTATCGTAAGCCCAATGACCGGGTTTGTACAAGTTACGTGCATACCAGTCGCCACTTTCACCAGCCGATTGTGGGCCAAAGTGTACCCAGATACCAAACTTCGCCTCGCGTAACCAGGCTGGTTCGCCGGGGTAATTCTTTTCAATCGATTCCCAGGTTGGCTCGAAAGGTCCTTCAGCGATGGGAATATCCAGTATCATTTCGGGAAACGCTTTCCAATCGCCCATTTCAACACTGTTTAAAGGTTGCTTTGCCGGAATTTCAGGAAATGGCGGAAGCAAGGAATTCTGGGCATTCAAGCCCAACGATATGTTCGTTAATAAAATGCAAATAGTTATAACTCTTTTCATCAACAGTTTATTTTTTCGGTTTTACACTAACCCCTTCTGCAGTAAGGGTTATCGGTTTGATACTTCCATCTTTATTGAAGTAGAGGTATTCAACACACACCTGACGGCGACAGTCGCCACCGGGAGTTCCGTCCAGCGTATAAGCACCATCGTGGTAAAAGAAATACCACTGGTTTTTAAACTCAACAACTGATGGATGGATCGTGAACCCATGCTTTGCTGCACCGGTAACAAAACCGCCATACGTCCACGGTCCTGTAATTTTGGGCGCGGTAGAGTAGCACATTTGCTCGGGTTGCACACCGGGTGCATCGGCAGCGTAAACATTGTAATAGAGGTTGCCGCGTTTAAAAAGCCACGGGCCTTCGGAATAATTCCTGAATGGTACCTTGGTAATCGACCCATCGAGCTCAACCATATTGCTGTTGAGTTTCACCATATAGCAATCGCCGTTGCCCCAAGCCATCCACGGGATTCCATCGTCGTCGATGATAACGGTTGGGTCAATGTCGGAATTCCACCGGTGCGAATCGGTGGTCATTGAATCGGTAATGAGTGGCTGGCCCGGACGAGCCTCTTTAAACGGCCCCGTTGGGGAATCGCCTACTGCTACGGTGATGAAATGCCCCTCTTTTCTATCGAGGGTTACATAAAAGTAATATTTGCCTTCCTTTTCCACCACTTGTGCAGCCCATGCAGCCCCGGAATTCGCGTTGGCGAAATCTTTTGCAGCCAGCACCGGACCATGGGCAGTCCAGTTTTTCATATCGATAGTTGAATAGCAGAGCCACTCGGGCATGTTGAACCAACCTCCTGGAGTAGCATTGTCGTGGCCCACGTAAACGTAAACCCTGTCGCCCACAACCAGTGCAGCCGGGTCGGCAGTAAAAGCATCGGTAAACAATGGGTTCTGGCCAGCTACACGTGGCATAGCTTCTCCTGAAATCTTTACTTCGTCGATACCTCCATCGAGAACAGCCAAAGCGTTGGGGAATCCGCCGGGATAGCCACGGCCAATAACCCAAGAACCGGCATCGCTGCGCATGGCTGGACCATTGAAAGTTATTGAAGTTGGCTTGCTGAAGTTCTTTTCAGACGAGGCTTTCACCTCAATTTGCAAAGTGGTTTCGTCTTTATAGATATCGTAGTTGGCTTGTGCGCGAACATCGTACCATTTACCAGCCACCACCTCGTCGCCTGCTACAATGCGGCGCGGCACATCATCGGCACACATTACTTCTACAAAGTATTTTTTGTGCATATTGTCGAAACCAATGGATACATCGCCAGCTAACTGACCACCAGCGCCTTCCTTGCAGAGATACACCTGTTCGGTACCCAAAAGGTTGCACATCAGGCTGGCTTCAATTGTCCAGCTTTTCCGGATGTCGTAATAAGCCAACGGACGGTCGTAGGTTACCACATACTCACCGCGCTTAATGACAAGCGAGCGGGTGTTGGGCTTTCCATCCACCACAGCAGTCGGAACATTGTCGGAAAATAGGTTGGGCGAAGGTCTGCTTCCACGCACTTGCAGGTAGTTTCCCTTGCCTGATTCATCAAAAACGTAAGGTTGCGGTTCAATCGGACCGCGGTCGCCCGCTGTGAGCGGTTGACCAACTTTGGAAATCGAAACAGAGTCGCCATTGAGGTGCTGAACCTGTTCGAACCGCCAGTGGGCAAGTACTTCGCTCTGGGTGGGTTGAGCATAAACAGTTGAAGCTGCCAACAACATGATGGTGAAAACCTTTAACGCTATACTACAAGTTTGATGTAATTTCTTCATTATACTTAACTATTATTGTTGAATCTCAATTAAATCTCCACCAGTCGAAGTTGAACAATTCTCCTTCGCCACCTTTGAATACGAAATAGAGATCATCAACGCCCTTGTTTTTCTTTACCTTACACGATTGAACAGCCCAATTTTGCATGCCGCCTGTGTTTTTCACTTCGCAAATGCCCAGTAATTCGCCATCTACACTGCCGAGGCGTATTTCGATTTTTCCATCTGCCGATGCAGAAGCCACACTTGCTTCAAATTGATTTGCCCCTTTCTTAAAATCGACGCTGCGGACTTTGATGTAATCACCGTTATCAATTTTGGTCACATAAACACCCGTTTTGCTGTCGGCCTCCGTTTTCAATCCTTCGGACCAGGCAATGGTTTCGGCTTCAACCCTCGCGAATGGATTTAAATCAGATGCGCTTTCTGCCACACCATCTTTGGTGGGATTAATCAATGGAATTGAACCGTCTGCATTAAATACAAGAGGTTCAATACAAACCGAACGTTTAAAACCGCCGCCACCGGGCAATGCACCGTTGTGATAAAACAGATAAGTCTTTCCTTTAAAATCGATTACCCCGGGATGGTTGGTGAAAGCCCCTCCCTTTTGAATGACGTGCATGATGGTATCGCCATACCTCCAGGGGCCGGTAACACTTTTACTAGTTGAATAGGCTAAATGCTCTGGAACACCACCAGCCGGGTAAAACAAATAATACAAGCTGTTACGCTTATACATCCAAGGGCCTTCTTCGTAAGCGGCTGTCCGGTTATCTATTTTTTTGGAACGGTATCCAAAATTTTCATCTTTTAAATCTTCCTTTTTAATATCATATTCCTGATCGTACGAAACCATATCATCGTTCAACTTCACATGCCAAAGGTTGGGATTACCCCAGTAGAGGTAAGCTTGTCCGTCGTCATCGATGAATACAGTTGGGTCGATGTAGCCGTAACCAGTCAGCAATGGTTTGCCAATCGCATCTTTAAATGGGCCGGTTGGACTATCAGAAACTGCAACCCCAATGGCATTTCCACCGTTCTTTTGATTCACGGGTAAATAATAATAGAACTTGCCGTTTCGGTAAATGCACTGTCCTGCCCACGCATCGCCACGCGACCATTCAAAATCTTTATACGACAAAACCGCACCATGGTCGGTCCAGTTCACCATATCGGTAGACGAGTAGCAACGCCAGTCGTTCATGGTGAAAAAATTCCTTACTGTCACATCTTCATCGTGAGAGGTGTACACGTAAACCGTGCCGTTGTGCACCATTGGCGCCGGGTCGGCAGTGTAATAGGTTTGGATGATGGGGTTTTGGGCTAGTATTGGGTTTGAACCTAGCCCCATTAACATCAACAACGAAATGATTGTTATTTTATTCACCATATTCTTATATGTAATAGAAATAATTTATTGCTTTTTTTCTTGACTCACCCCACGTCCGCCAGCGGACGTCCCCCCTCTCTACGAGTAGAGAGGGGCAAAGCGAGCGCTGCGAACTTGGGGTGAGTCAATAAAGCAATGATTCTGAAATACAACATTTATTAATTCTTTTAACTTAAACTACTGATTTACTATTTATTAATCAATCATCCAGATTTCAATATTTTCTGAACTATTGTAACCGAATTGTATAAGTGAATGTAGTAGGTTCAGCAAGTACTTTAAATTTTTCGAGCGGCTGGGGGCCACAACTGTTGGAGCCAACACCCAGGGTTTTAGTCGAAACACTCAATACTGTTGCTGTACTGGCAGGCAGATCAATTTTGTATTCTACCGGATTCATTTGCTCGTCGGTATGGGGCAGTGCAGCCACCTGCATCAGTTTTTCATCCGATTGAACCAAAAGCGAAGGCATATCCTTACCACTCAATTTAGCCCAACGTACCTCTTCGTGGTTGCCACGTTCCATTGGCTTTTCGTATTCATATTGTTCGTTTACGCCTATTTCATAAAGACCAACTTCGGCAGCGCTTTTACGATCGGAATAGTTTTCGAATGGGCCACGGCCAAAGAAAGACATCCGGTCGAGCTTTTTATCGAGCAACATACGCACCCCTATTTTAGCCAGGTTTATTTTGAAGCCTACAAATTGCACCAGGTTATCGACTTTTATAGAACCATCGCCTTTTACCAGATACGTTGCCGTGTGGTAAACCCCAAAGCCCTCTTTCCCATCGGCTTTTGTTGTTGAGGTAATCTTCACTGTTGAGTTGTCAACAGTTTCAACTTTATAATCGACAAGTGTGTATTGGAGCGTTGTTACGCCAAATTTTTCCCATTGCCTGAATGCCCAGTCATCGTCGGTGCGGTGGGCAGCACGCCACAAATGCAATTTGGGGGCACCATCGGCCACCAAAAGATTGGATCCATTTCGAGTTAATTGGCTCAAAAAACCTGTTTTCTTATCAAAACTCACTGAAAAGTTGTTGCCTGAAACGGTAGCTATCTGTTCGTTTTGAACCAGTTTTACAGGTTGGGTGACCTTCGGTTCAATAACTGGCAGGGTGTTGATTGGCAGTTTAAACTGTTCGGATGCAACTTCAAAGCCTTTATCGGCCCACAGCGTTTTTTCTTTTTGGGTAAACGAAACACGCACAAAATATTCAGCACCTGCTTTTGGGCGCTCTATTTTATAGGGAATTCGTGCGACAAGACGTCCCCACTGAGAACGAACTTTTAAATTCCCTTTATCAATTTCCTGACCATTTTCGGTTAAGACCCACGATGCTTCAAACCGGTCTAACGAAATGAATTGGTATTTGTTTTTGACTTGAATCTCTCCGGTAATAGGATCAATTAAATCAACATCAATCCATTGAAATGCTTTTTTCATCTCAGGATAATGAGGCTTAACCTGAGCTCCATCTGTTGTACGGTCGTAAGAAACAACTCCTTTGTGAATAAAATAGTGATCGTTCGGAGCCTCGCCAAAACCACCGCCGTAAGCCAGAATCGGATGATTGGGATCGCGCTTGTTCCAAAGAGCCTGATCCTGATATTCCCATATTGCGCCACCCAAAATCTCAGGATTGTTATCGAAAACTTCCGAATATTCATCGAGTGAGCCCATCGAGTTGAACATGGCGTGTACAAACTCGCAGATATAGAAAGGTTTTGTGAGGTTTTTGTCCTGAGCTACCCGTGCATAATCCTGAGCTGTTCCATACATTCTGCCATCTAAGTCGGAGGGGTTGTTTTTCCCAGTCCCAAAACGCTCGTAGTGAATTGGTCTTGAAGGGTCCATCGCTTTCACAGCATTCATGGCGGCCACAAAATTTGGGGTAGCCCCCCAGCCACACTCGTTGCCCAGCGACCATATAATTACCGAAGGATGGTTTTTGAAGTTTTCGATATTGGCCACATTGCGGTCGATAATTGCCGATTTGATCGTTGGTTCGTTGTCGAAACGGCCGTCGTAGCCATGACATTCCACATTGGCTTCGGCAACCAGCCAAATTCCCCATTCGTCGCAAAGCTCGTACCAGCGAGGGTCGTCGGAATAGTGGCTGGTGCGAATGTGGTTGCAATTACCTTGTTTAATTACCTGAAGGTCGTGCATCATTTGTTCTTCGGTAATGGCATGGCCAACTTCCGACCAGTGTTCATGACGGTTTACACCTTTCAGTTTAATTGGCACACCGTTTACAGTAAAAATACGTCCTTTGATTTCGATTTTGCGGAACCCAATTTTCGACGATAGGATTTCTCCTTCTGAATTGGTTAATACAACGGTATATAAATTCGGTGTTTCGGCAGTCCACTTCAGCGGATTTGATACCTTAAATTTCACATTCAGCACCTCTTCCTGATTAGACTTGAGGGCTGAGCCGGTTGCATTTCCACTGGCAATCTCTTTACCTTCTTTATCGTAAAGGGTAGCCGTGAATTGTTGGGCTTTGGCAGTTTTATCGCCATAGTTTTTTATTTTAGCTGACACATCCAGTATTGCATCTTTGTAATCCTTTTCAAGATCAGTTTTTACAAAAAAGTCGCGAATGTGTACTTCAGGAGTACTCCAAAGGGTTACGTTGCGGAAAATTCCGTGCAAACGCCACATGTCCTGATCTTCAAGCCAAGTACCCGAACTGTATTGATAAACCTCTACGGCTATAATGTTTTTACCTGGCTTCAGGTATTTGGTAAGGTCGAAATCGGCAGCATTGCGGCTGTTAACGCTATACCCTACTTTTTCGCCGTTAACCCACAAGTAGAAAGCACAGTCAACACCATCGAAAGTAATAAAATTGCGCCTGCCCGTCCATTCTGCCGGTACATCGAACTCACGACGATAGCTCCCAACAGGGTTTCGTTCTTTATAAGCGGTGAACCATTTTTCGGGTTCGCTCATCACATGCGGGAAATCTTTTTTTATGGTATAGCCTAAATTACGGTAAAAAGGTGTTCCGTATCCATGCACCTCCCAGTTGGAGGGAACCGGAATTTCTTTCCATGCAGAAACATCGAACTCAGGTTTGTAAAAATCAGCCGGGCGCTGTTCCGGCGTGGGCACCCAATTGAATTTCCAGGCTCCGTTGAGGCTGCGGCATAACGATGAGGCGTGTCGCCTGGCAACCAAAGCCTCCTGCAAATTGGCATAAGGCATAAGTGTTGCGTGATAGGGTTCTTTGTTTATCCCGAGCAGTTCCGGGTTTTCCAGGTCGCTAAGTTTGTTGTTTTCCGTATTTTGGCAGAACCCTGACAGGAACATTGCCACGGTCATCATGCTTATTAAGAAGAATTTCATCATCGGTTATATTTTATTGTTTTTCTATCAACTATCTGTTTGTTAATTCAAAGGGCTAATGCGAAAGAGGCCGGCACCATGCATTGGTAATTCACGGCCGAACTCCTTATTGAATACACCCAATTCTTTATGGCTCCACAGGTCAACTACTTTGGCTTTGCCCTTAATGCCAATGGATTTAAAATCGACCTTTACATCGCTTGCTTCAGGAAATTCCATGATCCCTTTGTCTACAAGTACTCCAAATACCACAGAACCAGTTTCTTTTAGCACAACTCCTTTAGCGGTAAACGTTTCGTAACCCTCTGGTAATTCATAAATAATTACAGATTTTGCATGGGCGCCAATACCTGTTGCTGGTTTACCATCAACTAGTAAAGGCCGGCCATCGCATGCTTTGTTAACATTGGCATTGCCCCAACCTGAAGTGGCATTGATCCATTTCAAATCGGTCAGTTTCTTATCAACTTTAGGTCCATGCAAAACAGGATCGACCCAAGCCACATGATCCCAGTCAAACCCATTTCCACCGTCGTTCACAAACAGCACGAGCTTTTTCCCGTCTTTCACCGAAACGTTGATTTCCTGCGAACTGCCGTTCCCGGCAATAACCGGACTAGCATAGTTGGCATTGGCAAAATCGATGTTATCGCCCTTACTTTGGGCATTGAACAGTGCAACGTATTTGTCTTTACTGTCAGGCACATCGGCTGTCCATACAATCAGGTTCTTTTCGTTATATACCTGACGATTGTTTGTGCTTTCCTGGTTGACTTTCAGCATCTCGGGGTTGGTAAGCATCTCTTTGGTGAAATCGTCGAGTTTGGTCATATCGCCCCCAAAGATTAAAGGCGAACGGCCAATCGCCCACAGGCTCATCAGCGTGTATTGCTCGTCTTTGGTAAATTTTGTTTGGCGGTTGAAGTCGATGATCCCGATTGGCAGCATGTCGGCATCGGGAAAGTGGCCGGGGCCACGGTAAGGAGTCCAGACATCGAGTCGTTCGAACATGGCATGAAGCAGCCCCCAGTTGTCCCAAAAATCGTCGGTGATTCGCCAAAGGTTAGCGTATTGCATTACGTGTTCACCAGCTTTCACAGGTGTTGCACCCGGCGATAAACTCAATACAATGGGGCGACCTGTCTTGTCGATTGCCTTGCGGATAGCCTCAATTTCGGCCTTTTGAACATCGCCGTACGGACGGGAAATGTCGTCAACCTTGATGTAATCGACACCCCAGTCGGCATACATCTGAATGATTGAATAATAATAAGCCTGTCCTTCAGGCTTGGTAGCATCAACACCGTACATATCTGGATTCCAGGGGCAGGTGGAACTTTTAAGCGCAATATCCTGTGCCTTTACTTTTGTGCCAAGCACTGGTGTATTCTTTTCCACCGCTTGTTTGGGTATCCCCCGCATAATATGAATGCCAAACTTCAATCCTTTTGAATGCACATAGTCGGCTAACGGCTTAAAACCTTTGCCATCGGTTGCGGAAGGGAATTTTTTCAGTCCCGGGATCAAACGGCCATACTCGTCCATAGTAAGAATAGAATTTGGGTTATAAGCGTGACTCTTCGATTCGGGTTCGTACCACTGAATATCAACTGTAAGGTATTTATATCCGCTTGGAAGAAGATACAAAGCCATTGCATCGGCCTGTTCCTTTATTTGTTGTTCGGTTACAGTTGTACCGAAGATGTCCCAACTGTTCCATCCAAGCGGAGGAGTGGGTGCATATTGCCAGTATTTAGGTGTGTTTTGTGCACTGACCTCTCCCAAAGCGGAGATTATTAACAGAGCAAGAATGCCGATGTGTTTAAGCTTCATATTAGTTTTAACGATTAATAAGAATAATTCATGGTTTTCATATCTACCTCCGCGATACTACTTTAGAGGTTTGTGTTGTCCCATCGGACATAAGTTTTTTCACAATGAATACACCATATAGATGTTTTATTGTTGCAATCTTTTGCCCTGTTAATGAATAGTATTGGGTTGAAACTACAGTTGCTTCAGGGGTACGATATTTATCTATGCCTGTTATCGGGCCAACAGTCCCGGTAAGCGACAAGGTTATTGTGACCGCTCCAGTTGAAGCAATGGTGAGATTCCCTGTGTTCGGGCTTTTTGTTAGCCCCGCTTTCATCCGAACATAGACGTTGGTCCCGGCAACCTGTCCATTGCTTTGGCTTAGGGTTATCTTCGACAAAAACGTTTGGGTGCTATCTAGCGAAACCTCAAAACCCGTGGGCGCATTTATGGAGATGTTAGTGGTGAGCGAATCGCCCGAAACAACAAGGGTTTGACACGCCGAGGGGCCGAAACCCAGTTCATACTGAAAACCTTTGAGTTCTTTGGTTTCAATTCCTTGCATGTCCTTAGCATATACAACCGGTGGGTCGTATTCGCTGGAGTTGGAGAGGAACACAGTGTCGATCACAACGGGGCTGCTCCCGTTCGACCAAAAACCTGCAATGTAGATATGCCCGGGATTTAGCATCAAACCATCGTTTTTCTTCGCCTGATCTAAAATAATAACTACCTGTTTGCTGCTTCCGAATTTGTACGAAGCTGGCGACCCCCAATAGCTGCTGCCATCGTAAATGTTGAAAGCCACATCGGAAGTATTGGCGCTGCCCAATTTTGCCACAATGTATTTGTTGTCCGATAAATCGATGCCATCATATTGCCAGCCACCAAAACCCCATTGCCCGGTTTTAAGGGTTCTGGTGGTTTCGTCGAAAGTTCCGTTCCCCCAAATGTCGGCATTGAATAAGGCATTGGTCAGCGGGAATGTCGAGGAGGTTACTTTTAAGGTAAGTTCCTTTTTTGTTCCCTTGGAATCGGTGTATGAAACATTCAGGGTTGCATGCCCATCTTTCAGGGTAAAAATACGTCCCCGCACAACTTGAACTACATCAGGATTATCAACTGAAATTTGAGCAATGGAACTAACATTTTCGACATGCCCATCGGCAAAAACAGCATTAATTTTTAAACCGACTGAGCTTTTATTCAGAACCGAAATTTCAGTATCCCCACTGATGTTCAAATCCGTCATTGTCAAATAATCTTCAGTAACTCCATCTAATCCGTATTCGTTGGCATAATCCTGATACCAATTATAAATTGGAGTGGGACATGCTTCAGGGTCCGTCAGGAAATCAACAATATCGGTTGGTGCATTTGGGTTTCCAAACTGTGCCAAAAGATCGGGACTGGTAAAAAGTAACCAGCTTACATTGCCACAATCGTCAGTGATATTTTTGAAATTGGCACCAAATCCATCACCACCAGCAGTTCCTGTACTATCTTTACCCCACGATTTTTCATGCCTTTCGGGAGCCCAGTCCATTTCGGTAACAATAACCGGGGCAAAATCGGCCACCGGTTGAATCTGGTTATCCCACCCACGCTGGAAAGCTTCATACCCCTGACCGCTATTGAACCAGCCCGGGTAAACATGAACTGCATAGCCAATGTTTTGGCCTTCAATAGGGTTTGTGGCATATCCGGCATACAACGATTGATAACCTAGCCCGGGAATCCAAAGAATATTATCGGCACTTGTCCGGATAGTATCTACGATGGTTTGAAAATAGGTTTTCAGGTTATCGAAATGGCCTTGTGTACCGGCACCGTAAGTTCCATCGGGACCTAAAATATCAATGGGTTCATTGGCCAACTCGAACATGATGTTGGAGTTATTCATTAATTGGGGATGTTTGGAAACAATACCCCATACTTTAATCAAATATTTATGGTACACGCCATCAATTTCGATATGATCAGGACTAACACCCGGAGGGCGCATTACAACGTACAACCCTTTAGAAACGGCATATTCAGCCATTGGTACAAAAACTTCGTCGAGGTACTTCCTGAAACGGGTTTCGTTGAAGCATTCCTCGCCTTCATAACGTCCCGAGCAACCAGGCGTATTGCTCCAATAGGGATCCATGTGCAAGCGAATGAAGTTCATTTTCCACCCGGCATTCAGAATTTTATCAATAATACCCTTGTTATATGCTAAGCAACCATTCACATCGTAATTGCTCCATTTTGAATTTTGTTCGTTAAACCAGGGCGAGTATGTTTGGGCAAAACCGTGCAGATTTACTATATGACCATGACTATCTTTCAAATAGCGGCCTTCAACCTGAAGCTTGGGCATTGGCATTCCTTCCCAGGCAAAACCTTTATTGATCTGAAAGAACACAGATAAAAATACGAATACAGAAAATAAAATCTTCTTCATTTTATTGTGTTTTTTATTTTTGGCAACGTACTCTTCCACTGTTACTTAATAGCCATTTTTCCTCACCAATCGGATGAAATAAACCGCTCCGGCAGTATTTCCCTGAAGTGACTGGAACTTAACCCTGACGTTCTTCTTGCCGTTAACCATCGAGTTGGGAATAGCATACTCTACATCCTGAAACTTCGACTGGTTCCATCGTCCGGTATTGTCTTCGGTCAACAGCTTTTCATCGTCAATGTAAATATCGAACTTGCGGCCTCCCCATTCTGCGCTCCAATAGCGAACAATAAGGCTAAGGTCGGTTTCTGAATTTGTTTTCATTTCGTAGCTGAAATATCCGCCCCGGTTTGCATCGCGGAAAAATTCATGATTTGTATTTCCCGAATTCGAGTTTTCCTTTAGCATGGCGTGGTCGGTTTCGGGCTGTTGTTCGCCGGTAGCCACAAAGTCGATGGTGCGCTTATCAAGAGCGATCTTCTCTTTTTCAATTATTGATAAGGAGTCCATGTATGACTTGTATCCGTTGTTTGTAAGCGCCAGCCAGTACATCATATATCGTGCATCGTGTATATTTGCAAATGGTTCCAGCTTAACATCGATGGGATTCTCCATTTTTACGTTAAGACTAAAGTGCAATGGCTCGTCCTTAACGGGCACCAATTTGCTGGCAATGTTTTCAATATCATCTTCAACCAAAATAGGAGCCTGGTCAACAGGCAACAATTTTCCACCCGGGTATTGACCCCAACGCCCATCGTCAGCAATAAGCCCCCTTAAATCATCTGTCCCGGTTTTTGCTCCAAGCAATATGGGGCCGTGCATAAATGCAATGTAATCAGGAACATTGGGCAAATGCTCAATGGTATTGTGCATAGGCAATTCCACTTCAACCACATCGCCTTTTTTCCATTTTCTGTCGATGCTAATATATGACGATGGAAGGGCAGAATAACTCACTGCTTTCCCGTTTACAGAAATTTTCAAAGCACCCTCTTTCACCCATTCAGGATACCTGATCATCAGCTTGAAGCTCGAAGACCCTTTTGTTATGGTCAGTTTTGTACGTTCTTCGGATGGGAAATTTGTCTCCTGTTTGATTGATACGTTATTATTTTTCCAATTGAGTTCCGAAGCAATAAACAGGTTGAGGAACAGCGAATCGGCTGAATGGGTATAGATAAACTGATTGTATTTGCCATGATTTTCCATACCGGTGCCCACGCAACACCACATGGCTTCGTTTGGCGCCGAATAAACCCGGTAGTGGCGCGGACGTGCAGTTGTAAAATACACATATCCACCATGTTCGGGATGTTGAGAAGAAAGAATGTGATTAAAAATAGTACGTTCATAGTAATCGGCATAGTGGGCCGAAGGTTGCATACGGAACAAGTCTTCGGTCAATTTCAGCATGTTGTACGAGTTGCACGACTCCGGGCCGTCAACGTCATTAATGTAATCGCCGCACGATGCTACGCTTGGGAAATGCTCTCTTCGGCTGTTTCCCCCAAAAGCCAGGGAGCGATTTGCCGTAATTGTTTCCCAGGAGAATCGGCCTGCATGTTCGTATTTTTTATCGCCACTGAGTTCTGCAATTCGTGAAAAGCCAATAAATTTGGGTATCTGCGTATTGGCATGTTTGTTATCGAGGTTGTCAATCCCTTGCGACAGGGGGTCAAGGAACAAGTTGTGCGAATATCTTTTTGCCGCTATCAGGTATTTTTCATCACCCGAAATTTGATAGGCATCGGCAAAAGTCTCGTTCATACCGCCATGCTCCATTTTAAGCATCGACTGCATCTGTACGTCATTAAGGGCTGAAGTGATGCTGATGCCCCAATCGCAAAACTTCAAGAATAAAGTTTTGGCTTCTTCGTTGCCACAATAGAGCCAGGCATCCCTAAGTCCGGCGTACATTTTATGCAAATTGTAAAACGGCGCCCATGAAGAGTTGTAAATACTAAAATCGCCTTTTTTGAAAGCCGACCACAGTTTTTTACTGTTTGGGAAACCGCCTATATAGCCAACTCCCCAGTCCGCGTTGTTAACGGCATTTGCTTCAAGGCACCCTTTAAGTTCCGAAAGCATATATTCCATGCGTTTCTTGCACTCCAGGTTGTTGGTAGCTACATAGTTTATAGCCATAGCCGAAAGATAGTGCCCTGCCACGTGACCATCCAAGCCGTCCCAATTAGGGTAAGTTTTGGCCTTTTCGGGCAAACCGGCTTCTTTGCGGTAAGGCGCCAGCAAGCGGTCAACATCGTACTTCAGGAGCACCTCTATATTCAGATCCCGGGCATGTTTAAACGGCCCGTCGAGCAATGTTACATCCGATATTGGAAACTCGTTTTTATAAAGCTTTTCCTGAGCTTGAATTGAGCTGCAAAACAAGACAATGCCGGCAAGTAAGCCTACTTTTAAGTTTATTTTTTTCATTATTCTTTTTATTTATTTTGCCCACTCTGCACCTTCAGTGGTTCGTCTCCATTCGAAATAACCGTCCAGAACCATTAGTGATTCGGCGCTTGGCACTGGCCCGACGTGAGGTATTGGCTCCAAAACCATTACCTCCGGATTTGCATCGCTGAAAGCCGGCCAGTTCGGAACGCCTTCTCCATTTGGATCGCCATATTTGGCAAAGTTGGTCCAATAGGTTCCCATTGCTTCCGAAATTTCAAGATCGGATTGAGTTGTCTGCGGATTTGAGGCGTCAAGGTTCATAAATACATACCCAACATCCTGTCCATGTGGAGAGCCGTAACCATACCGGGGTGAATCTTCGGGATATTCGGGGTGCTGATCGAAATAGTAATAGAAAACTTTCGATTTTCCGGTTTGTGACTGAAGCCTTGCCCAGCTCCAGGTTTGCCAGCCAAAAGCTGCATCACGAGCTAAATCGCGAGCTGTTTTCGGAACTGAATTTTCTGCAGCAGGATATGCTTTGATCAGGTCATCGGCAAATTTTCCATAGCGAGTTTTTACTCCTTCAACATATTCTTCAGGAGTTTTTTCCCTTGAAAAGCTTGCGCCTTCATCCGAATTGTAGCCAATAAGCACCGGAACATCGTTATACTTTCCGGCTTCGTAAAGCTTGTGCTGATCATCGGGGATCACATAGCCGTCAACAATTGGCCAGGCACCACCCATGCCCATTCCCAATGGCAGTTTGTCGGCTTCAATTTTGCGCAAATCGGCAATCGAAGAAGCTCCCACCTTTTGGGCATATTCAATTCCGGCCTGTTCGGCCTGTTGAAGCGTTTTCATGTTTTCGCCCGGATAAGTTGTGGGTCGGGTTGGCCCGAACGAACCACCACTTTGCGAAATGGCGCCATGAAATAAGCCTTTAGCCAGAGGTGAAGCACACAGCATACTTACCGAAATTCCACCTGCCGACTCTCCGAAAATGGTCACCTTATTGGGATCGCCACCAAAGGCTGCAATGTTATCCTGAATCCATTGCAAACCTGCAATCTGATCGAGGATTCCGTAATTTCCTGAAACAGGATTCGGATTTTCTGCACTCAATTCAGGGTGGGCAAGAAATCCCAGTTGATTGACCCGATAAGCAATGCTTACCAGAACAACACCTTTTTTAGCCAATTTCTCGCCATTGTAGCCAGGTTCACCAGTTGAACCAAAACCGAATCCGCCACCATAAATCCAAACCAAAACCGGAATTTTTTCATTGGCAGATTTTGCTGGCGTCCAGACATTCAGGTACAAACAATCTTCACTTTTGCCTGAAGGTGGATTTCCACCTTGAAAAGGAGCCGGGGCATATTCGGTGGTTTGCTTTACATCATCCCATTTTTCAACAGGTTGTGGAGCTTTCCAGCGCAATTCGCCAACAGGTGGAGCAGCAAACGGAATTCCCTTGTAAATGGTTAAATCTTCGGTTACAGTCCCCTGTATCCATCCTCCTTCAACCTTAACCTGACCAGGTTGTCGGGTAGTGCAGGACATGGCAACAAGCAGGATAAGCGTTGCCACTAAAAATGTTCTATTTCTCATTTTAGTATTCATTATTGATTTGCATTTCAATCTTTAAACAGAAGCGGAGCCAGTTCATGCAAGCTACGACGCCAGGTCAGGAACTCATGGGCTGTATTTTCAGAAATGTATGAAACTGCGTTGAATCCGGCATCTTTCAGGGCAACAACAGCATTCTTAACGCCGTCAGGTCTTTCTTTGCTTCCGCAACTCAGAAAGATGAGTTTCACCTTCGACTTGTCTTTGATATCTTCAGGAGTGTATGTTCCTCCGCTTAATAATGCGTAATGCGAAAATACCTCGGGTTTGTTCAATGTGATTGTCTTTGTTTCCATACCACCCATCGAGAGTCCGGCCATGGCACGGTGAGGTTGATCGGCTATTGTATTGAAACTGGCATCAATGTAAGGGATCAATTCGTCGACAAGTACTGTTTGAAATGGTTTGATGTCGAAATTCCGAAGTCCACCGAACTTGATCTCGTTGGTCATTCCGTAGGTCATTACAATAATGAAAGGCTTGATTTTATCATCAGCAATCAGGTTGTCCATGATCAGATTAGCATGTCCCTGGTTGCTCCAGGCGTTTTCATCCTCGCCCCAACCATGTTGCAGATACAAAACCGGATAACGTTTCTTCATGTCCTTATCATAACCCGGAGGTGTATAGACAAACGCCTTGCGCGAGGTGTTTGTGCTTTTAGAAGGGAAAAGAACCTGCTGCACATTACCATGAGGCACGTCCTTCAGTGCATAAAAATCCTTGTCGTGAGCAGGTATTTCAATGCCGCTTTCCCAACGGGTAGAACCGTAAAAATTTAGAGCTCCGGGATCGTTAAATACCCCACCGTCAATCGTAAGATGATAGTAATGGAAGCCTTCATCCATAGGTCCGGCAGTAGTGCCTGTCCAGGAACCATCCTCAGCTTTCGTAAGTGGAGTACCACCTCTGATCCCGCCAAGTCCAAGGCTCACAACAACACTTTGGGCTTGCGGAGCCTCAACACGGAATCGGGCGTAACCCTGTGAATTTACTTGTGGGTATTCTTTCCCCGGCTGATTCAGGGTTGAAGGTTTAAAGTCATCGGTAATGGTC
>JBAZGO010000017.1:69828-88923 GCA_041652995.1 Prolixibacteraceae bacterium
GGCTTGTCTGTGCAAAACACAGTGAACCGGATAAGGTCAATATTAGAACGATTGTAAATAAATAGCGCTTCATAAGTTTTATATTTTAAAGCCCCCTCCAAACCTCCCCCAAAGGGGAGGCTTAAAAAAAGCTAGGTTTAAAATTTTATTTATTGAATAAAAGTGGAGCAAATTCATTTAGTGCCCTGCGCCAGCTTTGCCATTCGTGAGCAGTTTGTGGAGATACATAGAAATGAGTATTCATTCCTGCCGCTTTTAGTTTATCCGTATTTTCTTTGGGATCGCCACCGAAGCCAACTCTGCGATTTTCAAGTTCGCGACTGCCATAGCTGATAAACAGCAGTTTGTTTTTTTCCTTAAACCCGGGTGCCTTTTCGACATCTTCAAGACTTATGCTGCCACCGCTGAACATTCCAACGTATGAGAATACATCAGGATTGGCCAGTGTAATCACACGGGTTTGCATACCGCCCATGGAAAGTCCGGCCATTGCACGATGCTGTTGATCGGCCATAGTACGAAAGTTGGCATCGATCATCGGAATGATGTCGTTCAGCAGGGTTTTTGTAAAGCCATCGGCCCAACCTTTGGGAGGCCATTCGCCACCTGCGGGACGTTCACCTCTTGGTGGACCCTGCATGCTCCAGGTACCATTGTCCATTACAATGATGAATGGTTTGGCTTTGCCCCCGGCAATCAGGTTATCCATGATAAGTCCAGCTTTACCCTGAGCCGACCAGCCGGTTTCGTTTTCGCCGCCGCCATGTTGAAGATATAGAACCGGGTAGCGTTTTTGGGTATCCTTATCATATCCGGGTGGTGTGTATATGAAACAGCGACGCATGCTGTTGTTGCTTTTCGAGAAATAAAGAAACTCTATTACCTGTCCGTGGGGCACATTTTTCAAAGCATAGAAATCCTGATCTTTTGCCGGAATTTCAATTCCACTTCCCCAGCGACTTGCGCCATAAAAGTACAAGCTACCGGGATCAGGAACTGCAGCACCGTCAACCCAAAGTTGATAATAATGAAAACCTTCATCCTGAGGGGCAGATTCTCCAGTCCAAACACCTTTATCATCTTTAACCAGGTCGTATTTTACAGCGCCAATATCCAACTGGACTTTGTGTGCTTCAGGAGCAGAAATCTGAACACGCACCCGGCCTTCGGAATTGACCTGTGGAAATTCCTTGCCAGGTTGATTGACAGAAGAGGGCTTAAAATCTTCGGTAATTGTTGATGGAGACTGTGCAAAACAAAATCCTCCGGTAATCAATGTTGCTAGAAAAATGATTAAAATTAAGCTTTTCATGATAAAGAATTATTAGGTTATTGTTTAGCTACTTTAAGCCATTATTCACAATATGGAAATAATCAAACGAAACATCGAATGGTGTCGCAGGTTTCGTAGTATCCGAATTGAACCAGAAAGTACTTTTCATGTACTGTGTGATTATTCCATCGCAGGCGATTAATCCTGCTTTGATATCTTTTAAGAGCATGTCAGCAGTTCCGAGCAATTCGAATTTTTCACCGTTCAATGAATAGTACGCTTTGTAAATGCTTCCTTTCTTCTCCAGTTTAAGAATTAACGGGTTGTTACCAATGACTTCATTTTTGATGTTAAAGTTTGCCATCGATTTTGCAATACCATTTTCTTCCATAACAAGATCGATTGTTCCAGGCTGAACCGCATCACCTCCCCGTCCCATCCGGGTTGTTTTAATCACGGCCCTAAACATAAGTTTCACAAAATTATTATCATCCTGATAAGCCAGAATACCGGCATTTTCCGGTTGAGAAGGTGTTCTGGTGCAAACCAGTTTTGTTTCCATTGTCCAATCGTTGTTTGCGCTTTGCAGCAACATATTCCTGGCATTATTAGTACCCTCCGATATGTCGCCAATTTCGCTGGTGATCGTGAGCGAACCAGCATTCTTTGAAAGACTGTGAGTTGCCTGATTTTCGCGTACCCATTTCCATTGACTGCCTACAGAGGCATCATTGAATTCGTCGCTAACCGAAGCAACATCAAAATTCAAATAATAGGCATTCTTTTCCAGCGTAATGTTATCGATAAACTTAACCACAGCCGTTCCCGGAATGGCTTTTGCCTGTTCAATATCCACTGTTATATCACTGCCTAATGCAGATGCTTTTATCACTGGTATTTTCGAAGTGCTTTTCAAAAGATAACTGTAAGCTTTTACTTCTTTATTAAAGCCTGAAATGTTTTTCCCGTCAACAGTAATTGATTTTGGGGTGAGGTCGGGCATCACTTTTATTGGATAACTGTTCGAAACGGTAGTACCATCGATGGTCACTTCAGAAAAGATTAAGGCAGTTCCAACTCCGGAAGCAGTCACTTTTCCGTTTGCATCGACAGTGGCAACCGAAGGATTGTTACTTTTATAAATAACTTTCGCTTTTTTTATCTCATAAAAACTATCGTCGGACATGGATGCGGTAATGCTGGATTGAACGGTATTGCCCGGCCTTAAAACTACGCTGCCGCATTCGGCAACTACTGTTTTTAAAACTGGTTTGTAAGTTCCGCTCATGGTAGCTTCTACCTTTCCTTTGATATCTTTTGAAGATGCGCCAATTTCAAAAATGTATTTGCCCTGATCGAAGGTTATTTTGCCTTTTTCAGTATCCCAGAACCAAAGATCGGCACAATCGATATCAATAGATACAGTTTTTATCTGTCCTGTTGGGATTGTTACCCGTTTAAATCCTTTCAAACGTTTAATCGGTCTTTCAAGAGATGCAGGGCTATCCGGAGTTTTTACATAAACCTGTACAATTTCGTCGCCGTCAACTTCACCGGTATTTTTCACATCCGCCTGAATAGTAATTTTATCATTTGGCGTGATGGCATTTTGGCTGATGCGGAAATTACTGTATTCGAAAGTCGTGTAAGAAAGTCCGTATCCGAATTCATAGGAAACATCTTTGTTGAAATACATGTAGGTCCTGCCATTCTTACCCGATTCGCCCCTTAATGTATAGTCGTTGAAATCAGGCAAATCGCTCAGCGATTTATACCAGGTGAGACTTGTTTTTCCACCCGGCTTCACTTCACCAAATAATATTTTGGCCATCGCGGTTCCCTGTGCCTGGCCATTGTACCCGGTAAAGATAATTCCGGCCACATTTGGATTGTTTTTAATGTGTTCCACTTCAACCATTCCCATTCCCTGTATAACGACAATGGTATTTGGATTAACTGAAGCAACCGACTTGATCAGTTCATTCTGATTTCCAGGCAAGGTAATTGCAAACCGGTCGGATTCTTCTCTTCCGGTACTTTGATCAGTACCAACAAAAACAAGGGCAACATCCGCAGAGGCAGCCATTTCCAAAGTTTCCGGATCTGTACCCGGACCTTCAGCTTCACGATAAACCAGCACAATGGTTTGCGGGCCGGTAATACCCAGAGTATTAATTTTTACAGAAACCGTTTTTGACCGGCCAAATCCCCTGAAACCGCCGCCAGCTTGTTGCGCTGCAGGTTTGATCTTTTCCGAGGCTAAAACATTTCCGGTTACAGAGCCTACCCTGACTTCCAACAGGCCACCTTCGCCCGATACATTCAGATTGAACCGCATCGAATCAACATTGGTAATGTCAACATTATCATAAGCTGTCCAGTCGCCATCTTTGACGCCTTGAATGGAAGTTCTTCCAAATCTTGCTGAAACAATTAAACCAGGTGCAGATGCGTCAAATTTCGTTGCATCGAATTCCTTTAAAACCGCACCACCTCGTACCGTTGAGAATCCATTTATGGTAATAAAGTCGGTTTTTCTATCGGTATTTCCACTAGCCTTTGAAACGACCTCAGTGTTCAAATTATTCACTTTGATATAGTTTTGAATTCCCGCCAGAGGAGAAATTCTTAACTCAGGTTCAACTTGTCCTGAATAATCTCCCAGTTCAACTTTATCAGCCTGAGGTCCTAAAACTGCAATCTTTTTAATGCTTTTTAAATTGACAGGCAATGCTTTTTTGCCTGTTTTGGCAAGCACTTCATTTTTTAAAAGCACGGGTGTTTTTGTGGCAATTTCTATGGCAAGGTCGTTATGTGAAGGATCATTGATGATGCTAGGTTTGATACCGGCATAAGGAACAATTTCAGGTGGATCAAATTCTCCCAATCTCATTCGTATGGCAAAAATATTCACAAGAGCTTTATCGATATCTCCCTGAGTAAGTAATCCTTGCGCCAGCGATTTTAAAGCAAAATTCTGATAAACGCCTCCACAATCGGTATCAACACCCGATTTTAGACCCATGGCAGTTGCTTCTTCGTTGGTTTTGGCATAATGGTGTCCTCGTATGATATCATCGATTGCACCGCAATCACCTGTTACATAACCATCCATACCATAAGTTTTTCGGGCGATGGTATCTACCAGGAATTTACTGGCCGACATGGGCACTCCATTTACTGCGCTGTATGCAGTCATGATAGCCGGAAGGTTATCCTCCCTTATGAGTGTCCTGTATGGCAGGAGGTAAAATTCACGCATGTCCCTGTCGTCCATATTGGCGCTTCCGGAGTGGCGGTTAAATTCTGTGTTGTTGGCAAAGTAGTGTTTACCGCACGGTACTGCTTTCAGGTAACGTGGGTCGTCTCCCATTAATCCACGGACAAAACCACCTCCGATCTGCGAAACAAGAAACGGATCTTCTCCAAATGTTTCTGCAGTGCGTCCCCATCTTGGGTCACGGGCGGGTTCGATCACCGGAGACCAATAAGTCAGGGTAAAAATCAGATCGTGGTTAAACCCACGTGCCTCATCGGCAATGACTGAAGTTTCACGTTTGATCAATTCCGGATCCCAAGTACATCCAACTGCCACACTATTTGGGAAGGAGGTTGCAGTCATTCCGCTATTGTTATTTCTCCCCATCACTCCATGCAGGGCTTCGCCCCAAACATCGTAATGATTCACTCCCAATCGGGGAATTGGAGGCATGGTATTCCCCAACTGACTTTGTTTTTCTTCGGGTGTCATCCTCGAAACCAGGTCAGCAGCCCTTTCTTTAAAGGAATATGCTGTGTTTAGGTAAATTGGTTTCTTTGCCATTTCACTTTGCGGCATGAAAGCCATCATCGTAAAAGTGCAGAGTACCAAAAAGCTCAGTTTAGTTAGTTTATCTTTCATATTATTTAAAAATAGTTTGTTAAAAACTGATTGGTTTTACAAAAAAACCTTCACCAACAATCATCAGCATTTCATTTATACCTGAAATTCCGGCAAGGTTTACCTCCGGAAACTCAGCAAGTTCATTGCAATGTGAGCAGGTTGGGAGTACCAGTAGTTTTCCATTTTCACAAGCAAGGTAATATTGTTGGTACAACCCGTCGTAAAAAATATCATTGGGTAAATCCTTCAGGTAATCCTTAATTCCCTGTTCATCTTTATACGAAAGGTCTCTTTCGCTCCAAACCTTACCTTTGTTTGACAGCATGAATACAGGCAAACCATCATCTTTTATACCAGTCACGGCAATATTGCGTTCGGTAACAAGTACACTAGTGAAATAACAGGTTTTGTAAAAGCCTTTATATTCCTGATTGAAATCGAAGACATTCCAGTTCTCCCCATCGGTCGTGTGAATTATTTCACCCGCGTTGGTTACCCCAAAACAGAAAACTGCATTAGCTGAAACAGAAACGACATCTCCTTTCAGGTTCAACTGAATACTTTTAAATTCACCTATATTATTTCCAATGAGAATTTCACCTCCATCGGCGCCAGCAATAACCTTGTTGTCAAACCACGTAAGGCTGTTTATATTGCCGTCCGTTCCGCTGTTGATTTTCTCAAATTTTTCACTACCATACGAAATCAACATATCTCCATTATCGCCTGCTGCAATTATCTGTTTATCATGCGTAAGAACACATTTAAACTTAGCACCCACAGTGCTGTGGTACTTATTGATCTCGCCGGTTTTTGAAATCCGGTCAATTTGTCCATTTGAACCAACAGCAATAAATCCATCCTCATATTTTGCTACATCGGTATAACCGTCCAATATCGTTTTATCGGCAGTTCTTAAGTCAAAAGTATTTTTCGAGTTAGTTGAACCATCAAGAACCAAAAATGAAGAGCTACATTCTATAGGGTACAGCAACAAAATGCTACCCAAAAGAAGAAGTATAATTCTATGGCCTTTAAATGACATCTTCATTTTATTTAAAGATTCGTGATGCAAACTCATTAAGCGCCATGCGCCAGGTCATCCATTCGTGGGAAACGATGTTCCTGATCCTTTGTATTTTGATGGCTTCAACTTGTCTTTTAGACTGCGTTCTTAAATACCTGTTCTAATGAAAAGCCGGTCATTTTCTTATTGAAAGCATCTTCATTCTTGATTTCTTCCTTTTCAGGACTATTTTACGCTAAACTGCCACCAGTCGAAATTGAACAAATTGCCCTCGCCACCGGTGAACTTCATGTAAAGATCCTGAACCCCTGTAATCTTTTCAACTTTGCAGGTTACGGATTTCCACGTTTGCAGGTTGCCGGTAGAAGTTACTTTGCAGGTTCCGATAAGTGTACCTGAAGGATCGCCAAGGCGGAGCTCTATCTGGCAATTTTCGATTGTAGCTGCAACGCTGGCGCTAAACTTTCCTGCACCTTTTTTGCCAAAATCTACGCCTCTTATTTTTATCCAGTCGCCGCTTTCGATGTTGCAAACATTCATTCCACCAGCTTTACAAGTTTCAGTATAAATACCCGACTGCGCATTCATTGTTTCGGCTTCCACTCGTTCAAATGGATTAACAGATGATAATTGAACCACGCCGTCAACAGTATTCTTCATCGTATCAATGGTACCGTCGGCATTGTGTTTAAACTGGTCAACGCAAAGATTGCGTTTGAAAACCGGTGGAATTTTGGCCTGCTTTGCCACTACCCGGTTATGATATGCCTGGTAATACTCGCCGTTTAATTTAAAAATTGCCTGATGGTTGTTGTTGTCGTTTAGCGGTGGTTGCTTCGAAACAGCTCCCCCGTAAGTAAATCCCGAAGTAGGACTCGTGCTTGTCATGTAATCGATACGCATTTGAGCACGCGGATTAGCCGAATAGGAAAAATAGTAGGTTCCATTGTGTTTGTGCATCCATGATGCTTCGAAAAAGTTCTTTGCTTCCAAATGGATTGCCGGGCCATCCACACTGATCATGTCGCGGTTCAATTTAATGACACGCACATTGTTGTCGCCATTTCCACCAAAATACATGTAGGCTTGACCGTCGTCGTCGATAAAAGTCATTGGATCGAAAAGCCACATATTTTTGGCTGGCTGCACACCGGGGGTACTATGTTCGATTAGTGGTTTGCCAAGTGGATCAACAAACGGACCCAATGGATTATCACCTTTGGCCACCCCAATGTCCTTTCCTCCGTTACCAAAATAAAGGAAAAAATGACCATCGCGTTCAATGACAGAAGGAGCCCAGCTTCTACCTGCCCAGGATGCGTCTCTGGGAACTTCGAAAACAATGCCGTGATCGGTCCAGTTTTTTAAATCGCTGCTCGAAACACATACAATTGACTTCATTTGATAACCCGACTTGTTGTCACCGGGGTTTTCATCATCATTTGAACAGTAGAGGTAAACCCTTCCGTTATAAACAAGTGAACCGGGGTCGGCTAAATGACGGTGAGAAACAATAGGATAATCGGCCTTTGAGTATTGACTAAATCCGATTAATACAAAAAACAGTAAAAGAGAGATTTGATTTTTGATCTTCATAATTCAAGTATATTCAGCGTTATGATTACGTTGGTTAATTTAGTTCGATTGTGCTTTTCCCTTTTGTTATGCCCTTTTCGTTAAAAGTATCGATGGTGAAATAATACTTCTGCGAACTATTTAAACTTCTGATCGTCAATGACTCAGAACCAAGCACCTGGTAATTGTGATACAATTTATCTTTTTGAGTTCCGTACCTGATGTTATAACCAACAGCTCCGGGAGCTTTAGTCCAGCTTAAATTGACCATGCAACGGTCGTTTTCCTGACGTGCCAATTTCAGATCTTTAGCTTCAACAGGGGCTTTTCCGTCCCCATTGCCAAAAACACGCAAGCCTGCAATTGCAAACGTTCCGCTTGGCACCTTGTAATTGGTAAGCTTGATGTAACGCGCTTTGATTGGCGTTTTCAATTCAAGATAATCGTGCGGAACATCGGTTTTGCTTTGGGTTTTATCTGCCAAAGTTTTCCATGTTTTATTGTCCGACGAATATTCGAGCAGGTATTGATAATAAACATCCGGAACACGTCCTTTTAGGGTTGCATTGTTTTCGGCATAGTTTATCTGAACGGCATTGATGGTCGATTCTTTTTCCAGGTCCATGCTGATCCATTCACCTTTGTCGCCGGTTTTTGCACTCCAGTAGGTGCGAATATCTTCATTGGCAGCATATTTTTTTGGGTGATCGGCCAGTTCCGAAGAAACTTCAACCGGTTTATTGTACGAAAGCAACATCCAGCTTGGAAACAATTCTTCAGGACCAGAAATTTTCTTCGTTGGCATTTTATACGGGAAATCGCCATATCCGGTATAAACAAACATTGTTCCGTCTTTATCGAAGAAAGTTGGGAACAATCCGAGACGACGTTCGAACATGTGTTTCACTGAAATAGTCATTGATGAGATATGCCAGTAATTGCCGTATTTATCCTGAAAAGTGCTGCTATGGCCAGCGCTTGCAATAAAACCTTCGGGTTTATATGAGATTGGATTATGCTCTGCCAGTTTGAATGGTCCAAGCGGTTTATCGGCAACATAAACGGCATCGCTGTAACTTTTGTATTCAGTTCCCGGACCAGCATATTGCAGATAGTATTTGCCGTTACGCTTGGTCATCCATGCCCCTTCGATCCACGGATTGTTGCCCACTTCATTGTAATCGCCAGACCGTTCCCATCCGTAATTCTTCTTATCGCTCTGTATCACAGCAACCGGTTTTCCAATTGGATTAAATGTTTTAGTATCCAGTTCAACAGCTTGAATAGGGTTTACATTGGAGCAACCATAATAAAAATACAAACGGCCATCGTCGTCAACGAACAAATCAGGGTCAATCATTCCAATTGGAAATTTAGGATTGGCAATTTTCCATTTTCCTGATTTCGGGTCGGTTGTTTTAAATATTTTAACTGTAGGCGAAGCAGATGACATGAAATACAAGGTGTCATTCATTACAACCGCTGTTGGGGCATAATCTTCCAATGGAAGATCGCTTGTAGGAATTAAATCAAAATGGATTAAATCGGTTGAATGGAAATATCCTCCTGAACGGGACAGAAATAGATAATACTCACCTTTATAAACGACCATGGTTGGGTCGGCTGCTTCGCGGCGCGGGATATTGCCATCGAGACAGAACCGGTAACTCAGGTTAATTGGATTACATATAGTTGTTTGACTCTGGTTGATTAAATCTTTATTCTGGGCAACCGCTAAAAGTGTTCCTACTAAAAGAACAGTGACTGACAATAATCTTCTTAGGTGTTTCATGGTACTCACTTTCATTTAAATAGCCCGGCTGTCAGGCGTGATTGCGGGTACTTTGCCCCGCGCATATTCGATGATGCCGGTTCTGTAGTAATTTGTACGAAGGACAATGTTGCCATCGCACAGAATAATAAAAACAGGTTCATTTTTTCATTTTGAACCTAATTTAGGTCGATCTGATTATGCTGGTTGCAACCTTTCTGCTATTTGTAATTTTTGGCCAAATCAACCAGAAGTGGCACAACCGATTTGGGTTGGTTTTTACGGTCGAACAGCAACGGGTAATCAGTTCTTCCACGAACCGGAAATCCGTTTTTCCATGAATTGGCATCGTTAACCCCCCAAACGGTTACGCGGGTAAATGCGTCATCATACTTTAAAAACAATTTGAAGAAATCGAGATAGCGGTTTTCCAAAGCCACCCTGGCTGAATCGGGAAGTCCCTGAACGTAGGGATTTAGCTTTTCCTTATATTCAACATTGGTGGCAATATCAGCACCTAAATTTCTGACAGGCGAAGGCAACACGCTGATATCCATCTCGGTTACCATCAACTTTACACCCAATGCAGCATAAGTTTGGATGGCTTTTTCATAATCTTCCAAAGAAGGATAATTAAGCCCAACGTGGCACTGCATCCCAATGCCATCAATCCTGACACCCTGGTCTTTTAGCTTTTTGACCATCGCTGCAATGCCATCTCTTTTTGCAGGGATGGCTTCGGAATAATCGTTGTAGTAAAGTTCACAATCGGGATCGGCTTCATGGGCAAACTGAAAGGCGTATTTTATAAAGTCTTCACCAAGTATTTGGTAGAATTTACTTTTACGGAACGATCCGTTGTCTTCGATTGCTTCGTTTACCACGTCCCAACCTTTGATTTTGCCTTTGTACCGCCCAACTACGGTGTAAATATGTTTTTTCATCCGTTCAAGTAACACTTCGCGTGAAACTTCCTTTCCGTCGCTGCCGGTAAAAAGCCAGCGCGGCGCCTGAGAATGCCATACAAGGCAATGACCGGTTATAAACAAGTTATTTTTCATTCCAAAATCAACAAATTGGTCAGCTAATGTGAATTCGAATTCGCCTTCTTTAGGTTGAATCGGGCCGCTTTTCATGCAATTTTCAGGTACGATAGCGCTGAAATTCTCTTTTATTACCTTAACCGCTGCTGTATCTTTTCCGGTAATCTGAGGCGTATTCAATGCAGTTCCAATATAAAATTTACCGGCAAAAGCATCTTTCAAAGTTGGTTGTTGCATGGTTATATTAACCGCTTTAAAAAGCAACTGTGAATACTGGTACAGACTTTCTTTCCAGACCTTGAAATCATGAAATCCGCCAGGAATAACATAGTAAGTGTGTGGAACCTGATTGGCAACCAGGTAATCGTGGGTACGTTTACTGAAATTGATCAGGCCATCTTCGTCGCCACACGAAATCCAGAGCAGTTTTAACTGTTGTTTTGCTTTTGCAGGATCAGGTATCAATTCTTCAGGTTTCCTGGTATTGGGCGCCGATGAAAATCCACCAACCCAGGCGAACTTGTCCAGATTGCCCAGTCCGAAATTAAGGGATTGCCCCCCTCCCATTGATAGACCAGCAATAGCACGGTGTTCTCGGTCGTTGATTACCGGATATTTTTTTTCGATGAACGGGATCAGGTCGTTTAGCAAATCCTTCTCGAAAGTGGCAAAAGCCTGAACCTTATCAGGAGCCATAATATTTCCGGTTGCGCGGTCGTCTTTCATAGCGCGTCCATTGGGCATCACCACAATCATAGGCTCAACTTTCTTTTCAGCATAGAGATTGTCGAGTATCACCTGAGGTTGTCCGCCATTGAACCATTCCTTTTCGTCGCCGCCGATACCGTGCAACAAATAGAGTACAGGGTATTTTTTATCTTTTGAATAACCCGGATGAGTATAAATCAGCGCTTTACGGTTGGTGCCAACAGTCTTTGAACTGTATACAATGGTGTCGATTTTCCCATGAGGAATTCCGCCGCGAAGACTATCGAAGCCTTGAGGTGCTTGTTTTACTGTGTCTTGAGAATAAGAAAAGAGGCTTGATACCAGGAGTGCAATAAGCAAAAAAGTAAATTGTCCATTTTTTTTCATGGTTTGTTAAATTAGGTTTATTCTGAATCTAAAATTAGTTGTTAGCCGTTATAGAGACTTTCGATTTTAGATTTACTATTTGTAATTTGCGATAAATTTGAACTTATAACAGAACCTGCATATAGCAACATGCCATTGATTAGGAATATATATGAAATCTGAAATTGTTATTTTTCAATTTCACGTTAAACATTGTAAGTGCGTTATCGGCTGAAATTAACCGACAACACACTTACTTTAATTATTGAATTCGGATCTTTCTAACGCCAAGTGACTGATTGTAATAAAGTTCCGTTATTCTTTCTAATTTCATCTGTAGATATTGGAAGTAAATACATCTGGTCGGTAAACTTTCTTTCAAGCAATTTCACCGGTGAATACGTTTTCACTCCTGTAGTTCCATCTTTTATGATATCCATTCCATAGATCGGCCTGTTCTCAACATCCATAGCAATTTTCCATCTCCTTACATCCCAGAATCTATGTTCCTCGAATGCCAATTCGATCCTGCGTTCGTTGTAAAGTCTCTGTCTGAGATCTTCTCCGGTAACAGTTTCCGGAATTGCAGGCATATTTACTCTGGCTCTTACCAAATTAATATATTCCCTACAGGTGGTTTCGTCATCAAGTTCAAACTTAGCTTCTGCATAGTTCAGATATACCTCACCTAAACGGAAAATTATCCAGGGAATCGTATAATTTGTCTGCCAGCTAATTGGCATATCGGTATCAGGCATAAATTTCTTAAGCACATAGTTTGTTCGGGGATTGTCACCGCTTTGCTTATAAGAATCATATCCCCAAGTAGCGCCATCACCAGCTATCCACATTTCAAACAAATCACCGCGATAAACGGTATTGTCATGAATTATTGAAGCATCGAATCGTGGATCGCGGTTCTTATAAGGATCTTGTGGATCATATCCGGAAGCAGGATTTACCGTTTTTACTCCATTTGGGTAAATGAAAGCAGGTTCACCGTTAGCCATATCGTAATCATCAACCAAATTCTGCGATGGCCCATTACTTGCCCACCATCCTCCATAAGCACCATACCTACGATTTAGATTGTGCATTGGAGCCTGATGACTATTGTTGGTAGTAAAGTTTCTGGCGAAAATTACTTCGCTATTTGCAGCTCCACTGGCCAGAATAAAACCTTTTCTGTAATCAGGATACAAGATATATCCACTGCTTAACAACGCTTCTGCAGCATCAGCGGCTTTCTGCCATTTTGCTCTGTCGTTAGTCGTGTTAAAAAGAGGAGATGCAGCATACAAATACATGCGCGAACGTAAAGCTTTACAAGCATCCTGAGTTGCCCTGCCAAAATTAGATTCTGTTGTAGCATATTTCAGAGGTAAATCTGGAATTGCTTCTGTAAGATCTTTATCAATGAAAGTAACGCATTCTTCGAAAGTATTGCTGGTAAAAGTAATTGCGTCGCCTAACTGATAAGATTGAGTAATAATAGGAACCCCTCCAAATCGTTCGATAAGTTGGAAATTGAGGTATGCCCTTAAGAATTTTGCTTCAGCAATTAATTGTGGCTTATTAGTAATCGAAACTGTAACTGTATTAATCTTTTCAAGAAAAACATTAATTTTCCTGATAAATTGGAATGCGGTATTCCAATAATACAAATTTGCTCCCCCGGTCCAATCGGTATCAGCTACACTAGTTACGTTATCGGCAGTAATAGTTCCCATAGGAATTATTCCAATACCCCATGAAATACTACAATATGCTTCATCTGTTGCTTTTGACATCATGTGTATTTTAAAACCGTGAGGAATGCAGTTGTACAATGCCGTATGGTATGCCTTAATCAAGCTTTCATCGTTCCATACGGCATCTTCAGCAAGACGATCTTTTGGTGAAATATCAAGAATATTATCACTGCATGACAGGAGTGACAATAATATTGTTGCTATAATAAGTATTTTTTTCATCGCTGATTTTTTTTAAAATTTCACATTAATACCAACATTGATTGTACGTTGTTGCGGATAATAAAGAGTGTAACCACTTAATTCCGGATCAGACCACTTAATATCTTTTGCCCAGGTAAATAGGTTAAATGCGCTTAAATATACCCGCACATCATTCATTTTAATAATTGAAGTAACTTTTTTAGGAA
Organism: Prolixibacteraceae bacterium; assembly: GCA_041652995.1. Lineage (GTDB taxonomy): Bacteria > Bacteroidota > Bacteroidia > Bacteroidales > Prolixibacteraceae > Aquipluma. The sequence goes on from JBAZGO010000017.1 coordinate 83,636, forward strand.
GTGAGTATCCCAGTTCTATTGATTTAAGTCTCACAAAAGTTGCGTCATATAAAAAGAATGTTGAACTACCAGGTTGATAGGTATCAGCCCTTGGCATAGTTCCATTTGGGTTATCAACTGTCCAACGATCTTTTGCGCGATCAGCAAATGCATTGTCGAAGTTTGAGTTGCCTAATGAAACAAACTGGCTGTCATAATTATATGCTTGTGTTTGTCCTTGAAAAAAAAGGTTCATATCAAAATCACTATATTTAAAGCTGGCATTCAAACCAAATACAACCCTAGGTGTAGCAGTATAGTCGAACCTGAATTGATCTTTTGAATTGATTACCTCATCATCGTTTAAGTCAAGAATTTTAACATCACCAACCTGAGTACCGGTAGCATGAGGATAGGCATCCAATTCTTCCTGAGTATGAAATATCCCATCTGCCTTGTAAAATAAAGATGCTCCAACCGGATGGCCTGTACGATTTTGGTAAGGCTCAGCCTGAGGAGTTTCGTCCATATAAACAATCTCATTTTTTGCAAATGAGACATTGCCTTCCAAATTGTAGGTCAGTTTCTTTACCGTATTCCGATGGCTTAATTTGAGTTCAAAACCATGATTCTCAACTTTCCCGATATTTTCGTTTGGCAATGAAGAGAACCCTAAAGTAGAAGGAATGGAAAGGTTGCGTGGCGCTAATATATTGGTTCGGTTTTCTTTAAAAAGTGTAAATTCTACTCCAAGTAAGCCTTTCCAAAGACTGGCATCTAACCCTAAATCTCCTTTTGTGCTAACTTCCCAGGTAATATTTGGGTTTGGCATTGTATTGGGGTAGATACCTGGCTGGTCGGTTGCTCCAAAAACATAATTGTTACCAAACGAATACGACTGCATATACTGGTAAGCACTTACACGATCATTACCAATTTGGCCAAGAGAAAACCTCAATTTCAACTGATCTACATAAGGAAGAGCTGCACGAACAAAAGGTTCTTCAGATAAACGCCATCCCAAAGATCCAGCCGGGAAGAAACCATAACGCGTGTCAGATGGAAAATTCTGAGATCCATCGTAACGAAATAAGAATTCTATCAAATATTTAGAACTAAAATCGTAATTAAAACGGCCCAAATAATTATTTCGTGCAGTTTCAGAAGCTGATCCACCATTGCTTTTATCATCAGAAGCATTACTTCCCACATTAATCTGGTCAATAGCCGGACTCACAAAATTTTTCCGGTAAGCCATTACATACGAATAGGTATTTTTCTGCTGTTCCTGAGCAATCATTGCCCCCACGTGATGATTGTCGAAAGTTCTGTTATAAACCAACTTAAAGTTATACAACATAGTGGTCCACTTGCTATATGTATCTGTTAATTCAACAGTTGAAGCTCCGGTACCTTTTTTATAATCGTATTGTTGTGTATTGACATTATATTCATGGTAATAGTAAGGTTTACTATAAACTTTTTCCATTTGGTTTCTTAAATCATAATTAAATGATGCATCAACGCTCAAACCTTTTATGAATGGAATTTTATAGCTTGCTGTAAAAGTTGAATACAATGGGGTGTCCCTAATTTTGTCGTACCCTCTCTGATCCATCAACAATGGATTTTCGCCCAAACGTCCCGGGGCAATTAGCCCATTGGGGTAGCGGGCCACTAAGGTAGGATTGGCCACTAATATATTAGTGAAATTAATCCAGGTAGCTACTTGCGAATAATCCATTTGGTTGATAATGGTATTAATGCTGGCTCCAACGCTTAAATCCCTGGATAACGTAACATCAATATTTGTCCTGAAATTATACTGCTTATAATCTGAAGGACTGTTCTTATAAATTCCATTTTGAGTCATGGATCCAAATGAGAGCAGGTATTTTACGTTCTCCGAACCACCGGTTACCTGGATCGAAGTGCGGTTTGTCATTGAGTAAGACTTCATTCCTTCTTTAACCCAATTCGTATTTGGATATAAAATCGGGTCGGATCCATCACGATATTTTTGAATGGCAGCATCGGAATAGAAAGGGGTAAAGTTGGTTGCAGGACGACCTTGCCTGTACCAGTATGCTTCGTTATATACCTGGGCATAAGCTGCAGCATCCAACATCTCCGGTATTTTTGTTGGGCTTTGAAATGCACTATTGTACCTAAAACTAAATTCAGGTTTACCAATAGCACCTCTTTTAGTTGTTACCAGAATTACTCCATTGGCTGCACGAGCTCCATAAATTGCAGCAGAAGCATCTTTCAATACAGATATACTCGCAATATCTTCGGGATTTAGCCTACTCATATTGTTACGTTCAACACCATCAATAATTATAAGTGGAGCATTATTATCTATACCATCATCCGGATTACTATCAAATGTGCCATTTCCCCTGATTAAGATACTTGGATCATCGCGCCCTGGTTCACCAGAACGTTGATTAACGATCAATCCGGGTAATTTTCCACTAAGTGAACTGGTCACATTGGGAGCAGGGCTCTTTTTAAGGTCAGCACCTGAAATATTTACGACTGATCCGGTTAACGTTTCTTTCTTTTGTGTACCATATCCAATAGCAACAACTTCTTCAATTCCTAAAGAATCCTCGATCATGGTAGTGTTGAGAACAGATTTACCTTCAAGTGCAATTTCCTGTGGTTTCATGCCCACGAAGGAAAAGGACAGTACAGCATCATCGGCAACATTGTTTAAGCTGAATTTTCCGTCAATATCTGTAATTGATCCGTTGGTCGTACCTTTTATAACTACCGTAACACCGGGCAATGGCGCACCGGAAGAGTCGGTAACACGGCCTGAAACAGATTTTTGCTGCTGACCAACTATCCCGGAATTACCTTCCGGACTTGAGAGAAGTATCTGCCGATTAACGATATCGTACGTGATATTAGTACCGTTAAAAACTTCCTTCAATACATCGCTTATATCTTGATCCTCAGCGGAAACGCTAATTTTTCTTTCTACATTAACCAACTTTCCATTGTATATAAAAAAGAAGTTCGTTTGATCCTCAATTAAGCTGAGTACCTGTTTAATTGAGACATTCGTCATTTTAAGGTTTACTTTGGCGTTTTGCCCGAATGTGGCTAATGCAAATCCCTGAAATACAGTGAAACACAAAGCAATCACAGTTAGTTTCATAATTAAAAATAATTTTGATTTCCAGATTGCAATAAATCCGGAAACAATTTTAAATTGTTTTTTTTTCATAAGTTTGTAATGTTTTGTTTTAACAATTCAATTAACTAAGTCCCAACCCATTGGGACAATCATTCAGAAGGGGGTAAATGGTCCAATATTTCCCCTTTCTGCTTTTAGTCCGGTTTCAAATCATAGGCATTTCTTTTTTTAGGTTACTTTAACTTTTTTCTTACAATAATTCGTTGTTTTTCAAAACTTCCGTCCTTTAATCTTTTCCCCTGAAGAACGGAATATTCAACTGGTGAAGTCCTTGTAATCAGGTTCAAAATCTGCTCTATTGTTTCGTTTTGAAAAGTTGCTGTGTAGATGTAGCCGGCAATCTCAGGGTCGGCCATTTCAATCTGAACATTAAACCAACGGTCCAGTTTTCGGACTACCTCAGTCATTGGATCATCCCTAAAAATAAGCTTTCCATCAATCCAGGATGTGTGTTTTCCGGTATCGACTTTCTTCAGAGAGATTGCGTTCTGTGCTTTGAGATATATGGCCTGTTGCCCGGGTTCCATTTCAGAAATTAACCGACTCTTGTTTTCATGTTTTTCAAAAAGCTTAACTTTTCCTGAGGTTAATACGACCTCTGTTTGGCCCTCCTGTCTATAATTGATAACATTAAACGCTGTACCGATTACTTCGATGTTAATCTTCCCAAGATCAACATCGAACGGATGCTTTTTATCTTTAGCAACTTCAAAGAAAGCTTCTCCCTGTAATTTTACGTTCCGTGTTCCATCAGAAAAAGACGATGGATATTGCAGACTGCTCCCTGAATTTAGCCAGACAAAAGTCCCGTCAGGAAGTTGTACATGAGTTTTAACTCCAGGTGGAGTGACAATGGTTTGCCAGACGACAGAATTATTCGAGGTATGTTTTGCTTGTATGTAATAAATCGTCCCGCTTATTAACAACGGAAGTAGCAGAATAGCGGCAATTCGTTGCCAGTAAAAGAAAAAACCTTTTGGATGGTAACCGGAGGTCTGTTCCGTCTTTCTATGAACATTTGACAGAGCCTTGGCTACATCGTAGCCTCTCATTTCCTGTAACATGTTAAGAGATTGCCAAACCTTTTCCGCATTCTTAAAAACCATTCGGTTTTCTTCAGAGGCTCCTTTCCAACCCTGCAGTTCCTTTTCTTCAGCCTCAGTCAGCGTTCCGGAAAAATGTGAAGCCAATAACTCATCGTAATCGAAGTGCTCTTTCATTGGTAGTGGTTAAAAAATGATCAAATGAATTTCTTCACCCGTTATTTACCAGACACCCCAGTCTGGAAAAACACATATCCGATATTGAAAAAATTTTATGAATATCCGGTTGAATGCCTAATTCTACTTTAACACATTTGAAAAATCAACCTTTTTTACCCTGAATCCCTTAAGATAAAGGTTGATTTTTCAGCTTTCTCCCTATATGGGACGGGGTGAAAAAGCTGAAAATTGTTCTCTGAATTGAATCTGTTAAAATAGAACTAATTGTTCCGACAGATGGAGCTTTGCCCCAAACCCCAATTACTTTTTTGTCTTAACACGAAAAAGGAATCAAAAAAATCAAGGCTGCGTCCGCATCGCTCGAAAAACCAGCGCCCGACGGCTAAAATCTTTTAAACTCGCCTGCGGCTCAAACAGGAAAGATTTCTTAACGCCGTCTTCACTTGTTTTTCGCCTCTCCGGACGAGGCCAGTCTGTGCACGAAGGAAAACTTTCCAATGTAGGTAAAGTAACGGATACTCAATAAATTTATTTAAGTAGCCAGAAAAGCATCATGGATGGAAGGTAATCTTTTAATTCTGTACGCAATATTTTCAATGCATTACTAATCTGAAGTTCCACTGTCCTCTTGGATATCCCCAACATTTCGGCAATTTTCCCATTGTCTTTCCCTTCAAAGCGGCTGAGGATAAATATTTCCCGGCAACGCGGTGGTAGTTTCTGCATGCCCAATTCTATAAGCTCTACTAATTCTGGTTCGGAAAATTCCCAATTGCTGTATTCGTAAGTTGATATATCTACTACATGAACTCCAAACTTTTTCTTTATTTTAACATGCTTCAAATGGTTGATCGCCCGGTTTTTAACCGAAGCAAAGA
>JBAZGO010000017.1:88933-104552 GCA_041652995.1 Prolixibacteraceae bacterium
GAAATATGACTTTAAAGATGAAGTGATTTCAATCGTCGAACTGTTGGTCCATAACCTGACAAAAAAGTCCTGTACAAGGTCTTCTGCTACATTTGGATCGTTCACCCACCTTCTGGAATATGCGCAAAGCCCAGTGTAATAATAACTAAAGACAAAATCGAATACGGTTTTATCTTTATTCTTTAGTCCTGTAACAATGTACTTTTCGTCCAAGATACTGACAGATTAGGGACTCAAATATATAAACATTATTTTGAAGAATCCATTTCCAATTATGACTTGACTGAATATCAACTAATTCGTATTTGTTTGCATTTGTTCAGTTTAAATATGAACGTTAACTGTAAGGCTAATGGCAATCATATTTAATTGTCATATCCATTCCATGATACGCTTGCACCAAAACCTACTATTGCTCTACTGTTACAGCTTCCTTCGATGAATAGATGAGATGGCCGAAACTGCTTACCCCTTCAATGACAAGGCCATATTGCGAGGGCAAATCAGCCGAATAAAAACTCAGATGAGCAATCCCCGTACTGTCTGTCCGGACGCAGGGGTTCCAATAAATCGTTGAGCGCAGGTCAGTGGCAGTGTTCTTTCGCTGTTCTTCCGTTTCGTAAGCGGGCGAATAAAACTCAACATGCTGCTGGTAGCCTATAGGGGTAATTACCTGCATGTTTTTATTCAGACTGTTTTTTTCGACAAACCCCTTTTTGGTGTTGATTACAATGGCTCCGTTTGCCGCACGGGCGCCAAATATGGGCATTACCGAAGTGGCCGGTGACACAAAAGCATCGCTGATATCATTCACATTCAACATGCTGTAATCAAAATTCTCAGTTGGTACATTGTCTAAAATAAGCAAAGGCGTTGCCCGACGGTAAAAAACTTCGCTGCCGGAAGTGGTTACACCCGGAAGGCGGCGTAGCAGGTCAAAGACGTTCATAAAGTTTGCTTTTTCAATTTCTTCGGTTGCAAGTACAAAAGATGATGCGACAGAATAATAGGGCGATTCCGTTTTCCGGCGATTTATTCGCTGTCCGTTAACTACCACTTCCGCAAGATTAATAAGCCTCAGCCCATTTTCAATGACATATTCTTCATTTACTTTGTCGAGAGAAGAACCTTCATTGTTGTTGCTTCCAGCAACATTTAAAGGAGAAAGACCAACCTTGGGAAGTGCCTCAATGGAATCCATCTCAATAAATGCACGACTTGAGCCTTTCTTTGTCAGCGCCTGAACGATATACCGCGTACTATCAGGATAATCGACATCCTTAAACACAAATCTGCCGTCTTTTTCAGGCTTGGTGAATAACGTCCCGATAACCGAGTCCCTGACAGCAATAAGAGAAATACTCCCATCTCTCAAAGCCGAAAATACCCCGGTTAATTTCCCTGAAAACTGACGGTTTGATTCCACCTGATATTTCTGCTCTTTCTGCAAATTACCTTTCAGTATTTCCGGCACATTATATCTTCGCCACCCCTGCGTCATCATCAACACATCCAGAGCGGCATTTGAGTCCAGTTCATCTTTTTGCAAATAACTCATCGGCGATTCAATATACCCTTTCAGTTCGGAGGTGAGCAAAAGCGTGGAAATAATACTGGAAGTCGTATCAATAGCTACATCACGCTTATCGACAACAGATAAGGAGAAATTGCCTGACAAAGGCGCTTCGTACTCATCAGTAACCTTTATGCTCAAGCTGATCTTGCCCCTGGATTGGTAACTTTGTTTATCAGGAGTTACATATACATTGGCAAACGTACTGCTTTGGGAAGAGAACACAAGACGTTCGCTCAGGATATTCCTGTCTTTGTCAATTAATAAAAAATGGATGATGCCCGCTGGAAAAAAATCTTTTTCAAAGAGGTACCCGCGCGTATCGGTCCATGGTTGCGAGTAGAGCACCGCTCCCCGGATATGCGCTACCAGATGCACACCCGGAGGCAACACATAATCTGACGGCCTGGACATTGTTAACCCTAAGTTCCCGCCGCTCCACCGGGCTTTCAATGCCAAGGTGCCTGGCTCGGGCACAGGCAAATCAAACCGTTTTGATACGTTTTGTTCGTTCGTGCAAACCACATGATAGGTTCGTCCCGGAAGATAATGCATTCTGAACTGTCCCATCCCCAAATGCAGGCTTTCAAAACGGGACCATTCTTTGCCGGTGTCGTCAAACACGGTGCCTTTCACGTTCTCGTGCAATCCATTTTTTTTCAATGCTTTGAAAGCTATCCGGATATCTGTCTGTAAAGGTGTATGTCCCCCTTCGGGAAAAAACGAGACGTCGAAAGCATCGCCCGCTTGGGGAATAACAAAAAAACGGTTGTAGGTTCGCCCTTTGTAGGTGGTTTCCAGCAGGAATACCGGCTGGTTTTGCGCCTTCGTTAAGTCGAAAGAAAAATGCGCCGACTCCGGTTCAAACGACAGGCTTTTCCCCTCACCTTTTACACAGCCATCAATAAACAACTTGCAACCATCCGGGACAACAGTTTTTTTTTCGGCTTTATCCAAGAAGCTGATTTCCGCTTTTACTTTATTCTCCTCAAAGCGAAAGTCTATTTCGGGGGAGAGCTCGGCCGACAGCAAATTGCTAACATAGACAGACTTTCTGAAAAAATAGTCCTCGCCCTGGTTTTGCATAAACCTGGTATAAGCCCTGAGCGTATAATTGCCTTCGGGCAAAGTCTCATCCAATGTCACATTTCCGTAGAAAAATCCCATGCTGTCGGCATGCAACATCACCCGGTTAACAACATCAGCCAGGGGATTGATCAACTCTACATACACATAACGACTGGCATTGGCTTGTTTAAGCAGAAGCGCATCCACCAAATGAACACGTAACCAAATCGTTTCTCCGGAAATATATGAAGCCTTGTCGGTGTGGACATAAATTTTTTCCTGCGGGTATAAAGAGATTTGTTCGAGAAAAAGGTTCTGAATTGAATCGTTACTCACATCCTGCGCCTGAATGTCCGCATTGAAAAGAAAAAATATACATAACAAAAAGGTGATTGTTTTCATGGGATTTAGATATTGATTTTTGAAGGAATGACAACCAGTTACATTTAAAATTAAAAATTCATTGATCGATAGTTATTTTCTTGTATGAATAATTATGTTTTTAAAGAAAGTATCCATTACCACTTTTTTATTATCGGGATTACAAATAACGTAAACCGGATACATTGCTCCATTATACCTAAACCTGACTACATACACCTTATCGCCAAAGTGTACTAATTTATTAAACGATGCCTGGTTGGTTATCCGCTCAATTAACAATTCTTCCAGTGCCAGTGCCCTCCTTTTTTCTATGGTTAAGTCGGTATAACTATCTACTTTTTGGGATGAATTACGCGTGAAGTTTCCAAAAGACACATCAATGTAATCTTCTGAAATTGAATCGGTAGAGGCTATACTATAAGAAAAATGAGCATTCCTAACAGATTTGACAACACGATCAGAACCTGATCTGATTGTGTCAATTCTAAACATTTCGCCAGCGCTTCCGGTAAAATTTATAATGGAAGTAATTTGAAATAGTATCCGCATTAAATCACTAAAAATTCATTTTTTTGTTAAGCAACCCATTGATCTGCCGAAGATCTTTTTTCGTTATATATAATGTATATTCATTATTATGTAGCTGCATTTTCCCAATACCTTTGTCTTTTGTCAGTTGTTTTACTTCCTCCAAAACTGAATCTCTGGGTTTTAATCTATAAACATGCTTATAATTAAAAGCAACCAACAAGAACAGGCATTGCAACAGGTCGTTTATTAATCTCATATCAGAATTCCATAGTAAAACCAAGACTATAATGCATATCAAAATTACTACCCGTTCTAAAAAGTTTTTGAGGTAAACTGGGCGGACAATTATGAAAATTTTTTTGCTTATAGACTCAAAGTAGTTGTGACTTTTCTTAAGAATAGAATAATCTCTATATAATAATAGAGATGAAAGAATGGCGATGAAAATTAATATCTCCTTATTAATTTGAAAGAAAAGAGAAAAAATAATCATATACAAAAAATACTCTATGAATGTAATGATTAACCATTGAGAACTATTCCTATAATTTAAATAATACATATTTCATTTTCTATTAGTTGAACATTCCGATTACAATAGACGTTCAAAATCATAAAGACTAAACTTCTTATTGATAATGATGCACTGAGTACCTTGTAGTGAGATGACTTTTTGATTTTGATATTCATCCTCTTTATAATTCAATTATGTGATTCACGTTATATTATAACAATCATTGATTTACAGCAAATGATTATCTCATCTTTCAATTTTTAATGCCTATAAAAGAACCTTAACAATTGAATTTCTGTTAATAAGGACATAAATAGTTTCCGCTTTTATTGATGTCTAATGAGGTAGGTATTCCAATAGGTATTCCCCCAATAGATGCACCTATCAAAACTCTACCATTTACAACATACGAAAATTCAATATTATTTGGATTAAGATTAACAGATTTAGTTCCACTAAAAGTGCAGAACAAATCATAACCACCACCTGAAATATTAACATTTACATCACTAACATTCAGTGCTATGTGCTGGGTATTGTTGTAATGATACGCCCAATTAAGATTGATATACCCATATACTAAATCCAGCCCAGATGTAATTGTAGCAACCTGGATAGAAGCTGTTCTTGAACTGTATTCCTCATATCCCTCAGAATTCCCTGATTTTAATCGTGGCACATTAATATCCGGACGATTCAATTCTCTATCATGTTCTATTGTGGGTTCAGCATAAGTCAATTTGACATCCAGTAGTTTTTGAGTTTCACTGTAGCTCTCTATCTCTTTCAATTCAATGTGGATATATTCTTCGGGATTCAAAAAATACACTTCATATTCTTCACTTAGATTACAAAGTAGTTCAAATTCAGAATCAGTTAATTGTTCTCTTATGGATAAGGGAAGAACTGAATTATTGTAAAGGTAAAATCCCTTTTCTTCACTACTATAAACTATTTCCTCTTCATGAAAAATATTTTCTTTTTCACACCCCTAAAAAACAACACTTATAATGATAATGGCAACTAAACTAATGATAGCAGTTAATCGTTTGGTTACTCTTAATTTACTTTTTAATTTCATAATTTTACAAAGTTTTTAAGGAGGCTTGTCTGTTCAAATTTTAGGCCTTCAAGATTAAACATCAATTTAAAGTCTTCATTTTCGAATGTTTCGGCTTTCGGGAGTTGGAGGCTTCTCTTTCTTTAACTCATTTCCGTAATTCAAAATTTACTGTTCTTTCGTTAGGAATCCACTTGAAACATTTAACTTGTATTCATTTTGATATTTTCTCGCATGAATAATGGAGAATTTTCAAAATCACTCAATCCATTTCCCCTTATGTACAGCTACAAGAATTACGAATGATAAACGAACGATAAGAGAAAATGGTAGGGCAAAATCTGCCCTACCATCTTTTTATTCATACCTATTTTTCGTTTTCTTCTAACCAGTCGTCCAAAACTTCTTGTTCCGCACTAGTTTTGCGCTCTTTATACAAAACACCTTTGGCTCGCCAGCGGGTTCCATTGTTATCGTACTCGTACCAAAAGTCGTAAACTTTAATATCGGGATAATAGGTACCGCCTCCGTCATAAATGACAAACTGATCCCAGGTAGCAAAACTCAATGAATTATCACTGTTGACCGTAATCTTAAAGGTATGCGTAGGTCGATACTGATCTGTTTCATTGTTGTAATGGTACATACGAACGGTGTTTCCGTTGTCGGTTGCCACTACATTCCTTGCCATACGGTAAATCACAGAATCGTTCGGGTTGACTGTGTTTTTAAGCATCCCTCTGACATAATACAACCCTGAATATTGGTTCATCAGGTTGAAGCGCACCAGCACTGTTGTATCATTATCACTCAGTTCATAGTCCGAGATCGAGTTCAACCGCAATGGGATCATATACAGGGAATCACATTGCAATGTAGCAGGATTAACATAAATCGGATAAGTGTTATAAACCTGTCCAGCTTTTAGAGTCACCTGGTCTAACGGATAGCTGTAAATAGCATCATCCGGCTTCTGGTACTGCACAGCCGCCCCGGACACGTTACGTTCATTGTACAAAGTAACTTCATCCGGGTTTTCAGCAAGTGTAACCGTAACATCCTTAGCCAAGGGAAGCGATCCGCTTACTGCAACCGAAAGGAAAATCGTATCAGGCGAATTGCCCAGATCGATATCTCGATCGATCACTTGATTACGAGCCCCGACAATATATACTTTCTGTGGGAATAACTCCTTACTCATCGGAGAATCATCTTCCCCGCAGCCTGCGAATATCGCTACGAGCGATAAAGAGAATAATATTATTTTTTTCATCTTACTTCATCATTAATTTAATTAATAGCTATTAGTTCCACCCCGGGCTTTGAACCAACTTGCCGTTTTTATCCAGCACACTCTGGTCGATTGGGTAAAAATACATCTTGTTGTTCCAAACACGCTTCATGGCAGTCTCAGTATTCCAAATCTTCGTTGTATAGAAACGCTGACGCTCAGCAGTCTTAGCCGATACATCTAATCCGTTGACAGGGGTCCGCATGACCTCAGGCGCATCCATCCAACGACGGAGATCGTAATATCGATGATCTTCGAAAAAGAATTCAATCTGCCTTTCGTGTTTTATCAAACTTTTCATGGTATCGTAATCTCCCGCTTCGGCTGCTGTAATTCCAGGTAAACCGGCACGATAGCGGATTTCGTTAAAATACTTCACCATCTGGTTAACATCTTTCGTTACAGTTACACCGCTGGCCTCATCGGTATAAGAACCATTCATCTCATTCATGGCCTCTACATAACCCAATAAAACTTCGGCATAACGAACAATCGGATACGTTTTCGGCTTCACTGCGCCCCAATAATCCCGATTATCCTCCTGATGGGCCCATTTACGAATGGTGTACCCGGTACGGTTATAGTTGTAATCAGTGCCATAGGCAGTCCCGTCTTTATAATAGGTAGCAGTAAAATTTATCACACCGGCAGTTGTCCCCACGTATGCAGTTCCAGGCCAAAAACAATAATTAAAACCGATGGAAGCATAGTAACGAGGTTCACGGTTATCGTCCATTTTTGCCCGGTCCGCACTAAGGGTATAGTCCTCAGAAAAAGTATGACCAGTACCGACTGCCTGCCATGATTTTTCTTCATCAGTTGCCTCACTAAACAGTCTTCCGTCAGCCATCCGAAATTGGTCAACGACATCCTTCGGTACGCTTAATGTAGTGTTACCACCTTGTTTTGGAGGAAAAGCAAAACGCATGTTTATATTTGCTTCTCTACTGAAATAGATTAATTCCGGATTACTTTCAGGAGTCACACTTCCATCGAATACTGATTTATATGATTTATACGGGTCGATATCCGCCGCCCCATTCGGGAAACTTTGTGTCTTTAGATTCGGATCGCTCGTGTCTGGCAGTTCCAGCGTGCCGGTTCCCCTGGTATTGACAATTTTTGGCGTGGTAAGAAGTTGATATTTCCCTAAATCAATAATCCGTTTAAACGCAGCGGCAGCCTTTCCCCAACGTTCCGGATCCGCTGTTTGCGAAATGAACGGTGTACCATCGGTACGTTTCCAATTGGCATAAAAGGTATTGCCATTGTACAAGGGACTGGCCGAATACAACCGCATCCGTGCAATAAGGGCCATGGCAGCCCCCCTGGTTGGCATATATTGAAAGACCAATGCCCGGTCTCGAGGAAGCAGTTGAGCAGCCTCTTCCAAATTGGCGCAAATATATTCTACACAGTCATCATACGAAGAACGTTCAAAAGAGACCGATTCTACGGTTGCATCCGTATCAAACGGTTCATCTGGCAAAATAGGCACCGGTCCATACATACGTACCAGGGAGTAATAAAAGTAAGCACGCAGGAAATAGGCCAGTCCTTTATAATCTCTCATTTCAGAATCCGTTAATTCCGGGTTTCCGTCAATCCGGGCCAGAATAATATTTGCCTTACGAATGCCTCTGTAATAGTCCGGCCATATATTGGCATTCCTTGTATCTCTTGGTGTGACCTGATCAACCACCAAACAACTTCCGGCGTGATCGCCATTCACCCATGGTTGAATGGCCTCATCCGATGCCATTCCGCTAGGGAAAGGCGTTTTAGCATCCCAATCCCCCACAAAATTAGATTCGTTTTTTAAATAGGCTGCTGTTCCGTTTATATATTCAAACGTTTTCGTTTTTGATGTGAATATGCTGTCTATGGTCGTTTTATCATACACATATTCGTCAATATCAATGTACTTTTCACACGAAGTGAAAACAATAACGCTAAGAAGCAGCGCAAATAAACCTCGACTGTATGTCCAATTTATTATCTTCATTGCCATGTGTGTTAAAATTTAAGATTCATTTGTAATGTAAAAATCCTCTGCAACGGATACCTAGCCCCATTGCTGGTAGCTTGTGCCGGGTCAAACAATTTCTCTTTGAGCTTGTCCCAAACATACAGGTTTTCTCCAATTAAACTGAAAGTTGCATTCTGGATACCAGCTTTCTTCATAAAGGCCGCTTTCGTCTGGTAAGATAATTGTACGTTTTTCAACCTCAGATAACTTCCGTCATTTAACCAAAAAGTCGAATTTCGGTTATTGTTGTTATTCGCTCCGTAGGTAAGCCTCGGGAAGCGGGCATTGGGATTTTCAGTTGCGGGATCCCCGGATATCTCGGCCGAAGTCCAACGATTAGACTGATCAGCGACAACCGCCAGCACGTTACCGGTTTCTTTTCCGGTAAAAGGGAAAAACCCGTTACCACCGCTAAAGTATTTCACCCGGCTTACACCTTCGAACAGGACACTCAAGTTCCAGCTTTTCCAATTGAATTCAGTCGCAAAACCGTACTGGATTTGCGGTGTCGAAGAATATTCCAGCGGCACAACATCGTAATCGTCAATTACGCCATCGCCATTTACATCCTTATACTTGATATCGCCGGGCAACACATCACCTCCAAAGGTTTGTGTCGGGCTGTTCATTACATCAGCCTCATCTTTAAACAATCCCAAGGCAATCAGACCCCGGTTAATTCCCCACTGGTAATCAACTGAAGACTGGTAAGGATAACGCACGATTGACTCTTCATATTCCAGAATCTTATTTTTGGATTGTGTAAAGTTGGCGCGTAACACAAAATAAGCGTCTTTATTGATCGTCTGTGTGTACGAGATATGCCCGTCAAGTCCCCAGCTTTTCATTTCACCAACGTTGGCAAAAGGTAGGGTAACCAATCCCATCTCATCAGGAACACTTGCCCGCTGCTGGTAAATACCCGAACGGATGTCTTTGAAGAAGTCAACAGTCATATCGAAGCGGTTCTTAAAGAATTTCAGGTCGATCCCGAAGTTCGTTTTGGTTGCAGTTTCCCATTTAAGGTTAGAGGAACCTACCTGGGTTTCGGTATAGCCATTACCCGTATTCCATAAGCCGCTACCAGTTGGGCCCATAAGTGTCAGATAGGGGAACCTTACGTCCATACGGTCATTACCGACCTGGCCATAAGAACCCCTGAATTTCAGGTAATTGATGAAGGGAACTGCGGCCTTAAAACCTTCGTACTGCGTTGGCAGCCAGCCCATTGAAATAGCCGGAAAAATACCAAACTTCTTCCCGTTTTCAAAAGCCTCTGAACCTGTGTAACCAATGTTTCCCTCAATCATATAGGTGTCCTTATACGAATAGGTAGCACGGCCAGAGAGACCCACATAGCGTTTTGGAATTGCACTCAAATCTGTTCTATTCCGTGAATCAACAAAATCCTCCATATAGTAATGCACCAGGCCCGTAACACGGTGAACTTCGTTAAAGCTTCGTTCGTAGTTGGCACGCGATTCGAAATAGAATTTCCGGTTTACTTCCGTAGTAACGCCAAACACTGGGTCTGCTGCATCCCGCTTTTTTTCCAAAGCCAGCGAACCGTCGCGCTTCCGCCCTGTTGCATAATACAATGCCGGGGTTTTGCTCCTGACTGACCACATATCGCTATTGCCGTTCATGCTAAACAATGCAGTAAACTTGAGCCCCTTGGTAATCATTTTCAGATCCTGTTCTACCTGAAGGTTAAGGTTTGTTTTATTGTGATAATATTTTCGGTAGCCGGAATAATTAAGCAAAACATAAGGGCTTATCTGGTCATTATTACTTCCATAAGCCGGAACCTGTCCGGTTGAAAACAGAATAGGAACAGTAACCGGGGTCATATTGGCCTGAGCATCCCAAAGAGCCTGGCTGTCGTTGCCAAAACCAGGATAGTTTTGGGTTACCAATACGGTTTCCAATCCCAGCGACATAATGGTCGACGACGTTAAGTTCATATCGATATTTGCCCGGAAGTTGTATTGTTTGTAGTCCACGTTTGTGTCGTACTTATTAATTCCTTTATCCTGCTTGAAAAGAGCATCCTTGGTCAGGAGCCCTAAACTCATGTAATAACGGGCTGCCTGTCCACCACCCGAAGCGCTTAAGTGAAACTGCTGGTTCGTGGTATAGTCTTTCAGGATAGCATCCCTCCAGTTCACATTCGGATGCAGGTCGGGGTCAATACCGCTCTTGAACAACTGCAAATCAACATTGTTATAAATCGGCTCCATCCCTCTCGACAGCGCTGCCTCGTTGGCCAGTGCCGCATACTGATTGCCATCAACATATTCAGGCATACGGGGCGAGTAAGAATAACCGGTGTTGGCTTTCAGATTAACCGAAAGTTTACCTGCGCGCCCCCTTTTGGTAGTCACCAATATCACCCCGTTGGCACCCCGGACACCATATACTGCTGTAGCCGAAGCATCCTTCAAAATAGAAAAGCTTTCGATATCTTCCGGATCAAGGGTATTCATATCCCCTTCCACCCCGTCGATCAACACCAATGCGCTTGAACCGGCTCCAAACGTACTGATACCGCGAATCCAGAATTCGGAGAAGTCTTTCCCAGGCTCCCCGCTACGGGTAACCGCAATAATACCGGGAACACGGGCGCCAAGCATATTGGAAACAGAGGTCGCGGGAACTTTCAGATCCTTAACTTCAACGTTGGCTATTGCGCCTACTACCGATGCTTTACGCTGCGTACTATGCCCAACAACAACGAGTTCGTCCAACATACTGACGTCTTCTTTCAGGGTAATACGCATCCGTTCATCGGTTTTTTCAACTTTTTTTTCCTGCTTTTCATAACCGATGTATGAAAACAACAGCGTCTGTCCTTTTTGCAAATCGGTTATTCTAAAACGTCCGTCCGTATCTGTAACGGTGCCTTTACCGGGTACTTCTTTCACTACAACAGTAACCCCAACCAATCCTTCCCCTGATTCGGACATGACCAAACCGCTGGCAGTCAAATCGGACTGTGCCGAAACGGGTAACTGACAGAATATTCCCATCAGAAATAATATAGCTATAATATATTTATTCATGTTATCGTCCAATTATAATGGTTTCACATTCTTATTTATTATTCAATGGAAAGTTTTCTGACTGTTCGGTCTTCTCCTCCGGCAATGATATAGTTGCCATCCGAATCAATCGCCATACCAAGAGGAACTCTGAATGTAGCTTCCAATGGATCTCCATTAGCCAACGGACTCTGCGAAGTAGGCTTGCCTGCTACTAGTTCAACAGCACCTCCAGAAATCTTCATAATAACATGTCCTTTGGCATCCCAGGGCCATTCACCTTTGTTACCCACAAAAATCTCACCATCTGCATTCACAACTATCCCAAAAGGCTTAGTGAACTTGGCATCTACAAGACGGTCTCCTACGGTAATACCCATGCCGTTATTTCCTGCATACAAAGTAGATGTCCAGGTATCATCGGCATTCTTCACAAGTTTGTAGATGGCATGTTGATTGGCGAAAGTTGCAAAGAAACAACCATGGTATTTGCTATAGGTAATAAAAGCATCCATCCAATCACCGAAATTCGTGGGAAGGTCACCCTTGATCTCTCCCCCATAATTAGCGGCATTGATACCGCCTGGCTTTTTAACTGCCGAGGTATAAACTTTGTAGGTTTTCTCCTGCAAATTGGCTTCGGCAATGCGTCCTTCTGAATCCATCATGTACAACAAATTATCGTCCTCTGCAAATGTCATGGAATTTACTTTAGCGCCAGGCAAATTGGTACCACTTACAGTAATTCCCGTGGTGCTATACTCCCAACTGTTTGCCTTTGAATAATAGTAAATAGTACGATCCCCATTCCACCACCTGGTTGCATAAAACACGTCACGCGTACTGTTTACCACAGGGGAACTAAGATCGGTTGGTTTTGACAGCTTTTGTACCTGGTTGTCGTCCTGTGAAAGAAGAAACAAATAACCTGTGTTCCAACCTGATTTCACCACAATTATATTGTCTTGCGTTTGTCCCGCAACCGTAGCCACAAAGCTAACTTCACCAAAAGTGACCGCATCAAGGGCCGCTCCTGCATAATCAGCATCTTCCATAAATTTGTCTGTGCCCAGCTTACCTGCAATGGTTTTAACCGACCGACTTTGCTTATACTTAAACTTCAGGCTGGCAGGCACAAGACTATCGGTTCCCAGCACTACAGAAACCTGGTTAAGGCCTTCCGGTTGCTTGGGGACAAGGCCGGTGATACTTATTCCGTCGGTAGACGTAAGAACCGCTTTTTTAGTACCAAAATAAACTTTCATATCAGAAAGTTCTCCGGGGAAATTCCCGTTTAGAATGAAAGTTTGGTCAATGACTCCCCTGATGGGAAGAATTTCATCAACACTTGAAGGTTTACCCGGATCATATTTGTTTATGATTTCAGGTGCTTTATCTATTACCTCGCTGCCATTGTTACAGGCGACGAAGAACAGAACAAAAAGATAAGAAAAAACAAAATACTTTTTTTTCATGTTTGTTAAGTTTAGTTAAAAAAATAAATACTTAATTCATTCATAATAGGTAGCTTAATCATTGCACCCTTTACTAACCTGTTTTTTTTCATAGAATTTGTTAAATTGGTGAGAAAATAAGTTTAAGGTATTATCGACTTATCTTTCCGACAAAAACCTGTTAATGGTTATTTAGACCTAGTTAATGACTTCTCTTTTTTTTATTCATATTCTTGTGGGGTTTAATTATTAATTATCTAATTCATTTTTGAATGACGTTCTGTTCCGTTCCGTTATAAAACATTGGGAATTAATTCTTCGTTCTGTGCCATGTAAGAAAAACCATTGTAGCTCCACTTTACAGGAATCATTAAGGTTTCATGTTCCAGATTTTCAAATTGTCCGTTTGTTGGTCTACAGTCAAGGAAAACTGCGCACAAATATCCTTCTTTGGTTAGAGCCAAATCGGCATTGCCAGTACATTTAATCGGATTTACCCTGTTGTGATCAAGATGTTTTTGTATGAGTATGGGATTCTTATGCGAGGCTTTAAACGAGGTGCAGAAAATAAAACTTATAAAAACACTCGCTAAAAACAAAAACTTACTTGAGGAAACACAGATGTGACTCAAATATTTTTTTCTCATAAAGTTAGGTTTACTGAATTACCAGCAGCTAAGGTAGATGATGTAGTAAACAGAGACTTTTGATTATAGATATTCAATTATCAATTTTGAATAAATTGTATATCGCGGCAATAACTTGCTATTCAAAAAAATGTTATCTCATTAAATATCAATTCAAAAGGAGAAATAGTCAATTAAAGGAAAAATTAATATGCGCCAAATTTAAAATATATTTTAAACCCGGAAAGTTGAAACTACTTGGGTGAAACAAAATTTGGCTTGCAGAAATAAGAAAGGTTAAATAGTATGTTCGTTGTTTTTGCGACTATCATTCAGACCCCAATTTATGAGTTTATAAGTGGAATGTGACTAAATATTAATCCAATATATCAGTTGGTGATTTTCCATAGTGTTTTCTGAAAACAGTACTAAAATATGCAATACTGGAAAAACCGCAAAGTTCGCTTACTTCCGTTACTGTGTATTTTCGTGATTGTAAAAGGGTCAAAGCCTGGTCAAGTCTAATTGTCTTAATAAAATCAGTTGGTGACAAACCAGTAAGCGACTTAATTTTTTTATAAAGAAGAGACGAACTCATATTCACCGATGAGGCAAATTCATCTTTTGAAAATGTTGGATTAGAAATATTTTCCCGGGCTACCTCCAAAATTTTCTTTAAGAACTTGTCATTAAGAACATTTTCGAGAATTGCAGGGTCTACAGATTCTCCTTGTATTAGCTTAAACGCTTTTTCCCTGACAACCTCCCGATTGCGAATAATCGATTTTATTCGTTGCAACAGAAGATTCATATCAAAAGGCTTGGTCAAATAATCATCAGCGCCCAACCCTAAACCATGCAACTGTTCAGCTTTTTCTGACAGTGCCGTGAGCAAAATAATCGGTATGTGTGACGTTTCGTAAGTCGATTTCATGATTTTACACAATTCAAATCCATCCATATTGGGCATCATGATGTCGGAAACGACCAAATCAGGAATTTGCTTTTGAATGAACTCCCAGGCTTTTTCACCATCGGCGGCTGTGGATACCTTGAAATCATTGCCGATGGCACGCTTCAAAAAATTCATAAGATCTTCATTATCCTCAACAATCAACACTTTCATTTCTTTTGAAGTTGTGATCTCATTTTCAAATTCAATTTGTGGAGAAATATTTGAAAACTGGCTTGAAGTTATTCGTTTATCTGGAGGTAAATTTGTTGCCGCCAAATCACTTAACATAGATTTAAATGGAATTACAACCTGAAATGTCGATCCGACATTTTCCTGGCTGTTGCAACTAACGTTACCACCATGCATGGCTACATAATTTTTTACCAGCAAAAGCCCGATTCCGGAGCCGACGACTTTTGAATTAATTGCATTATCGCCTCTGTAAAATTCCTTAAACAAATGTCTTTGGGCTTTTCTGCTTATACCAATTCCATTGTCTTTCACCTGAAGAACCCACTTTTTATCGTCGCACCTGAGATCAATCTGGATTCGACTATTGTTAGGAGAATATTTAATCGCATTTGAAATCAGGTTATCGATGATCTTCTCCATTTTCGACTCATCCACTGCCGTCGTGTAACTCTCACGATCGGAAACAAAAACAAGTTCGATGTTTTTACTTTTCGCATAAGAATCCAGCATTATCTTGCGGTTTGTGATAAGTTTAACAATATCCGTCATCGACAGTAAAAGGAGTTCTTTGCCTATATCAACCTTCTGGAAATCCATCAATTGAGTAACGACTGAGCTAAGTTGACTTGCCTGTTCAATGGCCAGTTTTAAATAGTACTTTCCCGATTCGGTTAGACTTTTTTCTTTACTTAATTCCTCAACGGGTCCTTTAATTAAGGTTAGCGAAGTCCGTATATCATGAGCCGTATTCGCAAAAAACCGGATCTTTTCCTCTGAATGTTGTTTTTTTAAACGATCGACATAATTCTACTTTAACAGATTAAAAAAAAGTATATAAATCATTGATATTCATTTAATTATACTTGCATACGTAATTATTTTTTAGTATTTTAGCAGTGTA
>JBAZGO010000018.1:0-103030 GCA_041652995.1 Prolixibacteraceae bacterium
TCCGGCAAACTGAAGCGGCGTATGATACTTCAGGCCAATTTTAACCCCGACAAATGCCGACGACCAAAGCAAGCAGGCCACAATGGCCAGAAAAGTAGTCTGTTTATGATATTTCCTCATTCCAATTTAAATGAGACGCAAAGATGAGGATAAAAGTTGAGAACGGGATTCTATCTACCCTGCTCTACTCCTGCTCCTCCGGATATGCCAAAATGTTTGCAACCGCCTGAGGCTGTATCAAAAGTCAAAATGTCCCACGTTGCCACTATCGCTCAAACAAATCGGCTTGACTCTGCCGGAGAAGAATGGGCGAATATAATGTGGCGGTTCTACCTATAAATCAAGACCTTTCTGATAACTCCGGAAAGTTGTCCGTTTAACCCAAATAAAATATACGCACAACTCGTTTGTGTTATACGCATAACTCGTTTGTGTTATACGCATAACTCATTTGTGTTATACGCATAACTCGTTTGTGTTATGCGCACAACACGAACAACATTTATCGTTAAGTGTAATTTAAGGTCTAAAACGTTAAAAAACAGGCCTGATTTGGTGAGAACGAATAGCGGAAAACCCCTCCGCTCTGCCCCTTGTTTGAGCGATCGCGGAAACGAGGAGTTATTGGTTCTGCGTTTGTAACACAGTTTTGTGCCGATGGCAGCATAGAAAAGCTGCAATATTCCGTAACCCACTTACCCCTTGTTGCAAACGAGGGGCAGTTGCGATAGATATAAGCAAACCATCGTTTTGTAAAACAAAAAAGGTGACAATTGCCACCTTCTTTATTTATATGTAATCAATTGCTGAGCTAAATCCATTTTAAATAATGGAAATCCTGACGGTGAGGCAATTCCGGATGATTCGGAACGAGGCGAATGGCATAGCCAAATGCACCGGCGTTCATTAAATTCAGGTCAAGTTTATAAGTGATTAACTGACCTTCAGCCTTTTCTATTTCGAATTGTAAACATTCGATTAAAGTTGGCCTTGTATCCTTGCCATTTTCTGTAATTACCATTTCAACAATTACATCTTCAGGTTTCAGGCCTTTTAAATCGACCACCACGCGTGCCGGATAAACTTCCCCGATTTTCAACACATTCGTGATTCCATCTGTAATCTGCACACTTTTAACTTCTATGTCGTTCCACACCGAAGTAACTCCAACTTTCCACTGGGCAATTTCTTTCGCCATTTTGAAGTCAGACGCAATCAGGCGTTTTGAACGATCGGCCTGCGGTTTGTAAAAACGATCCTGATAGTCGCGGATCATGCGCGAAGTCGTGAAATTGGGAGCAACCTGGGCAAATGTGTTCTTGATGTATGAAACCCATTTTTCAGGAACTCCATTCATATTCCGGTCGTAAAACGCGGGCAAAATTTCTTCTTCAAAAATATTGTAAATGGTTTCAGCATCCAATTCATCCTGAAGATCATTTATTTCGTACGAATTCTCCTGGGGAAGAGCCCATCCGGCATCTTTTTTATACCCTTCAACCCACCATCCGTCGAGAACCGAAAAGTGGATGGTACCGTTCATAACACCTTTTTCGCCACTGGTTCCCGAAGCTTCAAGCGGACGAGTCGGTGTATTCATCCAGATATCGACACCCTGAAGCATCATTTTAGCCAGGTTCATATCGTAGTTCTGAACAAACAAAATCTTTCCAATAAATTCAGGCCTTTTGGAAATTTCGACAATGTATTTAATCAAATCCTGTCCAGCTTTATCGGCCGGATGTGCTTTTCCGGCGAAAATAAACTGTACAGGCCGCGCAGGATCGTTAACCAGTTTCGACAGCCGGTCGAGGTTCCGGAACAACAAATGAGCTCTTTTATAGGTGGCAAAACGCCTGGCAAAACCAATGGTTAAGGCATAGGGATTGAGTTTGCCCAAAACCTCTGAGATCAACTTCGGATTTTCATGCCGCTTAATCCAGCTATTTGTAAATCGTTGCTTGATGTAACCAATCGTTTTTAAACGAAGGTTCTGTTTCATATTCCAGATTTCTTCGTCCGGAATTTTGTAAATTCTTTCCCATGCATCAAAATCCAACTGATTTTCGGGGAAAGTGCTTCCAAAATATTTTTGGTGTATTTCTTTCCATTCTTTGGCCGCCCAGGTTGAGTAATGCACTCCGTTGGTAACATAACCAACTTCAAGCTCTTCAGGCAAGAAACCTTCGTAAAGCGGGCTGAGCACTTCTTTTGAAACTTCGCCATGCAACATGCTCACACCGTTAATTCCCTGTGACAGGTTGCAGGCCAGGTAGCTCATGTTAAAATGATCTTCGAAAGGATTCGCTTTCCCGAGGTTGCAGAATTCATCCCAACTAATTCCAACACGTTCAGGATAAGCATTCATGTAGTGGTTAAACATATCCTGATGGAAAGAATCGTGTCCGGCCGGAACAGGAGTATGCGTTGTAAATAAAGTCGATACACGCACAACTTCTTTGGCTTCTGCGTATTTCAGTTTCT
This sequence comes from Prolixibacteraceae bacterium, assembly GCA_041652995.1. GTDB lineage: Bacteria > Bacteroidota > Bacteroidia > Bacteroidales > Prolixibacteraceae > Aquipluma. Next base: position 2,485 of record JBAZGO010000018.1, read on the forward strand.
TTTCCGACACAAAATCAGCCATTCGTTCGAGGCCGATCATGGCAGCGTGGCCTTCGTTGCAGTGATATATATCCATTGAATAGCCCAGTTTTTTCAGGGCACGGATACCGCCCAAACCCAGCAGCATTTCCTGTTTCAGGCGATTTTCGTTGTCGCCACCGTACAAATGGTGCGTTACAAAACGATCTTCATCCGAATTGGCTTCAAAATCGGTATCAAGTAAAAACAGTTTTATTGAGCCGATAAAAACCTGCCAAACTCTGGCCGAGAGTTTCCTTCCGGGGTAATCAACTTCAACATGAACCCAATTTCCGTCTTTATCGTAAGCCGGCTGAACCGGAATTTTTGAAAACTGCTGTGCATCGTAATTCGAAAGCTGCTCGCCGTTAATTGAAATGTTCTGGCGGAAATAACCATAGCGGTACAATAATCCAACGCCAACCAGATCAACTTTCGAATCGCTGGCTTCTTTCAGGTAGTCTCCAGCCAAAATTCCTAACCCTCCTGAAAATATTTTCAGACTGTCGTGCAGTCCGTATTCCATACTAAAATAAGCGACCGAAGGGCCGTTCAGTTTTTTGCGATCGTTCAGATAGTTGTGCAGCAGAGTGGAAACCTGGTTCATTTGCAACATAAATTTATCATCGTTTTCCAATTCCAGAAAACGCTGGTAATTTACTTCATCGAGCAAAACTATCGGATTGTGTTCGCACTCTTCCCAAATTTCTGAATCAATTGCCTGAAACAATTCACGCGCTTCAGTATTCCATACCCACCACAAATTGCGGCTTAATTCCTTTAACGGGGCCAGTTTCTCCGGAATATTTGATTCAACAAATAATTTTTTCCAACTTGGTTGTTCCACAGTAAAAATGTTTTATAATTCAATTCCCTTTTATTCCCTTTTTCTGTCTATCCTTTTCATAATCAATCTCGCCTGAGACAGAAAGAGCAAAAGAACACAAAATTATTTTGCCATAAAATAACTGAATGTAAAAAGGACATTAAATTTTTGGTTAATACTTATAACTTTTTATTCGGTTTTTTCGCTTCAGCTTTCACCCCTTTTGCTTTAACAGAACGCCGTGCAAGCTTTTTTGTTTGCAGGTTTTTCAGTTCTTGTTCGTATTTCCGAAGTTTTTCATCTTTCTCCTGAAGCAATCTGTTTAATCCTGAAATTTGCATTTCAAGCTGATTTACAGGAGCAACAGCATCCACCCGAAGTTTAAAATCGCTTAGAACATTCATGTAATTAATGAATGCTTCATAAGGTGTTTCGTACGGATTAAAATAACGGTGCACTTCGCCGTCGGAAAAAAACTTGGTGCACATGTAATAAAAATGATCGCTCGACTGCAAATTATTCCAGTCTTTTATCAAATCCCTTTCGGTAACCAGATTCATCTGCCCGGTAACTTCATACAGTTTCCGGAAAGCTTCATCCTGAAGTTCGTTGCCGAGCCATGCCGATAAATCGCGTTCCTCATCGGCCCATGAAATTGGGTGCTGCACACTTACCACCGAAACGGGCTGAAATTCTGTCGCAATTTCGGAAGGTGTCGCAAAGTTTAGTTTCGAATGTTTGAAGACCGCAGCAGGCAATTTTTCCATAAATTCAAAAATTCCGGTTTCGGCCAGCTTGTGTTCTCCAAATGTTTCGTAATCGATAAACAGGTTGCAAAAATCATCTTTCGTTTGCGATGTTATCCAGCTTACAAATTTTTCAGGGGTCAGCGGATGTTCGTTCCAGTTCTGATTTCCAAAGCGGAAAGCTATATCGTCGCTCAGTTTATAATTACGCATCAAAACTTTTAACCTTGGATTTATTGCGTTCACGTATAAGAAATTGGGCGATTTCCAGCCCAAAACGTGACGCGCTCCTTCAGTCAGCATGGCTTTAAACCCCATTCCGGCAATCGTTTCACCAATCTCGTCGGAATATATCAATTCTGTATTTCGGAAAACTGTTGGTTTCTGCCCAAAATATTTATCAATCAGTTCACTGTGCTTCTCAACCTGCTCCTGAAACAAGTCTTTGCCGGCGAGCCCAACCAGCGAATGCGCATAAGTTTCGGCCAGAAATTCAACACAGCCGGTTTTCGATAATTCCTGAAACGATTCAAGGACTTCAGGAGCATACAATTCGAATTGTTCGAGCGCCAGTCCCGAAATGGAATAGGCAATTTTAAACTTTCCTTTATGTTTTGCAATCAGGTCCAGCATCAGTTGATTGGCAGGCAGGTAGCAGCGATCGGCCACTTTCCGGAGAATCGATTCGTTGGAATAATCGTCGTAATAATAATGATCATTCCCAATATCGAAAAACCGGTAGCGCCGGAATCGAAATGGCTGATGGACCTGAAAATAAAAACAGACAGACTTCATATTCGTTAATTTATCTGCATTGCGTTCTTTACGACCAAGTTGTAAACTTCGCGCACCCTTGTAGCCGATTTTTTCCACTGAAGATTATTCACCTCTTCCTTTCCGTGATGTTTAAATGTATGGTGAAGCGCCGGATAATTCAGTAATCCGTAAATGGCATCGGCCATGGCGTACGTGTCCCAATAGTCGATTTTTATGGCGTAGTTCAGAATTTCTGAAACTCCGGACTGGTGCGAAATAATGACCGGCACATCGGCCTGCATCGCTTCAAGCGGAACAATTCCGAATGGCTCCGAAACCGATGGCATCACAAAAACATCGCTCATCCTGAACATATCAAAAACGTCGTCGCCCTTCAGGAAACCGGTAAAATGAAACCGGTCGGCAATTTTCAGTTCGGCTGCCCGCTTAATCATGGCAGTCAGACGATCGCCGCTTCCGGCCATCACAAAGCGAACATTTTTCATTTTCTGAAGGACCATATTTGCGGCTTCCACAAAATATTCAGGACCTTTTTGCATAGTTATCCGGCCCAGGAAAGTCACAATTTTTTCGTCCACCCCTTTTTTGAGCCTTATCTTTTCTTCGTGCGACAAAGGCTCAACCGCATTGTAAATGGTTATCACTTTTTGGGGATCGATGTTGTATTTCTCGATCACAATATTTCGCGTCAGATTGCTGACTGTAATGATTTTATCGGCAGCGTCCATCCCTTCTTTTTCCATGGCATAAACTGTCGGGTTTACGCTTCCGCCACTTCGGTCAAAATCGGTGGCATGCACGTGAATGATGAGTGGTTTTCCTGAAATTCGTTTGGCTGCAATTCCGGCCGGGTAGGCCAGCCAGTCGTGGGCATGAATGACATCGAATTCATTGTCGCGTGCAATAATTTCGGCAACAATCGAATAATTGTGAATTTCGTGCAGCAAATTATGGTCATACTTCCCTGAAAAATCAATCGTCCCCTCGCCGGTAGTTTCAATCAACTCTGTTTTTTCAGATGTTATTTTAGTCGTAAGTTCCCAGAATTCTTCAGGACCGACATACGGAACCATGCGCGATTTTACCTCGTAGTATTCAACTTTGTGCTCAACATCCACAAATTTAATTTCCTTTCGGGTGATGGGTACTGTGTTGGCGCCCAGAAGCTTTATGCCTGACTGATCTTCATCGCCATAAGCTTTCGGTACAACAAAAATTACACTCATATCGTCGAATCCTGCCAAACCTTTCGTCAGTCCATAGCAGGCAGTGCCCAGTCCACCTGAAATGTGCGGGGGAAACTCCCAACCAAACATCAACACCCTCATAGCATTCAAATTATAAAATTTCCAGTCAAAAGTTAAAAGTTTCGGAAAACCTTTAACTGCCGTACTTTAACGAATTTTCTCCTGAAAGTGGACCAGGTATTTCTGAAAGTAGTTGCGTAATTGCTTAACACACCAACTTTTGTCCATTCTTTCCGAAATTATTCCTTAAAATTTTCAAGTAACCTGTTTGCGCGAATCAGTGCCGCCACGCTCCATGCCTGCGATATTGCTCCTTTCCCCCTGTGCGGTGGATTCCCGTCGTACATTTCAGAAATGGTGCCGATGCAATGTTCGGTCATTTCAACTTCAAATCCTTCAACAATTTTCCTGACGAATGGCATTCCGCCCCGTCGGTGAATCTTCAAATAAGCTTCAACAAAAAATGAAATCAGCCATGGCCACGCTGTCCCCTGGTGAATGGTAAATTCACGTTCCTGAATATTTCCCTCACAATTCCCTTTGTAACGATGATCTCCCGGCGACAAGGTGCGAATTCCCCGTGGAGTAAGCAGTTCCTGCTTCACCATACTTAGAATTGCTTTTTGTTTTTCCCTGTTAAGTGGCGAAAATTCGAGTGCCGCTGCCAGCAACATGTTGGGTCTGACTGACCAGTCTTTCAGTTCACCATCAACTGTATCGGCCAAATATTGCCGCTGTTCGCTCCAGAACAAATCCAAAAACGAATTGGCAACCAAAGCCGGTAGTTCAGCCCATTCCGAAATAAATTCGCTGTCGTTTTCAGCCTCGGCAAGTTCAAGCGCCAGTTTCAGTGCATTGTACCAAAGCGCATTCACCTCCACAGGCATGCCTCCACGCTGAACAACTGGCTTGCCATCAACGTACGAATCCATCCAGGTCAGTGCCGTATTTTCACTCTTTCCTGAAATAAGCCCATTTTCGTGCATGTGAATCCAATAGTCAGTTCCATATTTATAGGACGACAAAATCGACTTCATTGCTGGCCCGTATTTCGTCCAGATTAAAGCCGAATCTTTTGTTTTGCGGTAATATTGCTGCACAGTCCAAAAGAACCAAAGCGGTGCATCGATTGAATCAAACGACGAATTTGGAACTTCAGGAAATTTAGGGAATAAGCCACTTTTCAGAAATCCAAGTTGCGAATCCAGTACTTTTTCGAATGTTTCCGAATCGTCCAGATCGATTGTCAGTCCCGGAAGTGCAATAAAAGTTTGCCGGGTTATTGAACCATACCACGGGTAACCGGCAACCAAATCAGTATGGTTATTTTTCCAGATAAAAAATTGCTGGGTTGCATTGCCCAGACTTTCAGCAAATGAATTTCGTTCTTTCCTGATTTTCAGTTCCGAAGTAAACTTTTGCTTAAAATACCCCGGTGTACTTTCCCTGGTGGAGGCCGAAAAGATAATGGTTTCGCCCTTCTTTATCGGGATTTCGAAATACCCCGGAACAAAAAGATCCTCCTTGTAATCATATCCTCTGCTTTGCTCCTTCGGGTATTCAATTCCGAAATACCAATCGGGAACCGGGATAAATTCAGGTTCTTTCGAAAACTGCAGATTCAGGAACGGGTAACCTTCGTAAAGCTTAAACCGGGCGCCGTTTTTTATTTCGGTATAATGAACATTGGCATACAAATTTGCTTTGCTCAACTGGTGAATATTTCGAAATGCCAGGAATGGCTGAAATCGTAAAATTGTAGGTGAATTTGCCTCTTCGAGTGTGTACCGGATAAGCAACTGCTGCTCTTTTTCCACCAGAATCCGTTCTTTGCTCAACACAACTCCTCCAACCCTGAATGTAGTTTTCGGAATGATTCCTATTTCAATATCGCGAATGTATTTATGCCCCTTGGGCTCGAAATGATCACCTTCGTATTTGTGGATGCCCAGGTTAAACGGGCTATTGTGTTGAATTATAGTTTCATCGAGCGATGACAGCAAAACGTGTCTTTCACCGTCAAGCTCATCGAGCGGGCAAATTAGCAGCCCATGATATTTGCGTGTGTTGCAACCCGAAAGCGTGGTGCTGATGTACGAACCGGCGCGATTCGACCGAAGAATTTCACGCTGTAGTGAATACTCCAGGTTGGCCAATTGTTTTTTATCGAATTTCAGATAACTCATAATTTCTGAATTTTGGGCATTTTAAATCCAGCACGCGGGGAAATAGGATTGGATGAAATCAAAGTAGGATGTCCTTCTCAAAGTTAGGTATAAAATGGCTTCAAAAACCATTGTTAGCGTTGGAAACCAGCCAGCTTCTGCCCGAAGTAAAGTTTCTCCGACTCAAAATTAAGATAAGGAAACCTTATTGTTAATTTATTGATTTCCTCGAGGTTTGCGCACAAAAATCTTTCGTATTCTGATGAGGTCGGATTGACCGGGCGATGGGCAAAAGCTTTGATAATCTTCAGAACAGTTGGAAACATATTTTGGCTCGATTTGCTAATCATAACTTTCGAAAACCGATCGAAAATGTAATCGATTGCAACCGGGCTCAGATGGAGCATATCGTCAGCATAGAAGCGGTAATCGCGCAGTTCGTCCATCATAATTTCATACGACGGAAAATAACCGCAATTTTCTTCTCCAAAACCCGATTTTAACCGATCGACCGACAACAAAAGTGTGGCTTTACTCACCTGATTTTCCACAGCTCCGTCTTTCCAGTGCCGAATCGGACTGACTGTAAAAACAACCTTTAAGTTTGGGTTAAATTTCCAGATTTCCTCCAGTAATTCGCGATACGTCTCTGTGATTTCATAAACGCCGAGCCGAAAGCGCTTAAATTCCGAAGCGGGAACCTTGTGACAGTTCGACACAATTATACCCGTTTTTTTCAATTCGTATACCCAGGCCGTTCCAAACGTGATGACTAAAAAATCGGCTTTCCGAAGGAATTCAGAAGAAAACAAAATTCGGCTGTTTATTTTTTCGAGAGCAGCTTCTTTGTCAACATCAGAAAAACGGCTGTGATGATAAAAACTGTTCCACAATCCGTGGTCCTGAAAAAGATCATCTTCGGTAAAAATGCGGTTTTCGAGCAATATTTTTAAGCCGTTGGCAATCGATTCGGGATTATACAAAATTCCGAAGGGATTCATGTCTACATTAAATTTCAGGTCAACTAATTTTTGACCAATGTTCTCCGAAAAACACGATCCGAAAAACATCATGCTTTTCGAATAATCCAATTTCCAAGGGAATTCCGGAATTTGTATTTCAGTGAAAAAAGACATTAAAAACAATTTGAAAATTTGAAAATGTACCAATTTGAGAATCAAATAACCACCAACCAATTTTCGGTAACCTAATCTTAATCGGAGCGGAACCTGAAACCTGAAACTTCGAACCTGAAACTCTTTACCTCACCTTTTTAAATTCTTCCTTCTCAAAAACTACAGCAGTTCGTGCCGGCAGGTAAAGCAACAAATAATGCTGGCTGGCCAATCCTGCCGAAGGATGAGTATAATAAGTCAGCGAATTGTCGATTCTGCTTTGTCCGCCAAATCGATCTTCATCTGTGTTTAGAACAATTTTATATTTCGATGCATCCATCGGAATACCATAATCTACATACGATTGCGTTGGACTAAAATTAAACACGAACAAATATTTCCCGCGGGTGTAAGCCAGAACCTGATTTTCCTTGTGGTCGTAAATCCGGTAAACTTCAGGAATGTTTAGCAGTTTTTCATTTCTGACCAGCGAAATCATTTCACGGTCGAAATCTGCAAGCCAATGGAAACGCAGTTCTTTATTATCGGCAACACTCCAAATCCTTCGGGCATGTGCGTACGACCAGTCATTTCCTTCACGCGGGAAATCGATCCATTCCGGATGGCCAAATTCGTTGCCCATAAAATTCAGGTAAGCACCTCCGGCGCAACTCAGCGTTGCCAAACGTATCATTTTATGCAAAGCGATTCCACGCTCAACAGCCATGTTTTGCTGGTCTTTCCGCATGCTGAAATACATTTCCCTGTCGATCAGGCGGAAAATAATGGTTTTGTCGCCAACCAGCGCCTGGTCGTGCGATTCGGCATAACTGACCACTTTTTCGTCGAGCCGCTTCGATGTCAGTTCGTAAAAAATCGTTCCAACATCCCAGTTTTCATCCGATACTTCTTTAATGGTTTTAATCCAGAAGTCGGGAACTCCCATGGCCATGCGGTAATCGAAGCCCAATCCGCCATCTTTGTGCGAAGTAGCCAAACCGGGCAATCCGCTCATTTCTTCGGCAACCGACAAAGCATTCGGATTTATTTCGTGAATCAAGCGGTTGGCCATAATAAAATAGGAAAATGCTTCCTGATCGACACTGTTGTTAAAATAGTCGTCGTAACAGGTAAAAGCTTTCCCTAAGCCATGATCGAAATAAAGCATGCTGGTCACTCCATCGAAACGGAAACCGTCGAACCTAAATTCTTCGAGCCAGTAGCGAATATTGGAAAGTAAAAAATGAACGACTTCTGGTTTTCCGTAGTTAAAACAATACGAGTCCCAGGCCGGATGCTCGCCTTTTGGCCCGTCGTGAAAAAATTGCCAGCGGGTTCCGTCGTATTTTCCCAACCCTTCCACTTCATTTTTAACGGCATGCGAATGTACCAAATCCATAATTACCGAAATGCCCATGCCGTGGGCTTCGTCAACGAGTTGTTTCAATTCTTCCGGAGTGCCGAAACGCGATGATGGCGCGAAAAAACTGGACACGTGATACCCAAAACTTCCGTAGTAAGGATGCTCCGGAATAGCCATAAACTGAATGGTATTGTAACCTGCAGCCCGAACCCGGGGCAGGATTTCGGTTCGAAACTCGTTGTAGGTATGAACACGCGGCTCTTCTCCTGCCATTCCAATGTGAGCTTCGTAAATTAACGGAGCTTCAGCCGAACGTTTGAATTTCGCATTTTTCCATTTGTATGGTACTTCAGGAGCCCAAACCTGCGCATTAAAAATTTTGGTATGGTCGTCCTGAACCGCGCGGTTGATCCACGCCGGAATACGTTTTCCCTGTCCTCCGTTCCAAATTACGGTTAAGGCAAATAAATCGCCATGCGACATTTTATCCAAAGGAAGAATAAGTTCCCAATTCCCGGAACCAATTGATTGAAAAGAATATTCAGGAATTTCCCGCCAGTTGTTAAACTGACCTATCAGGTAAATAGCCGTAGCATTGGGCGCCCATTCCCGAATAATCCATTTATCTTTTTCACGGTGCAATCCGTACCATTTGTATCCCTGGGCAAATTCAGACAAACTTTTACCATTCAAAATCTCATTCTCAGTGTCTTCGGCAATTTGCAGGCGCGAAACAATGGTTGATTCAAAAGGCTTAAGCCAACTGTCGTTCTTTACTAAATTCGGAAGTTCCATAGTGCTTTCAGTTTGCTTAAAGATAAGAAAAACATTGTGCACCGCGAATAAGCAAAACCAAAAGAACGAAAAAAGAAGTCAGGTGTGCCGGGCAGCTTGATGCACCTTCAACGCATCAAAAAAAACCTCACCGGCAAAAGGGTTTACTAATGACTGACTAAAAGCAACTTTGAATAGACTTTTCCACCGGCATCGGCTTTAACAACATAGCATCCTGAAGGCAAGGCAGATATGTTCAGTTTTCCCTTTTCGAAAAGGATGGTGTGCACAACCAATTGTCCGCCGCTGTTAACAATGGAAACACCCACTTCCTGACCGGGGAACTGGCCGATGTTGATCCAATCCTTTGCCGGAACGGGATACAGTCTGAAAATATTTTGGTCGAGCGACGGTATATTTGCGGTGGTGTTGCAATCAACATGAAAAGTTTCAAGCACATCCAAAATATCGTTATATCGTTTGGCTGCATAAGGTTTAAGTCCGGGAATCTGCTGCCAGGCTTCATCCATATTTTTCTGAAAAGCCTCGTACGGATAATCCAGATAAGGATCTTGTTCCAGAAGTGTACCTATCACTGTTGTTTCAGTATTGATTAAATTAGCAATAGAAGTGGCGGAAAGATTGGTTTTCAACTGACAATATTTACGCAGAAACGTATCGCGAAATTCAGGAACCTGCAAAATTCGTCTGATCAGTACCGGGAACGTTGACGGGTCAATATTCAGGGGAGGCTCGCCACCCTGCCACGATAAATTATAGTCCCACGGCAGCCAATGAAATTTACCATTGTGACTGTACAAATAATAATTTCGCCCCGAATTACCATAGTAATCCAAATTATTCACCGCGATATCAAAAGCCAGAATCTGTAAATACTCATCCACATCAAATACCGGCAATATGGCATTGCGAAACTGATTGTCCGGAGTATTATTCAGAATATCCAAAAAATGAATGAATTCGGACCAGTCGTTTTTATTCTCGTGATTCTTCAGTGAAACGGATTCGTAATAAGCCTCCTGATTACTTCCCAGCCAGCCCAGAGAAAACCCTGCGGTGCCTTTGCCCTCTTGTTTGTATAAATTGCCATCGTGATTACCGAAATTGCCATCCAGAAAAGTATTGTCGATCTGTTCCACAATGCGGTACAATCCCATATAAGCATTATCGATAAATACTTTTGCATAAGCTGTTCGCGGAGCTTTAATGCCCAATAACCGCAGAATCTTATAATTGATATTATCCCTGATGAACGATGGATCGCCGGAACCGTTGTGCAGATTGAACTTTTTCAATCCATCATATTGCTGATCAGATTTGTATTCATTAATGTCAATCTTAATGGGTTTCTTCACCGAATGCCACCACGAATTAAACCCTTTGTACCGTATCCCCAGAGAATCGAGGTTAGCACCATCGATAATTAATTTTACTGAAGTATAAGGAATTTCGCGGGTCTGAATCTGGTTTATCCCGAAGGACAAAACGTAGTTGGCTTCCAGGGTATCGAGCAGATCCTCTTTAAGAGAAACAATTTTCAGTTCATGAATTACGGAGTTGTCGAACAATTGGCTACCCGGTGCCTGGCCTGCGGCAAGACTTATGAATATAATATGCACAACAAGGCTAACGATGTAAAATTTCCGCATGTTTAAAGTTTTTCATTCATCACCCTATTAGGATGACTGAAATAGCAATAAGGTTGCGTGCGGAAAATTCGTCCTTATTTTACTCCCTTTGGGTGGCCTTCAGAATAAAGTTTTGATCCAGTTCATCTGAATCGCCATACTTCGTACGAAGTTCGGTTAACCGTTCGTGCATCATTTTCTGTACATCGGAGTATGCCGGATCGTTATACACACTGCGCATTTCCGAAGGGTCTTTTTCCAGATCGTACATTTCCCATTCATCCACATCGTAATAAAAGTGAATTAACTTGAAGCGTTCGGTGGCAATTCCATAATGCCGTTTCACCATGTGTACCGATGGATATTCGTAATAGGTGTAATAAACCGCATCTCGCCAGTCGCTCGTTTCTCCTGAAACAAGTTTCCGGAACGATTCTCCCTGCATTTCTTTGGGAATTTCGATGCCGGCATAATCAAGGAAAGTAGGCGCAAAGTCAAGGTTTTGAACCAGCTTGTTTATTTTTGTTCCGGGCTTAATTTCTTTCGGATAACGAACTAATAATGGTGTCCGGAAGGATTCTTCGTACATAAAACGTTTGTCGAACCAGCCATGCTCGCCCAGGTAAAATCCCTGATCGGAAGTATAAATCACAATGGTATTCTCTGCCAGTCCGTTTTTATCAAGATAATCCAGCACCTCGCCCACTCCATCATCAACCGACTGTATGCAGCGCAGGTAATCTTTAATGTAACGGTTGTATTTCCATTCGGCCAGAGCTTTTCCGGTCAGTTTGGCTTTCAGAAATTCCTGATTTTCGCTCTCGTACGCATCCATCCAGTTGGCGCGCTGTTCGGGATTCATCCGTTTCAGGTCGTGAACAAATTCGGTGGTATCGCCATTCGGATCTGCAATTAGTTTGAAGTCGTGACCCCATATTCCGTGTCCGTCCACTTTCATTTCCTGTGTTTTTGCCGCAGTGCCTCGTCCCGAGTAGTCGTCGTAATAATTGGCTGGAGGTATAAAAGTGGTATCATCGTACAAATTGACGTATTTAGGTGCAGGTAGCCAGTTGCGGTGTGGCGCTTTTTGGTGATACAATAAGCAGAAAGGTTTGGTTTTGTCCCGCGTTTCGTCCAGCCATTTTAAGGCATATTCGGTGGTAATTTCGGTACAATAACCGGGTATCCGCTGTTTTACACCATTAATCAGAAAATCAGGATTGTAATACTGGCCTTGCCCCGGTAAAACCATCGAATAATCAAAACCCTGAGGCAGTCCGTCCAGATGAATTTTTCCGATCATAGCCGTTTGGTATCCTGCTTTTTGCAATTGTTTGGGAAAGTTATCCTGATTCCAGTCGAACGGAAATATATTGTCGACCTTCCCATTCACAAAACTGTGCTTTCCGGTAAGCATCACCGCACGGCTCGGTGCACAAATTGAGTTGGTGACACATGCCCGTGAAAAAATAGCCCCCTCTTTGGCCAACCTGTCGATATTCGGAGTTTTATTCAAACCGTACCCATAAGCGCTGATGGCCTGGTAGGCATGATCGTCGCTCATGATGTAAATAATGTTTGGGCGAGTTTGTTTTGGAACTTGCTTGTTACACGATGGCAAGACACTTACAGAACAGAGTCCCAGCAAGGTTAAGGTTTTTGTTGTGTTCATTGGAATAATATTTGGTTATTTCTGGATTCAGTAAGTTTGGTTTGATTGTCGATTTCAAACTTACAAAAAATAGAGGCTGTTGTGGTAGCAAAACCGAACAGCCTCTATATAATCGTAATGCTGATTTCTGACTCAAAGAGGCAGCAGTGCAATTATGTCATGAAATTGCAAATGCAATAATATTCCATACAATAAAGGCGAAAAAAGCAAGTATCAGAATGATCGTTCCGTGTGTTCTTGATTCCTGATTATATCTTTTCATCTTCGTTCCATCTGCCAATTTAATTTTTGAAACTAACAAACTTATCCCTATTATCATCCCAAAATATCCACCTAAAAAGGCAAACAAATAGCCAGGAATCAGCCATCCCAATCCAGCCTTTTCTTCTTTAACAATTTTATTATTTCCCGCGTCAGCCTGTTTCGATTCTTTTGGAAATAAATTCTGCAATTTATTCCATGGTAAGGGAACCGATCCGGCAAAAAGTACAGAATCACCAAAACGAATATACATTTCACTGTGGTGTATTGTTACACCATTTATCTGTGTTCCATTTGTACTCGTATCCCGAAAAGTATAGCCATCACCATTTTGAAAAATGTTGGCATGAACCCTGCTTACCCGCGAATCATTGACAACAATATCGCACGAATTATCTCTTCCGATGGTTATGAGTTTCATTTTGCGTTGGTTTTATCGGATCTACCCCAAAAAGCGAAAATGATTTCTCACATCCAGTTACATAAATCGCATATTCTCCGGGATCGGTTATTTTTACTTTAAGGTCAAATGAAGAATTTCCAATTCTTGTTGCAGAAAACTGAGAGTACACCGGAATCTTTAAACGATCGGCCTGAGAAGACAAAAACAAGTGTTGACAGGAATCAATGCATCTTTTCTTTGTTCCTTTATCATTGTCAATTTTGAAAATATAAATCTGATTTTTGGGATCAACAGAATTGCTGTTTACTTTCACTCTTAAGCTGATTTCCTGCACAATTTTGAACCTTGTAGTTGATTTATCAGAACCATTAATCAGGAATAAATTCTTATTTCGAGTGCCGATCACAAAGTTCTGTTTCTCTACCGGTTTGATCGAATCTGCACTTTTTATCCACAAACATTCGCCTAGATATTCAGGTTCCTTAACCTTTATGATTAAGGTATCTTTCTTTAATTCTTCTCTATATGGATTTACCTCCTTCCCTAATTTCAAAACATCAGATAACTGTTCGACAAATGAACTACTTCCCACTGTTTCAATTTTTAATGATTGCCCAGGGGTTTGTTCCGTAATAATTCCTTTAATTACCGAGTTATTACTTCTCAGAATGACTTTATCCAGAAAAGCGCTCTGTTTAAAAATATCACGCTTATTATCAAGCGCTTCTTTCCCGGTTTTCACAATGTCAGAAACCGCATAAACTACTGTTCCAGTTTTGGTTTTAACTTTCACTGTTTTACCAGGTGACTGATCTATAATAATTCCCCTAACAGATTCTCCTCCTTTTAAATACAGAACATCAAAAATCCCATAAGCTTTAAAAATATCGACCTCTCCTTTTTTAAGTTCCTTCCCAAAGCGTTCTATCTCAATGTAGCGATAGGTTTGTGATGAAAGGTTCTTCGTTTCGATGGTTAGCCATTTCCCGGGAGACTGCTCTATAATGGTTCCTTCGACCACCACATTTCGGAATGGCACAACATCAACAACAATGGTTACCGTATCTTTTTTGATTGTTTTTTTTGATACTGTGCCAGTTATATCTTCGTATTTAATACGAATAACCGCTTCTGTCGGGTTTATCGTGACTGTTTCCCCTGGCACTTGTTCTGTAATTAACCCTTTGATTACACCATTACCGTTTTTTAATGTAACAACATCAAGGATACCAGGTTCATTGCCGAATACATATTCAGTACATAAAAAGGCAATAATGAATAATCCAAAAATCTTACATCTCATTTTTATTGATTTTAGTCTTCGTTTCGCGTAATTACCAAACCACTAACCTTTCGGCGCGGCAAAATTGTTGATTGTTCGGGCAGAACCGGAATCATTTTTTGCAATCCTGCATGGGCTATTTTGAGTTTTTTCTCTCCCAAAATTTGGCTTAAAGCAATGTTTAAAAGGTATTCTTTCACGTCACCCAGTTCATAATAATTTTCGACCAATGCTTCATCAGCATATATATCCGGGACAAGTCCAGTGTCGGGGACAGTCACATGTTGAGAATTATAATACCTAAAAGTAATTGGTTGAATTTGCCACTTATAATTATCGTCTTTTATTGGCCAGGATCCAACTCCTTTACCCACAGTTTTAGTACCCACAGTTATAACTTGTATAAAAGGACTCAAAGAGTTAATGAGGCATTCACTGGCAGATGCAGTTTGTGCTGTAACAATTGCATATAATTTTGGAATACCTATATTATTTCCACCAATTGTCGATTTGGATGGAAAATATAGAATATCTTCTTTATTCCCTGTTTCTTTCAGTTGCTTCTGAGCAAGCTTATCATTAAACTCATGAAATCCTGAAACTTTTCCTAAATATTCATCAGCAAGGATTAAACTGCATAAATACTGGCAAATTGAAGCATACCCACCATGATTGTATCTTAGATCGATAATCAGATCGGAAATAATACTTTGATTGAATTTTGTAAAAATGTTTCGAAGTTCGATCCGGTATGGATTACTTATATTTCCATTTGTATCGATAAACTCATTATAAAATAGATATCCGATCTTCTTATTACCAATCTGATAAATGGTATCCAGTTTCACCGCTGAAGTATGAGTTTCTTCCATTTGAGCTAAAAGCATTTCTTTTTTTATTGGAATAAAGTGCCCATCATTGATTTCTCCCATTTGTATTCCTACCTGATTTTGTTCTAAATCAGCTCCGGAGGAAAGAACAAACCAGTCTCCCCGCCGAATACCAGCTTTCATTGCCACCGAGCCATTGCCTACAAACAAAACCCTGCAAACCGTTTCTCCGTCAACCGTGCGATATTCTCCATATTCCAGACCAAACCTATCATACATCGATTCCCCGCCCGGATAATCGCCATTCGATTCAATCCATGAAAAACGGTCTTTGGATGATTTTAGCCTCTCAAAAAATGAGCTCGCCGATTGATTGAAATCCAATTTAGAACTATCAGGCATATCTTTATACCAATAATAATTTTTATCCATTTGTTGGTACAACCACTTGTTCTGGCCTATCGTTTGGTTCTTTAGCTGCTCATTCTCTTTGATTACTGAGCCAGTTTCAATGTGCAAGTCATCTGCAGTTTTATAACACGCCGATAATGCAACATAAAAAGATACCCATAGTATTTGGATGCGAATTTTCATTTTTCGAGAGATAAAAATATATGGGAATGAATATCATTATTATCATTCCCATACATTTATTTTAATGAATCGATCTGATTTTCTCTGTGGGCAACGACTGAACCTTCAGAATCTGCCCATCAGATGGGATTGTTACTGATTTTGTACTTCCTCCCATAAAATATTCACCTGTTTGTGAATCAACGGTAATTGTTTTATGATTCCCGGCTACAACATCAAAGGTTACATATCCAAAAGCCTCAGGTTCAAAAGTTGTAGAATAAGACTGCCAAGCGAAAACAAAATCTTTGCAGGGTAAAATAAATATGGACCCCATTATGCCATTGTACTGCTCATCAGGTTCCCAATAATTATTCTGCACCTGTTCAGAAACATTAGATGCAGCATCCTCCACATTATAATAATCATTTGTTTTACTATAACCCCAATCAACTTCAGCAATTTCCTCTAAATATGCATTTTCAAAACAATAGGAAAACATGGCTCCGACAACACTAGTTTTAATGTCGACTGAAACCGATTTGTCAATTGAGACTTGAGATTTAGTTACTCCAAGAGTGTTCATTTGGTATAATGAGACAGCTTCTTCCATCCTAAAATTGCTTAGCATATCTACATTTTTAAAATTCCACAGCTCTTCAGTTATACTTTCGCCATCACTAACAACAATATCAACACATGAAACCAAAGTGTATTCACCCTCAGAAAGGTCACATGAGATTAAAATCTTTTTGGAAAAATCGTCAACTATTTCAGTGTTATTGAAGACTAGCTCTCCATTCAGGTTATAAACAAAAAATGACTCTCTAACTTTCACTCCATCTGAATCTAAGAGTCCTCCAGGAAACACATCGGTATTATCATAGTTTTTCATATTTTTTACTACATCCATATTGTCTATGTTTATAGTGAGTTGATATTTGACATCTAAATTCAAATCTTTATTGCAGGAAGTAAGTATTACTGCAATACCTACTATCAATATCATTAATATCTTTTTCATTTTCAATTGTTTTAAAATTTGTATAGAAATTAAAAGAACCAACCTACCGAAATGGCAATCACATTGTTTTTCCATTTAATGTTATTGGCCACATCCGATATTCCCAGGTTATAGCGGGCGCTTAAGTTTAAACCCTTGGCAAACTCGTAGCCAACGCCAAAGGCAAGTCCTGCATCTTTGCCTCCTTTTAAATCAGAAAGTGGTATTTCAGCTCCATCAATTACGGTTGAAGCAGGTGATACCGAAAGCAAATAGCTGAAATAGGGGCCTGCCTCGATGCTAATTTCTTTGGTTGGGTAATATTTTGCCAAAACAGGCACGGTAATGTAACTGAGTTGAACAGCCTCGCCGTCAACTGCAAATCCCTGACGCGAATACAGAACTTCGGGTTGAAGCCCCCAAAGACCGGTTCCCAGCCCACTTAATTCGTTTCGGAAACCCCAGTGTAAATTAACTACTGCCCCAGCCTGAAAGTCGGCTTTCATTTCGGGAGAAAAACTAATATTATCCTGACCATTACTGATGTTAGCAAGATTTAATCCTGCTTTTAATCCAATCTTGGTCTTTACTTTTTGCCCATAAGAGGACACGATTAACAGCGAAAAGAACACTGTTAATAAGACGAGTTGATTTTTCATTTTTAAAATAATTTGGGTTTTAATTTTTGTTCTCCAGAACATGAATTACTCCAGGTGGTGGAGTCTCACTTGATCTATCTGTTTTTTTTACACTTAAACTAATTTCTTTTGATATTTTTATCGGGCGCGTCTTGGAAGGTTTAATCTCTATCTCAAGTTCTTTGGTCTGACTCTGTACCGCAGAAATATTAAACTGGCAAACCGAAGTTCCCTCCTTCTGAATCGTTTTTGTACCTTTATAGATAATTTTTGATTGGTCAGAAACCTGGATAGCTACATTCTCGGCCGTAATATCCGATTCATTTGTAATTTTAAAAGAGACCAGAATAGGCTCTCCTGATTTTCCTTCAAAACTCTCCTGGGGAAATTCAACATGGAGAAATGCTTTGTCATTAATTGTGACTTTCTGTTTGATCGGATTTTGGGTTAGTCCATCCAATTCAACACCAATCTCCAATTCCTTTTCTTCTGAAGGAACTTCGGTGTTTTTAGGCACTGAAAATCCCAAGTCTTTCGATTCATTTGGTTTTAGTTTGTCAATTGTTTGTAAAGTGCCATCCGAAAATGTAAGATTGATATTGTTGATGTCAGAAGATTGAAGATTTTTAACAACTAAGGTTGCCAGTGCGGGTTTCCTATTTTCCGATGATAGTGTACTTTCTTTAAGTGTTACAGATATAGGCTTCTCTTCATTCAGCGAAACAACTCCAATGTTGATCCCTTTTATTACGATTGCCGTGGTATTATCGAACCAAAAAATATCCTCAAACTGACAGGGGGTTTCTTTGCCGTTGATAATGAACCCTGATTTACCTCTTTCTTTCTTTACCTGCACCAGACTATTCTCAACTTTGATGTCTGAATTTTGGAACGTTTGTTTCCCTGTCGGTGTTTCCAATGTTGCAAGTCGTCCTTGTCCGTCAAAAGTGGCCGTTCCTTCCTTACAGGACAATTCTCCTTTGAATGTATCGTAACGCTCCATAGTAGAGCTAAGTTTGGGTAAACCTCCATCGACCCTTTTCCCACGAGCATCAATACACGCCAGTTGTTTTGAGAATGCCACAATCGCTTTCCCCTGATAAAAGCTTGAGGCCCAGGTAAAGTTATTGTCCTGCAAAATAACCCCAATCCCCGATGGATTGATATATGCCCAGCCGCCAATTCCATAACTGGAAGCAGTTACGGCTGCCAATCCTTCACTAAAAGGATGAGCTGAAGTAAATTTGCATTGTATTTGCAGGCTTCCTGATTTATTAAGGTATCCCCATTTTTTACCATCGGTAACCAATAACAGACCATCGCTAAATTGGGAAAAACGAGGATCAACCTTCAATCCATAAGGAACTTGAATCACCCCGCTTTGGTTTGCGATACCTTTTAATTGGCCGTCAAGTGAGGTTATTACCCCAATACCTTCGCTAAAGTCGTACACTTTTTCGTATTCGGGTTTTACAATCACATCGCCTTGCTGGCTGATGTATCCCCATTTGCCTTTCTCGCATACCGAAGCAACCCCATCCTGAAAAGGGGAGATCGCATCGTATTTGGGTTTGGTGAGCCACTCAATGCTTTGCGCAAATCCCAGATTACAAATGAATAAGGCAAATAGAACTGAAATTAATCTTTGTTTATTCATCATCTCAATTAGCTTTATCGTATAGTTCTTTGGCATATTTAGCCAAAACAGCATATTTTAAATCAACTCCTCCTTCTACACTTGAATTGAAAATCCCAATAAGTTGTCCTTTATTATTTAGAACTGGAGAACCACTTGCTCCATGTGTCATTGAGGAAGCACTTATTCCAAACAAATATCCTATAGGCTCATGATTTATTTCACCAGATTGATTCGTAATTCCAACTTGAATAGTGTTGGTTGTGCCAGAACTTAATCCCTGAAAAAGATTTTCGCCATAAGGATAACCCATTACAAATATTTCTTGCTGAGATTTAATTTTTCTTGGATCAATCACTGCATTGTTTATATCAATGGGGTTTATATCTGGAGACGGTAGCTGCTTATTCTTTGAACGCATCAATCCGACATCTTTCTTTATATCATCTGTAGTTTGAGACAATACAGAGCATTCGACAAAATCAGTTATTCTATTGACATCTGCTCCATTTAATGCAAAGCCAACATAAATTGTTTTCCCATAAATTTTTTTTATATAATCACTATTATATCCCTTTTCTAAAAGATTTTTGATAATAAAATCTTTAAAATCTTCAATATTCTCCTCCCATGGCATCGTAACATGTCTGTTTGTCAATAATGTTCCTTCTTTATCTATAAAAAAAGCTGTACCATTCACTATACTACTTTTAGATTCCAATTCCGATGAATCTATAAATTCTGCTACCATTTTATATTCGTGCCTTATAACAACTACAGATTTCTCGTATTTGGCAAAAATTTTCTTCGGTGACCATTTATCAAATGGCGGCCAGCCTTGTACATAAGCCGAAACGAGCAATCCAACAACCAATACCGCCGCTATCGGAGAAATGATTAACCAAGGATTTGTTTTTGAATTTGGAATTTTATTCCAGTCCAGGGGTTGTGTATTGGCGAATAGAATTTTATCCCTGCGTTTCACCTGTACATCCTGGTTGGGTGAAATGCGCGATCCGTTTACGAACGTTCCATTGGCGCTATGGTCGCTAATGGTCATTTTACCATTGGGCGCAATTTTCAAGGTTGCATGGTAGCGGCTCACCATATTGGAACCATCGTTAATGAGGATGCGGTTAGTCAGATGTGTACCAATACTGTAAAGCTTCGTACCGGGAGGAATTGTCGGCAGCATAGGAATACGACTCCAATCGAGTTTGGCAAAACCACCAAAAATGATCTCGACACCACGATTGATTTGGACCTCAACTTCTTTTTCAATCTTTTTCCCGTTAACCGTAGTGCCATTTAAACTATGGTCAATCAGAGTTATCGAATTGTCGTCGCACACCTTAATCTCAGCATGATAACCACTGATACGTTTTTGAGTATCGTCAATCACATACCGGTTATCTTTATTTCTTCCTATGGTTATAAGTATCATTTTGCTATAGTCTATAAGATTACTTTAGGTAGTTCTTTCTTCGTGCTATCCTTCGTCGAAGGCTTTACTTCAGTTTTTTTCTCAGGTTCTGTTTTCTTTTTCTCCTTTTCCTGTAGCTTTCTAATGGCTTTTTGTGAAATGCGCAGACTATCGGCTTTCCGGATACTATCCTTGACTGCCTTTTCCCGTTGCACCCTTTTCTTCATAGCCTCATCATCTTGAGGTTTAACTTCCTCTTTTTTGACCTCATCTTTTCCATTCATTTGACTGAACAAGTAATATCCTCCGGCAGCCAAACCTATTAATACCAGCGCGACCAAGACATAAAATACAGCCTTATTCTTAGTCTTGGGTATTTGTTCCCAGTTTAGTTCTGCTGCATGGGCAAAATTGATGCTGTCGCCCCTTTTTACAGGAAATTCTACGTTTTGCGAAATCTTCACTCCATTCACCCAGGTGCCATTCGAGCTGTGGTCGGTAATAAAGATCTTTCCATTCTCATAAACCTTAAGTGTGGCATGGCTTCGGCTTACCCGTTGCGATGGGTCAGTCATGCGAATCATGCATTCATCTCCGCGTCCAATTGTAATTTGTTTGATCATGGTTGTATGTTCTTGTTTATGATTTCATTTATCTTATTGAGGGCATTCTTCTGTGATGGGTCAACAACTTTTATGCGTTTAATCTCATTCGAGATCTCATTAAGAATATTTCTTAATTTTTTTTCGGAGTCCTCCATCTTAATTTTTAGAGAATCTAAATCACTATTTGTCTTGTCAACAGCATTATCATTAAGTTTCTTCTCTATTACTTTATTCACATTTAATAAAGAATCTATTTTCATCTGCTCTTTGTCAAAACTGCTTTTAGAATATTGGTACTGATTGAAATTTATCACGCCAGAAATAACTAAAAGAGAAAATATAATTCCGATAATGATTTTTGATTTTTTATCCATCTTGGGTTTGATTTTGGAGTTAATATTTGTTTGAATGAGAGTGGCGGTAAGGTTGTCGTGTTTGCCCCCGCTGCTGAATCCGGTCTGGTCAATGGTTGATGCAAGGATGTCTGTAGTTTCTTTGATATCTTTCGAAGAGGAGATCAGCCTCATTAGCTCATTTTCGGCAACAGCTCCACAAATGCCATCACTACAAAGCAGAAATCGGTCACCCTTCAGGTAAGGCAATTGTTCATCTACCTCAACTTCCAATTGAGGTTTTGTTCCCAATGCCCTTAAAATCACATTCGATTCCGCCGACAAGCGGGCTTGTTCTTCGGAGATGGTTCCGCGCTTAACTAATTCAAAAACCATGGAATGATCGAACGTGCGGAATACTTTCCTCCGACCCCTGATCTGATAGATCCTGCTGTCACCAACATGCGCGGCTGTGGCTTTTTCATCATCAATTAACAGAGCCACGACGGTAGTACCCATTCCGGCCAAATCGGTTCTGGAGCGTGAAGTAGTATACACGAGTTCGTTTGCTTTCGCAATTGCATGTACCAATAGTTCAGCTTTGTTTTCGAGATTCGAATTAGCCACCTCCTGAAGAATAGTATCCACTGCCATTTGGGAGGCAAATTTGCCACCATTGGCTCCCCCCATTCCATCGCAAACCACGATTAGTAATCCATGTTTTGTCTCCAGATACCCTGCGGAGTCTTGATTCTCTTTCCGGCCTCCAATCCGCGATTGGCCAGAGATCGACCCGAATGTAGTCTCTTTTAAAAGGAGTAACTTGTTGTTTTCAATTGATCCATTTACTAAGGATGGATCGGTTGATTTTAAATCGTTCATTCGATTTTATTTAGATAATTGAAACGATTAGAATGAGTAAGATCAAAACGGCAACTGCAACCAGAACTATCAATTTCCATTGAATCGGATTGTATCCTTCGCCAGAAGTATTCGCTTTAATAATTGCCTCTTTAAATTCTTTGGCGGTTTGAAATCTTCCCAATTGTTTTTTTGCTGTTGCTTTCAGCAACACATTAAACAATGATTTCGTAATTGCGGGATCGTAAGGCAACGACATTTTTACCTGTCGTTCCAAAACATCAATATCACTTCCACCTGCAAATGGGTTGATTCCGGCTAACAGTTCGTAAAAAGTAATCCCCAACGAATACAAATCGGAAGTTGCGTTAATCTGATCCCTTTTACCCGTAATTTGTTCAGGCGGGGCATACGGATAGGTTCCAAAACCACGATCTGCAATGGTTCCGAAACTAATGCCATCAGAAGTAGCAATGCCTAAGTCCATTACCCTTACATTACACCCGTTTTCGACCATAATGTTCGAGGGCTTAATGTCGCGGTGCCAAACCCTTTGTTGATGAAGACAAGTCAACGCATCCAAGACCAGGCACATCATCCGTGAAATGATCTCCACCCGATTGGAAGGATGAATTGTTTGCACAAATTTGTCAATGGTATTTCCCTGAACAAATTCACTGATAATATAAATTGAACCATCTCTCATCTGCGAGTATCCCAGCATCTTGATTAGATTGGGATGATCAATCGACAGCGAGGCTTCAAATCTTGCACGTTCGCGGATACTGGAATTTTGCGAGTGTCTCGGGAAAACCCGTTTAATGGCAATTTTTTCTGCCGGACGGTCAACCTTCCAACCTTTAAATACTTCGCCCATTGCCCCACAACCGATACGGTATTCGTCAATGTGATAGTAGGCAAACCGTTCCTGCTTATCAGAAATAAGAACTATCGGATTATTGTTTCTTGAAGTCATGGAGATTGGTCAAATTCGGTTAAGTGAAGCCTAATAATTGTAAGTCAATATTTGACTAGCATAAGGATATAACTGGTTATCGACTGGTAACGATCTGGCAATTCTTTTTGCCAACTCAAAATATTCTTTTGCTTTTTTCGGGTTTGTCTTAATTAAGTTCTTCGCTAACTCAAAAGTTTTGCATGCAAAGGCATATCTTCCATTAGGATAATCCATATCATATTCAACGGCATCTTTAAAATATTTATACGCAATGGAGTCATTGCCTTTAATCCCTGTTGCTAATTGAATAATGGTCACCTCTTCTGGTTTTACTTTATCCTGATAAATGGCTCCTATTTGTCTTAAAGCGGGAGCATATTTTTTGTCGGCTGCTTTTTTTGACCATTCAACGCCTTCCTTATACTTACCTTGTCCAATCAATGAACTACCCAGTTCGTACTGTGCCTTTGGATAACCTTTCTCAGCCGACTTATTCAGCCATTGCATTGCCGTATTTTTATCCGAATTCTTTAGTATTTCATAAAGTTGAAATTGTGCTTGCGAATAATTTTGGGCAGCAGCTTTCTCGTAAAACTCTAATGCTAACTTTTCGTTCTTCGGAACTCCATATCCTTGCAAATACATGTTTCCTTTTACATATTGAAGTTCGGGGTTGTTGGCATCAACCCCACGATCAATTAAACGCCCTGCCTGATCAAAATAGCGCAAAGCCTTATCCCTGTCAATGCTATCTCCTACACCGTTTTGGTAAATTAAACCCAAACGGTAATCTGCCAGACGGTTTCCCAGTTCGACAGCCTTTGTGGTATAACTAAACCCTTTTTTGAAATCTTTGGGGACTCCAATTCCGTCATAACTCATTTCGCCCATATAATAATAGGCATCGGAGGAATTCATTTCTGCAGCAATTTGAAACAAAGAGTCAGCCTTAACATAGTCGGAATTAACATACCGTTCTACTGCCTGGGTTAAAATCTCAAGCATTTTAATCTTATTACCAATACTGCCAGAGCTTTGTATCGAATATGCTTTTTTATAATCGGCCAGAGCATCACTATACTTGGCAACTATTAAATTGGTATTTGCCTGGGCAATCTGTTTTATATAGGCTTGGTTGCTATGACTTAAATACATAAAAATACCAACAGCAAATAGAACAGCCACAGGGATCATATAGAATAGCTTATTTGCTTTTGGCAAATCAGGCCTTTTCCCTTTTAATACTTTCTCAATATCTGCGATAAAATCGGATGCTGTTTGATACCGCTGATCCTGAACTTTGTCTGTTGCTTTCTTTATAATATACTTCAGACCATCAGATATGATTTTATTCTCAGAGACCAGTGGTAATTCATTAATGGGGATTGCTCGTTCAAGATGACCTTTGATAACTTCGTAGGTAGTTCCATTATAGGGTAATTTTCCTGTCAACAATTCAAACAATAAAATCCCGACCGAATAAATATCGGAAGTCGCATTGGTCAGCCAGTGGTTACCCTTTGCCTGTTCAGGAGAGGCATAATTAGGTTTGCCGATAAACTTACCATCTATTGTGCCTTGCTGAAATTCATCGTGATACACATTTACCTGTTTGGCAATACCAAAATCGATCAACTTAACTCTTCCATCCCTGCAAATCATTACATTCGATGGATCAATATCCCGGTGCACATATCCTTTCTCGTGTAACATGGAAAGACCGAACAAGACTTTTTTGGTAATCTCTAAGGACTCGTCCCAGACAAGCGATTTATTCTTTTTCAGTAGGCCGCTTAATGTTTCTCCATCTAAATATTCACTGATAATATGGTACTTGGGTTTGTTATCCAGATCTATCGTTTCAATAAAGTCATACATCCGGATCACATTTTCGTGGGTGACTTTAATTGAAGCTTCGCGCTGCGCCCTTTGGATGCTGTCTTCTGATAAATCTTTAAACAAAGCTTTTATAGCCACAGGCTCAAATTTACCGGTATCGTCATGAACCAATTTGCCTTTGAAGACAATACCCATTCCCCCTTTACCTAAAATCGAAGACTTGATTTCAGGATCAAATTCATAATGGATTTCCGACTTGAAATCGGAATCACTTTGTAATTTTATGACAGCCATAGTAAACAGAGATAAATGCGAACGATGTTTAGTTGTTGTTTTTTAGAGGCGGGTACCGTCGTTTGTTTGATATATATCACGATCAGAATAATCGAATTCGTCTTTAGGAGTGAAACTATCTGCTTTCTTCATCTCAAAGTCAACAGCATCAAACAGCATAAGCAAAAGCTCATAGTTACCTATTTTAACTTTATCCAGGTTTTTACATTGAATTGGATTAAATCCGATGTAATTTCCATTTACAAAAGTTCCATTGGAAGAACCCCGGTCCATCAAACCAACACTCAATCGGTTATTATCGCCAGGATTACGATGAACGGCCAACACGGCATGCAGTCCGCTAACAGCAGACTCCGAAAGTAGTATATTACAATTACTACCTGAACCAATCGTGTTTTGTCCCTGGCGAAGAATCCAATACTCTCCTTCATCACTGCGGGAAACAGAAACAAGAAATCCAACGATTGGCTTTCCTGATACCTGTTCTTGCCTTGAACTACTTTGTGATTGACCATATTCCATCCCGGGTATTACTGTCCCTTTTTCAACCCTGCTATTGGGTTCCGGTTGTTGATATCCCATCTGGCCTCCCGGAACTGTCCCTTTACCCTGTTGGTTTAAATGAGTTTTATCTCCATCATTTTGAGCTCCAGGAACTACTGTGTGATAGTTTGACATAGAAATATTAATTAAGGTTTTACGTTTTTAGATCGATTCACACCCTCAAAGTTTTCAAAACTCTAAGGGTGTGGGTGTTTACTTTTGCCATCTTTTACCCCACCACCATTGCACTTACGGTGCTGCTCCAGGGGCCGTGTTCGCTCCGTGTGTTTACCCAACACAACCAGTACCAGACCATCTTTCCGACATACTTGCCTTCGAATTTCACCGTGTAAGGAGAGCTGGTGTCGGTTGCTATGTAACTCAGTTCAGAGGCATCCATTGGGGCATTTCCGTCAATCTTCATCCAGATTTCGCAACCGTGGACTCCCGCGGGCTTCGCTTTGCTCCGGGGAGTTGCTTCATCGGAATAATTAATGGTATGCTGAAGGCGGATAGAGAAATCGATGTTTCCCACCGGAAGAGTAATCGGCGCAGGAACTGGAGTACGGGTACCCGATTTAACGGTAAGGCCCATTCGGTCGCGGTCGCTGTTCGATACTTTCGAGTTGTTCGCCAGCCATTGGGCAACAAAACCCCGAAGCTCTTTTAAATACGAAACGCGGGCACCGCCTTTGGCCTGAACATCGGCGCTGGTTCGGTTTTGTTTATTGCTGGCTTTTGCAAAGGCAATTGCCCAGCCTTCCTGCAAACCCGACAAAGTATTAAAATCGTCGGGTGAGATCACCCAGTTTCCAAGGTTTGCTCCCACAATTTCCAGCATGTTGGCTTGCCATAAGTTAAATTCGGCATCATTTTGAGGAATGTAATCAGCCATAAATGAAGGTTTTGATAGTTTTAAAACCAAATTGATTGATAAGATTGGAGTTAAATACCCCAAAGAGAGTAGGTTTTATTTCGGAGAGGAAAAGAAAACTTCCGCATCGGGAAAGTTTTATTCCACGGCGGGAATGAAATATTCTGAATGATGAAAGAAATATTCCGAAGCGGGAAACAATTATTAGATAGCAGGAAACAATCATTTCGAAGCAGAAATGAATTATTCCACGGAATAAACGAGTTACCCCGCGAAATAATTCGGGGAAGGAAAGGATTTTCCTGGTGGAGATGCTATTTTGAATGACTTGAATCAATGTTTTATATTTCATGTTCTACTTCAAAAATCTGATAAACTTTAACCTGTGATTTCCCTCCTCAACTCCTGGGCCCCTTGTTCATTAGAATCATAATGAATATAAAATAAGTTCAAAAAATGAGCATAAAAAAAAGCCCAATCGGGCTTTTAGGGATATTTGGCTGTATGGGTGGAAATCCGGTAAAAATGAAAGGGGATTTGGTAAAAAAGTTTTGGTTGAAAAAATTCTGCCAGGTGGGTGTAAAAAATAGGGCATCTGTCTTAATTTTCTTCACCCCACCTTCAAGGTTTTAAAAACCTTGAAGGTCTGATAAATTTGGTGGTTCTTTTAAAACACCTCAAACGATTCCCTCAACTTCGACAAATGGGTGCGTGAAACGGTTAAGTCAAGATTATCAAAAGGGGGCATCAGCAGGCAGTTGCGGGTTTTGAATTCGACCATGCTCAGGTAATTCAGGTTAATGATACACGATTGGTTGATTTGGAGGAAACGATCTTTGTTCATTAATTGGATGATTCGGTCGGCTGTTGTTTTGGCTCCCAGTTTAATGGTTGCATAATCGGTGAGCAAAACTTCCCATGAAGATTTTTCCAGAATTCCACTGTTAATGCACCTAAAAAGCAAAATCCGGTTTTTGTCGATAAACCTCAAACCCAAATTGCTGGGCAATGCGACAACCTCAGGAGAGCCCATTGTTCCCTGATAAAGAGGAACCAAGTTATCTTTCGATTGTTCTTCCCGTTGCTTCTTAAACCGATCTATGGCCTGCCGTAGTTCATCTTCTTTTACAGGTTTCAGAATATAATCGAATGCCGATTCCCTGAGCGCGTGGATCATGTATTTATCGTAAGCAGTATAAAAAATAACACTGAATGTGCTTCCTTTTTTACGGACCTCATTCAGTAGCTCAAACCCGTTTTTGCAGGGCATTTCAATGTCAAGGAAAACCAGATCCGGCTTTTCGTTCACGAGTAATTCCCGGGCTTGTTTGTATTGGGTAGCCGATCCGCAAATTTCAATCTCAGGAAAGAACGAGAGATGTTCGACTAAAGATTCGAGATAAGCCTTGTTGTCGTCAACTATGGCTACTTGTATTTTTTCTGCACAACCCATGTTTATTCTTTGTATAATGTATAATCAAAATCGTGAGGTATCTCAATAATTACTGATGTCCCGGGGCTCTTGTGGTTATCCGGGTCATAATCGGCCATCGAGAATCTGATCTTCTTCCTGTTGTTGCTGTTCAGTAAATGAATGGTTTGCAACAAGACTTTAAGTCCCGTACCTGTTCCGGTTGAACATCCGGCAGAAGCTTTTCGTCCGACGCCATTATCCGTTACAGTTACTTGTTGATAGTCATCATAACCTGTAACGCTGATGGTTAATTTTTTCTCGCCTTCAAGTGGCATTAGCCCATGTTTAATGGCATTCTCGACCGGAATCTGAACCATCATGGCAGGAACCATTTTCTTCAAATCCGATCCCTCGGCTATTTTATATTCCACTTCAAACGGATCCGGTATTTTTTGTTGATACAGGTCAACAAATGCTTTTATGGCCTCAAGCTCGCTTTCTAGCGGAACGGCTGACTGATCGATGTTTTCAATTACTTTCCGCAACAACAAGGTTAAACTCCTTATTTTCACTTTCAGCATTTCGGGTTGCCCCGCTAATCCTGAAAGCGAACCTAAAACATTAAAAAAGAAATGAGGAGACAGGTTATTCCGGGCATTTTGCATTCGCAAGGCGGTCATTTTCGACAGTTGCTTCTGGTAGAGGGCATCCCTGCGCTTTCGGATATACAGGGCAATAATTACGGTTATAACAGAGGAAAGAAGAAATAGAGTAATAATAAACCGGATAATGGATTTATGTTGCTTTAATTCACTTACCTTCTGAACCAATTGTTTTTCCTTAACACTGGTTAGCAGCCGACTCTCAATTTCATTAATCTTCCAGTTAGTAAGTCGACTATTTACACTATCCTGAATATTCTGGTATCTTTCAAGATATATTAACGACTCCTTGAGTTTTCCAAATCTTTTTTTTAGTTCGTAACTCCGTTTGTAAAAATCCAACTGCATCGAAGGTTGGATCTCTGTTTTTTGCAACAATTTTTCAGCCTGATTCTGAAATAATTCAGCCTTTTTAAGATCATTTCTTTTGTATTCGCAAAATGCAATCAGATGGGTTGCCTGAAATATACCCAGGTCAAGATGTATTAAATTAAATTTTGCCAATGCCTGATCCAACGTAAATATTGCCTTTTTGTAGTTGCCTTGTTTCATTAAGACTTCGCCAATGTTACATTGGGCAATTGCAATTAATAAATCATTTTTTTTTGAAATGGATTCGGAAAGAGCGAAATTGAAATAATGCAAAGCAGAATCGTACTTCATTTCGTAATTATACATTCGGCCAATATTGTTGAATAAATTCAAGTTCTGATATTCGTCATTTGTGGAATCTTTCAATGATAAC
The DNA here is from genome assembly GCA_041652995.1 of Prolixibacteraceae bacterium. Lineage (GTDB taxonomy): Bacteria > Bacteroidota > Bacteroidia > Bacteroidales > Prolixibacteraceae > Aquipluma. Next base: position 32,013 of record JBAZGO010000018.1, read on the forward strand.
GCTATGTCGAAATATTGTTTTGCCAATTTAAAATTTCGTAAGTCAACCATCGTATTGGCTATATAATCTAAACAACCCAACTTCCCATCATAATCTTCATTGGCATCATAGATTTCAAAGGCTTTGTTTACACTTTTTATTCCATTATCAACTTGACCAATCATAAGATAACAAAATCCAATATTCTGATAATAGTATGATCTAAATTGGTTGTTAGGTTCTGATTCGGAATATGAGATTGCTTTTTTGTAAAGCTCAATGGCATCAGTAAAATTATTCTTCTCGCCCAAGAGGGAACCTGCGCTTAAATATCCTCTTGCCAGTAGCAATGAATCTGAACTTGTTTCCGGTTTTACAGATGGAAGAATCTTTGAAATGCTATCGTAATAGACGAGTACATCTTTAAAATTACCTTTAAGCTTTTGTATGACCGAATATCGATGGAAATAAGCCAATTTAAGAATCGAACTTTTATCATATCTAATTTGCTTCCCAATTTCATCCAGACAAATAGCAGATGAATCGATTTGATTTCGTTCGATTAACGAATCGACGATCTTAAATTTATTTGGAAAACTGTCTGTTGCTGTTGATCTAAAGCAAATTACAAACAACAATAAAACGAACGAAATTCTTATCATATTGAAAATTTTGACGCTTACAATATAAAGACATTATGCCTTTCTTGCCTGAAGAGTCTGGAATACTTATTAATGTTTCTGAATTATTAAATTAAGAACAATAGTATGGCCCCTTTACCCTTTTGACGTCATCGTTACCACCTGAATTATCATTTCTTCGAGCGAAAAACTTTATATCCGAATGCGGCAGCGCTCCATCCGCGTCGGCGGATGATTTCGAGTATTTTGGCGGCAAATAATCTATTGCTCCGGTTTGGAGAGCCTTTAATATAAATTCAGGATGGTGAGTGGTGAAAATGACAATTGGAATATGGCGAACTTGATCGCGAACCATTTTAGTAATGTCGAAACCCGACTTCCCTGTCATTTCTGCATTCAAAAAAATCAAATCAGGTAATTTATCCTGAATAACTTTTAAGGCATCGCAAGAGTTACGAGCTTCGGCAACAATGTTTAGTTTGGGAAATGCTTTAAACTTATTTCTTAAATCATCTACCGCCCAGCAATCAGGGTCAGCGATTACAGTTTTGATTATGTGAGGCATTAGGGGCGTTTGATTTTACATTTTGGTTTTTAAGTACAAATTATTTCTGGAAAAAACTGCCCCAATTTAGAAAAATCAAATATGCTGAACAAAATATTTAAATTATTTTTTTGTGAAATAGCATTTTTACCACCCGAAGCGTTTATTCCGTAAAAATGAAACGACTATTTCACAGGATACATCATATCATATAAACACAAAATCCGGCCTGATCAGACTGGATTTCATGTTATATACATAAGGGGATTTCCTTTAATCAATCATCTCAAACCCGCAATACGGAATCAAAACTTTTGGAATGCGGATTCCTTCCGGCGTTTGGTTATTTTCGAGCAAAGCGGCTAAAATTCGTGGCAAAGCCAATGCACTTCCGTTCAGCGTGTGGGCAATGACCGGTTTCTTGGTGGCTTCGTCGCGGTAGCGCAATTTCAGCCGGTTGGCCTGGAAACTTTCGAAATTGGAAACCGAACTCACTTCGAGCCATTTTTCCTGGGCTGCGGAGAATACTTCGAAATCGTATGTCAATGCAGAAGTGAAACTCATATCACCACCGCACAAGCGAAGAATGCGGTAAGGCAATTCCAATTTTTCGACCAGTCCGGCTACATGGGCAACCATTTCGTCGAGCAACTGGTATGAATTATCCGGATGGGCAATCTGCACAATTTCAACTTTATCGAACTGATGGAGGCGGTTTAGGCCTCGAACATCTTTACCATAAGAACCGGCTTCGCGTCGGAAACAGGCGCTGTAAGCTGTATTTTTAATCGGAAGATCTTTCGCTTCCACAATCATATCACGGTATAGATTGGTCACCGGAACTTCGGCGGTCGGAATCAAATACAGGTTATCTTCTGTGGCGTGATACATCTGTCCTTCTTTATCGGGCAATTGGCCGGTACCAAAACCTGAATCTTCGTTTACCATCAATGGTGGCTGTATTTCGAGAAATCCGGAAGCACGTGCTTCGTCCAGAAAAAAGTTGATCAATGCACGTTGAATTCGGGCGCCTTTTCCTTTGTATACAGGGAATCCGGCGCCGGTGATTTTCACGCCCAATTCGAAATCGATAATGTCGTATTTGCGGGCCAGTTCCCAATGTGGCAGATTGTCTTCAGGCAAAACGGGAATTTCGCCGTGGCTTTTCACGACCAGGTTATCTTCCGGAGAACGACCTTCAGGAACCAAATCGGAAGGAAGATTTGGCAACAATACCTGAAAATTGAAAACTTCCTGATCAATCCGGGCAAAATCTTCATCCAAAAGTTTAATAGACTCTTTGATTTCGGTAGTTCGGTTTTTGGCAGCTTCTGCCTCGGCTTTTTTACCATCGCGCATAAGCAACCCAATTTCTTTCGAAATTTTGTTCATTTCAGATTTCAACTGGTCGGCTTTGGCTTGTATTTCGTTTTTCTTTCCTGACAATTCAGTAATCTGACTGACAATTTCAGAAGCATCAAAATGTTTCTTTTTCAGTTTTGCAATTACCAATTCCTGGTTTTCCTGTATGAATTTTAGATTGAGCATTTCCGGTACATTTTGTTTTTTAGATCGACAAATTTAAAACAAAAAAATCTCCTGCCTTCTGAAAAGCAGGAGATTATTCAACGAATATTTTTAAGTGTATTAGTTGCTTGCTTCTGCCGAAACAACAGGTTCAACTGATACAAACGATTTGTTGTCTCTTCTTTTTTTGAAAACAACAGTTCCGTCCACCAAAGCAAAAAGTGTATGATCTCTACCGATACCAACATTTAAACCCGGGTGGTGTGAAGTACCTCTCTGGCGAACAATAATGTTACCAGCCGTTGCAGCCTGACCGCCGTAGATTTTTACGCCAAGTCGTTTGCTTTCTGATTCGCGTCCGTTTTTCGAACTACCCGCACCTTTCTTATGAGCCATGGTAAATTTTTTTAATTGTTATCCTATTACTTCTTCAATTTGAATTTTGGTCATGTATTGACGGTGACCATTCATTTTCTGGTAACCTTTTCTTCGTTTTTTCTTGAAGACCAATACCTTATCTCCCTTAACGTGCTCAACTACCGAAGCGGTAACACTTGCACCTTCAACAACAGGAGTACCAACTTTTACTGCACCTTCGTTATCAACCAAAAGAACTTTGTCAAAAACAACAGTTTCGCCTTCGGCATTTTCCAAACGGTGTACATAAATTTTCCGGCCTTTTTCAACTTTCATTTGCTGACCGGCAATCTCTACAATTGCGTACATTTCAATGTGTTTTAATATTTCTTCCGGCAGGCGGGAATCAATCAATTACCACTTATAGAGCCTGCGCGAAAACTTTCGGACTGCAAAAGTAAACTTTTTTATATGACCGCCAAAGGGTTACAATCTTTTTTCTGAATTAATTTTTGAAGCCTTTGTGCGATTACAAAAAAGTTTGCCAGCCAAAACATAAACCGATAATTATTGCGCTTGCTTTTGAAAACCCCAACAAACTTTACAATAGTTCTTATCCTGAATTAATTGTATGTTTTCAGGCATAAAGAAAGGCAATAAAAGCGGAATGTTAATGGGTCGAAATTTCAGCGGAATGCAAACAATTGTTATATTTGTTACCCTTAGCAAGGATATCGTGAATTAGATGCAAAAGATAAAGCTTAACATACTCGGACTCTCAGTTAGTCAATCACAGTCAGGTGCTTATGCGCTTGTACTGGCTGAAGAAAACGGTGATCGAAGAATACCAATTATTATTGGGCCAATTGAAGCTCAGTCAATTGCCATTCAGCTCGAAGGACTGAAACCACCCCGGCCACTAACTCACGATCTTTTTAAATACATGGCTTCGTCGTTCGACATCCTGGTTCTGGAAGTCATTATTTACAAACTCGAAGAAGGAATTTTTTATTCGGAACTCGTTTGCATACGCGACGACAAGCGAATTGTGATCGATTCGCGCACTTCGGATGCGGTTGCTTTGGCTTTACGCTTCGACTGTCCGATTTATACAACCGAAGAAATTCTGGAACGGGCAGGAATTGTCATCGAATTCGAAAATGAGCATGGGCAGGAAGAATGGAATCAGCCAATTAGCGACGAGCCACGCAAAGGAAAACATGAATATGAAAAATATACTTCATCGGAACTTACCCAAATGCTGAACAATGCCATACACGACGAAGATTACGAAAAAGCTTCAGCAATAAGAGACGAGATTAACCGCCGCAAAAAGGAATAATCCTGAATACGTTTCCCCAATTAAGTCCTCTTCGATACCTTAATAATAGTATACAAAATAAATCTTCCGACAGAATTTCAGCGAATTTAATTTTTAGCCGACCTGATTCCTTTTGGATTATGTAGTTTTTAGTAGTTTTAATGCCTTTAAAAACACACCAACCAAACAACCAAAATATGGGAATCAAGAATCGTCTGATCGTCATGAATTTTCTGCAATTTTTCATGTGGGGAGCATGGCTTATTTCAATCGGAGTTTACCTGGGAGGAACACTTCACTTTACCGGATCACAAATTGGCGCTGTATTTTCAACCCTTGGAATTGCATCACTTTTCATGCCGGCGTTACTGGGTATCGTTGCCGACAAATGGATTAATGCCGAGCGGTTGCTTGGAATCAGTCATTTGATTGGCGCGTGCCTGCTTTTTCTGGCTTCCACAATTAAAGATCCGGTTGCATTTTTCTGGGTGATGCTTTTGAATTCAATGTTCTACATGCCAACAATCGCTCTGAACAGCACTGTTTCCTACATCATTCTCGAAAAGAACGGATACAATATTGTAAAAGATTTCCCGCCAATCCGGGTTTGGGGAACTATCGGATTCATTGCCGCCATGTGGATCGTTGATTTATTTGGATGGAAAGCTTCGAATATGCAATTGATTTTCAGCGGGTTTTCTGCCTTGTTTCTTGGGCTGTATGTTTTTACCATGCCTAAATGTCCGCCGGCAAAAACAAAAAAAGAAAAATCGCTGATGACTTCGCTTGGGCTTGATGCTTTTGTCCTTTTCAAGCAGAAAAAAATGGCAATATTCTTCCTGTTTTCCATGTTTTTGGGAGCAGCCTTACAAATTACAAATGCCTTCGGAGGAACATTTCTCGACAGCTTTACCAATACCCACCCCGGTACATTCGGAGTTGAACATCCCATTCTTTTGCTTTCGATTTCACAAATTTCCGAAACATTGTTTATTCTGACCATCCCATTTTTCCTGAACCGGTTTGGAATTAAAAACGTGATGCTGATGAGTATTTTTGCATGGGTTTTACGATTTGGCCTATTCGCGATAGGCGATCCGGGCAGTGGGTTGTACCTGTTGGTTTTGTCGATGATCGTGTATGGAATGGCCTTCGACTTTTTCAATATTTCAGGTTCATTGTTTGTTGAGAAAGAAGTAAATCCAGGAATTCGTGCAAGTGCACAGGGATTATTTATGCTCATGACAAACGGAATAGGGGCTATGATTGGTGGTTACGGCAGCGGATTGATTGTTGACTTTTTCACCAATGGAGAACTTAGAGACTGGAAAACAATTTGGCTGGTTTTTGCAGGTTATGCACTGATCCTTGGAATCATTTTCCCGTTTGTATTTAAATACAAACACGAACGAGGCAAACTGCAACAGCCTATATAGATACAAATCAGCAAATTGAGCTAAACGTCAGGAATAAATTTGCTCCTGAACGTTTTAATCCATCCCATTCTTTTTAATCTGATTCCGTATTTGATTAAAACTTTTTACCTTTCCGGCGGTTTAAAAAGGAAGTTACAAAAAGGCAATAAAAATGAAGCAATATCTTGATTTACTGAATCATGTAATAAATAACGGGGCTGAGAAAAGCGACCGGACCGGAACCGGAACAATCAGCGTTTTTGGCTACCAGTCGCGATTTAACCTGGCTGAAGGATTTCCGGCACTCACCACGAAAAAATTACACCTGCGATCGATAATTCACGAATTGCTCTGGTTTTTAACCGGCGACACCAACATCAAGTATCTTCAGGATAACGGGGTTCGGATTTGGAACGAATGGGCCGATGAAAACGGCAACCTCGGACCGGTTTACGGATACCAGTGGCGTTCGTGGCCGGCGCCTGACGGAAGGCATATAGATCAGATTTCGCAGGTAGTTAATAGTCTGAAAAACAATCCGGACTCACGAAGACACATGATCAGTGCGTGGAATGTTGGTCAGATTGATCAAATGAATTTACCACCGTGCCACATTCTTGTTCAGTTTTATGTGGCAAACGGCAAACTTTCGTGCCAGCTTTACCAACGTAGCGCAGACATCTTTTTGGGCGTGCCGTTCAACATTGCATCATACGCCCTTCTTACGCTGATGATGGCTCAGGTTACCGATCTCGAACCGGGTGAATTTGTACACACGCTTGGCGATGCACACATTTACCTCAATCATCTGGAACAAGTAAAACTTCAATTGACGCGCGAGCCATTTCCTCTGCCTCAACTGAAAATTAATCCTGACGTGAAAAATATTTTCGATTTCAAATTTGAAGATTTTGAGCTAGTTGGTTATCAGGCTCATCCTCACATTCCCGGAAAAGTTGCTGTTTAATATTTCCTGAAACATGATTCAAAAAAATATCTCCATCATTGTTGCCATCGCTCAAAATTTCGCCATTGGCAAAAACAACGATTTGCTTTTTCATTTGCCAAACGATCTAAAACGGTTTAAACAAATCACCACAGGACATCCCGTAGTTATGGGACGAAACACCTTGCTTTCATTGCCCAAGGGAGCACTTCCAAACCGGCGGAACATCGTAATTACTGACAATCCGGAAGAAAAATTCGAACGATGCGAAATGGTTTTATCCATCGAAGAAGCAGCCAAGGCTGTTGAAAACGAGCAGGAAACCTTTATTATTGGCGGTGGAATGATTTATCGTCAGTTTTATCCGATAGCCGGAAAATTATACCTGACCCTAGTTCACCAGGATTTTGATGCCGATGTCTGGTTTCCGGAAATTAATTATTCGGAATGGGAAGAACTTTCACGCGAAGATTTGTTTGATGAGAAGAATGGATTTAATTATTCGTACCTGAATCTGGAACGCAAGCCACTCTAAATCTCCCCTAAGAAGGAAAAGCCCCATCCCCGACCCTTCCCCGTAAGGGAAAAGAGCCTGGCTAATAGATATTTTAAAACCTGATTATTAAAGTATGGCCTAATGAAAAAACCTAAATCTTCGAACACCGGTTCTTTCTCCCCTCCAAAAGAGGGAAGGCTTTCTTTCTATAAAAGCTTTCCAATATTATCGAACCGCTGATGATAGTCTGACATCGAACATTGAACTACTTCAAGCGCTTCAGCAACACCGTAAATGTGTGTGATTTCAGTGTTACTTACCTTTCCCGGCATATCTTTATATGTCAGAAAATAGTGTTTTAATCGCTCAACAACAATATCCGGCAGATCCGACAAGTCTTTGTATTCGCTGTAAACCACATCATTGGTCAACACGGCAATTATTTTGTCATCAGCCTCGTTGCCATCAATCATCCGGAATCCGCCAATTGGTCGTGCATCAACCAGAATGTCGCCATGAGCTATTGTCTTTTCAGTTAAAACACAGATATCAATCGGGTCACCATCACCTTTAATCCCGGTTTTCCCGGTTTTATCCATGCAATATTTTCCAACCTGATCGCCGCAATAAGTCTGCGGAATAAATCCATAAAGCGCCGGAACGACATTGGAATATTTCTGCGGTCTGTCAATTTTCAGAAATCCACTTTCCTTATCAATTTCGTATTTTACGGTATCGGTAGGAACGACTTCAATGAATGAGACGACATTTTCCGGAGCGTCTTTTCCGATAAAAACCCCATGCCAGGGATGTGATTTGTAGCGAAGTCCCATCAAGCGACCTATTGGGTCTGATAATCTGTCTGCCATAACTAAATTTTAGTTTTTTGAAGATATAAACCCTTATATGATCAAAAGGTTTAAACAAATAAACTGAATTAATGAGCTAAATCATAGCAATTCATAAAGCATAAAATTGACTCCTGAAAACCAGGATACTCAGTTTTCCAGGAAAAAATGAAAATTTACTGGTTCTTGTCTGCATTGCCCAACCTACTTCAGTCAAAAAACGAAATTCGATTCTGAAATCAGGTAATATATTAATCCTGAAAGGATAAAACGACAATAAAAAGACATCCAATTTCTGGAATAAAAGGTTGTAAAGCATACAAAAGTGATAAAAATCAGCAAACAAACGCTATTCAATGTTTTTGTAACACGTTGATATATTGAATTTTTACCAAATTGTTAAGCAAATCCAAAATTAAGCCTTCAAATCAAAATACCTTTTATCTTTGCATACGCATTAAAAAAAACAGTAATCCATAAAAATACAATTATGAAAGTAACCGTTGTTGGAGCCGGAAATGTTGGAGCAACCTGCGCACAGATCGTGGCCGAAAAGAACATTGTTAACGAAGTAGTTTTGCTTGATATTAAAGAAGGTTTGTCGGAAGGTAAATCGTTGGATTTATGGCAAACTGCCCCCATTAATTATTACGACACCCGTGTGGTTGGCGCTACCAACGACTACTCAAAATCGGCTGATTCTGATGTCGTTGTAATCACTTCAGGTGTTCCACGCAAACCGGGAATGAGTCGCGACGATTTGATTTCAATCAATGCCGGAATTGTGAAAAGTGTAACTGAAAATGTGGTTAAATATTCGCCAAATGCCATTATCATCATTGTATCAAATCCGCTTGATGTGATGACTTACGTGGCCTACGCTGTTTCAAAATCTTCGAAGAACAAAGTATTGGGTATGGCCGGAATTCTCGACACAGCCCGCTACCGCGCTTTTCTTGCCGAAGCGTTGGACGTTTCTCCACGCGACATTCAGGCTTTGCTGATGGGCGGACACGGTGACACCATGGTTCCACTACCCCGCTACACAACCGTTTCCGGAATTCCGGTTACCGAATTGATCGATACCGATACACTTGACAAAATAATTGAACGTACCAAAAAAGGTGGCGGCGAACTGGTTAACCTCATGGGAACTTCGGCCTGGTATGCCCCTGGATCGGCTGCTGCTCAAATGGTTGAAGCAATTGTTATGGATCAGAAACGCATTTTCCCATGTTGCGCAAAACTGGAAGGTGAATTTGGTTTGAACGATGTTTTCGTTGGTGTTCCGGTAAAGCTGGGAAAAAATGGAATTGAAAAAATCATTGAAGTAAAACTGACCGAAGAAGAACAAACTTTATTGAATGATTCGGCCAAAGCGGTTAAAGAAATCATGGATGTTGTTGATGGAATGAACATTCTCTGATTTTTTGCCTAGCAAAACAAACAATAAATTCTATATTTGAAGCTTCTGCAAATTGCAGGAGCTTTTTTTTACTGAATTTATACTGATGCCTGCTTATTGAATCAGGAAAAAATTTGGAATTCAATCAGATTATTGGCTGATTTAATAATGTAACCTGAATTTTTAACATGTACGAGATCCCTCTTCAGATAATCGAGCTGGAAAAAGACAATTATCATATCCTTATTGAAGGTGCTTTTGAAAACAAAACTACTTCGAGTTGGATTATTGATACCGGAGCGTCAAAAACTGTGCTCGATGTGAATTTAAAATCGTATTATGAAGTTGTGGAAGATGACAATATTGACGATTACCAGAGCGCCGGAATTAACCAGGGAATGATGGAAACTTCGGTAGGGAAATTGCTGTACCTGCGCTTTGGAAAGCTGGTTATAAAAAAACAAAAAGTTGCCTTGATCGACCTGAACCATGTAAACGAAATTTACGCGAAATATACTTCGCACCGAATTGCCGGGTTAATTGGCGGCGATATTCTGATGCAGCATAAATGCATGATCGATTACAAACGCAAAATCATCACTTTTAGAAATTAGCAGCCTGCCCGACAGCAGAAAATTAGCACCTTTATATTCAGAAAAAATAAATATATTTGGCGGCTGAAAAATAAAAGTATGCACCTGAAAAAATACATGTCAAAACATTTTATTGTACGCATTTGCCTGCTGTTTGCGCTCATAGGCGGTGCTGCTGTATTCGACATGTATCACACTGCCAACCAGCAACTGGCCGACAGCATAAAAAAAATGCCAGGTTCGAATGAACAAGGAACCAATAAGGTATTTTTCTGCAATCAGGTTCCAACATACAACTTAAAAACTTCGGGAACAGACCTGACCGTTCGGTTGCGGTTTGCCTGCACACAAAACAAATTCCTTCAAAAACATTATAATTTGCGAACATTTCAACTGATGAAAGCAGAAACTGTTCAGGCCTGTTTTTCATTTGGTTCTTCGTTCCGTTCACTTCCTTACAACCGGGTTCTGTATGCCAGTCCCGACGACACACCCCCTCTGATTTAATTTCTGAGTTTCACTCAGCAGTCGTTGCTGTACCCAAACTATTTGCGTTTGGAGTATCTGTATATGTCTGGAATCAAAATTTCAAAAAAAATAACTCCAATAAATTTCATTCAAAAACAATTTAAATTTTAACAAATGCAAAACAAAGGTGCAATTCGGATTTTTGCAATTCTACTTGCTTTGATCTGCGTGTATCAGCTCATGTTTACCTTCAAGGCAAGCCAGGTTGAGAAAGCAGCAAAAGAGTATGCAAAAGGAGACAAACAAAAAGAACAAACTTATCTCGACTCGATGCAGAGCGAAGTGGTTTACAATTTATTGTGGCTCCGCAAATATACCTTCAAGGAAGTTAAAGAACTTGAACTTGGGTTGGGTCTTGACCTGAAAGGCGGGATGAACGTTACACTTGAAGTTTCGGTCGTCGACCTCGTTAGATCACTGGCAAACTTCAGTAAAGATTCAACATTTAATGCTGCACTTAAACTCGCAGTTCAAAAGGAACAAAATAGTCAGGAAGACTTTGTAACCCTTTTTGGCAAAGCGTTCGAAGAAATTTCGCCGAATGGCAAACTGGCTTCTATTTTCAATACGCTCGAACTTAAAGACCAGGTAAAATACAATTCCACCAATGCTGAGGTTTTGGACGTTTTGCACAAAGAAACAACAGTAGCCATCGCTAATTCATTCAACATTATTCGTCAGAGGATCGACCGTTTCGGTGTTGCTCAGCCAAACATTCAGCAACTGCAAACTGCCGGTCGTATTTTGGTAGAACTTCCGGGAATTGACGATCCGAAACGAGTTCGTAAACTGTTGCAGGGAACTGCCAACCTCGAATTCTGGGAAACTTATGACAACAGCGAAGTTTATCCATTCCTGGCCCAGGCCAACCAAAAGCTGTCTGAAATTCTGGCGCTCCAGTCAGAACCAGCTAAAACAACACCGGCAGCAACTGTAGCCGACACAACTGCAAAAGCAAAAACAGAAGATTCGAACAGTTTGCTGAAAGAACTGGAAAACACAAAATCTGATTCGGCTTCGGTTGACAGCAACGCAGACATGAAAAAACAATTCCCTTTGTTCTCTATCTTGCAGCCAAGAATCACTCCCAAAGGCCAGTTATACCAGGGAGCCGATATCGGAACAGCTCAGTTTAATGATACTGCTGCTGTTAATAATTACCTGAAAATGGATCAGGTAAAATCATTGTTCCCACGCAACCTGGCTTTCAAATGGACAGCAAAACCAATTGATACCGAAGGTAAATATTTCAGTTTAATTGCCATTAAAGTAACAGGCCGCGATGGCCGTCCGCCACTCGAAGGTGACGTAATTACTGATGCCCGTCAGGATTATGCCGAAATGGGCAGCCGTCCTGAAGTTAGCATGTCGATGAACAGCGAAGGAGCCAAAATCTGGGCCCGTCTGACCAAGGAAAACGTTGGTAAATCAATTGCCATTGTTCTTGATGGTTATGTGTTCTCCTACCCGAATGTAACTGGTGAAATTACCGGGGGACGTTCTTCAATCACCGGATTGGAAAGCGTTGAAGAAGCGAAGGATTTGGCGAACATCCTGAAGTCGGGTAAGATGCCGGCGCCAGCCTTAATCATTGAAGAAAATGTTGTTGGCCCGTCACTTGGACGCGAAGCCATTAACAGCGGCATGTGGTCGTTTGCCATCGCATTCATCCTGGTACTTGCCTACATGTTGTTCTTCTACAGCAAAAAAGCGGGTATGGCTGCAAATATTGCATTGATTGTAAACGTATTTTTCCTGATTGGTATACTTGCATCAATCGGCGCAGTTTTGACTTTGCCCGGTATTGCCGGTATCGTTTTAACGCTTGGGATGGCGGTTGACGCTAACGTGCTGATTTACGAACGTATTCAGGAAGAAATTATCGGAGGAAAAGGAATTCGCCTGGCTGTTAAGGATGGATACAATGCCGCTTACTCAGCAATTATCGACGGACAGGTAACCACACTTTTAACTGGTGTTGTACTTTATTTGTTTGGTTCAGGACCGATCAAAGGTTTTGCTACCACATTGATCATCGGTATTCTAACGTCAATGTTTACCGCAATCTTTATCTCGCGTTTGATCTTCGAACGTCAGTTAAATAAGAACAAAAACATCACCTTTACTGCAAAAGTTACTTCGCACTGGTTGCGTGATACGAAAATTCCATTCCTTGCGAAACGTAAACTGTTTTACTGGATTTCAGGATCACTGATTGTTGTTTCGCTAATTTCGTTTGTTGTTCGCGGATTCCATGCCGGTATCGACTTCAAAGGAGGACGTACGTATGTTGTTCGGTTCGATAAAGACGTAAAAGTTGCTGAGGTTCAAAGTGTACTTACCGGTGCATTCGACAACAATGCTCCTGAAGTAAAATCGTTTGGTAATGCCAACCAGGTTCGTATTACAACTTCATTCAAAATTGCTGACCTCAGCGAAAATGTTGACAACGAAGTTGAGGAACGCATGTACAACGGATTGAAAAGTGCAGGTCTCATTGGTGATATTTCGCTTGATTCATTTATTAAAGATCACCGCATGAGCTCTCAGAAAGTAGGTCCAACCATTTCTGACGACATTAAAAAAGATGCGATAATCTCAATTTTCTTCGCACTTCTCATTATTTTCCTTTACATCCTGATCCGGTTCCGTAACTGGCAGTATGGCCTGGGTGGTATTGTGGCGCTTGCCCACGACACCATTATTACACTTGGAGCATTCTCATTGTTATATGGAATTCTTCCATTTTCGCTTGAGATTGACCAGGCATTTATTGCGGCCATTCTTACCGTGATCGGATATTCCATCAACGATACCGTTATTGTGTATGACCGTGTTCGCGAATACATTCACTTGTATCCGAAACGGAAACTCGATGACAACATGAATCACGCGATGAACTCTACACTGCGCCGTACGTTCAGTACTTCATTGAGTACGTTGGTCGTGTTGTTCGCAATCTTCCTCTTTGGCGGAACATCGATTCAGGGCTTCACATTCGCGTTGCTGGTGGGAGTTGGCGTCGGAACATATTCTTCGGTATTTGTTGCTACACCAATTGTATACGATACGCTCCGAAAACTAAAGCGAGCTTAATCGCAGTGCAAATCATTTGATTTTGAAACAGGAATTTCCAGGACTTCGGTTACTGAAATTCCTGTTTCTTTTTAAGCAGTATCTAAAACTTCTTAATGGTTCTTTTGTCTTAGTAGAGAACAAGTTTGTATATTTGCTGAGATTTTTTTTCAGACCAACAATTTTAATTATTCAGATATGGGTGGCAGCGAGATAATACTGATCATTTTTGTAGCCTTATTGTTCTTTGGTTCAAAAGCCATTCCTGATGTTGCCAAAACACTTGGAAAAGCCATGCGCGAATTTCAGAAAGCGACCAATGAAATAAAACGCGAGATCAATGATGCCGGAAGTGATCTGGGTGAAATAAAAACAACGATCCGGAATGCGAAAAGTGACATTGAAGAAGGTATAAAAAAACACACCGGCGATATTGACAAAGACGTCAAAGACATAAAAAAAGATATTCAGGAAGGTGTAAAAGCCCACACCGGCGACCTTGACAAAGACTTGACTGACATTAAAAGCGATGTCAAAAACGGAACTGAAAACATTGCCAGCACGATTGGCGACGAAGCCAAAATGGACTAAAATTCTTCGTGTGTTTTATGCCGTTCGGATTGGTAAATTTCTCTCCTGAATCCAAACATTCTTAAACAATTTCCAGCTTGATAAAAGTCGAAAAAATAACAAAGTCGTTTGGCAATCTTCAGGTTCTGAAAGGCATCGACCTGCAAGTTCCGGCCGGGAAATTGTATTCGATTGTTGGGCCAAGCGGCGCCGGGAAAACCACTCTTTTGCAGATTATCGGCACACTGAGTCTGCCAGCTTCCGGAACTATTTTCATCAACCAGCAAAATATTTCGGCGCTCAACGAGCGTCAGCTTGCCGACTTCAGAAACCGCCAAATCGGTTTTGTTTTCCAGTTTCATTATTTATTGCCCGAATTTACTGCGCTCGAAAATGTTTGCATTCCGGCGTTTATTGCCAAAACTTCAAGAAAAGAAGCTGAGCAGAAAGCCCGCGAATACCTTGGGTTTTTGGGCTTATCGAACAGGCTCGATCACAAACCGGGCGAACTTTCGGGTGGCGAACGCCAGCGCGTGGCTGTGGCAAGGGCGCTCATTAATAATCCGTCGGTTATTCTGGCCGATGAACCTTCGGGAAACCTGGACACCAAGAACCGCGAAGATTTGCATGAACTGTTTTTTACCTTGCGCGATCAGTTTAAACAAACACTTGTAATTGTTACCCACGACGAAAGTTTTGCCGCCCAAAGCGATGCCATCATCCGCATGAAAGACGGACTGATTGAAGGGTAAAAAGTGTTCAGTCGCAGTGTTCAGTCTCAGTTGGCAGGGAATATTGTTACGTGTTACGCGAGACCCGGAACCCATAGCATGAATTTTGAAAGTTGGCAGTAATTCAGTAATCAGAAAAAAGAAGGATACAATCGATGAAGGAGAGCCCGGAAGATATCAAATCATTCCTCGACCAGAAAGTCATTTTATTTAACCAGTCTGCCTTTATCGAAACCGATCCGGTTCTGATTCCAAAGCTTTTTACCGACAAAGAAAACATTGAGATTGCCGGGTTTCTGGCAGCCACAATTGCCTGGGGACAACGACCGACGATCATTCGCAACGCACTGAAGTTAATCTCGCTCATGCGCAACAATCCAATAGATTTTTTGCTTTACACTCCTGAAGATGAATGGGATGTCTTTCAGCCCTTCAAACACCGCACCTTCAATGGCGCCGATTGTATTTTCTTCCTGAAATCGCTGAAAAACATCTACCTGAATCACGGCGGACTCGAAAAGGTTTTCACCGACGGATTCCTGAATAGCGAAAGTATTTCAGGAACTTTGAGCCATTTCCGGAGTATCTTTTTTGAACCGGAACACGAACGACGGACAGAAAAACATGTTTCTGATGTACTGAAAGGCGCTTCGGCCAAACGGTTGAATATGTTTTTGCGCTGGATGGTCCGGCAAGATCAATCGGGTGTCGATTTCGGGCTTTGGAAACAAATACCACCATCAGCGCTTATGTTGCCGCTCGATGTACATACCGGAAATGTTGCCCGTAAACTTGGCTTACTCACCCGAACGCAAAACGACTGGAAAGCCGTTGAAGAAATTACGGCCAAACTTCGGGAATTCGATCAGGCAGATCCCATCAAATACGACTTTGCGCTGTTTGGACTGGGAGTGTTTGAGAGGTTTTAGATAGGTATGGAAATTTCTAATTTCCGGAATTCATGCGATTACAAATCGCATCATCCGGATATCAATTGAACCAATAGCTCAATTTCACCACCAACGCGCGGTTCCTCGGGCTCCAGTTTCCGGTGTAGTAATTGTCGGTGTACACCACAAATAAATCGGAAACGGGTTTATATCTCCACTGAAACCTCAGGTTCACATTCATATTATCAATCTGCTCATTGTATTGAACATACGACGAAAAGAACACTTTGTCGCTCAGTGTCAAATCAAACTTTGGCCCCAGCAACCAAAATCTCGACCGTTCGAATGGCTCCGGAAGTTTAATGTCGTTGTACGAAAAATTTAAAGTCATGTGCAAATACGGCTGAAAACGGTAGGTTAACTGCCCTTGAACCAGCCCAATATTTCCATTGTAAAATCCACCTTTGCCAATGGTTGCAGAGTAATTAAACAAGGTTCTGGTATCAGAAACAAAATCAGCAAATCCAATCTGGTACGAATAATCGGTTCCCTTTAACAATTTAGTTTGACTATTGTGAGTCGGGTCGAAATCCTTATCAAGCCGTATATAGTAATCTTTAATCCCAAAATCGAATATCGCGCGGTTGTTGAATTCGAATTTATACATCAGGTTAATTTCGTGATCCATTTGCGTGAAATCCGAATTGAAGTAATAGTCGCCTTTTGTCACAATTCCATGACTAACAATCCGCTTGTTCGGTACCCACAGTAAACTAAATTCAGGATTTAACTGGTTATAGCCGGTCCGGCGCACATAACCAGTTTCGGCAGTATAGTTTTGGCCAACACTGGCCTGTTCCACCGAGGCATGAATCCGACGTGAATTGTAAGTAAGTTTCGCTCCCTGGGCAAATTCCTTCCCCGGATTTTCAGGAGTGAATGACCGGTGATAAAACAATTTTCCGCTCCAGGCATTGTCTTTACTGGCCAAATTGTAATCAATCCCCAAAACCCGGTTGAACATCTGATTGGCAGGCTCGTCGGTAAATTCTTTATTCACAAAAATGAACCCGATGTTTGAACGCGCAAACAATTTTCGTTGCAACGCAGTCACCAAAAAATTACGCGAAAGTTGGTCGGCCGTTCTTTCGGTTTGCATATCCATAAGGCCTATCCGCCAATTGTTATCGAGCTTGCCGCTCAAACGGGCTCCGCCAAGCACAGGCGCATCAAGTCCAATACGGCGTGAAAAGAAAGGTGTCACATTCGAAAATCCGAAGTCTGAGAAAAGATCACTGTTTTCCAGGAAAAACTGTCTTTTTTCAGGAAAAAACAATTCGAACCGGTCGAGATTGGTAACCTGTTGATCGACTTCAGCCTGCGAGAAATCCGGGTTATAAGTCAGGTCGAGATTCATTGAAGTTGAAATCCCCAATTTGGCGTCAAAACCAAAATCTTTTCGGTAATGCGTAGTTGTTCCAGCCTCAAAATCTTTGGCAGCACTCCCAAAAATATATGGAATTACAGAAAACATCATGGGCGATTTGGGAAGTGGCTTGTCCCAGTTGAGCACTCCGGCATAAGCCAGGCTGGCTGTTGCAAACTGGCGCGGCATTGGCGCCCACGCCGATTTTTCATTGGTCTTTAAATCGAGCCGGCTAAAATTAACGTACCACTTATCGGTTCCCGATTTAAACCTGACCGACCGAAACGGGATTCGCATTTCGGTTACCCAACGATCGGGATACTGAACCGTTTTCGATTCCCATTTGCAATCCCAGTTCAGATTTACAGTGCCTCCGTTCGATTGGGTTCCGTCCCATTTTGCTCCTGAAACCGAGGCACCAAAGGAAAATCCGTTGGTTTGATCGAGAAACGTATCGAAAAAAACAAGGAAATTATCGTTATTGCCGAAAACAAAATCACGGCGAAACGATTCGCTTATTCGTTTTCCGGGGACAGTGTCAAAAAAAGTTACTCCCAGATAAAAGGCTTTATCGTCGTAAGTCATAACCACTTCCGAAGGCGACTTCGCCAACCCTGAATCGACAGGAAGAACCAAATGAAAATCGGTAGCCTTTTCAGCTTCTGCCCAATCCTTTTCGTTGATTATTCCATCAATCTTTATCTGACCCGCAGCTTTTTTTACATGAAGGATATAATTCTCGTTGTACTTTTGAATTACAGGATTGTCATGCGATTTTTTTTTATCCGGGAAATTGTTTGCTGCTGATAATGAAAGGAAATTCAAAAAGAGACAGGCAGACAGAAAAAATAACTTCATACTTATGATTTAGGCTTTCGATGGATTAAGACTGTCAAAACTACAAAAACCCCTATTGCAATGAAAGACCATTTCCCAAACATTTGTTAATACATGAAATACTTCCCAGTCTTTTAACGCCGCTCCATCGTTCCTGAAGTTTTCCGGGAAATGCAAAATGATGTGTCGATACTGTTTTGTGCTTTATTGCTATTTGTTCGCGGCCATCGTTTCGGGTTCCGGTTTAAATTTTTCAGGTTGGTACAACAAAACCACGTCACCTTCATTTATTCCGCTTTGAACCACTCCAAACTCTTCATTCTCGGCCAAAAGACTGATTTCGCTTTCAACAATGTCGGAGCCTTTTTTGAGGTAGACCAATTGCTTCCCATCTTTCGAAAAAACTGATTTTAACGGAACCAGCACTCTGTCTTTGTACGAGTTTATAACGACATCATTGTTGGCTGTCATGCCTGGTTTCATGTCATTATCCGAACTGTCGAAACGCACAATCACTTTAAATGCCTTCATGTCAAAATCTTTGTGATCTTCGCCAATGGTTGCAATGCGTATTACTTTTCCCCAGAACACTTTATCGGGTAAAGCATCAATAGTTATCCGAACGCTATCGTTAAGCTGTATTTTCGAGATCTCAATTTCTTTGATGTAGGTTTCGGCAATTACAACCGACATATCAGGCAGCGTAGCAATCAGCGGCTGCCAGATATTTAATTCCGAATCTTTTCCGTACGTTTTGCCTGTCCAGTCTTTGGCAAACATTACAATTCCATCTTCAGGAGCCTTAATTGTAGTTGCCATTAGTGCGTCCTGGTATTTTTTAATTTTATCCTGAAACTCTTTTACTCTCTCTTCATACCTGCCTACTTGTATTTTCAACCTGTTTCTTGCAAGCAGATAATCTCGCCTAAGCTTTTCAACCTGATTCTCAGATTTCTGATAATTCATCTGAGTTTTTCGCTGATAGGCTTCCGACTCGTATTTCGATTGTTCGAGATCGATTTTAAGATATTCGAGATCTAATCTCGCATTGTTAATTTCCTCTCTTTTCCCGGTCAGGGTTACTGTACTATCCAGCAAGGAGTTGCGCAAATCGGCATCCATCTTTTCCTTTTGCTGCATAATGTCGCGCATCATGGTTGCAAACTGGCCTTCGTCGAGCTTGGCAATGTAATCACCCTTTTTAACAGCTTTCCCTTCCAGAATACAATCCACAATTTTCAACTGGTAAACGCGCAATTCCTGGTTACAAACAGCATCAGGCAAATTAATTTCTGTGTATTTTTCGCCTTTGACTTCGCCTTTGCAGTTTACAACAACTTCAAGATTCCCCTTTTTTATTTTGTAATATTTTCCGGTTTCAGGCTTTATCTGAAAATAGGAAACTATTCCGATTCCAATTACAACAAGTGCAGCAATCAAAATCTGATATCTTCTTTTCTTTAACATGGTCGGTTAGTTTTGAATAATTTTATCGTACTCTGCATTCAAATCTTCCTTTTTTACGAAATCGTAGAGCGTTAGCATGCGCAAACGATAATAATAATTCCAATATGTTTTTACAGCATTGATGTAGGCTTTTCGTGCCGATTCGCGGTCGGTTCGCGCCGTATTGAGAACAATCACATCAACTTTTCCGATCAGGAAACGCTGAAATGTTACCTCAAATCCTTTCTCTGCAACCGTATCGGCTTTTGCCGCATTGCGAACCTGCTCGGCCTGAAGATTAAATTCCATAACCGACTGAAAAATATTCTGCTCAAAGTCGATTCGATCCTGTTTGATCCGGGCATTGGCCACCTCGCGGGTCGATTCGGCCATCATTAATTGTCCTTTCCTTCGGCCCCAGTCCAAAATAGGAATGCTCAACCCTACCTGCAATCGTTGACTTTGGTCGGGATCGGTGTAAACCAAATCAAAATTCTCTGACGATTGGTTCAGGCCATAAACTGCAAACAGACTGGTGCTAAGGCCACTCTGAGATCGGGCCTGAGCTACGGCCCGGTTTTGTTCGAGCATTTGTTGTTGCTGATCTAAAATATCCGGATTATTTTTCAGGGCCAGATTGAGCGCCTCATCGGCCATAATCTGCAAATCGGGAATTTCGGATGGAACTTTGCAGATAATTTGCGTTTTTTTATCAAGCATCAAATACGAATTTAAGGCCGATTGTGCCCTCAAAACTTCCAGGTTAGCATTGTTCAGGGTTTGCTGTGAATTCAATTGGGTCAGTTCCATATTTAAAAGCTGATCCTGCGTAATGGTTCCAACCTGAAAACGTCCTTTCCCTATTTTGTAAAGCGTGTCGGCATTGGCCATGTTGTTTTGAGCAATTTTAAGCTGAATTTGCGCTTCAACCAAATCGAAAAACATTGAAGTACTTTTCATAGCGAGGTCTTCCTGCGATTGTACGAATGTCTTTTTCGCTTTGTCGTATTTCACCGGTTCAATTTTCGATTGCCATTTCAGGGCGTTGTACCCGTTCAAGGATTGCGAATAACCAATACTTACCGGTGTTGCCTGGTACGAGGTTACTTTGTCGCCACCCAGGTTTTTTACCATTCCCAATTCCGAACTCAGGAACAAACTACCGCCGGTCAGTCCGATTTTCTGATTGAGCTGAAGAGACATATCCGAGTTAAAATAGTCGCGCAAAACATATTGATCTTCATTGGTTTGGAAATTATATTCGCGCTTTCGGTAATGGTTAAAATCGAGCGGAGTAGCCGTCATGGTAAGGCTTGGGAGTTTATCGGCCTTGTAGTAGCGAAATTCCCAGTAACTGGCCAGGTACATATTTTTATACCTGAAAGCGTCGAGCGAACTTTGCGACGCAATTTTCACAACCTCATCAAGTCCAAGTGTATAATTATCATTCTGTGCATTTGCTTTTTGAATAATTCCGGAAAGAAATACCATCAGGAAGAATATATATTTTTTCATATAAAATTGATTTAAAGAAGTTGATTATTTTCAGTGCTTTTTGTCCGATTGAATTGAATTGTTTTCATGATCTGAAATTTAGGCCCGTAAAGATTCTACCGGATCTTTATCGGCAGCGCGTTTGGCAGGCATATATCCGAACATGATTCCAACCAGCGCCGAAACACCGAAAGCAATAAAAATGCTGAAAAAAGAAACAATGGTTTTGATATCAAACATGGCCGTAATAATCTTCGAAAGAACTACACCCAGCACAATTCCGATTATTCCTCCTGAAATACTGATCAAAGTTGATTCGGCCAGGAATTGTGCAACAATGTCTTTTCTCGAAGCTCCAATGGCTTGCCGCGTACCGATTTCACGAATACGTTCCATGACCGAAGCCAGCATGATGTTCATAATCCCGATTCCGCCTACAATTAGCGAAATACCTGCAATTGCCCCCAAAACAATGTTGAAAATCTTTTTGGTACGTTGCTGCTGCTTGAGCAAAAGTTCAGGAATTGTAACTTCGAAGTCGTACAATCCCGAATGCCGGCGCAGAAGAATCCGTTTTACAATGGCAGCAGTTGCGCCAAGCTCTTCGGTTTCTTTTACCTGAAGGATAATTTTGTCGAGCTGATTTGGATTTTTATCCTCAACTTCGTTGGTGGCGCTGGCATCAGTAATTACGATTCGCCGCCGTGCATTGGCCTTCTCCACTTCATCGGCCCGTACGAGAGCACGGTTCTTAAACCGCATCAAAATGGTTTGTGCCGGAACAAAAATTTTGTTGTCGGTACTGCTGATTCCCATTTCGTCGGAAGCCGAAGCCGTAAAATCGCGTCGCTCAACCACTCCAATAATTTTCAACCAAATCTGCCCGCATTTGATGTATTTTCCAATAGGGTCTTCCTGATTAAAAAATACAGTTTTAATGTTGTCGCCAATTACACAAACTGGTTGGCCGGCTTCCGATTGCAGATTATTGAATACTTCGCCTTTCTGCAGACTGATGTTAAACACTTCGAAATAACTGGTATTCACTCCGTGAAGAACCACTGGTTTACTTTTCCCGTCGATAATTGCGGTATAATTGTACGAAATCACCGGGCTCACCATATTTATTGTAGGCACAATTTCTTCAATCGCTTTTAAATCGAGAATGGTCAATCCTTTCGAGAATTTCCTGGCACCGGCTTTATCATCAGTACTGGTCGAACTTGTCTCACCTCCTGCTACTTCAGTAGGTGTAATAATGATATTGTTTACACCCACCATTTTTATCTGCTCCAGTATTTCCTGTTCGGCACCATTTCCAATGGCCATCATACTGATAACTGCGGCCACTCCGAAAATAATACCCAGCGCTGTTAAGATTGACTTGAGTTTATTATCGATAATAGCCTCAAAACCAATAATAATATCGTGAAAATATTTTTTGAAAATCATTTTTTGAATTTTAGGTTTTAAGGAATTATTTCGCCTGAATAACTTTCATCACCATCGGATTTGTTCCTGCTTCCGGCATAGCTACCGGTTTCTTTTTCTGCAACTCCTCCTTTTCCTTTTCAGCCCTGATGCGTGCATCCTCTTTGTCTTTCAGAATTTCAGCATAAATATCCAAACCCTCGAATTTTAAATCGGCAGCATCAGCCGGTTCCGACAGCCACACAACATCATTTTCCTTCAAACCTTTTCGAACCAACACATAATTTTCGTTTTCGTCGCCCAGCCAAACAACCTGTTTTACAGGCTTATCTTTTCCCAAATAAACAAATTTCAAGCTATCATTTTCGAAGACTGCATCGGTGGGCACCATCAAAGTATCTGCGTACAAGCCAGCTTCAATGGCATTGCTGGTAGTCATGGCTGGTTTCAAATCTTTGTCTTTCCCAAAGATTTTAATTTTAACCTCGAAAACTTTAGCGTCGCTGTTTGGCATGGCCTGCCCAATATTTGCCACAGAAATAACTTGACCTGTCAACTGTTTTTCGGGAAATGCATCAATGCCGATTTTAACATTCTGGTCCGACTTTACTTTCGAGATATCAATTTCGTTGATATAAGTTCGTGAAATCAAGTTCGACATTTCAGGAATGGTAGCAATAGCCGAATTGTACATTCCAACTTTCGAACCTGTCTTTGTAATTTCTCCCCAGGGATATTTAAAATAGGTGAGTATTCCGGCCTTCGGCGCTGTAATTTCAAGAGCATCAAACAGTTTTTGCAATTCGCCCGACCGTTCAAGTACCTGACGGTAATTGATGTATTTGCGCTCAACTTTATTCACTTCCTGCTTTTGCTTCAGCACGTAGGCTTTTTGCTCCTGCTCCAACTTGCGCTGGGCTTTATCCAAATCCATGCTGGCTTTTTTCTGAATCGAAGGTGATTCGTAGATCGATTCGTCCATGATAATTTTTTTCTCAGTCAGATCGAGCCGCGCATTTACAATAACATCGCGCTGATTGCTCAAATTCAGGTTCGAATCAATCTTGCTGTCTTCGTATTCCGACAACATTTTATCCATGTCATCCTGTGCCAGTTTTATTTGTTCTTCCACAGCCTTGTGATCGAGTGTCGCCACATAATCTCCGGAATCAACTACAGTTCCCTCATCGATCATGTGTGTAATACTCAACTCCCATATTCGCAGGTTTCTGTCTTTTAATTTCTCAGGAATTTCGATGGTCTGAGATTTCTCAGATTCGAGTTGTCCTGAAGAAAAAATAAGCGAATTGAACGTACCACGTTTTACATTAACTGTTACCTGGTTGTAATCCCTTTCCCCCTTCCGGAAAAAAGAGAAGTAAATAATAAGTAAAATGACAACGGAGATTGCCGCCAGCAGGATTTTCTTGTTACTCATGGTTCTGTTTTCTAATTTAGTTAATTAAGGCTTTCTAATGTACAACGATATCTGACATAAAAATATTTTATCAGACATTTGAATTTGAAACATAAACACAATTTTTTATTCGTCGTATACAACGTCAAAATAAAAAGCGAATACCTTTCAACTTTTGTGCCAAATAAGTAGTTAAATTATATGTTTTATTACACAAATTGCCCATGTATTCAATTAATTTAATTCAGCAAGTACCAGAGAAATTAATCTGATTAAAAGTTTCTTAATGTTTTTTACACTTTTTTAAATGAAAAATGAAGTAAATTAGGAAGTGGAAAATCATAATCGAAAACTGAATAATATGCGACCTTTTGCACTCATAATTTTCGTTTTGGTCTCGCTGCATTGTTATGCGCAATTACCCGGAGAAGTTCTGTTTTCAGGAATAATTCTCAATGCTGATTCGTTACCTGTACCCGACGTGGCCATTATCGATCTAAAAACGGGAAAAACCATACGAACCAATTCAACAGGTTTTTTCCAAACCGTAATCAATCCGGAGGATTCACTTATGGTTTATCACATATCGTATAAAAAGCAATTCATTAATGCCGACGATAACGCCAAATTAACCATTCTTCAACCTGAAATTCAGGAAATTATGCAAGTGGATATAACCGATAACCATGCAAAAGAACAACAAAACCTACAGCAAACAGTTGACGAAATCAACCGATTGGCGTCAATGAAAAAGCTTACTGGTTACGAACTTCATTCCACTCAGGAATATTTTGTACGCGACAATGGTTCGCATACCAAAGGATTTACTCCATTCTTTGGCCCAACGGTTCCAGTTTCGTTTGGTGCGTTGGCTGCTCAGTTTTCAAAAATCAAGGAAAAGCGTGAGCTAAAAAAACTAACTGAACATTATCACCTGGTTAAAAATGATGATCGGGACGAAAAAAATAAATAGTACAACCATTTTTTCTGAGCACCCTTAAACATTTATTAATCCGCGAAACTCATTTGCCACAAAGACTTACCTACCGATAAATAATGAACGCACTTCAGTACTTAATATAAACAAAATCAAGCGAACAACTGTTATTCCTAAAAAACATGAAACTAAGATTTATACTTTACATTCTCCTCTTCATGGGCTATTCTGCCTATTCACAGCAAAGAATCGAAGTTAAAACCGGCGAGAAAAATATGTCTCAGGGCCAGCAAATGGCCGTTACCGTTTTTATTCCTGAAGCTTCCTTAAAATTTGTCGATCCGTTGTGGCGGAAATACATCAACAACAGGAGTTTTGGTGAACGAATCGGAACTTTTGCAACCCAGGTCGGAAATATTTTCAGGAGTGAAGAAAACCAGGTTAAAAAGGATAAACTGAAAGTTGAAAAAAAAGGCGATGAATGGTATGTGAGATCAATTGAAGCAACCAATTTATCGGAACATTCGATGGATGTTTATGCGCGTGCCACCGATATGCCTGACGGATGCCAGTTCAGTGCATTTTTCCAATTCACCGATTCGGTATTTATTAACGAATCGAATGTTGATGCCGAACGCATTCAAAACATGAAATCTTTTATCTACGATTTTGGCGTAGAGGTGTACAAAAGTGTTGTTGATGAACAGATTAAAGAAGCCAAGAAAGAAGTTTCGGAGCAGGAAGGAATTCGAAAAAACATTGAATCGGACACGCGAAAAGAAGAAAAGGAAATAACACGCTCCGAGTCTGACATTCAGGAGTATGAAGCCGGAATACTTGAAGTACAGAACGATATAAAACGATTGGAAGAAAGCAATGAAGCCAAAAAACTTATTCTGGCCGGACTTACAAAAGACGATGCTGAATACGACTACACAAAGGGTGTTTTGAAAGATATTGCGAAAGAAAAATCGAAAAACTTCAGGAAAATAAAATCGCTGAAGGGTAAAATTAAGTCGAAGGAACTCGACATAAAAAAGGCAAAATCAAACATTGTCGACAACGACATAAAAGTAACAGACCAGCAAAAAGTGATTGAAGACAAGGAATCGATCGTGGAGAAACTCGAAGATAAAAAAAACAACATCAAATAAAACAGCTTAATTTTTAAGCAAAGGCTCCGTTCTTTTTGAAGAATCGGAGCCTTTGTATTTTATCAGGCTATTAACGACCGAATATCCTGAATGATGCTGTTGGCAAGAAGATCAGCCAATTCCATCGAAGGCGCTTCGGCGTAAATACGAATAATTGGTTCGGTATTCGATTTTCGAAGGTGGACCCAGCGATCGGCAAAATCTATTTTTACACCGTCGATATCAGTTACTTGCTCATTCCGGTACTTCTCCTTCATTTTAAGCAGAATTCCATCCACATCAATTTCAGGTGTGAGCTCTATTTTATTTTTCGAGATAAAATAATCGGGGTAAGTTCGCCGCAATTCAGAACATTTCAGGCCGGATTGCGCCAGGTGACTTAAAAATAAAGCGATACCAACCAGTGAATCGCGTCCGTAATGCGAGGCCGGATAAATAATTCCACCATTGCCTTCACCGCCAATAACTGCGCCGGTTTCCTTCATCTTGGCCACCACATTCACTTCGCCAACCGCTGCAGCATTATACGAACCCTTGTGTTTTTCGGTAATATCGCGTAAGGCCCGCGACGAGGAAAGGTTCGAAACCGTATTTCCCGGAGTTCGGCTTAGCACATAATCGGCGATCGAAACCAGCGAATATTCTTCGTTAAACATCGAACCGTCTTCGCTGATAATGGCCAAACGATCAACATCAGGATCTACCACAAAACCAACATCAACCGAATTATCACGAATAATTTCAGCCGTTTCAACCAAGTTTTCGGGTAGAGGTTCAGGCGTATGCGCAAAATGGCCAGTAGCTTCGCAGTTAATTTCAACAATTTCCTTTACACCCAAAGCTTTCAGTAAAGCCGGAATCACAATTCCACCCACCGAATTCACAGCATCAATAGCCACTCTAAATTCAGCTTTCCTGATGGCTTCCACATCAACCAACTCCAAATCCAGAACCTGCTGAATGTGAATATCGGTATAATCCTTTGCAAAAATTTCGCCCAAATCATCCACTCCGGCGAAATTATACTCTTCATTTTCAGCAATTTCAAGTACCCGGGCGCCTTCGGCTGCATTCAGAAATTCGCCGTTTTGGTTGAGTAATTTTAAAGCATTCCATTGTTTCGGATTGTGACTGGCGGTCAGAATAATTCCACCCTGAGCCTGTTCTTCTTTTACAGCAATTTCGGTCGTTGGCGTAGTTGCCATTCCCAAATCAACCACCATGCAGCCCATTCCAGAAAGTGTAGCCACCACAAGCGACTGAACCATCGGGCCTGAAATTCGTGCATCGCGACCCACAACAATAGTGGTGGTTGTTTGGCCAATATGTTGTTGTTTGGCCCATTCGGCATAAGCTGCAGTATATTTTACTACGTCAAGCGGACTTAAGCCTTCGCCCGGTTTTCCGCCAATTGTTCCTCGAATTCCTGATATTGATTTGATTAAGGTCATACGTTGGAAATAATGAATTTTGAATTATTGATGATGAATTCTAATTCTGTTATGATTAGACTGTTTTTACAAAGATAAGTAGTTCGGTGTCTAAAACAGTCAGGAATTTGAAAAAAATAGGTTCACAAGAGCCATTATACAAGGGAGAATAGCAAGGAAGGTTCTGAACATACAAGCATTTAATTTTGAATAAATCAGTGCCAAAAATTAATCTTTGCATTACCATTCCGATTCCCCTCCTTTGGAGGGGTTAGGGGAGGCTTAAAAATCGAATACCGGATCTTTCACCCCTCTTGTGGAGGGGTCTGGGGAGGCTGAAATTAAAAAGGGCGTCGGATCTCACCCCACGCCCCTTGTAGTTTTATAAATCAGACCAAAGTCTAAGTCAAAAACCAAAACAAACTTATGAAAAAAAATTCCGCAATACGATTACATAACAGTTCAGAAAAGAAACACCCTTATTTGAAATCATGCAATTTCAGGAGAACAATCTGTTTTTAACTTATTTTAACAGAAGTTGAATTATTTGATTGAAAATCGCCAATGAAAACTGATATTCAAACTTAGCGCTCCATTATTATTTAATTAAATTTGAAAAATACCAATGCATCAAACAAAGGCAACGAATATGAGACCAAACAAACGCTTAATCCTTATCACTCTGACTGCTGCACTTGGCGGTTTTCTTTTTGGCTTCGACACTGCGGTTATTGCCGGAGCAACTTCGGCCCTCGAAAAACTTTTTAGCCTCGATAAATTTTGGCTCGGACTTACCGTTTCCATTGCCCTGATTGGTACCATCATCGGAACGATGGTCGTGGGAAAACCAGCCGATTTGTATGGACGCCGACGAATTTTGTTTTACCTCGCTGCTTTTTACGCCCTGTCTGCGTTGGGATGTGCATTTTCGTTTAGCTGGATTTCGCTGCTCTTTTTCAGGTTTCTTGGCGGCATTGCTGTTGGAGGCGTTTCGGTGGTTGGCCCCATGTACATTGCAGAAATTGCTCCTGCCAAATACCGTGGACGATTGGTTGGAATGTTTCAGTTTAACGTTGTTCTCGGAATCCTGATGGCTTATTTCTCGAATTACCTGGTTGGTTTGTTTGGGCTGGGCGAAGTGGAATGGAGATGGAAATTGGGTATCATGGCTGTTCCGTCTGTCTTATTTTTTGTCACACTTTTCTTTATTCCCCGAAGTCCGCGCTGGCTGGTAAAAATGGGACTTGTTGATGAAGCCCGTTTCGTTTTAAATTTAACCGGCGAAGAATTTGTAGAAAAAGAAATTGCAGAAATTCAGGAATCTATTGAGTCGGAAATCAAAACCGGCGAAGAAATTTTATTCAGCCGAAAATTTAGATTCCCGATTTTTCTGGCTGTTTCAATTGCCATGTTCAACCAACTTTCAGGAATAAACGGTTTGTTGTATTACCTGAACGACATTTTTGCTCAGGCAGGATTCAGCAAAGTGTCGGGCGATTTGCAGAGCGTGGCCATTGGCGCCACCAACTTAATTTTCACCATGCTCGCCATGACAATTATCGACAAGGTTGGCCGGAAAATTCTGCTGCTCATTGGCTCAATCGGAACAGCATTCTCTCTTTCAGGAGTAGCTTTTATCTTTTTCACAAACAGTCACCAGAATCTGCTGGTTTGGTTGCTGATCAGCTACATCGCCTTTTTTGGGTTTTCGCAGGGCGCAGTTATCTGGGTGTATATCAGCGAAGTATTTCCAAACAGTGTGCGGTCGAAAGGCCAGGCGCTGGGAAGTTTAACACATTGGACAATGGCTGCGATTGTTTCGTGGACTTTCCCGATAATGGCTGAAAAATCAGGCGGATATCCGTTCCTGTTCTTTGCAGCCATGATGTTGCTTCAGTTTTTCGTGGTAAGAATTATGTATGTTGAAACAAAAGGTAAATCGCTTGAAGCGCTTCAAAAAGAGATTTTGAAATAGTAAAAACAAAAAATGGATTTACATCGTTTCTATTGCTGTCAGGCAACGATTTTCATTGAGTGTCTGCATCGAAATCAAGTATATTACCGCTGAATCGTTTGCAGAACTTAATTTAAAATTAATTGCTAAAATTTGATTGAGTAAAACTTATACCGAAATTTATACCTGAAGATTTAAACCATTAAACCTGTTTATTATGTTGACCATCAAAGTTAGGACTGGAATTTTAATAAGTATTCTTTTCCTTTTGGCTGCTGCTTTTAATCGTGCGACTGGCCAAAGTTTAAAAGAGATCGAATCAAACCGGGTTTCCTTACCCAATGGATGGAAACTTTCGCCTGTTGGAAAACTACTTCCATTGGGCGATTTACCTCTGAATATGGCCGTTTCTCCATCAGGGAAATTACTTGCCGTAACCAACAACGGACAGAGCGACCAAAGCATACAACTGATTGATCCGGAGAAAATGCAGTTGCTCGATTCGGTTATTACCGCCAAAAGTTGGGTAGGCCTTACTTTCTCGAAAGACAGTAAAAATCTCTACGCTTCAGGAGGAAACGACAATTGGGTCATGCGTTATGAAGTCAAGGACAATAAACTTGTTCCGTCGGACACCTTGATTTTTGGAAAACCATGGCCTGAAAAAATTTCGATTGCCGGCATAGCTGTTGATGATGACCAAAAAATGCTCTATGCCGTAACCAAGGAAAACAATTCGCTGTACACTTTCGATTTAAAAGAAAAAAAGGTAAAAAATCAATTTCCGCTTGGGGGCGAAGGTTATACCTGCCTGCTCTCGAATGACGGAAAAACCTTGTATATTACTTGCTGGGGTGGCAATAAAGTTATTTTGTTTGATACTAAAAAACAGCTTATGAATGGCTGGATTCCGGTTGGCGACAATCCGAACGATATATGCCAGACCCGAAACGGGAAATATTTGTTTGTGGCCAATGCCAACGACAACTCAGTTTCAGTTATTTCAACCGAACAAAAACGCGTCACCGAAATTTTAAATTCCGCGCTTTATTCTGATTCTCCTTCAGGCTCTACAACGAACGGGGTTGCATTAAGCGACGATGAAAAAACATTGTACATCGCCAATGCCGACAACAATTGTCTGGCTGTTTTCGATGTCAGTTCGCCCGGCAAAAGTTTCAGCAAAGGATTTATACCCACTGCCTGGTACCCGACCTGTGTGCGCGTAATTAAAAATACCGTATTTGTTTCCAATGGCAAAGGCTTAACTTCCAGGGCAAATCCTTATGGACCAAGCCCAATGAGCAAAAAGGAGCAGGTTGAACACCACAAGGAAATGTCGAATAAAAATATTAAAGTGCAATACATCGGCGGGCTTTTCCGGGGAACTTTACAGGCCATTTCAAATGTTAGCGATGCTCAGTTGAGCGTTTTTTCGCAAGCGGCATACCAAAACACGCCTTACAACAAGGAAACTGAAATGACTTCAAAAGGAGAAGAAGGCAATCCGATTCCATCGACTGTTGGTGAGCCTTCGCCTATTAAATATGTATTTTATATCATCAAGGAAAACCGTACATACGACCAGGTTTTGGGCGATATTCCTGAAGGGAACGGCGATCCGCGACTGGTACTTTTTGGCCAAAATGTAACTCCAAACCTGCATGCACTGGCCAAACAATTTGTATTGCTCGATAATTTTTATGTGGATGGCGAGGTAAGCGCCGACGGCCACAACTGGACTATGGGCGCTTATGCAACCGATTATCTGGAAAAGAACTGGGTGACAAGTTATGGCGGACGTGGCGGATCTTATCCCGGAGAAGGCGAGCGCGAAATAGCAAACAACAAGAACGGATTCCTTTGGGATTATTGCCAGCGTCTTGGCGTTTCGTACCGCAGTTACGGCGAATTTATAACTGATGGCAAAAAGGCAAATATCCCGTCATTAATTGATCATTTCAGCCCGACATACACCGGTTGGGATTTGTCGGTTCGCGACACCGTTCGCTTTAATCAGTGGAAACGCGAATTCGATAAATTGCTGGCTGAAGGAAATGTTCCGCGATTGAATACCTTGCGGTTTGGGAACGACCACACGGAAGGACTGCGGGTTGGCAGGCCAACGCCAAAAGCATTCGCCGCCGATAACGACCTGGCTTGCGGTCTTTTTGTTGAGCACCTCAGTCATTCGTCCATCTGGAACGAAAGTGTGGTAATTATTGTGGAAGACGATGCTCAAAATGGTCCCGATCATGTTGACGCTCACCGCTCCACGACATACCTTGCCGGTGGGTATGTTAAACAGGGATTTGTCGATCACACGATGTATTCAACCTCGTCGGCTTTGCGCACCATTGAATTGATTTTGGGGTTGCCACCAATGAGCCAATACGACGCTGCGGCCGAGCCTTTGTGGCGGTGTTTTAACAAAACAGCAACACATCCACCGTTCAAATCTGTTCCGAATCAGGTGGATTTAAACCTGAAAAATACAGCAGAAACAGCCATGTCGAGGTTAAGCGAAAAATTTGATTTTAGCAAGGAAGACCGGATTCCTGACGCCCGATTTAACGAAGTGATCTGGGCGGCCATTCACGGACTTGACAGCAAATGCCCGGCACCGGTTCATGCAGCTTTCTTTGCTCCTGAAAAAGAAAAGGACAAAGATTAGAAATATCTTTTATTTTTAGTGAGCGGGTGACTTTGAGTCACCCACTCACTATCTTTTAGAAGCTATTTCAGATTTGCAATCTGTTCTTCCAAAACCTTGATTTTTGCTTCAGCATCGGCTTGTTTTGAGCGCTCAGTTAAATTACCGAAGAACGATGTGCATTAAAATAGTTATCCATGACCTCCTTTAAATCTTCCTCAAATGTCTGAAATGCCGTTAAACTTCTTAAAGGAGAAAAATCTTCAATATAGTCAGCAACTAAATGAACTTTCTGATCTACATTAAAAGTTTTAAGACCCCTATTTTTTAATCCACTTGCATTTTTAAGCAACAAATGTAAAATGTCTTTTGGTTGGTTCTCTCTTTCAAGGTTTTTAACAGAAGGTAAATTAACATCTCCCCTGTAATTTCTATTGCCAGCAGCCTTTTTAATAGCATCAGCATTAATAAGCAACCATGTCTCCATCATTTTTATCGGAACAACACAAATTGTTTTCCCCCGATCTACTTCATCAAGCTGCTCTCGTATTTCCTGTCGTCGCTGATCCATTATTTTGACATTGGTAGTTGATTCAGCATCACGGTGCACAAACAAAATGTTATAAGGAAAATACAATTTTGCCGTCTTTACTTTTTTACTTAACCCTTTTGGGGGATCCGGAATTCTTCTAAAGTCAGCGAAGCTCCCTTCACAAGGTAACTGAGGATATAAGTCATCCAGTAACCACTTAATGATCTTTAGCAAAACTACATCAGAACTACCATCAGCAATCAGAGTGTATTTCAGTTCCTTCATAGACAATCAAAATCAAGTTTGTAATTGAGGGCATTCTCTGCTACAGTCATTTTTTTTCCTGATCTTTGAGGAATCTTTTGATAGTTTGCTATGTTTTCCTGAACAAGATTGGAATCCGATGTTTCCATGAGTACTTTATCCAAATAAGTAGATATCTCTCCCAGAGATGTTGTTTCTGCCAATTCATAATTTGTTTTCCATGTATTTTTTAAAGCAGAAAAACTAGTATGAGTGATCTTTTTACAGAATTCTTCATCAAAATTTTCTTTGCTCTTGGCTAAATACAAACTTTCATCACCAACTGCGCTCACCACGCTCGGCGAATGTGTATTAATAATTACCTGTCGTAATGGATTGTCTTCATCTACAGGAAATTCTGTATCAGTTGCCATTCCTTCCAACAGCTCAACCATTTCCTGTATCTTTTTGGGATTAATTCCGTTTTCCGGTTCTTCCATACATATTAGCCTACTGCCAGAACTGTCTTCTTCAATAATAGCCAATCCGAGAAAACGCAATGTTCCATCGGATAATGACTGGGCGGGCAAAGTAAGTCCGCTTTTAAACTTAATCTGAAGTGTGAGCAAATCTCTTTTTTCATCTTTATCAACTGAAATCTCGGAAACATCTTCGACTAACCCTTTAAGTTTATTCGTTAACCCTTGATAAACATCTTTTTCTCTTTTTTCATTATTTAACCTAAAAAGGGTAGCTGGTAAATTAAGTCCACTTGCTGTTATTACAGCATTCTTTACCTCATAAATGGAATTGGGC
The DNA here is from genome assembly GCA_041652995.1 of Prolixibacteraceae bacterium. Lineage (GTDB taxonomy): Bacteria > Bacteroidota > Bacteroidia > Bacteroidales > Prolixibacteraceae > Aquipluma. The sequence goes on from JBAZGO010000018.1 coordinate 65,649, forward strand.
TGACGCAAAGCACTTGGTTCGAATTGGAGCATTGTCCAATTACGCATTTCTTGCCGGGCTAAAAAAGCTGTGGGCGATTCTGCAGTAACAGTTGAAATAAGAGTTCGAGGCATCTTATGAGCTGTAAATTCGGTAGTTCTACCACCTCTTTCTTTAGAATCGGAATGTAGCTTTATTATCCCTTCTATTGTTGAAATAAATGGGGTTCCTGCTCGCTTTCCAAGAATAACAGAATTTGTCCATTCTTGTGAATGCTCAAAGTATATGTTTTTTCTGGCTTCCGTTAATGTAATAGGTTTTAATTCTTCTTTTGTAATTTCTATTGGTTCTTTATTGCTAGTTTCATCATTCAATTTTAACTCAAGAATATATCTTAAACTGGTAATTTTAGCTTCGGCAGTTTGCCCTAAATCATCTATCCCGGATTTCGGCACTAACATATCAACCTCAAATGATATTTGTGACAAATAATCGGCACCACTTCTAAAAAAAATATCCCGAATATTGGAATGTTTTTGATTCTCACTTCTTACAGATTTTGCAGCCTCAATTATAGTTTTATCAGCCAAATTTGAAAGGAAAGTAAGTGCATCGAAAAAATTCGATTTACCAATGGCATTCGCTCCAGCAATGCACGTAAACGGACCGAGATAGAGTTCGGTATCTACCAGACTTTTAAATCCATTTATTTTAATTCTTGTTATCATGAAATTCCTCCCATCGATTGACACAATTTTATGATTCGGAAATTAATTTACCTTAAAGCTCAAACATTTATCAAATATACAATTTTCGTTGGGCTCAACCGTTCTGGGTGGTCATTTTTGTATTTCAGGATATAGGTAAAAAGGGATTCCTCCTTGTTTTAAAGGCGAAATCCCTTTTATATTTAACTTAGTGAGTGGGTGACTTCAAGTCACCCGCTCACTATCTTTAAGAGCTATTTCAGATTTGCAATCTGCTCTTCCAATACCTTTATTTTTGCTTCAGCATCGGCTTGTTTGGCGCGTTCGATGGCCACAATAGCTTCAGGAGCGCTGCTTACAAAACGTTCGTTGCTCAGTTTTTTCACAACTGAATTCAGGAAGCCTTTGGTGTAATCCAATTCAACCTGAAGTTTTTTCAATTCTTCTTCCACATCAATGGTAGCTCCCATCGGCACAAAGAAAGTGGTCGATTTTACCAGAAATGAAGCAGCTAATTTTACTTCTTCAGTAACCAGATTTAAGGCTGAAAGGTTACCCATTTTTACCAGCACCGAATTGAACTCAGGAGCAAAACCTTTGTCGCCAGCCATAATAGCCAGTTCGAGTTGATCTTTATTCGGAATATTGTTTTTGGTGCGGATGGTGCGCAGGCCTGCGATGGCTTCTTTTACCTCTTCAAACTGTGCAATTAGAGTTTCGTCGTAGCCAGTCGATTTTGGCCAAGAGCTTATGGTGATGCTATCGCCTTGCTTGCGTTCTTTCAGCAACTGCCAAACCTCTTCGCTCACGAAAGGCATGAACGGATGCAAAAAGCGCAAAACTTCGTCAAAAATATCAATCAGTTCCTCGTATGTTTTTCCGTCAATTGGCTGCTGGTAGGCAGGTTTCACCATTTCGAGCAACCATCCGGAGAACTCGTCGCGCACCGTAGTGTACACATTCATCAAGGCATCCGAAATGCGGAATTTATCAAAATGATCATCGGTTTGCTCAACTATCTGGCTAAACTTTTCGTGGAACCAGCTAATCGCTAATTTCGAATGTTCCGGCTGTGGAATTTTGTAATCCACTTCCCAACCGTTTACCAGTCGGAATGAATTCCAGATTTTGGTCACAAAACCGGCTCCCTGTTGTGGCAAACTTTCGTCGAACATCAAATCGCCACCGGCTGGTGAACAAAGCAACATCCCCACGCGAACGCCATCGGCTCCGTAAGTGTCAATCAGGTCGAGCGGATCGGGCGAATTACCCAAAGATTTCGACATTTTTCGCCGCTGTTTGTCGCGCACCATTCCAGTAAAATATACATTTTTGAACGGGAACAGATAGCGGTATTCGTAACCGGCAATAATCATTCTGGCGACCCAGAAGAAAATAATATCCGGACCAGTTACCAAATCGTTGGTTGGATAATAGTAATTGATTTCCTTATTATCCGGATTACTGATTCCATCGAAAACCGAAATCGGCCACAGCCAACTGGAGAACCAGGTATCAAGTACATCTTCATCCTGTTTAAGGGAAAAGCCTCCCCTAACCCCTCCTAAGGAGGGGAACTTTTGGAGTGCCAATTCACGAGCCTTTTCCTCATTTTCGGCAACCACAAATCCGTAGTTCATTGCCCCCTCCCCTTTGGGGAGGGCTGGGGTGGGGCTGCTGATATACCAAACCGGAATGCGGTGACCCCACCACAACTGACGGCTGATACACCAGTCTTTGATGTTTTCCATCCAGTGGCGGTAGGTATTTTTAAATTTCGGCGGATAAAATTGAATGGTATCGTTCAGTACATTTTCAGTGGCTGGTTTTATCAACGTGTCCATTTTTAGGAACCACTGAGCCGATAATTTGGGTTCGATTGGAACATGTGTACGTTCCGAGAAACCAACTTTATTGGTATAATCTTCCACTTTGGCCACATTTCCGGCGGCTTCCAGATCGACCATAATCTTTTCGCGTACAGCGAAACGGTCTTCGCCGACAAACATTCCGGCGGCTTCGCTCATAGTGCCATCTTCATTGAAAATATCGATACTTGGCAAATTGAATCGCAGCCCGATTTCATAGTCGTTTACATCGTGTGCCGGAGTAATTTTCAGGCAGCCGGTACCAAATTCCATATCCACATATTCGTCTTCAATAATCGGGATGGAACGATTAATCAGCGGGACCAACACGCGCTTGCCTTTCAGATGGGTGAATCGCGGATCGTTCGGATTCACACAAACAGCAGTATCGCCCAGAATGGTTTCGGGACGGGTAGTTGCAATTGTTACATAAAGCCCCCCATCCCCCGTAGGGGGAGTTTGGAGTGCATTTAATATGTTTTCAAGTACTCCGTCGATATTGCCTAAAACTTCTTCGTTGGTAAAGCGGATTACTCGATAACCCAAACTTTCCAAAATTTCAGTTCTCAGTTTGTCGGCCTCCTGAATTTCAGGTTTTTCGTGATATCCACCATCAATTTCTACAATAAGATTTTCTTTCAGACAAACAAAATCAACTATAAATTCATCGATAATGTGTTGCCTCCTGAATTTATATCCTTCTAATTTTTTACCGCTTAAGCATTTCCAAAGTATAACTTCAGTATCAGTCGATTGTTTTTTTCTTTCCTCTGCCAGTTCCTTTAACAAGTGATAAGAAGAATTTCTTGCAGTCTGATATTTGGGGTTCTGTTTCCCCCCTCCGGGGGGATTAAGGGGGGCTTCGTCTATTTTATATTTCAGGTAATACAATTTCGATTGCATTTCACGGAAAATCACCTCTTCATCAGACAAAGCAGTTTTAGCAGCCGGATCCCAGTTTACCATACGAACGCCGCGGTAAATCAGGCCTTTGTCGTATAAATCGACAAAAGTTTTAATGACCGATTCGCTACGTACCTCGTCCATAGTGAAGGCGGTGCGATCCCAGTCGCACGAAGCTCCCAGTTTCTTCAACTGTTCCAGAATGATTCCACCATGTTTGTGGGTCCATTCCCAGGCATGTTCCAGAAATTCTTCACGACTTAAGTCGAATTTAGAAATTCCTTCGCTTTTTAGTTTGTTCACCACCCGAGCTTCGGTAGCAATCGATGCGTGGTCTGTTCCGGGCACCCAACAGGCATTTTTGCCCAACATACGGGCGCGGCGGGTTAAAATATCCTGAATGGTATTGTTAAGCATGTGTCCCATGTGCAATACACCGGTGACGTTTGGCGGAGGAATGACGATCGTGTAAGGTTCGCGTTCATCTGGTTCGGAATGAAAAAACTTATTTTCCATCCAATACTTGTACCATTTGTCCTCAACTTCGGCGGGGTTGTATTTGCTTGGGATTTCCATGATTATTAGTTATGCTTTTAAACGAAGGTGCAAAAATAGAAAAATTAGTTCGTTGAAGGAATAAAATGAGTTGGAACGTTTCAAACTTCATATAGGGATTATTGACAGACAGATACAGGAAAATTTATTTAGCATTTACCATTCTGAGTAATTCTTTGAAATCAATGCTTCTACAATATGTTAGTTATTACCATCAAATTCACTGCTTTTGTGGAAAATAATCACCAAACAGATCAAAATAACTCCAAACACGACCTAACCTGTTGATTGCACTAAACAAAAAACCACGGATTACACAGATAAACACAGATTAAATCTGCGAGAATTTGAGTAATCCGTGGTAAAATCCATAAAAAAAACAAAACCCCGTTTTACCGGGGTTTTCAGGATTATAGTACTGTTTGAACGTCTTGATAGGCAAGTCCGAAGGCTTCAGCAACACCTTCGTAAACGACTTTCCCTTTTACAACATTCAACCCTTTTCTCAATGGTTCACTTTCGGTACAGGCTTTCTTCCACCCCTTATTGGCAATCTGTATGGCATAAGGCAGTGTAGCGTTTGTTAGCGCCAGAGTTGATGTGCGTGGCACAGCTCCCGGCATATTGGCTACACAATAATGAATAACATGATCGATTACAAAAGTCGGATGATCGTGCGTTGTAGGTACTGTTGTTTCGAAGCAACCACCCTGATCAACTGCTACGTCAACCAACACGGTTCCCGGCCTCATGGTTGGAATCATATCACGGGTAACCAGTTTAGGAGCAACCGCTCCCGGAATTAAAACCGCACCAATAATTACATCCGAATTACGAACCATCTCGCGGATATTGTATTCGTTGCTCATCAATGTTTTCACATTGGCAGGCATAATATCGTCGAGGTAGCGAAGGCGTTTCAGGCTCACATCAATAATAGTCACATCGGCGCCTAAACCTCCGGCCATTTTAGCGGCTTCGGTACCAACTATTCCACCACCGATAATCAATACTTTTGCTGGCGGAACTCCGGGTACTCCTCCCAGCAAAACACCGTAACCTCCGTAAGTCTTTTCCAGATATTTGGCGCCTTCCTGAATAGACATGCGACCAGCAACTTCCGACATTGGAATTAACAGCGGCAATGAGCGGTCGGGCATTTCAACTGTTTCGTAAGCCAGACAAATGGCACCGCTTTCAATCATTGCATTCGTCAATGGTTCATACGAAGCAAAATGAAAATAGGTAAATAAAATCTGATCGGGTTTTATCAGCTTGTATTCTGATGCAATCGGCTCTTTTACCTTAATGATCATTTCAGCAATGGCATACACCTCTTCGATAGTCGAAAGAATGTTGGCACCGGCATGAATGTAATCATCATCACTAAATCCGCTTCCCATACCGGCATCTGTTTGTATGTAAACAGTATGTCCGTTTTTAATCATCTCTGCAACCCCAGCCGGAGTAAGCGCAACCCGGTTCTCGTTATTCTTAATTTCTTTTGGAACACCTATAATCATCGCTGTAGTTTTTTATTGTTTTCAAACGGCTCAAAAATAGATGTTCAATTCTTTTGAAAACATGATAAAAAACAAGGATTCAGTGGCCACCAGGAGATCGAACAGGATGTTAACGAAATAAATCTTCAATTCGCCGGATTAACTTTAAAAATGAAAGTTATTATGGCGTTAATATTTCACATTAAATAAAAACCTAAAATTTTAATTTAGAATTGATAATCGTATATTTGCCGCCTTTACTGATAATATTTTCAAAAACATGCCTATTACATCGGAACGGGGTAATTTGATGCCGGATTCGCCTATCCGGAAGCTGGTTCCTTTGGCTGACAAAGCCAAGGAAAAGGGAAGAAAAGTGTTCCACCTCAACATTGGGCAACCGGATTTGCCAACGCCACAAAACGCGATAGACGCTATCCGGAACATCGATCGCAAAATTCTGGAGTATTCTCCCAGTGAAGGAATCAAATCATTCCGCGAAAAGCTCGCGGCATACTATCATACATTCAAAATCGACGTAACAGCGGACGATATTATTATTACTTCAGGAGGTTCTGAAGCGGTAACTTTTGCTTTTTTGGCCTGCCTCGACCCCGGCGATGAAATTATAGTTCCCGAGCCGGCCTATGCTAACTATACAGCATTTGCGATTTTGGCCGGAGCTGTGATCAAATCCATCCCATCAAAAATTGATGAAGGATTTGCTCTGCCACCCATGGCAGAATTTGAAAAACTGATCACTCCCCGGACCAAGGGAATATTGATCTGCAACCCAAATAATCCAACCGGATATTTGTACAACCGCAACGAAATGAACCAGATTCGCGACATGGTTAAAAAATACGATTTGTATTTATTCTCTGACGAGGTTTACCGTGAATTCTGTTACACCGGCGCACCATATATTTCGGCTTTTCATTTGGATGGAATTGAGCAGAATGTTGTACTGATTGATTCGGTTTCGAAACGTTACAGCGAATGCGGAATCAGGATTGGAGCACTGATTACCAAAAATAAAGCCCTGAAGAAAAACGTGATGAAGTTCTGCCAGGCCAGGTTAAGTCCGCCTTTGATCGGACAAATTGCTGCCGAAGCTTCGCTCGAAAACAACAAAGAATATATGCACGACGTGTATGATGAGTATGTGGAACGCCGTAAATTCCTGGTTGATGGACTGAACCGGATCAATGGGGTTTATTCACCAATTCCCATGGGAGCTTTTTATACTGTTGCACGTTTACCCATTGACGATTCCGACAAGTTTTGCGCCTGGCTTCTGAGTGATTTCGAATATGAAAATCAGACGATTTTCATGGCACCTGCAACTGGTTTCTATACAACTCCGGGATATGGAATAGATGAAGTTCGAATTGCTTATGTGCTGAAGAAAGAAGATTTAGCTACATCATTAAAAATTCTGGAAGAAGCCCTGAAAGTTTACCCGGGAAGTAAAGTACGGCAACCCATTCATGCAGAACAGGAAAAATAAACCATTTTTCACAAAATAGTAAAAGCGTTCGGGGTATCCGGACGCTTTTTTTTATTCAAATGCTTTACAGGAAGAAATAAATTCCCGGATACAAATATCGCGGTGTAAAAACAAAACCTATTGATTTTCGCTTTCACAAAAATTCAGACAACCTTTCATTTCAATGAATGTTCTTCTTGAATAAACCAAGAATACATTTGCCACAAAACAAAGCAAATCGTTTCTGAGAAAAAGTAGAAAATGGGAAAAGAGTTTAAAAATATATCTTTATCAGTTTTAGATCTGGCGCTGATCCTGGAAGGAAAAACAATAGCCGAATCATTCCAAAATAGCCTGAGTCTGGCACAGACGGTAGAAGAGCTGGGGTATCGCCGATTTTGGCTGGCAGAACATCACAACATGGCCAGCATTGCCAGTTCTGCAACATCCGTTTTGATTGGCCATGTGGCCGGAGGAACGTCAACTATTCGGGTTGGCTCAGGCGGAATAATGCTTCCAAATCACTCTCCGCTGGTTATTGCTGAACAATTTGGCACACTTGCTTCGCTGTATCCTCATCGGATTGATTTGGGGCTTGGCCGTGCGCCCGGAACTGATCAATTAACTTCGAAAGCTCTGCTGCGCGACGATCGTGCTGCTTTCCAGTTTCCTGACACAGTTCGCGAATTGCAAAAATATCTTTCGCCTGAAAATAAAAATAGTGCAGTCCGGGCTATTCCGGGAGAAGGATTGGATATTCCGATTTGGATTTTGGGATCAAGTACTGCCAGCGCAAAACTGGCAGCTTCGTTCGGGTTGCCTTATGCTTTTGCAAGCCATTTTGCACCACAGGAATTACACCGCGCATTGCACATTTACCGCTCTGAATTTGTGCCTTCCGATCAGTTGAAAAAACCTTACACCATTGCCGGCGTCAACATTATTGCTGCTGAAACAACTGTTGAAGCCAAACTAATAGCAACATCCATGGAGAAAGTTTTTCTGGGTATTTTTACCAACAACAGGCGCCCACTGCAACCTCCGGATCACAGGTTCAAATTAGACCCGCGTTTTTTGCCGCTCATGCAGCAATTTTTGACCTATTCATTTGCGGGAAATCCTTCGGAAATAAAAGATTCCGTAACGAAATTTGTCGATGATACTCAAATCGACGAGCTCATGGTGGTTTCGCACATTTACGACCACGAAGCCCGCTTAAATTCATACCGGATTTTGAAAGAGCTGCAGGATGCGATTTGAATCCATCATTTAAAATAAATCGATGCGCTTGCTCTTCAGGAAAAAAAACGGCATTTTCAGTACCATTTCCCGAAACAAAGCTATCGGGAATTCATTTGAACTGTGCCGCCTGAACTTTTATTAAGCTTAAGTGCTTAGCTACAAACAACATTCATAAACGGAAAAATGATATTGACCAAACTATTCAACGAATTTTTTAAAAGTGAAAAGGCCGGAGGATTGATCTTGCTCTTCGTGACTATCCTCTCACTTGTACTCGCGAACTCTCCATGGCAAAATACCTACATCGACATTTGGCAATTTGAGATCGCCGATCACAACTTCATTCACTGGATTAACGACGGACTTATGGCCATTTTCTTTCTACTGATAGGACTGGAACTGGAACGCGAAATATACCAGGGAGAACTTTCCGACCTCAAAAGCGCCAGTTTACCAATTATTGCCGCTTTGGGCGGAATGGTGCTTCCGGCGCTAATCCATTTATCACTAAATTTTGGAACCAACACGCAATCGGGCGCGGGCATTCCGATGGCCACCGACATTGCTTTTGCGATAGGTATTCTTTCGCTTTTAGGAAATCGGGTTCCGGCATCGCTAAAAATATTCCTGATCGCTTTAGCCATTATCGACGACCTTGGTGCAATTCTTATCATAGCCATTTTCTACACCAATTCGCTGGCTTTTACAAATTTATTTATTGTGCTGGGCATCTGGCTTTTTCTATTTCTGCTGAACAAACTGAAAGTTTACAACCTGATTCCGTATTTAATTGGCGGAATATTCATGTGGTATTTTATGCTGCATTCAGGAGTTCACGCAACGATAACCGGAGTTTTACTGGCCTTCGTAATTCCATTCAGTAAAGGTGAAGAAAAATCACCGTCGTTTATTCTGCAGCATCAGTTGCACAAGCCCGTTGCTTTTCTTATTCTACCCTTATTTGCTATGGCAAATACAAGTATTGCTATTGCCGGGGGTTGGCAGAATGGGCTGAGTGAATCGAACAGCCTGGGGATTCTAGCTGGCCTGATCGTTGGAAAACCGTTGGGTATTTGGTTGTTTTCGTTCATCGGAGTTGGATTAGGCCTTTCTGCACTTCCAAGCGACCTAAAGTGGAAAAATATTATTGGCGCCGGATTTCTGGGAGGCATTGGTTTTACCATGTCGATCTTCATTTCTCTCCTGGCATACGATGATTCAGAGATAGTAATCAGTTCTAAGATAGCGATCCTTATTGCATCTGTGGTAGCAGGTTCTATTGGATTTCTTTGGCTCAAACTAACACTTCGTACGCCGATTGAAGAGAACGGTAATTCATAAAAAAATCAGGATGATGTGATTTTCGACCGCTTTCTATTTATAACTTGAATTCGAATACTGACTTCCAGTCCAAATAAAAACGAAAAAAAACACCCCGATCTTTCGAAGTGCTTTCTGTATGAGCGAGAAACGAGACTCGAACTCGCGACCCCGACCTTGGCAAGGTCGTGCTCTACCAACTGAGCTATTCTCGCAATAAATGTTTTGAACTTGTTTTTAAAAGTACCCGGAGCGGGACTTGAACCCGCACAGCCAATGGCCACAGGATTTTAAGTCCTGCGTGTCTACCGATTCCACCATCCGGGCCTCCTTAAAATGAGCGAGAAACGAGACTCGAACTCGCGACCCCGACCTTGGCAAGGTCGTGCTCTACCAACTGAGCTATTCTCGCATAATTTTGCAGTCCTGAATTTTCATTCCAAACGACTGGTGCCTTTTCAATAATATCCCGCAATCTGGTGGCAACTGCGATATTTATTCGGTTTGAACGTACTGTTTAATGCTTTCGAAAACAGCGATGCAAATATATACCTATTTTTTCTTTCTCCAAAAGCCGATTTAAACTTTAGCCGATTTTTGAATTATTATTTTTTGAATGGACGATCCAACCCGGTAATTTTCTTGATGTCGTTCAACTTATTCAAGGCTTCCAGCGGGGTCAGTTGGTTGATGTCCAGATTCTTGATTTCGTCGCGAATTTGTTTCAGCACCGGATCGTCGAGCTGAAAAATACTCATCTGATAACCTTCCCTTTTTTCCGCCATGCCTTCCAATGGCTTCGAAAGTCCTTCTTTTCGATGGGTATCCTCCAATTGAAGCAGGATTTCGTCGGCCCTGCGAACAACCGACGGCGGCATTCCGGCCATTCGGGCTACATGAATACCAAAGCTGTGATTGCTTCCGCCCGGAACCAGTTTCCGGAGAAAGATCACTTTATTTCCAACTTCTTTTACCGAAACATTAAAATTCTTCACACGCACAAACGACTTTTCCATCTCGTTCAGTTCATGATAATGAGTGGCAAACATGGTTTTTGCTTTCGATTTCGAATGCTCGTGAATGTATTCCACAATCGACCAGGCAATAGAAATCCCGTCGTAGGTTGAAGTACCACGGCCTAACTCGTCAAGCAGAATCAGGCTGCGGTCTGAAATATTGTTCAGGATACTGGCAGCTTCGTTCATCTCGACCATAAAAGTTGATTCGCCCAGCGAAATATTGTCGGACGCCCCTACCCTGGTGAATATTTTATCGACAAAACCAATCTGAGCAGCTTCCGCCGGAACAAAACTACCGATTTGAGCCATCAGCACAATTAAGGCAGTTTGTCGCAACAACGCTGACTTTCCGGCCATATTTGGCCCGGTAATAATAATGACCTGCTGATCGTCCTGATTCAAAATCACATCGTTCGAAATATACGATTCGCCCATCGGCAACTGATGTTCGATCACCGGATGACGGCCACCTTTGATACTGATTTCTTTCGAATCGTTAACTTCAGGCCTGAAATAATTGAAGTCGGTGGCTGTAGTTGCGAACGAAAGCAGGCAATCCAACTGCCCTACTATCGCGGCATTCAGTTGTATCGCCTGAATGTATTCGGCCAGGGCAATCACCAGTTCATTGAAAAGGCGGACTTCAATGGCCAGAATTTTCTCCTCAGCCCCCAAAATTTTCGATTCGTATTCTTTGAGTTCTTCCGTAATGTACCGCTCGGCGCCAACCAGTGTTTGCTTGCGGATCCATTCCTGCGGAACCTTATCCTTATGCGTGTTCCTGACTTCGATGTAATAGCCAAACACGTTGTTAAAAGCAATTTTCAGGCTGGTAATCCCGGTTCGTTCCGATTCACGTTCCTGCATCCGTGCCAGATAGTCTTTTCCGGAGAAAGCCAGCTCGCGCAACTCGTCCAGTTCAGGAGAAACGCCGGAAGCAATCACATGACCTTTATTCACCAGCGTTGGCGGATCAGGATGAATTTCCCTTTCGATGCGCGTACGGATTGATTCGCAGGGATTGAGCTGCTCCGCAAATCGCTGCAAATTCTGGCTGTCAGTTTGTGCACAAATTTCTTTAATGGGGGCAATGGCCTGAAGCGCATGCTTTAATTGAACCACTTCACGCGGATTAATCCGGACGACGGCAACCTTGGAAATAATGCGTTCCAAATCGCCCACCTGACGAATATGTTCTTCCAGATTTTCTTTCAGGCTTTCATCTTTCACCAGGTATTCCACCACATTTTGCCGGTTGTTAATGGCAGCAATTTCCTTTAGCGGCAAAGCAATCCAGCGTTTTAGCAAACGGGCGCCCATTGGGGAAATCGTTTTGTCAATCACCTGCACCAAAGTTTTGGCACCCTCGTTGATCGAATTAAAAAGTTCGAGGTTACGAATCGTAAACCGATCTAGCCAAACGTATTTATCTTCTTCGATGCGGGAAAGATTGACGATGTGTTTGGTTTGGTGATGCTGTGTTAAATCCAGGTAATGCAAAATCGCTCCGGAAGCGATGATCCCGTAATTCAGTTCATGAACGCCAAAACCTTTCAGCGATTTGGTTTCGAAATGCCGCATGAGGCGGTCGTTGGCTGCATCTTCGGTGTAAACCCAGTCATCCTGCGAAAAAGTATAATACTTTCCTCCGAACAAAGCGGCAAAATCGGCACCTTTCCCTTTCTGAAACAGAACTTCTTTGGGTTGAAATGAGCTGAGAAGTTTGTCAACGTATTCGAACGAACCCTCTGCTGTTAAAAATTCGCCGGTCGAAATATCCAAAAAGGCAATTCCAGCCATTTTTTTATCGAAATGAACCGAAGCCAAAAAGTTGTTTTCACGATGTTCCAGAATGTTGTCGTTGTATGAGACCCCGGGAGTGACCAATTCCGTTATTCCGCGTTTCACAATGTTCTTGGTCATTTTCGGGTCTTCCAACTGCTCGCAAATGGCGACACGTGCTCCGGAACGAACCAGCTTTGGAAGGTAGGTGTCGAGGGCATGATACGGAAAACCTGCCAACTCCACATAGCTGGCCGAACCGTTTGCCCGTCGGGTTAATGTAATGCCCAAAATGCCCGCTGCGCGAATGGCATCTTCGCCAAAAGTTTCGTAAAAATCGCCCACCCTGAACAACAAAACGGCATCAGGATGTTTTGCTTTGACGGCATAATACTGCTTCATCAAAGGGGTTTCAACATATTTCGAAGTAGTGCTCAAAAGATCTCAATGTTTAAGTTGCTCAAAGATACATTTTAATGAAATGGATAAAAACCCAAAATAAAAAGCATTGCCAATTTTTTATTCACAAATAGGATAAACAAGCTATGAATCTCATAATTCTGAAATTCATTAAGAAACTATTACATTCTATCGAAAATTAAAATATCTTGGAGGCTGTTTAAATACTGGCCGAAAAAAACTTAAACACCTATGTATGAATAATGCACAGAATGAATTGACTTTCCCAGTTATCATCCGGGAAATAAAAACAAAAAAAGAACTTCGTCAATTCATCCATCTACCGGCCAAAATCCATCACAACCATTCCAACTGGGTTCCGCCAATTTACATGGACGACTGGGAATTTTTCAATCCGAAGAAAAACAAATCGTTTGATTCGTGCGACACTGTTCTACTGCTTGCATTGCGCGACAGCAATGTTGTAGGCCGAATTATGGGAATCATTCACCACAAATACAACGAAAAGCACAACGAAAACAATGCCCGTTTTGCTTTTTTTGAAACATGGAATGACGATGAAGTCGCTTTTTCGCTTATTCAGGCAATTGAAAACTGGGCTAAGGAAAAAGGAATGGTTCGGCTCGTCGGACCACTTGCGTTTTCAGACAAAGATCCGCAGGGTTTCCTGATTGAAGGATTTGATGAACCTGCTGTAATTGCCTCGAACTGCAATTTTCCTTACCAGGTTGAACTGCTTGAAAAAAATTCCTTTGCCAAAGAAGTTGACCTGGTTGTTTATCAGATCAAAATTCCAGAGATCATTCCTGAGTTTTACCTAAAAATATACGAAAGAGCCAAAAAGTTAAATCATGGGTTGCATGTTCTGGAATTTGAATCAAGAAGAAAAGTTAAACCATACATCCATCCAGTCCTGAGTTTACTAAACCAGACATTTACTGATATTTTTGGTTTTATTCCGTTTACGGAAGCCGAAATGGACGATTTTGCCAACCGCTATCTTTTCCTGATCAATCCGAGACTCATTAAAATAGTAGTCAATGAGCAAGAAGAAGTGGTAGCCTTTGTCATTGGGATGTCGCATATTGGAGAAGGAATCCAAAAATCTAAAGGTTATCTTTTCCCTTTTGGCATATTCCGGATTTTCGCTTCAGCCCGACGATCAAAACAGTTGAATCTTTTGCTTGGAGGAATCGATCCGGCCTATCGGGGCAAAGGGCTTGATGTATTGATGGGGGTAAAAATGCTTGAATCGGCCAATAAGCTGGGGAAAACAGTTATTGATTCGCACCTCGAACTGGAATACAACACCAAAGTGCGGGCCGAAATGGAGAAAATGGGAGGCCGGGTGTATAAACGTTTCAGGATTTTTGGGAAAAACCTGAATTAGTAAAGCGAAGAATTACGTGCCGAATTATTTTCAAATTACTCACACCAAGCTCGTAGTGCTCGCTTTTCCCCTCTCTACATGTAGAGCTACTCTTTATACATAAAAACTTGGTTGGCAAAAAATACAAAGAATACCAATCAAGGTTCCAGGTTATCGAAACATACAAACTGCTGGTTCTTTTAATTGTAACCGGTATGAAATAAGTGCCTAATTCAATTTATTTTTTCTGAATTTTCCTGAGTAACCCGTCGCAGGCGTCTTCCAGGATATCAAGTACCAGTTCAAATCCCGCATCTCCTCCATAGTAAGGATCAGGAACAGAATCGTAACCTCCATCGATGCAAAAATCAGTCATCAGGTAAATTTTCTTCCGGTCATTTTCATTTCGGGTCATCGAGTTTAAGTCACGTACATTTTGACGATCCATTCCGATGATGTAATCAAACCGGTCGAAATCAATACTGGGTTTTACCGGCCTTGAAATACTTGTAAGATTATATCCCCGTTTCTTTGCAAATTGTTTCATGCGGTAATCAGCCTGTTCGCCCTCATGGTAGGCTGCTGTTCCGGCCGAATCGCACGACACAACTCCTTCCAGGTTATTTCGCTGAATCAACGCGTTAAATACGGCTTCGGCGCTGGGGCTCCTGCAAATATTGCCCAGACAAACAAAAAGAACTTGCTTCATCGGATTTGTATTTTCAAGTAGCAAAAGTAAAATATTCCCAGTACCCGAAAAACCCGGAGGACATTCGGGAACAGTATTTCATAAAATCAAAAAGAGCGGTCCCGGTTGGAACAGCTCATTTAGTATTCTGATTTAAACAGTTTTTCGGAGTGAAGGCTTATTTCCATAAGCTTTCGTTTGTCATCCATGACTCAATTTTCAGTGTGTCATCGGTTTTAACGACATCGTTTGCCGACCATTTATTTTCATCGGTCATCCACGATTCGATGGTCAGATTAGCGTCTTCTTCCGACAAATCGCTTGCTTTCCAGTTATTTTCGCTGGTCATCCACGATTCAATGGTCAGACTGTTGTCTTTTTCCGACAGATCATTCGATTTCCAGTTACTGTCATCGGTCATCCACGATTCAAGGGTCAAATCATCTTCTTTCTCTGTAACAACTTCAGCTTTGACCAAACTTTCGTTGTCTGCAATTGCATTGATATTGGTAAAACCAATAATTCCCAGTGCACAAATTGCGATTAACGTGTTAATTTTCGTTTTCATAATTTTCATCTTCTAATTGTTTCTTCCCGGATTGTTTCACCGGGTGTTTTCTGTTTTCTTTTGTTTTCACTATTAAGACTGACCAGGTGACCAAAAGTTACTTTTTAAACAGTTAATTAAAAGATAAACTTATCTTAAGCAAACCTTAATGAAAATCGAGTCGTTTGCTGAATGTTAAGAATGGTGCGGGAAACTGCTTTTCAATACCCTCCGGAATCTGCCTGAAAATGCCAAAAACCGATGAGCCACTACCCGACATTGAGGCATATTCGGCCCCAAGTTCGTACAGTTTTTGCCTGATGTATCCAATCTCCGGAAATTGCTGGAATACAGATGATTCAAACTGATTAACAACGCTATATTTCCAGTTTTGAACAGGCAATTGAAGGCTTTCAGGAAGTGAAGCGGAAGTTTTTTGGGGTTTTATAAACTGAAAAGCTTTTGCTGTAGAAACTTCAATTGGAGGCTTCACCAAAAAGACATACCAACCGTTAAGACTGATGTTTATTATGTTCATACTCTCGCCTCTACCTGTAGCAAAAACCGGTTTGTTCAGTATAAAAAAAGGACAATCGCTACCTAAAATGGCTGCATATTCCACTAATTTTTCTTCCGAAAGGTTCAAATCAAAGGTTTTATTCAGCATTTTCAGCATAAATGCACCATCGGAAGATCCGCCGCCCAAGCCGGCTCCGAAGGGAATTTGCTTATGTAAATGTATTTTAAGCGGAGGTAACAAAAAATCTTTTTGAAGTAACCGATAGGCTTTCATCACCAAATTATTCTCCGGATCGCCTGAAATAAGAATTCCGGAAGCGGTAAAACTTAGTTCTTGTGCCACGGTAAATTCGAGCATGTCGCACCAGCCAACCGGATAAAAAACAGTTTCCAGATTGTGGAACCCATCCGGTCGTTTTTCGGTAACATACAAACCGATATTTATTTTGGCATTTGGAAATGAAATCATGAAACAAATGTAGAAAAAACAGGCAAGAGTTTCTTCAAAAAAATAGTTGACAGCTAATGGAAACGGCGTGATAAGGCAATGTAATCTTTTCATTAAGGAAGCATTTCCCTGATTTATCACATAAAAATCTGCAACTAATTGAACTTGTTTTGCGCCTCAATTAATTTCAGTATTTTGCATGACATTAAATCTCAGACCAATGGCTCCGGCTAAAAAACAAAAAATTCAATCCGTCATTCAGGATTATGTCATTATGCTGTTTGGACTAATCCTTTTTGTGCTTTCATGGACACTTTTCCTGGTTCCGGCAAAAATTACCGGCGGTGGTGTCAGCGGTTTGGCTGCTGTAATATTTTATAGCACTAAAATTCCGATCGGCCTCACGTTTTTTGGAATTAATGTGATTTTGGTCGCAATTGCAATTCGCATTCTTGGCGCCAGTTTTGGCATAAAAACCATTTTCAGTATGGTCGTGCTTTCGCTTTTATTTGCCATTCCCCAGGATTTGTTTCCCGGCGCCATAATCGAAGATAATTTTCTGTCGGCTGTTCTGGGCGGAATGATGGGCGGAGTTGGTATTGGGCTCGTTTTTTCGCGCGGTGGAAGTACGGGAGGAACTGATATTATTGCCATGATTATTAATAAATACAGGAATATCAGTCCTGGGCGGATCATCATGTATTGCGATGTTATTATTATTGGATCATCCTATTTCCTGGTTCATTCACTCGATAAAATGGTTTATGGTTTTGTGTCGATGGCCGTAGTTTCTTACACGCTCGACGCTTTCCTGAGTGGATCGAATGCATCGGCTCAACTGTTTATTTTCTCACCAAAATACGAGGAAATTGCCGATTTTATCAATACCGAATCCATGCGCGGCGTTACCGTTTTGGATGGAACTGGCTGGTACACGCAACAGAATGTAAAAATATTAATGACCATTGTACGAAAAAAGGAATCGAGTTTACTCTTCAGGAAAATAAAAGAAATAGACCCCAATGCATTCATTTCTATGGCCAGTGTTATGGGAGTTTATGGGCAAGGATTCGACAAAATAAAAGGCTGACAATCCCGTTTACTCTTCAGAAAAAACGAGCCATGAGAGAAGATCTCTCATACAGCGAGATGATTATTGATAGCGATTCCCATGTGGCAATTAAAAACGCATGAAATAAAATGAAATGTATTCCGGAGTTACAAAGCTAAACACATCAACCACTTAGAACAGAATTTATACTGTTTTGCCTGAGCATCCGGATTTTTGGGGTGGATAAAACTAGCTGGAAAAGGTCAAAAATATTACTTTTGGTAAACTAAAATTTACACTATTCTGATAAACAAGGTTCCGGAAGGATGTGTACAGGCGGATCTGCAAGAACCCGGAAACCGATCGCAAAAACGAAACAGAAATTGAAAAACAAACACTTGAAATGAATTACTCTCAAAAACTCAAACAACTCATTAAACTTATTCTTTGGATTTCAGGCATTATACTACTGCTGGTTTTGGGCTGGTACATTTACGGATATTTCGAAACAAAACGTCTGGAAAAAGTGGCGGCAACCGAGGTTGAAGTCGTTCGGCCAGAACCTGTGATGCTATTTAATCTTCCGATTGATTCGTTTAAGGTTGTTCCCGGCGAAATACGGTCAGGGCAAAACCTCTCATCGTTGTTTGTGAGCAAAGGCATTTCGCTGGCCACCGTTGATGAGATTTCGAAAAAATCGGCCCCGGTTTTCGATGTCCGGAAATTCAAGGTCAACAATCCGTTTTATTTCTTCATGGATAAAAAAGACTCCACTAAAGTTGATTATTTCATTTATGAAATCGACCCTGTGAACTATGTGGTGTATCAACTGGGCGACAGCATAACTATTTTTCAGGAACAAAAACCCATAATTACTCAGATTAAAACGGCAAGTGGCGTCATCACTTCGTCGTTGTGGAATACGATGAAAGAACAGGCGATTGACCCGATTCTGGCGCTCGACCTTTCGGATATTTACCAATGGACAATTGATTTTTACGGAATAAAAGTGGGGGATAAATTCCGGGTTATTTATGAGGAAAATTTTGTTTACGGCAAATCCATTGGCATCGGTCGGATTTTTGCCTCGCAGTTTGTACATGCCAACGAAGATTTTTATGCTTTCCGCTTCACTCAAAATAACGAGGATACCTATTTTAATGAACTGGGAAAAAGTTTAAAAACAGCCTTTTTGAAAGCTCCATTGAAATTCAGCAGGATAAGTTCATCATTTTCAAATCACAGGTTTCATCCGGTACTGAAAATTTACCGTCCTCATCACGGAGTTGATTACGCTGCGGCATCGGGAACGCCCGTAGTGTCGATCGGAGACGGAACTGTTGTTGCCAAAGGATACCAGGCTGCCGGAGGAGGCAATTATGTAAAAATCAAGCACAATTCGGTTTATACGACAAGTTATATGCATCTGAAAGGTTTTGCCCCAGGCATTTCTCAAGGAGCAAGGGTTCATCAGGGACAGACTATTGGCTTCGTAGGAATGACCGGGTTAGCTTCGGGACCTCACCTCGATTTCAGGGTGTACATTAATGGAGATGCTGTTGATCCATTAAAAATTAAGTCTCCACCAACAGAGCCTGTAGCTGAGAAAAATATGCCAGCTTACACAACGCTTCGCGATTCGATGATGACCAAACTTGCGGCGATAAAATATTGAGTTGGAGGCCCCCTTCGATACGCTTCACTGCTCAGGGAGCGGGACTCTGTATTTGGTCTCCTTATTTCCGGAGTTTATAAACAATATCCCACAACACAATTCCGGCGCTAACCGAAATGTTAAACGAATGCTTGGTGCCATATTGTGGTATTTCAATGGCGCCGTCGCAGATATTTACAACTGATTGCTGAACGCCCTTCACTTCGTTTCCGAAAACGAGCGCCAGTTTCTGGTCATTTTTAGGGAAGAAATCGGGCAACAGAATGCTGTTTACAACCTGCTCAACCGCAAAAACAAGGTATCCGGATTCTTTAAGTTCCTGAATGGCAGACTCGGTTTCCTCAAAATATTTCCATGGAACAGATTTTTCGGCATCGAGTGCAGTTTTGTGAATGTCCTTGTTGGGCGGTGTGGCAGTAATTCCACACAAAATTACTCTTTCAATCAAAAGGGCATCCGAAGTCCGGAAAACTGAGCCAATGTTGTTGCAACTCCGGATATTGTCGAGCACAACAGTCACAGGAGTTTTTTCAACCTCTTTGTATTCGTCAACCGAAAGACGGCTCAGTTCGCTGTTTTTTAATTTACGCATAACAATTATTGACGATTAAGTTATTTACGATTTACTATTTAAAGGCAGGATCGAAGCAGCTATTTGTAAATAGTAAATATCTAAATGGTAAATTCAGGCTACCAGTTCACACTTTTCCGTCTGACAGGCATCGACATGCAGCGCGCGCCACCACCTCCACGTGCCAATTCAGATCCTGGAATTGTAAGTACACATTTTCCATCAGGAATATCAGCCAGGCCGGCGAGCAAATCTTTGGCCTGGATAATCTGGAAACCGTTCTTGCTGAGTTGTTCCAGCGTATGAACATTTCGTTCGTAGCCAATCACTTTTCCGGGAGCAAAAGCCAGAAAATTAGCGCCGCTGTGCCATTGTTCGCGCTCCTGTGTCCACGCGTCTTTTCCGCCGCCACACTGAACCGGATTCACATCAATCCCAAGTTTTTTCAATGCTTTAGGCAAGTTTGGCTGCTCTTTTATATCAGTAACATTTCCGTTTTCAACCTGAATGTGGATCGTGTGAAAACGATTTGTTCCCATAATTAAAGGCTCGTAAACCATGCAGGTGTCCACATCGAGAAAGGTAAAAACCATATCGAGATGAATAAAAGATTCGGGTGTATCGGGCAATTCCTGAATGAGAATGTGCTGAAGTCCCTGCTTTTTTGCTTTAATATTTTCGAGGATAAAATCAATTCCTTGCGTACTGGTACGGATTCCGGTTCCGAGAACCAAAACATCGTCGCGTCCAACCTGAAAATCGCCGCCTTCAATCGAAATTCCGGGGTAATTCTGAAGACTTTCCGGAGTGTTTGGGTTGATTGTACTCGTTTCGAGCAATGGATGATTGTTAAAAACAGCGTTCATGATCAGGGCTTCACGGTCGCGCACTTTGCTGGCCATTTTCCCGATCAGAACTTCGTTCCCGAAAGACATGGATGCATCGCGTGTGAAAAAGAAATTATGTAGCGGGCGAAGACTAAACCGTTCCTGGCTCAGATAACGTGTCAGGTTGTTTCGTTCGAGAAATACGCCATTGATCAACAAACGCGACAATTCGTGTGCACTTTGCCCCATCAGTCCGGGGAAAACTTCCATGGCTCCTTCGCCTGAACAAATTTCAGTCAGCAGATTCGACCTTACAGCATCATTTTTCAAAATATCGGCAAGCAGATCGCGGACTTCAAGCGTTTTCGAAACCTTATTGAGCACACCTTTGAAAACCGAATATTCGCTTCCGGCAACCGATAAATTCAGGATATCGCTGTAAAGCGCCCTTTCGGCATTTTCAGGGGTCATTTCTTCAACTTCCTGCCCGGGCGTGTGCACAATTACAGCTTCGAGCTGACCAATCTCAGAACGAACATCAATTTTGATTTTTTGATTTTCAGACATAACTATCTATTTAACGCTGCAAAGATATAAACATTGAACTTCAGGAAATCGTAAACCATTTTTAATCATTTCAGTTTTATAACATATCGCTATATTCGCAAAATAATTCGCAACCATGAGACGGCTCACCATCATATTCCTGATAGGTTTTTCTCTGCATATTGCCGCACTGGCGCAAGATCCACCAATTCGGCATTATGTTCCGGCTGTAGTGACCGATACCGATACTTTGCCTCATCTGGATTTGCCAACCGTTACTATTTTTCCGAAAAAAACGTTCAAAAACCGTTCGGAAGAACAACAATACTGGAGGCTGGTAATGCGGGTTAAAAAGGTACTTCCGTATGCCAAAGAAGCAGCGGTTCTCCTGAAAAAATATGAAGATGAAGTTCAGCCTGATGCACGTGGAAAAGATCGCCGGAAATACGTGAAGAAAGCTGAAGATGAATTGATGAACAAGTATGGAACAACGCTGAAGAATTTTTCAATCAGCGACGGGCGAGTTTTAATTAAGCTGATCGACCGCGAAACGCACAAAGTTTCGTACGATTTAATACACGAAGTAAAAGGAAAAGTTCCGGCTGTTTTCTGGCAAGGTGTTGCGCGGTTATTTGGCAATAACCTGAAATCAAGATATGATCCCAATGGAGAAGACCGACAGATTGAGCAAATTATTCAGTTTATAGAAATGGGGATTATTTGAGTTGGGCGTGAAATAAATTTCACATCACTTCAGGCTAAATTTTTATATTCCTTTCCCCTTCACACACTCCATAATGGTATAAATCAGAATTTTGAAATCGACATACAACGAGATATTTTTAAGGTAAACCATATCGTACTTAAGTCTTTCAACCATTTCATCAACATTTGAAGCATACCCGTATTTTACCTGGCCCCAAGATGTAATTCCTGGCCTTACTTTTTGCAAATGAGTAACATAAGGCGCTTTTTTCATGATCTGATCGATATAAAACTTCCGCTCGGGACGTGGTCCCACCAGCGACATTTCTCCCAGAATCACATTAATAAACTGTGGTATTTCATCCAGATGTGTACGACGCATAAACTGGCCGATTTTAGTTATCCGGATATCGTCCGAACTTGAAAGCAATGGACCATTGGTTTCGGCACCGTTCATCATGGTACGTAATTTATAAATCATAAATGGCTTACCGAATTTACCCATCCGTTCCTGCTTGTAAAGTATTGGTCCTTTTGAACTCATTTTAATGCCAATAGCCAGCGCAATAAAAAAGGGAAAAAAAACAACTAACGAAATAACCGAAATGATTACATCGAGCAACCGTTTAATGTTTTCCTGCCAGACAGGCATTAAGCCGTTTGACACTTTAATCAGCGGACTTCCGAAAATGGCATTGGTCTTGGCCTGATTGGAAAGAATATCAAACAAATCCGGTATTCCCCAAACGGTATGCGTACGATTTTCGAGCAAAGTAAGAATTTTACTGAGCAATTTGTGCTCCGACGATTCAATGGCAATAATTATTTCTTCAACCTGATGTTCATTAATTACCTTCTGAAGATTTTTATATGTTCCGAGGTTAGGCACGTACTTTTCCAGCGGATATGATTTTCCTTCATCGACGGTCAAAAACCCGATAATTTTATTTCCGGCCGGCCGGGTTTGCGTGATCAAATCCTGGTGTAATTTTACCGCCCTTTCGTTGGCTCCAATCACAATGGTGTTAAAACCTATAATTCGTTTGTGAATCCGGTGAATGGTGCGTGTGGTCAAAATCAGTCTGAAAAGATAAGTAAACCCGAAGTGAAGACCCAGAAGTGTAAAATACAGGTTGTAATATTTACGGTAATCGCTAATGGTATCGTTCAGTAAAAGAAGGAAGAAGATAACAGTTACCCCGGCAATTGATGTAAATGCAGTTTTCCCCAATTCGAGCAATCTCGATTTCCTGTAAATATTGGTGTATTGACCTGTAATGTAATAGATTGTAATCCAAAAAGCCGGAATAAAGAGTAGTGCAAAATAAAATTTACTGGTGAGTTCGACCGGAATCTCGTATCCAAATTTTAAAGGCTCGATATAAATTTTCCGGTAAAAATAAAATAGAGTCCAACTAAGTAGTGCAGCAATAATATCGAAAACCAGATACCTGGCGACCTGTAAATTTTTATGCATAAAACTATTTTGGTTCGGTTCACTATCGTATCACCGAACGCTCCAAACGAAAAATTATTGCGCAAATGTATACTTTTAATGCTAAAAATCTATTCCGTTAAATCGTAAATGTTCTCTGATTTCATGCACCGTTTGCACTCCACTAAGTAAATTATCGAACGAATTTTCTTTTTTATCCTCATTCTGAATGAGGCGGATGAAATTGGTTATAGAGGCATATTCCTGATTCAAATGCGGATACATGATGTAAAGTGGTTCTTTATATTCGAATTTAATGCACTCTTTCTGATCAAAAATCTCACAATATCCCGGCACTTTTTCAAGCGATAAAGTCAGATTAATGACACAGCCGTTGTCGTATTCTATGCGGAGACTTAAAATTAAATTAGTTCCTTTTTCACGAAGCCCAAATACATCTGTCTTTTTGCAATTGCTCTGTACCAGCCGGTTTAAAGCGGTAACCAAAAGTAACAACTCGTGCGACGGTTTAATTGTCGAGGCCTCAAAACATGTTCGCAGATTTATCAGAAATGGCTTTTCGTAATGGGTTGAAAAAGGATTAAAATGCGCAATGTAATTAAACGGGTTATAGATAAAAGTCACAATGCCGGCTTCTTTTTCGAGGTCAATCAGTTCTTTAATTTCCCTGACCTGTAAATTTGGAATTGTTTTCAGGTAAATGTGTTTACTTTTTCTCAAAATCAGCCTCACCAGTTCGTTACTGATACTTTTATCACTCAGAAACAAAATAGCGTCCGAACGGTCCATCAACTCATTCGGACTGGCAAACTCGGCAAATCCACCCGGAACATTCGCATTTCCAGAGAAATAAACCCCCGCAGGTTCAATTTCAGGCATTTTTTTCAGACGCCCAAGAACCTCAGGATTAGTTGTTTGATCGCCGAAGATTCCAAGTTTAATCATCCATGCAAAATAGGAATAAATTAAAAATACGTATTATTGCCCGCGAAATACTTTTCAACGTCGATTGTTAATATTGTTTGTTTTTACAAATCGGCTGAACCTTTAATTTGGCTAATTTTGAAAAAAAAGGATTTTTTATGGAGTTTCAGGATACATTACGACATCAGGGTTTACGGAAAAGATTGGTCGAAGGTATTCGCATCAAAGGCATTAAAGACGAAAAAGTACTGACGGCAATCGGTAAAGTTCCACGTCATCTGTTCATGGACAGTAGCTTTCTTCAGTTTGCATATAAAGATCAGGCGTTCCCTATTGGCGCCGGACAAACAATCAGCCAGCCGTTTACTGTGGCCGTTCAAACAAATCTGCTGGAGGTTGAACGCCATGATAAAATTTTGGAAGTTGGCACTGGTTCTGGTTACCAGGCTGCTGTTCTGCTCGAAATGGGTGCCACTGTTTATACGATTGAACGTCAGCGCGAATTGTATCTGAAGGCACAATCTATTCTTCCGCAAATTGGCTACAATCCGAAATTCTTTTATGGCGACGGGTACAAAGGGCTTCCAACTTACGGCCCTTTCGACAAAATTATTATCACGGCAGGCGCTCCCTTCATTCCTGAAGAACTTATTGCACAACTGAAAGTTGGCGGCCGCATGGTAATTCCAATGGGTCCCCGCGAAAAGCAAACCATGTATGTGGTGGTTAAATCGAGCGAAACTGAATATTACAAAGAATCCCACGGAACTTTTGTTTTTGTTCCGATGTTAAAAGGAACTGACAAATGATTTACAATTTAACCATTTACGATTTACCATTTGTACGCTCTAACTGAAATTGTAAATTGTCTAATAGTCAATTTGAAAATATGCTTCAGATTAAAAAATTCACCTTCAATCCTATTCAGGAAAACACTTTTGTTATTTACGACGAAACCAACGAATGCGCCATTATCGACGCAGGTTGTTATTTCGATTATGAACGTGCGGAACTCGATCGTTTTATTGAAGAAAAACAATTGAAACCTGTACGCCTGATTAATACCCATTGCCATTTCGATCACATCATGGGAATTACGCATTGCAGGGCTAAATATCATCTTCAGTTCGAGATATATCCGGATGAAGAAGTTCTGGTTGACCATGCGGTAGATTCGGGCGACATGTTTGGTATCCCGATGGAACCGGTTGATGCTCCTGATGCTTTTTTTCAGGAAGGCGACCAGATTACTTTCGGAAACTCATACCTGAAGGTGATTGCAGCGCCGGGCCATTCTCCGGGTGGTGTTGTTTTTTACAATCCTGAACAAAAAATTCTGATTGCCGGAGATGTGCTTTTCTACGGAAGTATTGGCCGTACGGATCTTCCGGGCGGAAACTTTGAGCAACTGGTTGGTCACATCAAAACCAAACTGCTCATTTTACCTGAAGAAACGGTAGTTTATTGCGGTCACGGGCCGGAAACAACCATTGGGTTCGAGAAGAAGAATAATCCGTTTTTGACGTAAAAGCCTTTTAAAAAATACATTGATACGATTTATCCCCTACGGGGAATCATTTCCAGCAGAACATTTTTCTATTGATATGAATTCCCTACGGGAAATCAAGTACAGAAAATCAAGAAATCAGTGTAAAAGCTCATAAACTCATCGATTGAAGTTATCGGTTCTCCGGAAAGAACTACAAACCTGATTATTGATTAATTTAGAACTCGAAATTCCCCGTCAGGGGATGTATATCAATAGATTAGCAGCACCTTGTTCACAGATTCCCCGTCAGGGGATTAACAATAACAAACTATGGCAAATACATATTCCCAAATTTATCTGCATTTTGTTTTTGCGGTTCAAAACCGCATCTCTTTAATCAACCCTAAGTGGCAGATTGATTTATTCAAGTACATGAGCGGAATTATTTCAAACAATAATCATAAAATGTTTGCCATTAACGGAATGCCCGATCATGTTCATGCTCTTGTAAGTATGAATCCCAAACAAGCACCATCTGATTTAATGCACGATGTAAAGCGAAGTTCATCATTGTGGATTAATGAAAATAAACTGGTATCGGGAAAATTCTCATGGCAGGAAGGATTTGGGGTTTTCAGCTATGGAAATTCTCAAATTCCTGATATTGCCAATTACATCGAACAACAAAAGAAGCATCATGAAAAACGTACTTTTATCGAAGAATATACACAATTCCTCAAATTATTCGCGATTGAATATGACGAAAAGTACATATATAAACCGATAATGGATTAATTCCCTACAGGAAATCTGTTCTTGTAATTTACCTTTGCTATTGATTTTTATCTCCTCCAGAGAAATTAAACAGTTTCCTTTAGCAATCAATAAACAACAAAAATCAGCTTATATTATTTCTGAAACTCGTAAACTTGCACCCTCAAATCAGAAACAAAATTTTAAACAAATATGGCAAGCGATAAATTTGTAATGCGCCACATTGGCCCACGCGATCACGAAATTCAGGAAATGCTAAATGTTCTTGGAGTTTCAACGCTCGACGAGTTGATGAACCAGACTGTTCCGGAAAATATCAGGCTTAAAAAACCACTCAATCTGGAAGATGGATTAACTGAACGTCAGTATTTCAGGAAAATCCTGGCACTGGCCTCTAAAAATAAAGTGTACAATACCTACATCGGAATGGGTTATTACGATACCATTACCCCCGCTGTGATTCTCCGGAATGTGCTCGAGAACCCGGTTTGGTACACCAGTTACACACCTTATCAGGCTGAGATTTCTCAGGGACGACTGGAAGCTTTGTTGAATTTCCAGACGATGGTTTGTGATTTGACCGGAATGGAACTGGCCAATGCCGGTCTGCTCGACGAAGCCACAGCCGCCGCCGAAGCCATGATCATGATGCACAACTCCCGTTCGCGTGCCAAAGTAAAAGACAACGCCAATACCATTTGGGTTGACGAAAAAGTATGGCCGCAAACGCTGGATGTACTCATTACCCGCGCCAATCCATTGGGCATTGAACTGAAAGTAGCCGACTGGAAAAACTTCGAGTTGGACGAAAATACTTTCGGAGTTTTGGTTCAGTACCCCAATTCCGACGGACAAATCGTTGATTATTCCTCACTGGTAAAATCAGCCCACGAAAAAGAAGTATTTATATCCGTTGCTGCCGATTTATTGAGCCTTTCGATTTTGACTCCTCCCGGAGAATGGGATGCCGATATTGTCTTCGGAAGTTCGCAACGATTTGGCGTTCCGATGGGTTACGGTGGTCCACATGCTGCATTCTTCGCCTCAAAAGACGCATTCAAACGAACCATGCCTGGCCGCATCATCGGCGTTTCGAAAGATGCTCATGGCAACCGCGCCTTGCGTATGGCTTTACAAACCCGTGAGCAGCATATCAAACGCGAAAAAGCGACTTCAAATATTTGCACCTCGCAGGCATTGCTTTCGAACATGGCCGGATTCTACGCTGTTTATCACGGGCCCGAAGGCATCACACAAATTGCAACCCGCATCCATGGCATCGCTGCTTTGCTCGAAAAAGAAATTTCTGCATTGGGATATCCTCAGCTTAACACCAACTATTTCGACACCATCCGTTTTGCGCTGCCCCGCCACGTGAAGCGCGAAGATATTGAATGGTTGTCGCTCGAACTGGAAATGAACTTCCGATATTTCGAAAATGGAGAAGTCGGTTTAAGCATTGACGAAACCACCAACCTCGACGATATCAACTGGATCATCGAAGTATTTGCCAAAGCAGCAAACAAACCGCTGGTTAAGATTACCGAATACCCAAATATTTGCACCATTCACCCTGAATTCCTGAGAACTTCGGATTTCATGCAGCAGGAAGTTTTCAATAAGTACCGGTCGGAAACCGAGATGGTTCGTTACATCAAAAAGCTCGAACACAAAGATATTTCGCTAACCCACTCCATGATTCCGCTCGGATCGTGTACCATGAAGCTGAACGCGGCTACCGAAATGTTGCCGTTAAGCTGGATCGAATTTGGTGGAATTCACCCGTTTGTTCCGAAAAATCAGGCTCGCGGATATCACGAAATGATGGAAGAACTGCGCCGCGACCTGGCCGAAATTACTGGTTTTGCGGATGTCAGTCTTCAGCCTAATTCAGGTGCGGCAGGCGAATATGCCGGACTGATGGTTATTCGTCAATACCACATCAGTAATTTCGAGATGCAGCGTAATGTGGTTTTGATCCCTTCTTCGGCTCACGGAACCAACCCTGCCAGCGCCGTTATGGCCGGTATGAAAGTAGTGGTGACCCCATGCGATGAACGTGGCAACATCGATGTGGAAGCACTGCGTCAAAAGGCTGAAGAATATAAAGATACACTGTCGTGTTTCATGGTGACTTATCCATCAACACATGGTGTTTACGAATCGTCGATCACCGAATTGTGCGAGATTATTCACTCACACGGCGGTCAGGTTTATATGGATGGCGCCAACATGAACGCCCAGGTTGGCTTGACCAATCCGAGCCGCATTGGGGCCGATGTTTGCCACCTGAATTTACACAAAACATTCGCCATTCCTCACGGAGGTGGTGGCCCGGGTGTTGGCCCGATTGCCGTTGCGCCGCATTTGGTGGAATTCCTGCCTTCGCATCCGGTCATGAACAACGGACACGTTGGAATTACAGCAGTTTCTGCTGCTCCTTGGGGAAGCGCTTCGGTGCTGCCCATCACCTACGGATACATCAAAATGTTAGGTGCTGACGGACTGAAACGTGCTTCGGAAATAGCCATTTTGAATGCCAACTACATCGCGAATGCCTTAAAAGACAACTACGGAATTTTATACACTGGCGAAAATGGCCGTTGCGCCCATGAAATGATTTTAGAGTGTCGCCACCTGAAAGCTTCTTCAGGAATTACGGAAGGCGACATTGCCAAACGCCTGATGGATTATGGCTTCCACGCCCCTACCCTTTCGTTCCCGGTTCACGGAACACTGATGGTTGAACCAACCGAAAGCGAATCCAAACAGGAATTGGATCGTTTCATTGAAGCACTGACCGGCATTTTCAATGAAATTCAGGCGGTGGCTTCGGGCGAAATGGACAAGGAAGACAATCCGCTGAAGAATGCACCGCACACTTCGGATGTGGTTACTGCCGACGACTGGACCCATTCGTACAGCCGCCAGACAGCCGTATTCCCATTGGCGTGGCTGAAAGAAAATAAATACTGGCCACCAGTTGGCCGTGTTGACGATGCCTTTGGCGATAGAAATTTGGTTTGTACTTGCGAACCGATTGAGAGCTATAAATAAGAAGAGAATTCGTTTTCGCGATATTCTAGTGAGGGTTTCACTTCGAGTGAAGCCCTCACTTTTTTACGATTAATCCTGACAGGCTTTTGAAACCTGTCAGGATTTTTTTATCTCAAAATAGTTGTCAAATTGTCAACTATTTTTAACTTTGCTTTTGATTTACAAAGATTCTTTAAGAAATTGTCAATGCGGATCATATCAACAAAGCATTTCAGGGAATTTGCAATCCGGCATCCGGATTGCGGTAAGCAACTTCACCTGTTGGAAAGAGATTTGGAAAAACAAGATTTCGAAAATCCAAACCAATTGAAGAGTTATTTCCCCAATGTCAGTTTGCTTAATGATAACCGCGTTGTTTTGAATATCCACGGCAACGATTACCGATTGGTTGTGAAGATCAATTATCAGGCAAAAATTGTATTTGTTCGATTTCTGAGTACTCATGCCGAATATGATAAGATAGATGCCAATAAAATTTAAAAGGAGGAATGAAGATGGCAATAAGTGTAATAAAAACAGACGAAGAATACGAAAATGCCTTGGCTCGAATTGAGGTAATAATGGATGCTAAACCCAATACACCGGAAGGCGACGAACTCGAATTGCTTAGCTTGCTCGTTGAAAAATACGAACAAGAAAAATACCCACTTCCTGAAGCCGATCCGGTTGATGTAATCCGTTATTACATGGAACAAAGAGGGCTTAAAGCAAAGGATTTAGTTGGAATTATTGGAGACAAAGCCATTGTTTCGAAAGTCATGAATCGGGAACGGAAATTAAACTTGCGGATGGTTCGAAACCTTCATCAAAAGGCTAAAATTCCTTACAACCTCCTGATGAATGAATATTAATGCCTTTGGCGACCGCAATCGGATTTGCACCTGCAAGCCGATTGAAAGCTACCAATAAAAAAGATTGTTTTGAAATAGTTATCCCTGTCAGGATTAGAAATCCTGACAGGTTTTTTTTAAGAATTACTCAACCCTTTCCGGGCGTGCTTTTCTCCGCATCTTTTTTTCACCAAGCGATGTCTGGCGTCATCAGCAGTAAACTCCTTCAGAGTTTAAAAATGCCTAAACGTCTTATGTGTCGCGATAACTAACCCGAAGGGTTAAATATTAGTGACCCACAATGCAATTGGGGGCTACAAAACAATCGCCCCACTCAACCCCGAAGCGGGTTGAATAAATATTTATTCTTAACTTGCTGTTCAAAATAATACTTGTACTATGCAATTTAGGCCAATATCAAATTACATCGATAGTAATACAGAAGAGCCAGTAGTGTACATAAATAGAAGGTTGGAATATTTTCATCATTATTGGAATTTTCTGTTTAAGAAAAATGCCGGTTTTCTGCTTTTAACCCATGAAAAATTCGAATCGCATCGTTCTTTATTAGACAAAGTAAGGCTTCAGGCGGAAGTGAATCACAAAGAATGTAAGCATCCACTAAAAAGAATCTTATTCGATCACGAATACTTCAAAAACGACAATATCCTATTAAGAGATGATTTCCATGCATTAAATAAAATTAATGATTTCCTTTTGGCATTTGAACAACTCGCAAAAGATTGCAGACCAAAAGAAAATGATAAAGAAAAATCAATAAATGCCCAGACCAAAATAATTGGTTTCATTGATGATATCAAGTCTTCGGTTTTAAAAAATGAATATGAGAGGATTGTAATTAACACCCTTTCTAAGGTGTTAAACATTAATGAACCAATAACTCCTCGTGTAAAAAAAGATTTGCAGTTTCTTATCAATGCAGCCATTGTCGAGCTTTTTCACTTTGGATACTCATCTGATTATATTAAAAATATTCCTGAAATAATAATATTTCCAAAGGAAATAAAGGGAACTGAAAAAACAAACTTGGATCAAAAGATTGAGAGTTTATTGGACTTATTAAAGCCACAGAAATTAAATGGGTTCTACATTTTCAAGATAGATAATATTGATTTACAGGAAGCTCCAATTACAATATGGGATGTTACATTCTATAATCCAGAAAAAGAAAGGAGAATTGTATGCGAGCGAACAGACGAATGGAAAAAGAAGATCGAAGATTATGAAATATTCCAGACAGAAAATGACGATAATCAGATCAATCAAAATCAAGCATCTACATGCAATGCAATAGTAAAGATTGAATACCGACCATTATTTTCGAGGAAACCGGATAATTCACTCTTTACCGCTTTAGCAAGAGTTGAAAAATCACTTGACGCATTCAATATGCTTAACCGAAACTACATAGATAATCTGCAAATTAAAGGCGCTATAAAATATTCAAAGTACCTTTTATTAAGCGAAGGATATAGCTGCATTGCCATACCGCCCTTTATTGAACGGCTTACTCAAGAGCCATTCAAGTTAACCTCATCACAGAATAGCACTTTAAAAAAGAATCTCTCTTACATCAACAAACTTAACCCTGAAATAGATTTTCAGAAAAAGCTGATAGACATATATGCCTATCAGTGCAAGGCTAATCTAGATTTGTATAGGTTTAATTTTAAAGATTATTGGACAGTGTGTTGCGAAGCAATTTTTCCCAATGATACTAATGGATTCATCGCCTTTTGTAAAAAATGTTTACGATCAAGAGCTCAATCTGCCCTTTTCCTTGACACCAGAGATTTTCTTGAAAATACCTTAACCATCGATATATTCCCTGGCTATCATTTGAATCAGGAAGCAATGGAAAATATTGGAATCAAATCAGTAAAAGTTGGTGAAAGCTATAATACAAAAGAATTTGAAAATAAATACAAACAAATATCTGATTATCTTGTCTTTGAATTCATTCAGGATATAATAGATGAATTAGACAAATTAAAAAGGGGAAATGAATATTTTGAAAAATTAGATAAGTGGCTTGAGAAAACAATATGGGAAGTCTACTCTGAACGAAATCTGGAAGTTCATAATAATATACAAACCGATCTAAGCCTAACAAAATTAAGAGATTTATTTCTTTTCATAATCAGTATCGTTTACCAGACCTTGATGTGGAATTGTGATGGTCATACAAATTCTATAGATGAAGTAATTAAGAGAATATAGCTGAAAATATTATTCAACCCGTTCCGGGTTGGCTTTACTCAGCGTTTCCTTTGCCCCCAGCGATGCTGGGGGTCACTAACAGTAAACTCCTTCGGAGTTTTGAAAAGCCGCAATGCCTTTATTGTCGCAGCGATTAACCCGAAGGGTTAAATATTAATCACCCCCAATAGAATTGGGGGCTATTCCACACCACAGCACCCACAACCCCGAAGCGGGTTGAATATTAGCCCAGTTAAAATCCAAAGTCGTTATTTATTGATAGAAATTTCGTAACTTTTTCAGGGTAAAATTTTATTAACTTTTAAATTCACCCTTATGGCCAGCTACCGTCAAATTCTTTATCACCTTACTTTTCATACAAAAAACAGCGAAAAAGTATTGCACAACTCAGAAAACGATGAACTCTTCAAATACATTTGGGGTGTATTGAAAAACAAAAATTGCAAGCTCTTCAGGATTAATGGCATTGAAGATCATATTCATATTGTTTGCGACCTCCACCCTTCAATAGCTTTGGCTGATCTGATAAAAGACATTAAAGTAGCCAGTTCAAAGTGGATTAAAGAGAAAAATATCTATCCAGATTTTTCGCACTGGGCTGAAAGCTATGGTGCATTTACACTTTCGGTAAAAGAAAAAGATGTAGTTGTGAGGTATGTGATGAATCAGCAGGAACATCACAAAAAAGAAACTTTTAGAGAAGAATTTATTCGTTTGCTCAAAGAATATGGAATTGACTTTGATGAAAAGTATTTGGTATAAATTCAACCTCTGTCCGCGGCAGGCGGGCGTTCAGGGCTACCTTTTCCCCAGCGATGCTGGGGGTACAACAGGAAACTCCTTCGATAAAAAAGTCCGGAGTTTATTTCTCCGGACTTTAGCCTATTTTCTTTTGTGTTTTTTCTGCTGCCCCGGTGCATAATCTTTAGCGTTCTGTGCTCCGGTTGCTTTTTTCATTTGGCCGGGCGGAACTTTACCGCTGGGATTGGTACTAATAATCACGGTTCTAGACCGGTACTGCGGATAAATAACACCACATCCAGACGCAACGATTAAAAATGCGACCAGAAGAAGCGGGAATAACAAGGTTCTTTTCGTTTCCATTGCTAACTTCTGTTTTGATTTTTATCGTTTTCAAATTAAGTAAGAAGTCTTCAGATAACGGCAGCTTGCTGCAGATATTTTCTATTTCGCTTTTTCCTTGTCTTTTATATCACCACGTTCACGATTTTATTCGGAACTACAATTACCTTTTTCGGCGTCTTTCCTTCGAGCCATTTGATGGAAGTTTCGTGAGCCAAAACAGCCGCTTCAATTTCTGCATTTGGAGTTCCAACCGCAAATTCCAATTTAAATCGAACTTTTCCATTGAACGAAACCGGGTATTCAAATACATCTTCGGTTAGCATCGCCTGATCAACTTCGGGCCAGGGCGCATAAGCCAGCGTTTCGGTGTTTCCATACATCTGCCACAATTCTTCTGCCAGGTGAGGCGCGTAAGGCGAAAGTATTCTCGCGAAAATTTCAGCCGTTTGTTTGCTGACTTTTCCTTTTTTCATGGCCAGATTATTGAAAATCATCAACGCCGAAATTCCGGTATTGAATTTCATGTTTTCGATGTCGAAAGCCACTTTGCTAATGGTCTGGTGCAACAATTTCAAAGTTTCCTTGTCATCGGCTTCGTTCCCGATATTCTCAGGAGTTCCGAAGAAACGGGCAGCACGGTTCAGAAATCCAAAAACTCCCTTTACACCGTTTTCAGCCCACGGTTTGGTATCGTCGAGCGGTCCCATAAACATTTCGTACAAACGAAGCGAGTCGGCACCAAATTTGGCGACTACATCATCCGGGTTCACCACATTTTTCAGCGATTTCGACATTTTTGCTACAATCTGACTCAGTTCTTCACCGGTTTCCGTATGGAAATATTTGCCATCTTTTTCTTCTACCAAGTCGCTGGCTACTTTGGCTCCTGTGGCGGTTTGGTAAGCAAATGCCAGAATCATTCCCTGGTTGAACAATTTCTGGAATGGCTCGGAGGTTGAAACAATACCCAAATCGAACAATACTTTGTGCCAAAAACGTGAATACAACAAGTGCAGAACGGCATGTTCAGCGCCTCCTACATATAAATCGACTGGCATCCAGTAGTTTTCGAGCTTTTTATCGAAGATAGATTCGTCGTTTTTCGGATCGATGTAGCGCAAATAGTACCAGCACGAACCAGCCCATTGCGGCATAGTGTTGGTTTCGCGACGGCCTTTGCGACCATTTTTGTCGGTCACATACAACCAGTCGGTTGCATTGGCCAAGGGCGATTCGCCACCTTCGCCCGGTTCGTATTTTTCCATCGCCGGAAGTTCCACAGGCAGGTTATCTTCAACCAAAGTCACTTCGCCATCTTCCCAGTGAATAACCGGAAATGGTTCGCCCCAGTAGCGCTGACGGCTAAATAACCAGTCGCGCAACCTGAAATTGATGGTGGCTTTACCGATTCCTTTATCACCCAGCCATTCAACGACTTTGGCAATACCTTCTTTTTTGTTTAGGCCATTCAGATCGAGACCAATGTTCGGATTGGCAGAATTGATGTATGCTCCGTCTTCCGTCCAGCAAGCTTCTCCGGATAAAACTTTAGCACGGGTTTCATCGTCTGCACTCTTTGGATCGAGAATACAAACAATTGGTATATTGAATTTCTGAGCAAACTCGAAGTCGCGTGTATCGTGTGCCGGAACAGCCATAATGGCACCGGTTCCGTAGCCCATCAGCACATAATCGGCCACCCAGATCGGGATTGGCAAACCTGTAATCGGGTTGATGGCATTTCGACCAGTGAAAACCCCGGTTTTATCTTTAGCCAATTCGGTGCGGTCCAAATCAGATTTTAACGATGCTGCCTGAATGTATTGTTTAAATTTCTCGGAATTTTCAGGAGTAACCAAGGTTTCCAGAATTGGATGTTCAGGAGAAACAACCATGTAAGTTGCTCCAAACAACGTATCGGGACGGGTGGTGTAAACCCGTAATTTTTCACTCATTCCTTCAACCGCAAAATCAACTTCTGCACCGGTCGATTTTCCGATCCAGTTTTTCTGCATGTCTTTTACGCCTTCCGGCCAGTCGAGGTCGT
This sequence comes from Prolixibacteraceae bacterium, assembly GCA_041652995.1. Taxonomy (GTDB): domain Bacteria; phylum Bacteroidota; class Bacteroidia; order Bacteroidales; family Prolixibacteraceae; genus Aquipluma. Next base: position 101,285 of record JBAZGO010000018.1, read on the forward strand.
CCAAACCCTGCAACAAACGTTCAGCATAATGCGGAATCCGGAGCAACCATTGTTTCAGGTTTTTACGCGTTACCTGATGACCACATTTTTCGTGCGAGCCATCGGTCAACACTTCTTCGTTGGCACAAACCGTTTTGCACGACTGACACCACCAAACCTGGGCATTGTCGTAATAAGCCAATCGTTTGTCACCAATGTATTTATTGACAGCAGGTTGCCCCTGTGCCTGAATATTGGCCGGAATGGGCAATTCGCTAATTGGGCGGCCTTTTCCGGCTTCAGGATCGAACCAGCAATTGTATAGTTTGGTGAAAATCCATTGTGTCCAACGGAAATATTTTGGATCAGTTGTATTGATTTCGCGATCCCAGTCGTAGCTCAAACCCAGCGATTTGATCTGACGTCGGAAATTGTCGCAGTTTTTATTGGTGGTAACCGCCGGGTGCGTTCCGGTTTGAATGGCGTACTGTTCGGCTGGCAAACCAAAAGCATCCCATCCCATCGGGTGAAGCACGTTGAAGCCTTTCATGCGTTTGTACCGGCAAACGATGTCGGTTGCGGTGTAACCTTCAGGATGGCCTACATGCAAGCCCGCTCCGGAAGGATATGGGAACATGTCGAGCACGTAATATTTTGGTTTCGAGAAGTCGTTTTCGGTTTTGAAGGTTTTGTGTTCTTCCCAGTATTGTTGCCATTTCGGCTCAATTTCCCAGAATTTATATTCCATTTTATGCGATTGATAAAGGTTTCTGATAATGAGCCGCAAAGATAGAAAGAAAGTTGCAAGATGAAAGTCAGGATTTGTGGAAATGTGGATGTTTACTGATACGATGACTTGAATTCATTGTATCAGTTGGGTACTATCATTAAGGGATAATCCAATTCAATAAAAAGAGTTAAATATCTTTAATTGTCAAACTTTTCATGCAATATTACCGTTTAATTCAACGAAACAATTTAAAACTAAAGCTATGAAATATGTTGTAATAGGTTCGCTGGGACACATCAGCAAACCACTGTCACAGAAACTCATTGCTGCTGGACATTCAGTAACGATCGTGAGCAGCAACGCCAAAAGAGCAGAGGATATTATCATAATGGGCGCGAAAGTTGCAATAGGTTCGGTTGAAGACGTGAGTTTTTTAACGCAAACTTTTATTGGTGCCGATGCTGTGTATACTATGGTTCCGCCACATTTTAGCTCTGCCAACTGGAAAAAGTACATTGCCGGAATTGGTGAAAATTATGCTCAGGCTATACGGAATTCAAAAGTGAGAAATGTAGTAAATCTAAGTAGCATTGGTGCGCACATGGCCGATGGATGCGGCCCGGTTAGCGGATTGCACCATGTTGAACAAGCTCTAAACAGCTTGGAAGGTGTAAATGTAAGGCATTTACGCCCGGGATTTTTCTTTACCAATCTTTTGTCGAATGTTGGTATGGCCAAAAATATGGGAATCATTGGAGGCAACTATGGCGACCACGCAACAATGATTCTGGCTCACCCTGAAGATATTGCCGAAGTCGCTTTCATGGAAATGAATGAATTGTCATTCAGGGGGAAAAGCATTCGGTACATTGTCAGCGACGAAAAAACCACAGATGAAGTGGCTTTCATACTTGGAAAAGCTATTGAAAGGCCCGAACTTTCGTGGATAAATTTCAGCGATGAAGATACGATTTCAGGAATGATACAGGCTGGAATTCCAGAGCATATAGCACAAAGTTATGCCGAAATGGGAGCTT
>JBAZGO010000019.1:0-100323 GCA_041652995.1 Prolixibacteraceae bacterium
AATTGCCTAAATTTACCCATGATTAATAATTTTTAATATTCATGGGCAAAGCTATTCAGGCAAAGCCTATTAATCATTACCACCGTCATAGACGGTGGTTTTTCACGCTACAATAAATTTAGAATACCCGAAAAATAAGAAGGGCATAAAGTCCAAAACGCAAATACCTGAAAATTGCCCAGGCTAAATAATTCTTTAAATCGTACTTTATTAATCCGCAAGCCAGACTTACCATAGAATGTGGCAATGGCAGCATCGCTCCAACCAAAACAAAAAAGCCACCCCATTTTCGCAAATTAGTAATGTGGGTTGCTATTTTATGCTCGATATGGTTTCGGACTGACGGAATACGGTTCAACTGATTACCAACGAAATAAGCAATAATACCGCCAATATACGACAAGCTTGCAATAATAAACAAGAACAACCACGGAGTGGCTGATTTAGAACTCCACGCAATAAATATTTCCGGAGGAAGCAAGCCCAGTACAGTTTCAGAAATCAGGAAAACCCCAAAGATGGAGCCTGCTGAAAAGCTTTCAACCAGGGTATTGAGCAATGAATTAAAATCAAGGAAAAAGTACTCCAGTGCAAGTAATAAAGCAACAAACAACACGATTACTATTCCTCCTTTAATTGCGGTATCTTTCAAAAATTCATAAAATTTCGTTATCCGGTAGTAACGATTCAACACGGTTAATTTTTTATATGTTGTCATAATTTCAACTCCTTCGATCTAACAATTTCTATAAATACACAAACTAAACAGATAGCAAATTCCTCTATGAATTTACATGTAACAATTTTTGCCAATTATTAACTTGTCTGTCAAGCTATTAATCAGGCAATGAACAAACTAAGATTTAAATTGATTTTCAATCACTAAACAAAGCGGAACACTTTGTCAGCTTCAAATTAGGTGAAGTTTACAATAGCAATTTGTGGCGGTTGCCAAAAAGATATGATAAACGATGTTTGAAAATTGCATCTATTATAGTGAATGCTTTCTTCAAGCATCGAAGCACAAATGCAAAACATATAGTCGTTCACTGAATATTGATCTTGTAAATCGTCAATTTCGAGTGAAATATTTTCATTTTCAGGATCAGGCTGCTCATTCTGATGATTTTCAATTGCAAATTTCTCCTCAAACCGGAGATTTAAATTCCCCATTGCCTGCGACAGCGCAATAAAAAACACAACAAAAACTATAATCTTCTTCAATAATTCCATACAAATGCAATAGTAAGTATAAAATGAGAACCTCATTCGTTTCAATCGATCTAAAACAATGATTCGCCCGAAAAGTTGTTATTGTGATCATCTATAAAACAGAAAAAGCAGGCCAAACGACCTGCTTCTCTTTTTACATATCAATATCATCTGCTTTTAATTTGCAGTAACGTAATTCAGATTTTCGTCAAGAGGTGTCATCTTTGGCATAATCAGATGTACTAAACCCAAAACGACCAGATACAACGAACCCGCGATCAGGAATGCCCAGAAATAACCACTGTTTCCGGCAGTATCCAATACTGATCCCAGCATAATATCACCCAGCATACCTGCCAAAGCACCAATCATTCCACCAATACCGACCACCGAAGCAGTCGCTTTTTTAGGAAATACATCGGACACCAAAGTAAATAAATTGGCCGACCAGGCCTGATGACCGGCAGTTCCCATTCCAATCAGAAAAATAGCTAACCATTTGCTATCGGTAATCGCAACAAAACTTACCGGAAGAATAATTAACGCACAAATTAATAAGGTAATTTTTCGGGCTTTGTTAACCGACCATCCCGTATTAATGAATGCTCCTGAAAGATAACCACCCAAAATACTACCACCATCAGCCATAATGTAGATCACAAAGAACGGAAGTGCAATATCAGTTAAATTAACACCAAATTTAGTTGCTAAAAATTTAGCTCCCCAGAACAAATAAAACCACCAAACAGCATCAGTAATTTTCGCTAAAGAGAATGCCCAAGTTTCTTTTTTAGGCAAAACACTTTTCCATGGAAGTTTTTCAATGTTTTCAATTTCTGAATCACTAACAATATAGTCCAATTCCTCTTTGGTTACTTTCGGATGATCTTCTGGTTTCTTATACGTTTTTACCCAAAGTAAAACCCAGATCGCACTCAGAACACCGGTAATCAGGAAAGGATATTGCCAGTTCTTGCCATCCAGGTGAACAATAGCACCAACAACAAATGGAGCTGCTATTGCTCCAACACTGGTTGCTGCATTGAAAATTCCGGTAGCAAAAGCTCTTTCCTTTTTTGGGAACCATTCTGCAACAGCTTTAATCGCTGCAGGAAAGTTACCTGATTCACCAAAACCGAGTCCAAACCGGGCCATGATAAAACCAATCAAACTGAAAGCAGGACGAACAACTGCATGGAGCATACCGAATATACTCCACAATCCGATCGAAATCATGTATCCTTTTTTGGTACCAATACGATCAATTAATCCCCCCATCGACAATAAGCCCAGTGCATATGCAATTTTAAAAGATACCATGATCCATGAATAGTCCTGATTGGACCATCCAAAAAGAGTCTGTAGAGTGGGTGCCATTACCCCAATAATACTCCGGTCGAAGTAGTTGATTGAAGTGGCAAAGAACAGCAAGGCCAGAATTCGAAAACGATACTTCCCTACTGGTGTTTGTTGTTTAGTCATACGATTTAGTTTAGTTATTATTGATTAGTTCTGATTTTTGATACAATTGCAAGAGCTTCGATGCATTTCTGGCTTATTGCCTGATAATTTCCTGATTCGATTACGTCTTTCGGAAATAACTGCGATCCCATCCCAACACAATGAACACCTGCCTTAAACCAGCCTTTCAAGTTAGCTTCATCGGGTGAAACACCACCCGTTGGCATAATGCTGGCCCAAGGCATCGGGCCTTTTACTCCTGAAATAAAATCAGGTCCGCCTACCGATGATCCGGGGAATACTTTTACCACTTCGGCACCCAACTCATGTGCTTTGTTAATTTCGGTCACTGAACCACATCCGGGACTCCAGGCAATTTTACGACGATTGCAGAAACGCGCAGTATCTTCGTCAATCAAAGGAGAAACGATGAAATTGGAACCCAACTGAATGTAAAGGGCGGCAGTAGCACTGTCAATTACAGAACCAACGCCCAAAATCATTTCCGGAGTTTCCTTGGCGGCCCATTTCGACAATTCACCAAACACTTCATGGGCAAAATCGCCACGATTGGTGAATTCGAACACACGGATACCGCCATCGTAGCAAGCTTTTAATACCGACTTGCATATTTCAGCATTCTTGTGGTAGAATACCGGAACAATGCCGGTTTCCTTCATTTTTAATGCTACTTCTATTCTCGTAAAACGTGCCATATCTTATAGTTTCAAATTCCAATGCCTCACCCCTGCCCTCTCCAAAGGAGAGGGAGCCAGGGCATTGTATTCATATACAATATTTTTCAAATCACTATTTTTGCCTGTTGCTGTTTTTCTCCCCTCCTTCGGAGGGGCTGAGGGAGGTCATTATCTTGCAACCCTGCCGGAGGCATCGCCACCCATCAATTTTTCTACTTCATCAACTGTTACCTGATTGTAATCGCCGTAAATGGTATGTTTTAAACACGATGCAGCAACAGCAAAATTCAAGGCTTTCTGGTCGTCATCGGTATAAGTCAACAAGCCATAAACTAAACCACCCATGAATGAATCACCTCCTCCCACGCGGTCAACAATATCAGTAATCTGGTATGTTGGCGCTTCAAATAATTTATGACCATCCCAAAGAACTCCCGACCATGAATTGTGATTGGCGTTAATTGACCCACGTAAGGTAGTAATTACTTTTTTGCAACGTGGAAATTTGGCCATAATCTGTTTTGAAACAGATTCGTAAGCGGCAGCTTCAACATGACCTCCGGTTACGTCAACTCCCTCAGGCTTAATGTCTAATACTTTTTCGGCATCTTCTTCATTTCCCAAAATTACATCGGTTCCGGCCACTAAAGCTGGCATAACTTCACCTGCTTTTTTGCCGTAATTCCAAAGATTCTTGCGGTAGTTTAAATCGCACGAAACTGTGATTCCTTTTTCATTTGCTTTCCGGATAGCTTCCAGGCAAACATCGGCAGCTCCTTGCGAAATTGCCGGTGTAATTCCAGTCCAGTGAAACCAGTTTACACCTTCAAAAACCTTGTCCCAGTCTATCATTCCTGATTTAATTTCAGAGACTGAAGAATGAGCTCTGTCATAGACAACCTTGCTTCCACGACTAACGGCACCGGTTTCGAGGAAATAAATTCCGATACGATCGCCGCCATATACAATCTGGTCAACCCCTACTCCATATTTCCGGAGATCCATGACACATGAATGAGCAATATCGTTTTTAGGCAAGCGGGTTACAAAATCGACCGGAATACCAAAATTGGCTAACGAAACAGCCACATTGGCTTCGCCACCGCCAAATGTGGCCGTTAAACTGTCAGTCTGATTAAACCTTAAATAGCCCGGAGTAGCTAAACGCAACATGATTTCTCCGAATGTGACAACTTTCATCTTGATTCTATTTACTATTTATTGATTTACAATTTACTATTTTAAAGCTCCCGCAATCACTCGTAAAACTTAAATTTGGCTGGAATAACTCCTCCCCCCTTTGGGGAAGTTGGGAGGGGGCTTTTTAATGCAATCGATTGCAAATCTATCAATTTTATCAATCCTACCAAGTTCTGTCCTTACCAAATGGCTGAAAAAAAAAAGATAAATTTAAAAATTGAAATAGTTTTTTGCGTTATTGAAACTGATGTTTTCAACCATGCTTCCCAGCAATTCCATGTCATACGGAATTTCACCATTTTCAACGTCGTTTCCTAAAATATTACACAACGTTCTCCGGAAATACTCGTGACGTGTATACGACAGAAAACTTCTGGAATCGGTAAGCATACCAACAAAACGGCTCAATAATCCGAGGTTTGATAAGACATTGATCTGTTTTTCCATGCCATCTTTCTGATCCAAAAACCACCATCCGGAGCCATATTGCATTTTACCCGGCACACTTCCGTCCTGGAAATTACCAATCATTGTTGCATACAATTCGTTATCGGAAGGATTCAGATTGTACAATACGGTTTTGCACAATTTATCTTCGGTATCGAGACGGTTTAATAATCTTGAGAGTGACTCGGCAACCGGTTTGTCGCCGATAGAATCGAAACCAGTATCAGGACCAAGTTTATTGAACAGGCGCGTATTGTTGTTTCGCAATGCACCAATATGGAATTGCTGTGTCCACCCGCGTGTATGATCCATTACACCAAATTCATACAACATGCACGATTTAAATTGCAGAATTTCTTCGTCGGTCAGTTTATTTCCGGCACGTACTTTAGTAAAAATAGCTCGGATTTCTTTTGACGAATAATCGGCGGCAAAAGCTGTTTCCAAGCCATGGTCGGAAAGCCGACACCCATTATTGTGAAAATACTGGTGACGTTTATCCAAAGCTTCAATCAGGTTATTAAATGTAATGATCTGTATTCCGGATGCATCTTGAAGTTGATCAATGTATGAATTGAAAAAGTCAGGATCGTCAACCATCATGGACTTATCGGGACGCCATGCCGGCAAAACTGCCACTTCGAAACCTGAAGCTTTGATTTGCTGATGGTACTGCAGGTTGTCGATCGGATCGTCGGTCGTACAAATGGTGTGTACATTTGCCATCAGGATAATATTCCGGCAACTATACTCTTTGGATTGTAATTTTTCGTTGCAGGCATCGTAAATTTTTCGGGCATTTTTCGGACTTAAAACTTCGTTAATTCCGAAGAATTTTTTCAATTCGAGGTGAGTCCAGTGAAACAATGGATTGCGTAAAGTGTGCGGAACAGTTTCGGCCCACTTCTCAAACTTTTCCCAATCGGAAGCATCGCCTGTGCAGAAACGCTCATCCACACCGTTGGTGCGCATGCCGCGCCATTTGTAATGATCTCCGGCCAGCCATATTTCAGTGATGGTATTGAACCGCCGGTCTTCAGCAATATCTTTTGGATTGATGTGGCAGTGGTAATCAAAAATGGGCATTTTTGCCGCATGTTCGTGATATAATTTCTGTGCAGTTTCGGTATGCAGCAGAAAGTTTTCATCCATAAATGGTTTCATATATTTTTGATTTACAATTTATTGATTTACAATTTACGATTTAAACCCAATGCAAGAAGGAAATGGTCAATCGCAAATAGTTAAATAGTCAATTTAAAGAATTAAAGATTAAACAAACGTTTCAAATGGCGTTCGTAAATGTTCTCTTCAACGCAGGAGCCGACTACTTCTGCATTCTTTTCAAGCAGGCCGGTATAAGTTGAACCCATTTCGGCGGCAACTTTATAGCCCACATGAATCAATTGGCGGAAATTCTGATTGTAATCCGGATGGCCCGGAATGTGACGAAGCGTGTTGGCAAATTTTTCGCTGCTCCAGCCTGCAACTTCTTCAACTGAAGGTAATTTCGAATCGTCGATATCAATCACATCGGCATAAGGACCACACAGTTCCTGCTGACGTCCGAGAGCGCTGTTATAAATAGATTTGGCTGCTTCCAATGCTTCACCACCGGCCAGGGCCAACCCAATCACTTCTTCAAGCCAGGTTGTTCCGGCTGTCTTCACATGAATTCCCTTATCGTATTTTTTAATGATTCCGGCCATAATGGGATAAATCGTAAATTTATCACTTCCTGAATGAACGCTTAATTTCAATTCTTCAGGTAAGCCAAATTCTTTAATGGCAAAATCAATCACCAAAACATCTTCTTCAAATTCGCGGGTGAATTGCTCAACATTTCCGGTATAATCAACCCCTTTATTAAATCGACCCGTAAATTTAGGAGCGATAGTTTGTGCCGGAACACCTTTATCTGCAAGCATTTTCAGGATAAAAAACAAATCGACAGGAGTTTGTGGACTTTCAACTTCATCCATAGAAACTTCAGTAATGAAATTACCAGTCCCTTTGTTTTCCTTCAGGTAGTTATAAATTTCGGACGCCTGCTGAGTAGCTGCCAAAAATTTGCCGGCGATTACCTTAAGTAATTCTTCGGTTACCTCAATTGGATGGTCAATTCCGGGGATGGAAAGTTTGCCAACATATTTGGCACACGAATCAATAAATGCTTTCACTTCCGGTTCGGAACTTTCCTTACCAATAAACGACGCCACATCGAGCGTAAAGAAGTCTGCAGTTTCAACAAACGGTGCAACAGTACTCAGATTAATGTGATCGGCATCTACAAAATATTTGCCCGTAAAACCTAAAGCAGCAACGGCAGCATCGGCTTCTTTTCTGACATCAGCCGGATGCGAATGTACGTAAATGTGTTCGCGGTTCGACTTGTTCCAAACCGGACTGATATCCAATCCTGTTTGATTGGCTTTTACAATACCACGTAACTGCGCAATTCCCTGATGTGAGAAGCGGTCACCAATTCCTAAGCTGTACTTTCCAAGTTTCATATACTATTAATTTACTGATACATAAATAAAACAAAACACTTTCCGTGTACGGACACGAAAATAGACACAATATATTTATTCTGCAATGCTGAAGAACTTAAAATGGTTAAAAATGTTATAAAATACTTTTTCCGTGTTCGTACACGACCAAAGAAAAAATTTGTATAGCTTTGTTCCTGTTGTTTGAATTTTTCCTTTAAAACTGAATTTTATCAAAGCGAATAATCGTACCCGGATTAAAGATATTGCACAAAAGGCAAACGTTTCAATCGGAACAGTTGACCGTGTAATTCATAAGCGTGGAGAAGTTTCAAAGGCTACGCGCGACAAGATTCTTGAAATAATCGAAGAACTTGAGTACCAGCCCAATCTGCTCGCCAGTACTCTGGCATCGAAAAAAACGTTTACGTTCGCCCTGCTTGTTCCTGAACCGATTTCGGCCGAAGCCTACTGGAACAAACCAATTGTTGGCGTTCGCAAAGCATTTCAGGAAATTCAGCAATACGGTGTGAACATCAATATTCATTTATTTAAACAATCAGACTCAGCAACTTTCAGACAGGAAGCAGAACTGATTTTGGAGAGCAATCCGGAAGGAGTTGTTCTGGCGCCGTTCTTCTCACGTGAATCGAAAGAATTCGTCACTGAGTTGAAAAGCCGTGAAATTCCCTACGTGTTTATCGACTCGAACATCAAAGAATATGACAAACTTAGCTACATCGGACAAAATTCATTTCAATCGGGCATGCTGGCTGCCAAACTTCTGGATTATTCTGTGCCTGATAATGCTTCGATTTTAATTTTGCATTTTGCCAAGGAACGCGATAACATGAACCATCTCGTACAGCGCGAGAAAGGTTTTTACGAATATTTCAACACAACTTATTCCCAAGTAAAAAGAAATCTGCTGACCCTCGAGATTGCTGATCCTTCAGACATTGCTTCTCAGGAAAGAATAAAGGACACGCTAAAATCCAATCCTGAAATACTTGGCATCTTTGTTACGAATTCACAAGTTTATTATTTGGCGCGTTTGGTTGAAGAACTAAATAAGACTGAAATCCGGGTAATTGGACATGACCTCATCAACGAAAATATCAGTTACCTGAAAAAGGGAATTGTCGATTTTCTGATTTGCCAGCGACCTGAAGAACAGGGATACCGTGCAATTCTTACTCTTTTCGAATACCTTGTCCTGAAAAAAGAAGTGAACAATGAAAACTTTACGTCGATAGACATTATTACCAAAGAAAACCTCGAATACTATAAATAACTAATAAATGACAACAAAATGAATCCAATCAGTTTTAACGACTTAAATGGTAAAGTGTGTGTAATCACAGGTGGTGCAGGCGTTATTGGCTCTGCCTTGGTTAAAGCAATGGCCTCGGTCGGGGTTAAAATTGCAATTGCCGACATCAACAAAGTGGTAGCCGATAAAGTTGCTGCTGAAATTTCGGCAGAATTTAATGCGCAGGTTATTGGCATTGAAGCCAACGTACTCGACAAGGAATCACTCGAAAAAGCCAAAGCTGAAGTAAATGAAAAACTTGGGCAGATAGATATCCTCATCAATGGAGCGGGCGGAAACAACCCAACTGCTACCACCAAGGTTGAACAAATGGATGAAAACAGTATCGACCATTTGGAAGATACCTTTTATGGACTTTCAATGGATGGCTTTGATAAAGTTTTCGCCTTGAATTTCAAAGGTACTCTGCTCCCAACAATGGTTTTCACTATGGATATGCTGAAAAATAAGAAAGGTGTTGTACTAAACGTTTCATCGATGAATTCGTACAAACCCTTGACCAAAATCCCTGCTTATTCGGCTGCAAAAGCTTCCGTTAACAATTTTACAGAGTGGCTTTCCGTTCATTTGGCTAAAGTTGGAATTCGGGTTAACGCCATTGCTCCCGGCTTTTTTATTACCGATCAGAACCGCTTTTTGGTTTTGGATAAGGAAACCGGTGGTTTTTCGCCACGTGGCCAGAAAATTGTGAACAACACGCCCATGGGAAAGTTTGGGGAGCCTGAAGATTTGCAGGGTGCAACTTTATTCCTGCTTTCTGACATCTCGGCTTTTGTAACCGGAATCGTAATTCCTGTTGACGGCGGGTACAGCGCATTTGGAGGGGTATAAAGGAAGCCCAAAGCCTCCCCTAACCCCTCCGAAGGAGGAGAACAAAGAAAATGAGTTCTGAAATTATTGTTTAAATAGAGAAAAAATTGTGAATATGCACTTTCTAAAGCCTCCCCTCTCGGGGGAGGTTTGGAGGGGGCCAATCTTTAAAACCATGGAATTAAAACAAAACTGTAAATATTCCCTGTTGGTACCAACCAGCATGGGTGTTCGCATTACGCCGGTTAACGGCCAGCCGGTTCACAGCAGCAACCTGTTCGAAATGCAGGCTACCAGCGCCGAAACTAATGTTGCAAATATCTCTTCTTCACTCGGTCTTCCGGTTAAAGTACTGACTACCTTTGTAAAAGACAGTCCGATTGCACTGTTTATTAAAAGTAGCCTTCGCAGTCGAAACATGGATTACGAAGGTCCCGAAGTAGCCCAGGGAAATCCTTGGGGATACCGGCACCAGTTCAATATTGCCGACAGCGGTTTCGGAACCCGTGGCCCGCGTGTGCAAAACGACCGTGCCGGGGAAGTTGGCCGTACCCTGAATGTGAAAGATTTTGACCTCGACCGCATTTTCGGTCAGGAAGGCGTTCAGATTGTGCATCTTTCAGGATTGATTGGCGCACTTTCTCCTGAAACCAGTACGTTCTGTCTTGAAATTGCCCGTGCTGCCAAGAAATTCGGAACCCGTATTGCGTTCGACCTGAATTACCGGGCGTCCTTCTGGAAAGGCCGCGATGCCGAGCTTCGAGCCAATTTTACTGAAATTGCTTCAGTTGCAGACATTCTGATTGGTAACGAAGAAGATTTTCAGTTGTGTCTGGGCATCGAAGGTCCGGAAGCCGGAGGAAAAGGCATTGAAGCCGAAATTGATGGTTTCAAAGGCATGATTGCCCGTGTGAAAGCGGCTTTCCCGAATGCTTCGGTGTTTGCAACCACGCTGCGCCAGGTCATCAGTGCCAACGAACATCTATGGGGTGCCATCATGCTGGAAGGAACAAACTGGCATGTGATCGAACCACGTAAAATCACTGTTCTCGACCGCATTGGCGGTGGCGACGGTTTTGTGGGTGGTTTGCTTTACGGTATTCTGAAAAGCTGGGAACCCGAAAAATGGCCGCAATTTGGCTGGGCAACCGGTGCTTTGGCAACAACGTTCCTTACCGATTATGCCCAACCTGCCGACGAAGACATGGTTTGGAGCATCTGGGGCGGAAACGCAAGAGTAAAAAGATAAAGAAAGCCTCCCCCAACCCCCTCCGAAAGAGGGGGCCATAGAGGCAATTGTGCAAAGTAAATTTATTGAATAACGAACTAAATCCCTCCCCTTCGGGGAGGTTAGGAGGGGCTAAAATGTTATATTACGAAATAGGTTCAACCGATATGGAACTAACCGCTGAGCATTTGCGGATTGGTTTATATCAGGCATTTTCAAAACTGGGGCCGCGAAAAAAAGTGCTGGCGATTCCTCCGGATTACACCCGGTTGCCAAGCCGTTCGGGTGAACTGACAGAAATGACCTGGAATTTTTATGGCGACTCGCTCACCGATGTGCTTCCGGCTTTGGGAACTCATTCGCCGATGACTGAAAAACAAATTGCGCACATGTTCGGGAAGATGCCCGCATCGCTTATCCGCGAACACGACTGGCGCAACGACGTGGTGACGGTAGGAACAGTTCCCGCCGAATTTGTGAAAGAAGTTTCGGGTGGAGCTGTGGAATTTCCCTGGCCGGCGCAGGTCAATAAACTTTTGATTGAAGGCAATTTCGACCTGATTCTGTCGATCGGTCAGGTTGTTCCTCACGAAGTGGTTGGAATGGCCAACTACAACAAAAATATTTTCGTCGGAACTGGTGGCGTTGAAGGTATCAACAAGAGTCATTTTGTGGGCGCAGCATACGGGATGGAGCGAATGATGGGTCATGCAGATACACCTGTTCGCAGAATCTTCAATTATGCCTCGGATAATTTCACCCAGCACATGCCAATCGTTTATATACAAACAGTGGTTGGGCTGGACAAAACCGATGGTAAAATAAAAACCCGCGGATTGTTTATTGGTGACGATTTTGAAGTGTTCGACAAAGCAGCTAAACTGGCTTTACAGGTTAACTTCGAAATGCTTGATAGACCACTCAAAAAAGTGGTAGTTTACCTCGATCCAACAGAATTCAAAAGCACATGGCTGGGCAATAAATCAATTTACCGTACCCGCATGGCCATTGACGATGAAGGCGAACTGATTGTTCTGGCTCCTGCACTGAAAGAATTTGGCGAAGACAAAGAGATTGACCGTCTGATCCGTAAATACGGATACTTCGGAACTCCGGCAACTTTAAAAGCCTGTGACGAAAACGAAGAACTGCGCAACAATTTGAGTGCAGCAGCGCACCTCATCCATGGTTCTTCCGAAGGTCGTTTCAACATCACCTATTGCCCCGGAAAAGGTGAAGAAAACCTGACCCAGGCTGAAATTGAAAGCGTTGGTTTCGAGTATGCCGATATTGATTCGGTAACGGCCAAATACAATCCGGCCAAACTGAAAGATGGCTACAACACCATGCCTGACGGCGAAGAAATCTTCTATATTTCCAATCCGGCACTCGGCTTGTGGGCATATAAAGACCGATTCAAATACTAAAAATCCCCTCTAAATCTCCCTGAAGGGGAAGTGCATACATGAAGCCTCATCCCCAACCCTTCTCCTTTGGAGAAGGGAGTTTGGCAAGTGAAGGTTCTGATCATTTTTGCTTTTAATAGAATACTCAATGTTAAAAAATAAATCTTTGCAAACCGGTTCTTTACCCCCTCCTTCGGAGGGGGCAGGGGAAGGCTTTTCTTCTGTTAACTGGGGGATAATCGGCTGCGGCAATGTGACCGAGCTAAAGAGCGGTCCGGCCTTTAACAAAACCGAACATTCGAATTTGGTGGCGGTGATGCGCCGGAATGCCGCTTTGGCCGAGGATTATGCAAAAAGACACGGTGTTCCAAAATGGTACTCCGACGCTGATCAACTCATCAACGATCCGGAGGTAAATGCCGTTTACATTGCTACGCCACCCGATACACACGCTTCGTATGCCATAGCAGCCATGAAAGCCGGGAAACCGGTTTACGTAGAGAAACCAATGGCCCGGAACTATCAGGAATGCAAGGAAATGATCCGGGTTTCGGAAGAAACCGGCATGCCGTTGTTTGTGGCCTATTACCGGCGAACACTTCCGGCTTTCCTGAAGGTAAAGGAACTGATCGATGAAGGAATTATTGGAAAACCGCTCACAGTAAATGTCCGTCTGCACAAATCCTCCGGCGAAAAAGATCAGTTTCCTGAAAAGCAATCCTGGCATGTCAATCCTGAAATTGCCGGTGCGGGTTATTTTTACGATCTGGCATCCCATCAATTCGATTATCTCGATTTTCTGTTTGGCCCGGTCATTCAGGTTCATGGAATTGCTGCAAATCAGACAGGCTTTTATCCGGCTGAAGACACGGTTACCGGAACTTTTTTGTTTGGAAACGGAGTTGTTGGTTCCGGAAGCTGGTGTTTTGTCGTCGCGAAAGGCAATGAAGAAGACATCATTGAAATCAACGGAACGAAAGGGAAAATCAGCCTGGCCAGTTTCCTGCATGGCGATGTAAAACTGACGACTCCGGAAGGAACGGTTAGTTTTAGTTTTCAAAATCCTGAACACATACAGCACAACTTAATTCGTCAGGTGGTGGATGATTTGCGCGGAGAAACTGAGTGTGTCAGTACCGGAAAGTCTGCCGCCCGGACGAGTGGCGTTTTGGAAGAAATGGTGAAGAATTATTATTCTTCCAGACAAGAAGAAAACAAACGAATAAAAGGCAGTTGCCGAATGGATTAACCACAAAGAACACAAAGTGGTCACTAAGAAAAATATTCAAAATTGTGTGCTTTGAGCTTTTCTTCGTACACTTTGTGGTTAAACAAGAACTATGAAACTTATTATCGACGATAAAATACCATACATCCGCGGGGCTTTCGAAAGGGTTGCCGACGTGGTTTACCTGCCCGGTTCAAAAACAACTCCGGAAGTGGTGAAAGATGCCGACGCACTCGTAACCCGCACCCGCACCATCTGCAACGAAAAGCTGCTGGCCGGTTCTTCGGTCAAATTCATTGCAACAGCAACCATTGGCTACGATCATATTGATACCGACTATTGCGACGCTACCGAAATTCAGTGGATCAACGCGCCGGGTTGCAACAGCAAATCAGTGGAGCAATACATCGCTTCAACGTTGATGGTTCTGGCTGAACGCAGGAACTTTCAATTGAAAGACTTAACCATTGGCGTGGTTGGCGTTGGAAATGTGGGTAGTAAAGTAGCCCGCATCAGTGAACTGTTTGGCATGAAAGTGCTGCTAAACGACCCGCCACGCGCACGGGCCGAAGGTGCTGAAGCTTTTGTAAGTCTGCATCAGGTGAGGCAGGAAGCCGACATTATTACCTTGCACGTCCCGCTGAACATGAAAGGCGAAGATGCTACGTTTCATCTGGGAAATGAGGAATTCTTTTCAGGCCTGAAGAAAAAACCGGTTCTGATCAATTCGTGTCGCGGCGAAGTAGTGGAAACCAATGCCGTAAAATTGGCCCTGAAAAACGGGCAAATCTCGGCATTCGTTTGCGATTGCTGGGAAAAAGAACCATACATCGACTTGGAACTGCTCGGCATAACCGAAATTGCCACGCCGCACATTGCAGGATATTCGAAAGACGGGAAAGCTACGGGAACCCGGATGAGCGTTCAGGCTTTAAGCAAATTCTTTGGTTTGGGAATGGACGACTGGCAACCTTCAGGAGTAGAACTTCCGGAGAATTCGGTTTTTGAACTGGACGGCGCCGGACTGAGTGAACAGGAAATTGTTTCCAGAGCTATTTTGCATACGTACGATATCCGGAACGATGACACAGCTTTCAGGAAAAATACCGAAAAATTTGAACAATTACGCGGCGATTACCCAACCAGAAGGGAGTTTCCGGCGTTTACAATTGTTCCGAAAAATGTGGAAGAAAATACTTTGGGAGTATTGCGAAAACTTGGATTTAATGTTCTTTTAAATAATTGAACCCCTACAGGGTTCTGGCAGCAGATCACGTTACTGTCCGCCGGTTTCACCGGCGGTTATTCAAATTAAAGTCCTTCGGACTTTTGCAAAAACAAACCCGGAACGGGTTAAATCTGAATAACCGTGGGCGAAACCCACGGCATAAAAAACTCCCAATCACAACAACCCTGAAAAGGGTTGAATATTAAAAGTAAATTGAAATGATGACACTCAAAATAACAAACATTCAAAAACAATAATTAATGAAAAAATTAGCAGACATTGGATTGATCGGGTTGGCCGTGATGGGCGAAAACCTGGTGCTTAACATGGAAAGTAAAGGCTACACCGTAGCCGTTTTCAACCGCACAACTTCGCGCGTTGATGAATTTATGGCTGGTCGTGGTGCCGGAAAAAACTTTATCGGAACTCATTCGATTGAAGAATTGTGCGCTTCGCTCGAACGTCCACGTAAAGTGATGATGCTCGTGAAAGCCGGACAGCCGGTGGATGATTTTATTGAACTGATCATCCCTCACCTCGAGCCCGGTGACATCATCATCGACGGCGGAAACTCGCATTTTCCGGACACGATTCGCCGTGCCAAATATGTGGAGAGTAAAGGTTTGCTGTACATCGGGACCGGCGTTTCGGGTGGTGAAGAAGGTGCTTTGTTAGGCCCGTCGATGATGCCTGGCGGATCCCCTGCTGCATGGCCTGCCGTGAAAGAAATTTTTCAGGCTGTTGCTGCCAAGGTTGAAGACGGTTCGCCTTGCTGCGACTGGGTTGGCGAAGGTGGCGCCGGCCATTTTGTGAAGATGGTTCACAACGGCATCGAGTACGGCGATATGCAGATCATCTGCGAAGCTTACCAGGTGATGAAAGATATGCTGGGCATGAGCACCGACGAAATGCACGACGTTTTCAAAACATACAATGAAGGCGATCTGGATTCGTACCTGATTGAAATTACCCGCGACATTTTGGGTTATAAAGACGAAGATGGCGAACCAATGGTGGATAAAATCCTGGATACGGCCGGACAAAAAGGTACCGGGAAATGGACCGGCGTTTCGGCTCTCGACCTGGGTATTCCGCTGACCTTAATCGGCGAATCGGTATTTGCCCGCTGCCTGTCGGCACAAAAGGATCTTCGCGTAGCAGCATCGAAAGTTATTTCCGGACCTGCAGTCGATAAATCCATCGACAAGGCCCAAATGATTTCGGACCTGAAAGACGCTTTGTTCGGAGCTAAAATTATTTCATACGCTCAGGGTTACAATCTGATGATGGAAGCCGCCAAAGAATACGGCTGGAACCTGAATTACGGCGGCATTGCCCTGATGTGGCGCGGTGGGTGCATCATCCGTTCGGTATTTTTAGCCGACATTAAAAAGGCATTCGATGTGAATCCTGACTTGCAAAACCTGCTGTTTGCTCCTTATTTCACAGAAGTTGTTGAAAAAGCCCAGGCCGGATGGCGTCGCGTTTGCGCCACTGCCCTGACCAACGGAATTCCCGTTCCCGCACTCACCTCAGCGCTTTGCTATTTCGACGGATTCCGCACCGAACGTTTGCCAGCCAACCTGTTGCAGGCTCAGCGCGACTATTTTGGCGCTCACACTTATGAACGTGTGGACAAACCACGCGGCGAATTCTTCCACACCAACTGGACCGGAAGAGGTGGCGACACCACTTCAAGAACATATATAGTCTAACGGGTGCGGAGATTTTTAATCTCCGATTTCCCCGCGATTAGAAATCGCGACACCCGATAAAAAAGCCGCTTTCCTGAAATGGGGAGCGGCTTTTTACTTTTGATGCGATGACTGAAGTTCATCGCATCAGGTGCTTCGATTCACCTAAAGTCAGAGCTTCACTTGGAGTGAAACCCTGACTCAACTTCAACTGATTAAACATCAATTAGTCCCAATTCTTTGGCCAGCGCCCGGTTCACCAATTTGCCTTTTCTTCCGGAGTAATAATCGCGATAGGACGAGAATTCCCAGTCTTCAGGATTATTTACCAGCTTGCCGTTTACCGGATTCAGGTGAATGTAATCGAAGCAAACATTCAGGTAATTGCTTTCCGGGAAGTCTATGTTTCCCATCATCCCAAAATGGGTTTGAAAATAGGCCGGAGAAACGCCTTGGGTTTCGGTTAGGCAAAGGGCTTTGGTGCGGTTCTGAAAAAGGCTTCCTGTCATGCGCTCTTGCTTTTGAATTGCTCTTGTATATGACCGAAGAAGAATTGAAATTGAATCATTCAGCGATCGCGTTTTAGTGAGCGGGTGACTTCGAGTCACCCGCTCACTAGCCGCAGACCTGTTCATCGGATCAAGCTCGTTGGAAAGAACCTGCTCACTAATTTCAATTTCAATTTTGTTTACCTCAATCATCAAATGAAAATGATTAGGCATCAGGCACCAGGCCAGAATATCGGCGTACGGTAAAATGTATTTCCGGATTTTATCGAGAAAGAACAGGTAATTCTCACGATCGAAAAATACGGTTTGCGAATTATTCCCGCGATTGAAGACGTGATAGATTTGTCCGTTGGTAAAGTCCATGATTGATTTTTGTCTTCAATTTAACACTTTTATTTGAATGAATTGCCACTGGTGACTTGGAACTGATCTGATGATTCCAGGCGCGTTTTAGTGAGCGGGTGACTTCGAGTCACCCGCTCACTGGCACCGAGGTGTCCGGTTTTTATTGATCCGATGAGTTCCGGTCGCCAGATCGGGTGTTCAGTTCAGCCGCAAAAACTCTTCAGCCTTCACAACTCTCACTTTTCCTTCTGTGGGTGTCAAATTTTCCCAAATCCAGTTGTAATGCGCGATAAGTTTTTCGGCGGAAATATGCGGTCTGTTGGCTGTTGTGTGAGCGTCGGAAACGATAGTTAAATTGTAATCGTGCACAAGAGCGGCTTTTACGGTAGCGTCCACGCAAAAATCGGTGGCACAACCGGTGATCACCAGTTCGGTGATGTTATTTATCTGCAAAAACTGGTGCAGGCGCGTTTGGTAAAAGGCATCGTTCACTTCTTTCGAAATCACCACGTCTTCAGGCCGTCGAACCACTTCATCCAGAATTTCCCATTCCTTGCTGCCCTGAAAGCAGTAGTTTTCCCTGCGCCCGTCGTGCTGAATAAAAATAACCGGCAACCCTTTAGCTCTGAATAATTCCGAAAGTCGGTTAATCCGCTCAATAACTTTTTCCGATTCAAAACGTGGTGTTTCAGGCGTGAACGAAACCTTTTGCATGTCGATAATCAGGAGAGCTTTCATGGTTGCTTTTTAGTGTGAATGCAGATAAAAGTAAGGATTATTGAACATTCCTGAAATAAAACCATTCTATTCCCTGAAATTTGAAGTATCGTTGTGTTTGTTTTTATCGGGTGAAGATGTTAAATTCGTTCTTTCAAGCTTTCAAAACCAGCACATTAAGATTAAACCCAAAAATCAACCACCATGAAAAAATTAACATTCGTGCTTATTATGATACTGAGCCTTCCCGCTGTTCAGGCACAACTTCAGTTAAAAGCGCCTTCGTTGAAATGGGACGAAACATACAGCTTCGACAAATGCAATGAATTCCGAATGCTGTTTTACGCCAAAAATCAGGAATTAATGCGAACCATGACGTACAAAACGTACTACCAAACTTCAGGAGACAACTTTTTGGTAAAATTGGTAACCGACGGACGTGGAAACGAAATGCAAACGGTTTTGGACAAGAAAAATGAAGTAGCCGTTCAGATTATGGGCGGCGGCGGTTCGACTGAACCTTTTTACAATGCCGGAGGATTTAAATACCCGGACGAGGCGAATTTGAAAAAACTGGATTTGGTGCCGACCTCTGAAACAAAAGAGATACTTGGATTTGTTTGCAAAAAATACACGTACACCTACAAAAAGATTTTTGGCGAAGTCTGGATTACCGATCAGATCGACTTATCGAACGACATTGGTATTTTTCGGGCAGCAAAAATGGCAGCCTTGCACAACACACTTTCGGTTGGTGGATTTGTAATGGAAATGACTACGGAAGATGCCAAAGGTGGCAAAACTCTGATGCAAACCGTATCGTTGAAAAATCAGGAAAATTACAAGCTCGATTTAAAAGGTGTAAAAATGAATACAGCCATCAACAAGGTGAATTATTTTACATTCTGAAATCCTGGCTCCTGAAAATTTATTCCTTCGTAAAATCATAGTCACGTTCCACCTTGGCAATGCGTACTTTATACGACTGATACCATTCACGTTTGCCATACAATTGTGCCAGAATATGCTCAGAATGGTTTCGCCAGTTGCGTATTGATTCCAGGTCGCGCCAGTACGAAACGGTGATGCCAATTTCGTTTCGGGCCGATTCGTATCCCAGGAAACCTTCCTGTTGCTGAGCCAATTCTACCATTTTATCCGACATTTCTTCATATCCGCGGTTCCCGCCGGTTCTGACTGAAGTAAAAATCACGACATAATAGGGTGGTTTTGGTGTTTGTGCAATCATATCGAATCAGTTAAACATTAATTGTATTGCCTGAAATAGTTGGTCAGTTTGGCTGTTAGCTGATTGAAAATAGGTTTGGTAAATAAAACAAACATGTCTTGCGCCGCTGGCGGCATGGCCACTTTATTGCTGATGATATTAGCCAGTTCATTGTCAAGAACTTCTTTGTCGCCCACAAAAACTCCGTACTGGTTTTTCCATAGATATGAACCCGGAATTTTATCGGCAAACACTATTTTCTGCGACCGAAATTCAACCGTTTTCAATTCCAGCAGCCCACCGGAAGCAACCTGATCGGTCACAATTTTGATTCGCCCTTTTTTAGTTACAGTTCTGGTTCGTGTGGCGGTGGAATCTTTCGAGATTTTTACCGTATATGTCTCCTCAACCTGTTTCGATAAATCTTTTTCCTCTTCGAAATGCTGCGGACGGTCGATGTAAAAATCGTAAAAACCCATTCTTAAAACCATGTCAGGATATTTCAGATTAGCATTTTCGGCCTCTTCCGGAGAAAAGAAATGCACAAAATCTTTCTCCTGAAAATTCTGGTTCAGCATCTGGAAAACATTGTCGTAAAAAAACTGAGCTGAATACTCGAATTTGCCATTTACCGGAATTTGTTCAACAACCACTTTTAAGGTTGCCAAATCTTTCGATTCCAACATCTTTTGCTTCGTGTCCTTAAATCCGCGAACCAACCCGTCGGCATTCTGAAAATAAAAAAAAGCTTGCTTTGCTGATTCACGCGTGTTGCGGGTCAAAGCATCTGTTCCGGCATCGTAAAACTCCTGCGCTGCCCGGTTCTGAACATCATTTAGTTCTGTTGTGTAGGTTTTCGGATTTGGAACCAACTGACGTGCAGCCGGTATTCGACGAATCTGATCAGAAATCTGGTTGACCGTCTGCATAATTTCCAGAGTTTGCTTCCATTTAAACGGGTCATTTCCGGATAAGGTACGGTCAATTTCTTCCTGATAATAACTCACTGCCATGGGGTAACCATCGCGCACAACCTGCGAAGCTTTGCGATTGTCGGGATCGTTACTCAGCCTGTTCGCAGCTTTCATAATGGCATCGTAATAATTACCTTTCTGCAACGACTTCAAGCCAGTTGAACAGGAATTCAGAAAAAAAATGCTCAAAACAATGAGGTAAAAATATTTTCGCATAAAGAGAATTTAAATCAGGTTAACAATTTTTTTTGCTGTATAAATATAGTGAATATTCAAAATTTGCATAGTATATAAAACCCGCTACCAGCAATATGTAAGCTGGACTCCCTGAAAATTACTACTTCCGATCGGTACAACCGTAATCCTGGAATCGGGACTGCGATGGCTCACCAAATTACCGACAAGTGTGCCGACGGCCGCTCCGGCCACAACATCGCTCAACCAGTGCTTGTTGTCGTAAATGCGCGATAATCCAACGAGCGAAGCCACCGAATAAGCGGCAACCGGCACCCATTTCGTTTCGCGGTACTGGGTTGCAATTACCGATGCTACCGAGAATACAGCCGTTGTGTGACCCGACGGAAAACTATTTCCATGAAAAGGTCCCTTAAACTGAAACTGGTCTGTAGCAACATCTGGACGTTGTCTTCCGGCCAATGTCTTCGGAATGCGGACCAAAACGCTTGCAAGCAAAAAGCTTTCGAGACTGAGTAAACCAGTGCTCACACTCTTGCTATTTTTGGCCAGTAAGCCATGCGCCAGAAAGCCCGACATAATCAGCAAACTGTAATTTCCGCCAAAGGGTTCCAGCAAATTCTTCGAAACATTATCCAGACCACCGGTTTTATGATCCTGAAAATAATTTTTTACCGATTTATCAGAAAATATAATTCCACCCTCGGCGACGACAAAAACGCCAAGCTTAGTCCAGTCCTTTCCGTCCCATCGGACAGGTGAAGTCACGATGGCTTTGGTGTCGATCCAGTATTTTTTGAAGTACTGTTTGTTAAAGCGAACGGTATCGATTTGCGCGAAAACCCCTTCAGCAAATAGAATCAGAGCGAGCAACAACAGGCCACAGGTTCTTATAATTTGTTTCATTCAGGCATTTGGTGTAAAAAATTCCGTAACGTTTCTTATTCCATTTAAAACTGGGAACTGAAAACTGACCACTTTATTGTCGTTCCAACCTTTTCGCTTCGTTCCATATTTCATCCATTTCGGCCAAAGACATTTTTTTCAGATCCCTACCTTTTTGTAAAGTCTGACTTTCGAGATAATTAAAGCGCTTGATAAACTTCAGGTTTGTCCGTTCGAGCGCAGTTTCAGGATCGATACCATACAAACGGGCTGCATTGACCATAGCAAAAAAGAGGTCGCCAAATTCGCCTTCAATTTTATCCTGATCAACATGGTCAATTTCAACGCTGAGTTCGTTAATTTCCTCTTTCACTTTGTCCCAAACCTGCTCGCGGTATTCCCAGTCGAACCCTACCCCGCTCGCTTTTTCCTGAATACGGTTTGCCTTTACCAGCGCGGGCATGGCGGCAGGAACTCCTTCCAACACACGTTTGTTTCCTCCTTTTTCCTTAAGTTTCAGCGATTCCCAGTTTTGTTCCACTTCGCGCGCATTGGCAACATCAACTTCGCCAAACACATGCGGGTGGCGATAAACCAGCTTTTCGTTGATGGCATTCAACACATCAGCCATATCGAAAGCCCCTTTTTCTGAACCTATTTTGGCGTAAAAAACAATGTGCAGCATCAGGTCGCCCAACTCTTTTTTGATCTCGTTCAGATCATTTTTAAGAATGGCATCGGCCAGTTCATAAGTCTCTTCGATGGTTAATTTTCGCAGTGATTCAAGGGTTTGCTCGCGGTCCCACGGACATTTTTCGCGCAGCTCGTCCATAATTTCCAAAAGGCGGGCAAAAGCGTCTAATTTTTCCTTCATCCTGAATTTTTTTCAATGAAGTTCAAAATTAGAATCTTTATTTTTAATCGAAAGATTTACGACATAAACATTCGAAAATCTTACCTGAAAGAAAGGTTTAGTTAATCCTGAGGGCGACCTGCAATGTGACGCACAACAATTTTCAAACCCAGAAAAATGCAGTAAACCCCGGCAAGCAGGATCAGGTTTCCAGCTAGAAATATCAACAAATCTTTGGGCGAATCAGCGATAATATTCCTAATGGTATGAATTCCGGGCGATGCAGCAAATTTATCAGGAACATTCATGGATGAGGAAATAACCACCACTCCAATTATTGAACACACAATTCCGGAAATAGAAATGATCAGGAATTTCTGCTTATCGAACTTTTCAATGAAAAAAGTTTCCGGTTCGGTGGTTGGATCCGGGCTTTCTTTTCCGTTCATATCACTACCTGTAGCGGTTTCTGTTTCAGTATTCATAAAATCATCTTAAGTATTGATTTACAGCATCAAAGTAATCTATTTACAGATGAATACAAAAAAATAGCAGATGATTTAGATCACATTTTCGGGCAAATTATGAACAAAAAAAGCAGGCTCATTTTAACGAACCTGCTTCATGTTATTTTTGGTTAATTCTTATTTTATCAGCTCAAAACTGCGTTTTACAAATTTATCCAAATCTTCGCCTTTCAGCATTCCGTTGGCCAGCAGTGCAAGATCGACCAATTGTTTGGCCAGTTTATTTTCCTTGCCAAATGCAGTAAGTTTTTCTTTCTGCTCGTCTTTCAAAGTCGAAATTGCATTTTCCAGTTCTTCAGATTTTTCTTTTACCTCGCTCGGAATTTCTTCTTCTTTTTTATCTTTTTTCTGGTTGTCAACTTCATCCTTTTCCTTGGTTTTGGCCTGAATTTCAGTCTTGATTTTTTCCAGATCTTCACCCAAAACTTCGTCGCGCGCTTCAAAAACCTGCTTTATCAGCGGATGAGAAGTGTTTACAACTAAGTTCAGATTTTCAGGAAGATCGCCGTAGAAACTCATTCCTCCGCCCTGCATCTGGCTCATGTCTTTCATCCTTCGCATAAATTCGTTGCGGGTAATTACCATCGGATTTCCGGTTTCGCCCAAATCTTTGAAATCGACCATAAAGCCAAAATCTTTGTTATCCGGACAAACAGCTTTGAAAATTGGACTCAGTTCATTTTTTTCGTCCCAGGTTAATTCATGTTTCGGTTCTTCCTTCTGAATCAAATGTTCAGCTACATCCGAATCAACACGAACAAAACGTTTGTTGCTGTATTTCTGCTCCAGTTTATTAATCATTGGCGTAGTCAGCACATTGTTCATGACCAAAACATCATATCCTTTGTTTTTCGCTGCCTGAACAAAGCTGAATTGCTCTTCAACATTGCTGGTGTACAAATAAATGAGGGTATTTTCTTTATCGGTTTGCTCGCCTTTAATCAGGGTTTCGTATTCCTCCATGGTAAAATATTTACCATCAACGTTTTTGAAGAGCATGAATTTTTCTGCTTTTTCGTAGAATTTATCTTCAGTGAGCATTCCGTATTCAATAAACAGGCGAAGATCGTCCCATTTGGCTTCAAAATCTTCACGTTTATCAGCAAATAACTGGGCAAGTCTGTCACCCACTTTTTTGGTGATGTGACTGCTGATTTTCTTCACATTCGAATCACTCTGCAAATACGAACGCGAAACATTCAGAGGAATATCCGGAGAATCCAAAACACCGTGCAACAAGGTCAAAAATTCAGGGACAATGCCCTCAA
Organism: Prolixibacteraceae bacterium; assembly: GCA_041652995.1. Lineage (GTDB taxonomy): Bacteria > Bacteroidota > Bacteroidia > Bacteroidales > Prolixibacteraceae > Aquipluma. The sequence continues at coordinate 23,939 of JBAZGO010000019.1, forward strand.
CCGAATCGGTCACAAAAACCTGATTGCTATACAACTGGATCTTATTTTTCTGAACTTCAATCGAATTTTTCAGTTTCGGGAAATACAAAATACCAGTCAGATTGAACGGATAATCGACGTTCAGGTGAATATTGAACAGAGGTTCTTCGGCCATCGGATACAACTGGCGATAAAAATTGGAGTAATCTTCATCTTTCAGATCAACAGGCTTTTTGGTCCATGCCGGAGCAACATCGTTAATCTGGTTGTCTTCGTCCGTATCCACTTCTTTGCCATCTTTCCAGGTCGTCTTTTTACCAAAAACAACCGGCACCTGAAGGAATTTACAGTATTTATTCAGGATCTCAGAAATGCGCGATTTTTCAAGAAACTCTTCGGAATCGGCATTCACATGCATCACAATATCGGTTCCAACTTCTTCCCTTTCAGCATCTTCCAAAGTATATTCCGGACTTCCGTCGCATTCCCAGCGAATGGCTTTTGCACCTTCACGATACGATTTGGAAACAATGTCAACCTGGCTCGAAACCATGAACGAAGAATAAAAACCCAAACCGAAATGACCAATAATGGCATTGGCATCGTTTTTATACTTTTCCAAAAATTCTTCGGCTCCTGAAAAAGCAATCTGGTTAATGAATTTTTCAACTTCCTCACTGGTCATCCCAATACCATTGTCGGAAACGGTAATTGTTTTTGCATCCTTGTCGACTTTAACTACAACTTTGGCATTCGATAAATCGCCTGCGTACTCGCCACGACCGGCAAGAGTGCGTAATTTCTGAGTCGCATCAACTGCATTTGACACAATTTCACGAAGGAAAATATCGTGATCAGAATACAGAAACTTTTTAATAATTGGAAATAAATTGTCGCTGCTTACGCCTATTTTTCCTTTTTGCATTGTACTTATTTTTTAGTTAAACATTCATTTTTTGTGATCCACTTTTTTCAAAGACTATACCAGAACCGAAAAATGACTTTTTGTCACCGAACTTGACAGTCCATCATTTTTAGGTGACAAAAAATGATTTAATTCTTCTTTTTTCTGACGGAAAGAAAGTATTTTGCAAACCATTTTGAATAGAAAAAATTCCATGACTAATCTTGAAATATATTTTGAGCAATTCAGAAAAGAAATAATTGGGATAGACCAGCGATTTAAATCGCCTTATGGTGATAAAAAAATTATTTACGCCGACTGGATTGCCAGTGGAAGGCTCTACAAAAACATTGAATATCAGATTACTGAAATATTTGGCCCGTATGTTGGCAATACGCATTCGGAAACAAGTGAAACCGGCGCACTGATGACACATGCCTACCACAGGGCACAGCAAATTATTAAAGCTCATGTAAATGCCGGCCCAAACGACATCATTATAACCGCTGGTTCAGGAATGACTACGGTGATCAATAAATTTCAGCGTATGCTTGGCCTGAAATATTGCGGAAAAGTTAGTCATACTGAATGTTTTGCCAAACGCGAAAAACCGGTGGTGTTTATCACACACATGGAACACCATTCCAATCACACCAGTTGGTACGAAACCAGCGCAGATGTTGTGATCATTGATCCCGATGAAAATCTACAGGTTTCTCCGGAAAATCTCCGAAAAAAACTTGAAGAATATAAAAACCGGCCGTTTAAAATCGGATCGTTCACCGCTTGTTCCAATGTTACCGGAATACGCACACCATTTTCTGAACTGGCGAAAATCATGCACGAATATGGTGGCGTGGTTTTCATCGATTTTGCAGCTTCGGCGCCCTACGATGAAATGGACATGCACCCGGCCGACCCGATGATGAAACTGGATGCCGTGATGTTTTCTCCGCACAAATTTCTGGGCGGTCCGGGATCTTCAGGCGTCTTGATTTTTGACCAGTCGATGTATCACAATACCGTTCCGGACCAACCTGGCGGTGGAACTGTTGACTGGACCAATCCATGGGGCGAATACAAATATGTTGATAACATTGAGGTGCGCGAAGATGGCGGAACTCCCGGCTTTTTACAAACGATCCGGACAGCGCTTTCCATCAGGCTAAAAGAGGCTATGGAAGTTGAAAAAATTCATGAACGCGAAAATGAGTTGTTGCAACTCGCATTTGCAGGGTTGGACAGTATTCCTGAAGTTATGATCATGGATAACAAGCATCGTGATCGACTGGGTGTCATTTCGTTTTATGTGGTTAAAATCCATTACAATCTTTTGGTCAAATTACTAAACGATTTGTACGGAATTCAGGTTCGTGGCGGTTGTGCCTGTGCCGGAACTTACGGGCACATTTTGCTTGAAGTGAGCCACGAATTATCAGACGAAATTACCAGCCGAATTAACCAGGGAGATTTATCGCTGAAGCCCGGCTGGGTTCGCTGGTCATTACACCCGACCATGACAAACGAGGAACTGGAAATTTTTATTCAGGCATTGAAAGATATCGTCGAAAATATTGAAACTTATTCAGCCGATTATACTTATTTCCCGAAAGAAAATATCTTCAGGCATAAGAATGAAACACAATATTCTGAAGTTGTAAAAGATTGGTTTTGAAAAGTCGCCAGTCGCAATTTCCAGTCTCAGAAATCAATCATTCATCATCGGTAGAAATCCATAATCCCGGCTGTAGCGCAGCATTTGCGAGGTGTAATCTTCGTCGTAGCGAATCATTACATCAATCAATTTTCCTGAAGAATCTGTACTGGACTCATACACAGGATTCAGGAACCCAGAGTACGGGGCAAGGTCAAGCTTCTTGAAACGCTCCAGAATTTCATGATGCAATGTACGATCAACTTTCACGGCATAGGTTTCAACCAGGTTGCGGGCAGCCTCAAAATCTCCTTCCGATTTAATTCGCTGAATTTCCTTCAACAATTGGCCAAACAACCAGCGAAGTTTTTGGTAGTCATTTATTTTCACATACGTTTTTTCATTCGTCCTGAAGAATTCAACCACATTTTCCGCTTTACCAGCCTCGTAAACCCATCGGGCAATTAACTGACGGTTTCGCATGTGCGATTCTTCAATATCTTTTCCGGGTTCAATTCGCGTTAGTTGAGTCAGCAAACCATTTCGTAAATAGGCATCAAATTCAGCTTTTGCTGCTTCAGAAGATGGCACCAAACCCAAATTTATCAGTTGGTTATCCATAATGTAATACAAGGCAAAAAGGTCAGCTCGGGTTTCTTCAATCGTCGAATAGTAATTTTTCAAACTATCGGTACTCACGCCTTCCTTCACTTTTCCTGAACCGTGCCCCAGGCATTCGTGCAAATCGGTATGCAGATTTCCGGCCAAATAACCGTATTGCCTGGCTCGTTCCATTTCGGTTTCACTGGCAGCAAATTCTTCAAGCATACCATTTTTCATCGAATCAAGAAAATATGAGCGTGTAATATTTTCGATGGTAACCGATTTCGAGCCATGTTTTTCCCGAATCCATTCGGCATTCGGAAGGTTAATTCCAATCGGCGTTGCCGGGTAACAATCGCCAGCCAAAATAGCCACATTGATTACTTTTGCACTCACACCCTTGACTTCCGTTTTTTTGTACTCAGGCGAAACCGGTGAATGATCTTCAAACCACTGGGCATTTTCGCTCAAAACAGTAGCACGTTTGGTTGCTTCTGTGTCTTTATAATTTACAATCGATTCCCAGCTTCCCTTTATTCCAAGCGGATCGCCGTAAACTTCAATAAATCCATTCACAAAATCAACATCGCCATCAAGTTCTTTCACCCATTCGATGCTATATTGATCGAAACAATGCAAATCGCCGGTTTTGTAATAGTCAATCAAATGTACAATGTGTTTTTTCTGAATGTCATTTTCGGCAAATCCGGAGGCCTTCTCCAACCAAAAAATTATCTGAGAAATCGCTGCACCATATTTTCCGTCCTGCTTCCAAACAACTTCGTGCAACTTACCATTTTCGTTGGCTAAAGTAGAATTCAGGCCAAATGAAACCGGTTCTGGTCCGGAAGTGCTTTTCAAATCAGCATAAAAGCGCTCTGCTTCCGCTTGCTTAACGCCCTGATAATAATTGTTGCACGACGACTCCAACAAATCCTTTTCAGAATCAAGATGAACGCGTTTGCTTTCTTTGTGGCGATCAAAAATTATATCTTTAATTTCAGAAATAAAAGCCTCAAAACTTTTTCCTGATGGCAGTTTAAATTCGTTCCGATCCGATCCGGCAATTAACTCATCAAAATAGTTCGCCGGAAATCCAATTTCCAGTTTTTCAGTCGAATAATGATGATGAATCCCGTTTGAAAACCAAACCCGTTTCAGGTAAACCACAAACAATGAAAACTCATCAGTTTCCCTGTTTCCGCTGAATGTTTTGAAAATCGTTTCCAGAACCGACCTGATCCTCAGATTATAGCGGTTATTTTGATCCCACAAGATGTCGCGACCGCAAAGAGCAGCCTGCGAAAGATAATAAATGTAAATTTTCTTGTTCAGGCTTAAATTCTCAAATTCAGGAACTTTGTAGCGCAATATTTTTAAATCAGCAAATCTTTCGGCGAAAACAATCATGGCTTTTATTTTTTCAGTTCTTCAAATTTATTTTCCAGTAAATCAACCCGTTTGATACTCATCCGTAACCAGTTCAGCAGGAGTTCCTGCTTTTCCGTGTCAGTCAGTTGCCAGTTAATATTGTCTGAATTGCGCAACAGATGCGTGAGGTGATGCAAGGTTACAGCCACGGACACCGACACATTCAGACTTTCGGTGAACCCAACCATCGGAATCTTCATAAATTCGTCGGCTTCATTTTTCGCGATTTCTGTCAGGCCAGGCCTCTCTGTACCAAAAACAAACGCAGCTTTTCCTTTTGCCAGGTCAAATTCTTCCAGATTAACATCATGCTCGTGCGGACTAGCTGCAATAATCCGGTAACCGTCGGATTTCAATTTGCGGATGGTATTCAATGTATTCATTTCACCCTGATTGTAGCGGTTTACAGTTACCCAGTTCGATGCACCACGAACGACATCAGGATTAACATGAAAAATATTCTTGTTTTCAATTACATGAATGTTTTGAATACCAAAACAGTCGGCAGAACGCAAAACAGCGCTCGCATTCTGCGTTTGATAGATATCTTCGAGAACAACGGTAATGTAATTCGTTCTGAATGACAGAATTTTGTGAAATAAATTTAGTCTTTCAGGGGTCACAAATCCGGAAAGAAAATGAACTAACTCAGACTCCATTTTATATATTTTGGCCTGACAAAGATAAAAAAAAGGGACGCATATCATTTATGCATCCCTTTCTCAAATTTCTTCAGGAAAATACTAGATAGTATCAGCTAATTCAGCACCTGGTTTAAATTTAACAACTTTCTTTTCCGGGATTTCGATAGTTGCACCAGATTGTGGGTTTCTGCCGGTTCTTGCGCTGCGCGAAGCAACTGAGAAAGAGCCAAATCCAATAAGAGCAACACGGTCGCCATTTTTCAAGGCATCAGAGGTGGCGTCAACGAAAGCATCCAATGCTTTTTTGGCATCAGCTTTAGTTAAATTAGCTTTTTCAGCAATTGCATCGATTAATTGTGCTTTGTTCATAAGAAAACATGTTTAAGGTTAAAAAAATATCTGAATAAAAAATTATCCGAATTTGTCGATTAAAATGAACTTCGAAAAACACAAAACCTTAATAAAATCAATGCTTTCAAATGGTTAATTTTAATCTGATACTAAATTCCAAAATCTGCATCAAAAAAGCAACCTATATCTAAAGTTTTTTTAAAAAAAATTTCACACCAATTTTTAGCATTTGTTTTTGCGAATTAAAAAATTGTTCTACTTTTGCAACCGCCTAAGGAGAGATGGCAGAGTGGTCGAACGCGGCGGTCTTGAAAACCGTTGACCGTGTGAGCGGTCCGGGGGTTCGAATCCCTCTCTCTCCGCTGAGTTTAAAGGCCTGAAATTCAATACATTTCAGGCCTTTCTCTTTTTACAAAAACTTCTATTTTAATTCCGTTTTTACTTTTCCAATTGATTGTATTAGAGTTATTTTTGAACATAAGTTCTTAATAAACTTAAAATCCTAAGAAAACTAATTTGCAATTCAGACAAAACCAACTGAACAGAATAAAGAAAAGTCAAGTAACAGTTTACTCAAAATAAATCAAGACATCAGATTTTGGGCAACTGAAACGCATTTTTTATAAAACATTCCCCTTACTTTATGTAATTTCCATCGCGACTAGACATCGGCAGAGCACCTGAAACCAGTATTAAAAGGAGAGGTTTCCGAAGTATTTTCCAATCGTCCGGCGACACTAAAACTGTCTTCACCTTTTTCATCGAAGAAAAAAGACCTGCCCCGAGTGTTTCAGAATGACATTAATATGGCCAGCTCATTTCAAGTGTCTGACCCTTTTTTAGACTAATTTCCTTTTTTTCGGAACCATAAAAAAAGGTTGTTTTTCCTGATTTCCGGGCAAAAACGCTGAGTTTTTTCACTGAACTATTCTCCCAGTCCATTGATACCACAAAACCGCCACGGGCACAAATTCCTTTTACAGAGCCTTCATGCCAGGCATCGGGCAGCGCAGGTAAAAGGTGAATTTCATTTTCTGACGACTGAAGCAGCATCTCGGCAATTGCTGCAGCACCTCCAAAATTTCCATCAATCTGGAAAGGCGGATGCGCATCGAACAGGTTTGGGTAAGTTCCTCCTCCCCTGACATAGCTGGTTTTCACGCCGTCGGGATCGACATATTTCAGCAATTCGCGGTACATTTTATACGCATGATTTCCATTGAGCAACCTCGCCCACAAATTTATCCGCCAGCCCTTCGACCAACCTGTTGTTTCGTCGCCTTTTACTTCAAGTGTCTTTTTGCAGGCATTGGCCAGTTCAGGAGTAGAAGCCGGAGATATATGATTTCCGGGGAAAAGCCCGAACAAATGCGACTGATGCCGGTGTTGCGGATCCTGATCTTCCCAATCGTAATACCACTCCTGAAGATTCCCTTTTTTGCCAATTTGATACGGATGCAATTTGGCCAGAGCAATTTCCAGTTTATTTCTGAAATCAGCATCTGCATTTAAAACTTTCGATGCTTCGATGGTTTGCAGGAAACACTCGCGAATCATAGCCAAATCGGCAGTGCCACCGTAAAGAGTGCCACCAATATATCCATCAGGAGCAATAAATTTGTTTTCAGGCGAAGTTGACGGCGAAGTAATCAGATCGCCATTTTTATCCTGAACAAGCCATTCGAGGCAAAACAATGCAGCGCCTTTCATTAATTCATAAGCGCCATTTTTCAGGAATTTGATATCGTGAGTAAACTGGTAATGCTGCCACAAATGTGTACTGAGCCAGGCTCCACCCATGTTCCAGCAAGCCCAAACCGGATCGCCGGTGCCAAAATCGCCGACCGGATTGCTCATCGCCCAGATATCCGAATTGTGGCTAACGGTCCAGCCGTTGACTCCATAAAATGCTTTTGCAGTGATTTTACCAGTGTTGGCAGTGTTTTTAATAAATCCAAGCAAAGGCTGATGCATTTCCGACAGATTGGTATTTTCGGCCAACCAGTAATTTTCCTCGGCATTTATATTTGTGGTGTAATTGCTGCTCCATGGCGGACGCATGTGCGGATTCCAGATGCCCTGCAAATTAGCCGGGACACCAGGCGTACGCGAACTACTGATCAAAAGGTAACGACCAAATTGGAAATACAGTACTTCAAGGTTTTTGTCCTCTTTTCCTTCCGCATAGCGCTTCAAGCGTTCGTCGGTTGGTAAATCAGGAGCATCGGTTGAGCCGAGATCAAGACTTACACGGGCAAAATATTTCTGAAAATCAGCAACATGTGCTTTTTCAAGTTTTAAAAACGACTTATGAAATGCCTTCTGAAGCTGGATTGAAGCTATACGTTCAGCGTTTTTTCCTTCCGTCGCCGGATTTTTATCGAATCCGTTGAAACTGGTGGCAACCGAGACATAAATTAATGCTTCGGTTCCTCCTGAAAGTCCCACAGACTGTTCTCCTGAAATCAGTTTTCCATCTGTATTTTTAATCTTTACCAAAGTCGAAAACCGTGTTCCTTTGTTTTCGTCGAACACAATGGCATTGGGCATATCTCCGCGATAACTTGGCTCGCAATGAATTGGTGCATAGCCTTTCGCATTCAAGAGATTTTCATCCAACGACACTGTATATTTTAACTGGCTATCAAATTTCACATCGAAATTCAGCGCTCCTTTCCTGCTACTTGTCAGCTTGATTACCATGATCTGGTCAGGATAAGAAATAAAATATTCGCGTGTATACTGAACTCCTTTGAGTTCGTAGCTCACTTTCGAAATTGCATTCGAAATATTCAGTTCACGGCGATAATTCTCCGGAGTACCATCGTGATTAAAGTTGATAAAAAGTGTTCCGAGCGGCGCATACGATTCGGAAAATTTACCCTGAAGTTTTTTATTCAGTTCATCGGCAAGTTTGTAGTCTTCGTTTTTGAGCGCTTCGCGAATGGCAGGCAGATTCGTGTATGCTTCCGGATTTATATTGGAATTAACAGGTTCGCCCGACCATAACGTGGCATCATTCAAATAAATCTGATCCGACTTGACCCCGCCAAAAACAGAAGCTCCCATTTTGCCGTTTCCGAGCACAAGCGACTCTTCGAAATACTGCGCAGATTGCTTGTACCACAAGGTATTTGACGATTGTGCGCGGCAAAATTCATTGCCCAGGAATACACTTAAAATGATAATGCAAATTAGTTGAATCTTCATGAGGACAGGTTTATGAATTTAGTTAACCAAAGAAACTGCCTTTTTGGAATACATCAAACTATTTGGCAGAACTTTTAGACACAAAAAATGAATTTGTCCCTCCAAAAAGTAAAGTGGCCAGATAAATACCTGACCACTTTGATATAAAACCATATTAAAAATTGATTAGCTTATTTTGATTTCAGGTATTTTTCGAAAAACTGATCTTGCTCCCAAAGCAAATGCATAATGTTTTCCTTTGCCACATAACTGTGTGCTTCTTTGGGCAGCAAAACCATACGGGCCGGAGCTCCCAAACCTTTTAATGCCTGAAAATATCGTTCAGTTTGCAATGTGAATGTTCCGGGATTGTTGTCAGCCTCACCATGAACCAGTAGAATTGGAGTCTTCATTTTATCGGCATTCATAAACGGCGACATTGTGTTGTACACACCAGGAGCTTCCCAGTAGTTGCGCTGCTCACTCTGAAATCCGAATGGTGTAAGCGTGCGGTTGTAAGCGCCGCTTCGTGCAATTCCACAGGCAAACAAATTGCTGTGACTTAAAAGATTGGCTGTCATAAATGCGCCGTATGAGTGACCGCCAACAGCAACTCTTTTCCGGTCGATGTAGCCCAGTGAATCAACGGCATCGATAGCAGCTTCGGCATTGGCAACCAACTGGCTGATAAATGTATCGTTTGGTTCTGCTTTACCTTCACCAATAATCGGGAACGCGGCATCGTCCAAAACCACATATCCTTTGGTTACCCAGTAAACAAACGAACCATAATAAGGAAAAGTAAACTCGTTTGAATTTGAGGTTGTTTGTCCGGCGCTATTTTTATCCTTATACTCGGTCGGGTAAGCCCAGATCAGAAGCGGAAGTTTTTCCTTTTTTGATTTATCGTAACCAACAGGCAAATAAAGTGTCCCTGAAAGATCAACACCATCCTTGCGTTTGTATTTGATTACAGTTTTTTCAACGTCTTTTATGCTTTCGAAAGGATTCGGAAACTGAGTAACCGGAATCAGCGCAATTTTCTTTTTCAGGTTGCGCAAGTAATAATTCGGGTATTCCGATTTCGACTGAATCTGAACCAAAATTTCACCTTTTTTCACATCAACCAGCGATACAATCCGCTCCATTTTATCGGTTAAAACCGACTGATAAATCCGGTTTGTTTTTCCGGTTTTCAGGTTAAACTGATCGACAAACGGAAACTGCCCGTCTTTGGTAAAACCGTCGCCAATCAAATACGCATTATCATTTTCAATGAGCAAAACATCACGACCAAAACTGTTTCGTTTGGTTTCGAACTGACCGGGATCAGCATAAACATCCTGAAAATTCCGGCTTGAGACAATTTTTGGTTCCTCACTTGCATTTGAAGGATTGAACAAATATGTACGTGTATTCCGGTTATCGTACCAGTTATCGTATAGTAAGGCATTGGTTTCATTTCCCCAGAGAACAGCGTCGTACCGGTCGATTGTTTTGGCAAGTAATTCTGAACCGGCATTAAACGGTGCATCCCATTGGTAAACAGCATCGCGAAAATCAACTTTACTTGCCGGATCTCCTTCGTCGAGAGCTTCGACATAAAACAACGAAGCTGCTTTGTCGGCGCGCCAGCCCATTTCCCGTTTCCCTTTGCGAACAGCCATAAATCCCTTGGGCAAAACTTCGTTTAAAGGAACTTCATTTACCATTTTTATTTCTTTTCCTGATAAATCGTAAACAACCGATTTAGATGGGAAACGATAATAAGGCACGATGTATGAAAATGGTTTATTTATGGTCGTAACCATCAAAAAATTTCCATCCGGAGAAAAACTCTCGCCGTCGTACATGGCTTTTGCCATAAACAACTCAGAGCTTCCATCCAAACCAAACTTGTATAATTCGGAGGTTACCAAAGTCTCGAAATTTGTTTCATCCGTTTTATTTTTTAGCATATCGGGGTAAGTCCGGTTTTGGGCTTTTGCTCCACTGCTGTTTGAAATCGTAGGTCCCGCCGGAAGTTCATTTTTTGAATCGATTAAAGCAGGCCTACTTTCAGGAATCATGCGAACCAGCACATGCTGACTGTCTTTATACCAGCTAATTGGCCTGCCCATGTTTGCGTTGACCGGCTTGTCGGAAATACGTGAAGCCGTTGCCGTTACCACATCTAAAACCCACAATTCAACCGCTGTGGCTGAGGTGTTTGTAAAAGCTATTTTTGTTTGATCGGGCGACCAAAGCAAGTTTGAAATGCGTGGATTTTCAGGCAAACCCTGAACCTGAATCAAATTCTGATCGTGAAATTTGCGTACTTTTAAATTGTTCAGGTAAGTTACCGAACTCGAAATATTGGTTACCGGATTGATTCGCAGTCCCCCCAGACGCAATTCTTCCTGATTCAAATCTTCCAGAGTTTTGTAGGTATTCTGGTACATAAAAATTATGTACTCCTTTTTCTCATCCATCATCACGCGTGGCGACCGCTCGTAGTCGAACAATTGCATGATTTCTTTGGATGGTTTCTGATAGGTAAGGTTTTCCTGTGATTTTCCGCTCATAATAAACACGCACAAAATAAAAATGCCTAAAATTGTTTTTTTCATATCCCTTGATTTAAGTGTGACTTCAAATTGTGGGCAGGATTTATATAAATCCTCAAAAGTTAGTAACGCAATAATATTTGCCATTACAAAATTGCACTAATCTTCTGTAAAATATCTTGCCACCTTCAGGAGAAAACTTAGGGAATCCATTTTTCCGCAACAAAACTACTTAAAAACAGGCTGAATCGATTCAATCCCAATTTCAGGCCGGTTTGTAAGTGTGACTTGTCCATCAAGTTCAATTTTGGTAATCGTATCCGGGAGTGTGCGTACGCGAGCTGTTGGCCAGTGTGAACGTATGGCGTAAATGCAAATCGTACCCTTCTCTTTCGGAGAGGGAATATCCAGGCGTTCGTTGATATTATTCTGTTTTTCGAACATTTGTTACTCTTGAAATTTGCATCAGCCCTAAAAACAGTATCTTTTCCGCATAGAACAAAAAACGCCATTTATGATTCTTATTGCTGACATTGGGTCGACCCAAACGGCATGGGAAATAACCCGAGATTCAGGATATATATTTATAGAGCTCCGGAATTGTAAACGATGAAAAAGGCTGCATCATTCGAAAAGGTTTGTTCCGGATTTATCTTGAAGCTAAAATTGAAACACGCTGAGAAATCGGCACACCGCGAAAACTTATCCTCAACATGATTACCACGACACTGATGATTAAACTAGGCCGTGTAAAGGGAAATAAAATGGGTAATATGCAATTAACCAACTAAAAACTGATCAACCGGGGAATCCGGATGATTGTCGCCGAACTTGTTACGACAAAGAAAAAGCCAATCGTTTACTATTTTGTTGCATGGCTCAGTAAATGCTGTGCCGGAAGCCAAAAAAGAAGGAAATTGAAATTCCGGAGTAATTACGATCTTTTTTGCAGGGTTTCATAACTTTCCTGAATGTATTCATTTATTGTTGAACCAAAGCCGTTTCCATTCTGTAACTTTTTCTACATTCCCGGATATCCAAATCTTTTTTTTCAGTTGACAATTTCAAGGTTAAGCCGAGCATTCAGGAGCTAAACATCAATTGTTTAATACTATTAACAAAACCCACAAAACAATACAATCAACTGGTTTGTATTAATAACTTAGCAGTAAACAAAAACCTCGAAATGGAAAGACGTAAATATATGAATCCTTATTTGGCAGGCGTTCTACTTGGACTGGTTCTTTTGGCTGCCATGTTTTTGTCGGGTCGCGGGTTGGGAGCCAGCGGGGGCATCAAATATGCGGTGGTAGCCGTTGTTGGTGCGGTTGATCACGATCATGCCATGAACACTCCCTATTACAGCAAATATTTCGAGAATGGCGAAAGTCCGTTAAAAAGCTGGCTAGCGTTGGAAGTTCTGGGAATGATTCTGGGTGGTTTCATTTCAGGAGCCCTCTCCCACCGGCTGAAATTTACTGTTGAGAAATCGCCAAAAATAACAAGCCGTAAACGATTGCTGTTTGCTTTTTTAGGCGGAGTATTTTTTGTTTACGGCGCACAGCTTGCACGTGGTTGCACAAGCGGCGCGGCACTTTCAGGCATGGCTGTTTTGTCGGTTGCGGGTTTTGTCACCATGCTGGCCATTTTTGGTTCAGCATACCTGTTTGCATGGTTTTTCAGGAAACTGTGGATCTGATAAGTTTCAAGTTTCAAATCAAAATTCAGCATTCAACATTTAAAATTTAAGGCATGGGACCACTTTCTACATTATCTGAACTTCCGGAATGGCTAAATCTCCTGATTGCATTTTTCATAGGCATTGGCTTTGGTTTTGCATTGGAGCAAGCCGGATTTTCTTCGAGCCGGAAACTGGCCGGAATGTTTTACGGGTACGACACCACGGTGCTCAAAGTATTTTTCACGGCAGCCATTGTTGCACTGGCTGGTTCGCAGTTGCTCAGTTTTTTTGGTTTGCTCAACCTGAAACTGGTTTACGTAAATCCCTACTATATCAATGCAACCATCATTGGCGGTGTAATTATGGGCGCCGGATTTGTGATGGGTGGCTATTGCCCCGGGACTGGAATCAGCGCGCTTTCGATTGGCAAAATTGATGCCCTGATTTTCCTTTTAGGCGGTATGGCAGGCGCATTTTTGTTTGCAGAGACTTATCCGGCCATTCAGACAATTGCTATGGAAAATTACAAAGGAACCATGCGAATTGACGAGTGGCTGGGCGTTTCGTCCGGAGTTTTTACATTTCTGTTGATTGTGGCCGCTATCGCCCTGTTTTGGATAGCTGAGCTCGCCGAAAAAAAGTTCAGCCGTGTTGACATTACCAACGAAATTTAACCTGTTTTGCAATGAATCCACGAATAAAATATTCCATATTGTTGCTCGGTCTCGGCATTATTCTGGCATTTCTGCCTTTCGATGCAGCGCAGTCGTTTCAACTCCGACCCGATCAATTGCTGGCCAAATCAGCCTCCGACGAAAGTTATGTTTCGGTTGACCAGGTTGCCCGCTTCCTGAACAACGAAGACAGCACAGTTCAACTAATTGATATTCGAAGTCCGGAGGATTTTAAAATTTGTAACATTCCGGGTTCTGTGAACATTCCGTTTTCCGATTTCACCAACCCGAATTGGGAAGGATATTTGAACCAAAAAGAAGTAAAGAATATTTTCTACGGAAACGATGATCAGACTGCAGGTTTTGCCTGGACAGTTGCAACTGGCTTAGGCTACGGAAACAACTTGATCATGAAAGGAGGCCTCAACGAATGGTTTAAAACCGTGATGCTTAGCGAATTTTCAGGAGATAAAATTACCCCGGCAGAAAATGCCCGATTCGAAAACCGGTTTAATGCCCGAAAAATTTTCACGCAAATAAATAGTTTGCCTGATAGTTTAAAAACACAGTATTTCAACGCGAAACATCTGGTTGAATCGAAACTCGACGGAGGATGCGAATAATCCTAATAACCAAAAATGAAACGAATAAAAAATATACTTGTCGTTGTCCTGATTTTACTTATTCTGCTTGTTTTGGTCATTTCAAGGAGTACAGACCAGAATTTATTTAAGCGCAATGTAAATTCGGCGCTTGAAAAGTCAGAAAATGGAAGCAACACAATTTCTCCTGACGAATTAAAAGCACGAACAACTGCGTATTTGGTTATAAATCTCGACCCCGGAAGAATTTCGCCCTCGATTTCCGTGGAAAAAATTATTGCTATTCCGCTTCAAAATTTACTCGATGAAGCCAATCGCAAAATACTGAAAGAAGTTGACGGAGATTTGATTTTGTATTCTTCGGAAAATGCCACAAGCGCCAAAGCCTGGGTAATTCTGAATCAACTTGGATTTCAAAATGTTTATATTCTTTCTTCAGGAGAAAATCCGGAGGTTTTAAAATACAAATTCCAGCCCGACACAACAGCCAGGCTGGAACAAACTTCAGACTAAATATCAATTGTTGCCAGGTGAGAAATAAAGTTTATCACTGCCTGCCGCGCAGCTACCGCGTACCACAAATCTGTCATTTTTGGTTCTGCAACAAAGGTTAGCGGGAAACCGTTTTTTTAACCTTATCTTCTCAGGAGAACCATACCAGGCAGGAAAAACACCATCCGGTTAGATACGGTAGCTGCGTCGGGCTGGTACTTAATCGGTATCTGCGTTCACTAGAGTTTATTGATCCGGAAAAGGATAAGTTAGTTTTTCGTTCAGAATTGGGTTTGGAAAAAGATAAAGTAGTTTTCAAAAAAAGTTCAAATACTTTTTTCGAAAAGTTCAAGTACTTTTTTTGTGGAGTTGAAAACGATTTTAAAAATTGAACAGGCAGGGTTTATCGCGAACAAAAAAGCTCCTGAGGAACAGATTCTCACAATAACAACCCTGAAATGACTAAATGTTATATTCTTTCCTTGACTCACCCCACGTCCGCAAGCGGACGTCCCCCCTCTCTACAAGTAGAGAGAGGCAAAGCGAGCGTGTGAGCTTGGGGTGAGTCAACAAAACAATGAATTTGAAATGCGACATTATTTCATTCTTGCCTAAAAATGCCGAAGGCATGACAGAATTATGTCACCACTTCGTGGTTTGGGAGCATTTATTTTACCATTCTCTATAATCATTTCAACCCTTCAGGTTTCAAAATCCAACTCTTGATTCGCAGTATTCTTTTAATTTTATACAGATTCTTATTTAATTTTTCACGTAGTCGAAATCATTAATCTCGGCATCGGTAAACGGAAGCCAGGAAAGTTTAGCTCTGTCTTCAATCATTTTTCCGTGCATGAAAGCATTATTTCCGTACATCAGCGTTTTGGCATTGTACCCGAACAAACGCAAATAAGCCGTAACAAATCCTGAATTGTGCCCGGTTCCGCAGTAAACTGCAACCTCTTTGTCTGAAGGAATCGATTCCATTTCGGATACAATTCCAAGCGTTCCATTTGGTTTATAACGCACAGCCCCCGGAATGTGGCCGGAATCGTATTTATCTTTCCGCTCGTAATTAATGATATAAAAGTTTTTCGGTTGATCAAAAACGTCTTCAGCATTCGTGAAAATATCTGACGTTCCGGCTGCAAACAAACTGTTGAACCGAGCCGAAAGAATTTCCTCGCCGGTTGATTTTCCCGTGTTCATAAGCGGAAAATCAGCCAAAGGATCAGGTTCATTTTCTGTCAATTCCAACTTACCTTCAAATTTGTCCGACACCGAATTCTCCCACGAATCTTTCGCAAAATCCTTGTTCCAACTGCTCATTCCCCACCGCATGGCGTAAACATTTCCATAGCCCATCAACCGAAGCAGCGAAGTGGCGTAACTCGATATTTGTCCGTCGTAACAAACCAAAACGATTTTATCGAACCCGAATGGCTTTATTTTATTGGTAAAATAATCAGGAATCTGGCTAAAATCAACATTTACAGCGCCTTTAATGTGTCCGTTTGCAAAGGCGTTCTTGTTTCGCAAATCAATTATTTTAATATTTCCTGAAAGAGCTTCATGAACCGCAGAAGCTTTAATTAACGAAGGAAAGTTCCGGCTATTTACGTAATCGCCGGTTTCTTCCAGGTATTGCAGTAATTTTTTAGCTTCCGGATTTACTTCAACCTGCTTCAATTCCACTTTGGCCGATTCTTTTGATTCCGTTTTCTTTGCCTTGTTTCCGCCTCCGGAACACGAAACCAACAGCGAAATGAGGATAACCAATGCAAATTGGCTGACAACTTTCAAATGATTCATATTCGTTTATTTTCAAATCCTTCAACTTTTCTTTTCAACTGCCTGACCATCTTTATCCAGTTCCTGTGTTTCAACGCGGCGACCCTGTTCATCGTATTTATAAACGACTGTTGCCACGCCATTTCCCGGATTATTCACCACATTTTTATCTTTGTCAAGCGAAATTCGTTTGACCAAAGCGCCGTGCTCGTCGTATTCCGATTTGGTTACCGGTACATTTTTGCCACCCAAATATTCATCATCCTGATCAAACATGGTAGTTTCAACCACATAACCATTCTCATCAACCACGTTCAGGCGTTTGGCCCATCCCCAGTACAAATTCGAAAGTTGACCAACCGTATTGTGAACTGAAAAACTTAGCAAATCACCATTCTCGTTATTTTCAAACGTGAAATACGAAACGCCAATATCTCCGCAGTTTTCGGCGGTACAATTGTACAATGTATCAGCCTGATAATTGGCCATGCGTGTTACAAAACCATTCTGATCGTATGAAAACCGCAATTCATAAAATGGACAAAACGGATTCATCACCACGCTTTCGCCGGCCAGGTTGAAGCGAACTTCCTGAATCATTCCATCCGGAAGTTTGGCCCATTTGTAATTTGAAATTTTGTTTCTGTTCTCAACCGGTGCACCTTTTTCATCCAGGAAACGCATGGCAACCCGCATTGCCGAATCGTCCAACGTATATTCAAAAGTTGTGGCGCCACCATTCTGTATTGTATCGTTTTTCTCGTTAAAGAAATTTTTGAGCTGCTTGTCGCCTGCATACGTGTAGGTTATTTTAGCTCCGCCAATCGAAGAATAATCAAGCAATACACCATTGCGATTGTATTCAATCGATGCCAACTGACCATTTTCAGTATAGGTAAACTTGTAATTGTTAATCGTTTTAGCTTCATCGGCAGTTAGCGGGTGTGTTCCTTTTTCCAGGTCCCAGGGCGATTCACTAAACTGAATATTCCTGAAATATTTTACATTTTCCTGATTATCAGCCTGCTTCGATTTTTGATTACACGATCCCAAGCTTAGTGCAAAAAGTGCAAAAAATAAGAATTTAAACATTTTCATTTTTGAGCTATTTAAGTGGTTAATAATTATTTCGATCTTCTGATTTGGTTTTATAAACACCAACCCGATGTTAATGTTTAACTTGAAGGAACAATGTGCAAAAATTTGAATCCGGACGGAAATAATTTCAATAGAATTGTAAATCCATTTGCAAACAAAAAAAGCTTCAGTTTCCTGAAGCTTTTCGCGGTGCGGACGGGACTCGAACCCGCGACCCTCGGCGTGACAGGCCGATATTCTAACCAACTGAACTACCGCACCAATTTTCAGTGTTGTAAATTTTGTGAGGGCGGTGCGGACGGGACTCGAACCCGCGACCCTCGGCGTGACAGGCCGATATTCTAACCGACTGAACTACCGCACCAGAGTATTTTTTTTGACCCAATCTTTGAAAAATCAGGTTGTTTTTGATACAAAATTTACAGCACTTTTAAAGAACAATCCTTCTGAAATCCGTTTCTCAAAAGGCTTTGCAAATATAGCCTTTCTTTTTTTCCCTGCAATAGGACAAAATAAAAAAATCCGCTTTTAATTTACCTCAACAAAATTCAAACAACCGACTGAATATATACAGTTTACAAGTCAACATCAGAAAAAACAAAATTTGCCTTATCCAGTTTTTTCTCTCCGTTCCATCTGTAGGCCAGCAATTTTCCTGTTCGGGCAATACACGAATCAACACAACAAAGGTTATCGGCAAAAATACCGCAACACTCTTTCAGGCAATAATGGCCAAAAAATACAATCGGATCATTTTTAGGGTATGGATTCCTTGCCTGCATGATTTCTTTGGGAATAGTGTACGCCGGAAGTTCAAAACGACTTTCGAGAGAAACTTCCCTGAACGTTTTATTCTCGGAAGATTCCCACCATTTCATCCGGAATGAACGATGCGGCCGGCCTTCATCGTCAAAAATCAAAATATCTTTCGGAAGCTGAAACTCGACACCCTTACATGTTTCCCAGAATTTCACTGAAAACTCTGTTCCATTGAGCGCTACTTCACGAAGAATTTCCTTTTTCAACCTGGGCTCGGTTATTTTTTCCTGAAGAAGTTTTATGTTTTCCGGAATCCAGGCGGCATGTACAACTCGAATTCCACCAAAATCGAGAAACATAGGTAAAGTTCGCATCCATTTCAAATGATTCTTAAACTCCTCTTTGTATAACACAAATTCGGCCAAAGTCTGATTAATCTGCAACTGGTATTTCGGAATTCGCTTCTTGTAATAGCGTCCTTCAATATCGCGCAGGTAATACAGAACGGCATACAATTCATGATTCCCGAGAATCGCATAACCGGTTCCCTTTTCAACCATTCTCCGGATCAGAATTATGGTTTCCCTGATCTTTGGTCCACGGTTAATAAAGTCGCCAACAAAAACGGCCTTACGCGTTGGATGAGCATACACCTCATTGACAAGACTGTAACCCATCTTCTTCAGTAGATTTCTCAATTGGTCGGCATGACCATGAACATCACCTATAATATCGTACATAAAAATTGCCCGAATGATTTGTTCGGGCAATTTAAATAATTTTTCAGAATTTATATTCTTCAGAAAAAACTGAAATCCAATAAATGCAATTTATTCAGAAATAAATGCAGAAACATTTATTGATCAGGATTGATTTACTGGTCAATTAACGCAGAATTTTCTACCAAAATATGGAATAAAGCAGAACCAGTATCAAACAAATAAAGAATGTTCCGATTGAGAAACCTCTGTTTGTTTTAAATAAGGATAAATCAACCGCCAGAGCTTTTTTGTCTTTAACAGTGTCTTTTGCATTCGAAATCAGGAATAATGCACTTGATCCAAGCAAAGCCGAAAAGAAGAAAAATGCTTCGAACCCAATATTATCAAGGTACACAATGAATCCCATTAAACCGGTCGTTGCCGATTGATCACCCGAGGTATACATTATTTTTTGCACGGCAGCCAGAATTAATACAATAACCGCGATAACTGCAAAAATACGTCCCCATTTCAGCATTTTTAGTTTGTCCTCTGCTTTCGGTTTCTCTGCTGGCAAATGATCCTTATCTACAAAAGCTATGGTAACAAAAATAATCAGCAGGACAATAAAAATGTATCCCATGCGGAATTGGAATGGCATTTCAGGAAATGCATATTTAAACAGCACACCCATAGGAATTGTCATAATTGAAGTCCAGATTGCAGCATTCCCTGATGCGCGTTTCCAAAGTAAACCAAGCCCGAATACGACTACCAATCCCGGATAAATGAACCCGGAATATTCCTGAATATATTGGAAGGCCTGATCTAATCCACCGAGCAAGGGTTTTACTGCAATAGCAGCTATCACAAGAGAAGCCAAAGCAACTATTCGTCCAACTCTCACCAATTGATGTTCGGATGCATTTTTATTGATGTACGGTTTGTAAACATCCATGGTGAAGATGGTAGCCGTAGAATTGAACATTGAAGCCAGGGACGAAATTATTGCAGCAACCAAAGCTGCAAATGCCAATCCTCTGATTCCAACAGGTGCAAAGTTGCGAATTAACCACGGATAGGCATCATCTGCTTTTGCAATGGTTCCATGTAATTCGAAGAAGTTAGTATGCAATCCCGGAATCAAATGTGGATCAACATTTTGTGCCGTAAATAACACATACGCAGTAATTCCCGGAACAACCACGATAAACGGGATAAGAATTTTTAAGAAAGCGGCAAATATCAACCCTTTTTTAGCCTCATCAATATTCTTGGCCGCAAGTCCTTTCTGAGTAATGTATTGGTTGAAACCCCAATAACCAATGTTCGTCAACCAAACACCACCAACAATTGCAGCCAGCCCTGGCAAATCCTTAAAAGCATCGGGGTTATTTGCTCTATTCACAATCAAATTGAAATGTGTATCATTTGGAATTACTTTCACATAATCATAAATAATTTTAAAACCGTCCCAGGCTCCTGAACCGGCACTCACTGCATCAAGTGCAAAAAAAGCTGTAATCAAACCGCCTCCAACAAGGAATACGACCTGAAGAACATCAGTCCAGGCCACTGAGGCCAAACCTCCGTAAATGGAATAAATACCGGCAACTAAGAACAGAAACACGATACAAACATCCAAAAATGGCAAAGTCATGCCTAGCATTTGAACAGTTTCAATTCCTAATATTTGTTTAATAGCCAATGCCCCAAGCCATGCAACTGAAGTCAGGTTAACAAACACATACAGCAATAGCCAAAAGATTGAAAAAGATAAGCCAACTCCTTTGTTATAACGTTGAGTTAAGAACTGAGGCATGGTAAAAATCTTCCTTTCAATCATGGTAGGAAGTAAAAATTTTGCCACCACAACCAGAGTTGCTGCAGCCATTAACTCATAAGCGGCTATACTTAATCCAATTCGAAATCCCGAACCCGACATACCAATGAATTGTTCTGCCGAAATATTTGCGGCAATTAACGAAGAGCCGACAGCCCACCATGTAAGGGTATTACCTGCCAAAAAATAATCATTTGAATCTTTTTCTTTTCCGTTTTTCTTTCGGGAAAGAAATAAACCCAAGGCCATAATCATAGCGATATACACCGCAAAGATCACAAAGTCAATTGTTTGAAAACCTGAATTCATGTTTTTCGATTTAAAAATTTTACCTTATTTGAATTACTATTGATAATCTATTTATGATTAAGCTTCATTATCTTTTACTGAAGCTTTACAATTCTTTCCATTTCCTTTTCTGTAAAATCGCTTTTTACCCGATAATAAAATGCTCCTTTCTTTGATTCCGAAGCATCTTTCAGATTCAATTTTTCAAGAACGTCCAGCGACAACATTTTTTTCCTGAAATTTCCCGGGTCAAATTCTCTCCTGAAAATGGCTTCGTAAAGTTTTCGAAGTTGAATAAGGGTAAACATTTCAGGTAAAAGTTCGCGTCCACATAAACTGTATCCGGCTTTTTGCTGAAGTTTCACCAGGGCTTTTTCGAACATTTCCCGATGGTCAAAAATCAGGTTCGGGAGTTTGCTTATCGACACCCAATATGCTCCGTTTTCCTTCACACATTCCTCATCGTGGAGGTCAATCCGAATTAAAGCATAATAAGCCAAACTGATTACACGCGCTTCCGGATCACGCTTCGGATCGGAAAAAGAAGCCACCTGTTCCAAAAAAATCTCTTCCAACCCTGTTGTTTGCTTCAAAATACGGGCAGCAGCTTCATCTGCTGACTCGTTGTCTTCAACAAAGCCACCAAGCAGCGACCATTTTCCTTTGTACGGCTCAAAACTCCGGGGATAAAGCAACAACTTTAATTCCTCGTCCTGATAGCCCAATATCACGCAATCAATGGCCACATAATGCTTTGGATGTACTTTATACAATTCCATGAATTTTGTTCAAAATTACCTGGACTAAAGTATAAAAGTAATTTTTACTTTTATTTAAGTATTCAGAATAAATATGCGTTTCTGTTGGAAAACATTTTTTCGGAAAGGAAATTGCAAAAAAAAAGCAGGAGAGAAATCTCTCCTGCCGTAATCGTTTTGAGCAGTAATGTTTACCTGCAAAATTAAATCTACACAGTAACTTCTACCGGAATATTGGTATTCACGTTTTTGCTTCCAATTAAAGCGTAAAAAAGCATGTAAGCCAGACATAAAAAAATCACCCAATAACTTGCAGTATAACTTGTCAAGTCCGCTACTTTACCTTGGATGAGTGGAATAATGCCACCACCGGCAACCATTACCATAAAAAGACCAGAAGCAGCTTCGGTGTATTTACCAAGTCCTTCGACTGCAAGATTAAATATACCACCCCACATAACCGAAGTACATAATCCGCAAAGTATGAGGAAAGCAATGCCAATTGGCACCTCTGCCCATCCGAATGCAAGATTGGATTGGAAAACCGGCATATTGATCGTTGAAGTAACCGGCAGCAATATTCCAAGTAATACGAAAATCAATCCTAAACCTGAAGCTACTGAAAGCATGGCTTTACTTGAGAACTTCGCCCCTAAAGATGCACCAACAATACGGCCGATCATCATCAGGAACCAATACGTACCAACAACAAAACCAGCGATTGTTGCATCCATACCCAAGCCATTGTTAGCGACATCAGATGTCATGAAAAGGTTTGCTGTACTAGGAATACCAATTTCGATACCTACATAAATAAAAATAGCAACAGCCCCTAAAATAAAATGACGGAAAGAGAGCGGACTATGTTCGTGTTTGATTTTCACTTTACCAACCAAACGAGGTTCAGGAATTTCCATAACGAACAGAACAACAAATACTATTGCAAAAATTCCCATAGCAATAAACAGCGCAGGATTTGCCTTGTCAATCGTGCGTTCAGCAGCATTGGCACCCATCAGGTAACCAACAAGTACCGGAACGATTGTTGCAGCTACTGAGTTTAAGGAACCTCCGGTTTGAATCAGTTGATTTCCTTTTTTTCCACCGCCACCTAAAGTGTTCAACATAGGATTAACAACGGTATTTAGCATACACATTGAAAAACCTGAGATGAAAGCGCCTGAAAGATAAACAATAAAACTACCCAGCTGACCTGACAGGAATTGAACTCCAACACCTGTAAAACCTACTACTACAGCAATCAACGCTGTTTTCTTATACCCAATACGTTCGAGCAAAATACCAGCAGGAATTCCCATAAAGGCGTACGCGATGAAATTCGCGAAAAAGCCTAATTGAGATAAGAAATTAGATGCTCCAAATTGTTTGGCAACGATAACTCCCATCGGACTTGGAAGACCGGTAACAAAGGCAATCATAAAAAAGAGGGCAAACATCATTGCAATAGGCAATGCATAACTTTTTTGTTGTGTCATAATTGGAATAATTAGATTGTTAATTTATTAAGTTTATGTTTGTGTTTGTGCGCTTAATTTTAGTCCCCGAATTTGCAAAAAATAACTTACTATTTCAGCATAACTTGCAAAAAAGCATAAAAACCGGACGAGTGACTGAACACTCCATCCCCGAAGAAAGAATGTCCAGACACTACCTAATTGACATCTAACTACAAATCAAGCTTTATTGATCCTTTGGCACGGATAAACAACTTATGACAACTTCCCTTGCCATAGACATGTTCGAGCGTTTCAACATAGTTATCGAGCAAATTCTGCGGAACAAAAGCCTGAATGGTTCCGCCAAATCCTCCGCCATGCACACGCCATGCGCCTTTTCCTTTCAAAACCATTTCGCTTAAAGCCAAAGCCAATGAAACTACCTGTTCGTCCTTGTGAACAACATCAAAAATGTTCTGATTGTACATGTAAGAACTATATCCTGATTCAACAACCATTTTCAGGAATGATTGGAAATCGCCTTTTTCGAGTGCAGCAACCTGGTCGACAACACGTTGATTATCGCCCTGGAAATGATAAGCGCGAAGAATAGCCCGGTCGCCGGTTTTCTTACGGATTTCAGGAATTTTCTCCACAATTTGTTCCATCGTAACTTCACGTAACACTTTGGCGCCAAGTTCTGCAGCAACAGCTTTCATCTCAGTTGGTAACGAAGCGTATTCAGCCTGTGAAGCCGGATCGTCGTGACCACCGCCAACATCGGTAATTACCAGAGCAAATCCAGTTGAAACGAAGTCGAAATCAACTTCTTTCACTATTGGTTTCGAAGGATCTTTAAAATCGATGGTAATCAATCCACCAACGGAACATGCTGTCTGGTCCATCAAACCACATGGTTTTCCGAAGTAATTATTTTCAGACCATTGACCAATAATCGCATTTTCAACACCACTCATTTTACCCTCGTTAAACAGATTGTTCAAGATGGCGCCAATTAAAACTTCAAATGAAGCAGATGAACTAAGTCCTGAACCTTTTGGTACACGACCTTCAATGCTTGCATCGAAACCACCGATTTCATAGCCAACTTCTTTCATGCGGGCGCAAATTCCCTTTACTATTGCAGATGAAGTATAGAATTGTGATTCATCAATTTCCAGCTTGCTTAAATCGATCTTAAATTCAGGATAACCTGCAGATTTTATGCAGATTGTACTTGTTCCGTTTGGAGCAGCAACGGCAATCATGTCGAGATTTACAGCGCCGGCCAAAACACGACCGTAATTATGGTCGGTATGGTTACCACCAATTTCAGTACGGCCAGGCGAACTGAAAAGATTTACATCGTCGGTACCATATAATTTTTGAAAATCTGACATCAGCGCCGCATAACGGTCGGCCTGTTCTTTTAATACAGCGTCATCAAAACCATATAATTCCTGAAACAATGGATTCTTTCCATTGGCTATTTTTTCAATTAATGCACTAATTTTTGCCATAATTTTGTAGAGTTTAATTATTTATTGATTCGTTTTTTATAATGGACATCGGATAATTCGCGCAAACGTCGTGCGGCTTGTTCGGCTGTTATGTCGCGCTGTGGTGAGGCCAGCATTTCGTAGCCAACCATAAATTTCTTTACTGAAGCTGAGCGAAGTAACGGCGGATAAAAATGCATGTGCAAGTGCCATTCCGGATAATCTTTTCCATCGGTTGGAGCCTGGTGCAAACCTGCCGAATAGGCAAACGAAACTTCGAACAAATTGTCGTATTTCACGGTAAGCTGTTTGTAAATATCAGCCAGACCAGTTCTTTCTTCGTCGGTTAATTGTGCAATGTTCTGAACCGCACGTTTGCTTATTATCATAGTTTCGAACGGCCACACTGCCCAATACGGAACCAAAGCCACAAAATGATCGTTTTCGGTCACAAGGCGTTCTTTTTTCTCCAATTCTGCTTTCAGGTAATCGCCCAATAATGTTGTTCCGTTTTTCTCAAAATATGCCTTTTGAGTTATTGATTCTTTTGCAGGCTCAACCGGAATGGATGAGGACGACCAAACCTGACCATGCGGATGAGGATTGGAACAGCCCATTATGGCGCCTTTGTTCTCGAATATCTGCACGTAATTAATCATTTCAGTCTTTGCCAGTTCTTCAAACTGTTCGCACCAGACATCAATAACATTTCGAATATCCTCAACTTCCATTTCAGGAATGGTTAAACTATGGTTTTCGCTGAAGCAAATTACTTTACAAATGCCACTTTCGCTTTTCGCCTGAAACAGGCTTCCTTCGTCCGTTCCTCCTTGCGGGGTATCGGTTAACAAAGCGCTAAAATCATTCGTAAAGACAAATGTTCCTTTGTAAGCGGGATTTATCTTCCCTCCTGCCCTTTCATTTCCGGCGCATAAATAGCAAGTTGGATCATAAGCCGGACGCTCGTCGGTTACGGACTTTTCAACTTGCCCTTGCCAGGGTCTTTTTGCACGATGCGGAGAGACTAAAATCCAGTCATTTGTAAGCGGATTAAATCTCCTGTGCGGATGATCTTCAATATTAAAATTCTCCATATAATTCGTATTTTACAACTGGTAGGTACCGGTGGGTAAAATTATTATTTTTGCTTATTCCAATCTTTCTGTAAAAAGTGTTTAGAAACATGTCAAAGCGAATTTCTCCGGATCAACGCCGCTTTGTTTCTGGTTTTTTCGGTGCTTCTTTCCTGGATAATCCGTGCAAGTGTCTGGCCCATGAGTTGAAAGTCGGTCGAGATTGTGGTTATTCCACCGGCTACAACTTCTTTCAGTACCGTATCGTTAAACGAAACGATTCCAACATCCTTGCCCAATTCCAGATTTTTTTCAGCAGCCATTTTTACCAACCGTACCAAATTACGGTCCGAAGGCACGAAATAGGCTTCACCAGCTTTCATCTCTTTATTGATTAAATTTCTGATAATCTCGCTTTTAAATCCCTTTTCCTTGCAAAAGCGCTGAAATCCAATCATCCGGCCTTCAGGCTCTTTTCCTCCGGGGAATATCATGACCAAACCCGAATATTTCTGAAGCAAATCAAGTCCGTCAATAAGTGCATCGTACACATCTTTTTCAAAGTCCTGATAAACGACCGGATAATCAGACAAATCGCCTTTCAGACGGTCGAGGATGTAAACTTTATCTTTGGGTAATTTGGCAATAGTATTGGCAGTGAAATCAAAAGTTGCAGGCATAATAATGTACGAAGTATATTTTCCGGCACTTTCGGCAATCAAATCTTTAAAAACCTGGTAATTAAAATGATGAAAATAAATATCGACATTCGATTTGGTGTCCAGACTATTCAGGAACGAAGTATATAAATCTTCCTTAAACGCATTCAGCTCGTCAAAAAGTACAAATATTTTCTGGTCAATATTAATTTCGGTACTGTTGATGTAGTAACCTTTTCCCGGAATTGAATTGATGATACCCTTTGCCTTCAATTCGTTAAAGGCCACCATAACTGTATCTCTCGACAATTCAAATTCGGTACAAATCTGGTTCAGTGAAGGAATTTTATCGCCAAGTTTCAGTTCTCCATTGGCAATTGCAGAGTATATTGAATTAATAATTTGCCGGTACTTTGGAACTCCTAATGAATCATCAATCACAATATTGTTCACAGGTTTCGATTTTGAGGTTAAAGAGATTTCAAAAGTAAAAATAAATCGGAACAATATACACAACCTGTACCCACCAGTACGAGCGAAAAAATTAAATTTGTATCTTGATCGCCGATTTAAACAGCAACCAATAAATTAATTAAAACATACTGAAATGAAAATAACAAAATCTCTCTTCGGAAAGACAAATGAAGGTCAGGAAGTTGACTTGTTTACCTTAACCAACGACAATCGGGTTGAAGTAAAAATTACCAATTACGGTGCAATTATTACCAGCATCAGCACTCCCGATAAAAATGGTGAGCTAACCAATATTGCCTGTGGGTTCGAAAAACTCGAAAACTATTTAAGCGCTGAATACCTGGGCAGTTATCCGTATTTTGGTTGTGTTTGCGGACGTGTTTGCAACCGCATTAGCGCCGGAAAATTTACGCTTGAAGGCAAAAATTATTCACTTGCCATAAATAACGGACCAAACCATTTGCATGGCGGATTAATTGGTTTCGACCGGAAGCTGTGGTCGGCTCAAATTATTGAATCGACCGAAGTTGTTGGTGTAAAAATCAGTTATTTAAGTACTGATCAGGAAGAAGGATATCCGGGAAACCTGCAGGTAAATTGCACTTACACGCTAAACAACAACAACGAACTTTCGATGGAATATGCTGCGGAAACCGACCAGACCACCATCGTAAATCTGACCAACCACACCTATTTTAACCTGACCGGAGGCAAAGAACAAATTCTGAATCACGAACTTGAACTGACTGCCAAAACATTCACCGAATTTGTCGACATGGTTCCAACCGGCGAAATAGTAACGGTTGAAGAAACGCCTTTCGATTTTCGCAAAAGCAAGAAAATAAGCAAAGATATCGCCGCGTTAGAAACCGGTTATGACCTGAATTTTGTACTCGATAATCCGGATGGGAAATTGGTTTACGCCGGATGTCTGAGCGAAGAAACTTCAGGACGAAAAGTTGAAGTAAGCACGACTCAACCCGGAATACAACTTTATACCGGTTACTGGATTCCGGAGTTAAATATCGACGGTAAGAAAAAATTTGGAAGTTATACTGGCGTTGCCCTTGAAACACAGCATTATCCCGATTCTGTAAACAAGCCGCAATTTCCGACCGTGATTTTAAACCCGGGAGAAAAACTTCAGGAGAAAACGATTTACAAATTCTTGGTTTAAACCAGCTTTTGTCTACCTTTTTCTGCACGTTATGATCGCTTAAAAAATGTCAAGTGATAAAAAAAATCACTTGACATTTTTATTTTTTCACTTGACATCTCAAATGAGATCTCAAGTGATTTTTTTTACGTCCCAATTATTAGATGCCAATCGAAAGAAAAACGATAAATTCAACAATTGATAAAATTTGTACATTTGATTCCTGTTGACCTAAAAATTTAAACGAATGAGAACCATCATTGAACTTTTTGAAACCAGCGTGGCAAAATTTCCCAACAACGCTTACCTGTGGGAAAAACTAAATGGCAAATACGAAAGCACCAGTTATAGTCAAACACATGATTTTGTGTTGAAGTTTGGCGCCGGATTAATGTCAGTTGGTATTCGGAAAGGCGATCGCATTGGGTTAATTGCTGAAGGCCGGAATGCATGGATTATTTCGGAACTTGGAATTTTGTATGCCGGAGGAATAAATGTTCCGCTGTCGGTAAAACTCGAATCGGCCAACGAACTAAAATTCAGGCTTGCACATTCGGGTTGCAAAATGATCATCGTGTCGAAAGGTCACGCGGCCAAAATTGAGGAAATCAGAAGCGAACTTCCAATGCTCGAAAAAGTGATTTTTCTCGATGGCAAAGAAAAGCCCGGAGAAAATGACATATCTTATCAGGAAATACTTGAACGCGGAGAAAAATTCCTGAAATCGAATTTGAATGATTTTGAGGCGGTTTACAAATCGGTTCAGCCCGACGATGTGGCCAACATTTCCTATACTTCAGGCACAACAGCCGATCCGAAAGGAATTATGCTCACACATTTGAATTATGCAGCCAATGTTGTTCAGTCAAGCACACTGCTCGATATTCGTGAAGACTGGAAAACCCTCGCATTTCTGCCCTGGGACCATTCGTTTGCACACACAGCATGCCTGTATTGTTTTATGTATTACGGCGCCAGCGTTGCTTCGCTCGAAATAGGCAAAACACCCATGGAAACGCTGAAGAATATTCCGAAAAATATCAAGGAGATTCAACCCAACATATTGATGAGCGTTCCGGCAGTGGCCAAAAATTTCAGGAAAGGAATTGAATCTGGAATCAGGCAAAAAGGACCGGTTATTGAAAAACTTTTTAAACACGCGCTTAAAATCTCGTACGAATACAATGGCATCGGTTGGAACCGTGGTCAGGGCTCTTTAGCTGTTTATAAACCTTTGCTGAAATTGTACGACAAAATCCTATTCAGTAAAATACGCGAAAGCTTTGGTGGTAAACTTGAATTCTTCATTGGTGGTGGAGCTTTGCTCGATGTTGAGTTACAACGGTTCTTTTATGCTATTGGAATCCCGATGTGCCAGGGGTACGGACTTTCGGAAGCCGCGCCGGTTATTTCGTCGAATATCCCAAAAGCTGTAAAATTCGGCACTTCGGGGCGCCTGGCAAAATACCTCGACATTAAGATCTGCGACATGGACGGAAACGAATTGCCGCAGGGAGAAAAAGGCGAAATCGTTGTAAAAGGCGAAAATGTAATGAAAGGGTATTGGAACAATCCGAAAGCATCGGCCGAAACGGTTCGCAATGGATGGTTGTACACCGGCGACATGGGTTTTCTTGATCCTGACGGATTTTTATGCGTTCTGGGCCGCTTCAAAAGTTTGCTGATTGGCAGCGACGGCGAAAAATTCAGTCCTGAAGGAATTGAAGAATCGCTGGTTGATCAGTCACCCTTTATCGATCAGTGCATGCTCTACAACAACCAAAATCCGTACACTTCAGGAATGATTGTGCCCAACATGCCAGCTATAAACCACGAGTTGGAGAAACGCGGAATCAAAACCGGAACTGCCGAAGCTTATACCGAAGCCTTGAAAATTATTCAGCAGGAAGTTGATGCATACAAGGGCAGGGGTAAATTTGCGTCTTCGTTCCCTGAACGTTGGTTGCCTGCAACAATCGCTATTTTACCTGAAGCATTTACCGAACAAAATCAGTTGCTCAATTCGACGATGAAAATGGTGAGAGGAAAAATTACGGAATATTTCAGTAAAGAACTGGAATTTTTGTATTCTTCGGAAGCCAAAAATATAGTGAATACCAAGAACATTGAAGCGTTGAAGAAATGGTAAAGTAGATAATGGCTGAATGGTTAATTGGTTGAATGGTTAAAAAACAAAAAGCATGAATTATTTGAAAGTTAATGATATTGAAGCTTACAACATTGCCTTTCAACTTAGCAATCAGGTTTGGGACATAGTTATGCAATGGCCATATTTAGCTCAAAAAACAATTGGTGCTCAATTTATTGATGCTACAGACAGCATTTCGGCAAATATTGCTGAGGGGTTTGGAAGATATCACAAAAAAGATAAAATTAAATTTTACCATTATTCGAGAGGATCATCATTAGAAAGTGTGGATTGGCTTGAAAAGTCTTTAACGAGAAAACTTTTAGATGAAAATAAATATAACTGCATCAAAATCGAATTGGAA
The DNA here is from genome assembly GCA_041652995.1 of Prolixibacteraceae bacterium. Classification (GTDB taxonomy): domain Bacteria; phylum Bacteroidota; class Bacteroidia; order Bacteroidales; family Prolixibacteraceae; genus Aquipluma. The sequence goes on from JBAZGO010000019.1 coordinate 54,758, forward strand.
AAACTTCCTAAAGCGATTAACAGCTTAATTAAATACACCAACCTTCATTTGAAAGACTAACAATTTAACCATCAAACAATATAGCCATTTGACAATGAAACGGATTCTGGTATTTCTCATACTTTCTTCACTTTTCGGAGCAAGTTCCTTCGCGCAAAAAATGACCGGATACGGAGCTGAACTTTCGATTTTAAGTGCAAAACTCAATGTTCGCGACTGGCTTTCGAAATCCAACGGATTTGAAGTTTTTGGTGGGATTTCATCAGAACTCGACGACCTAAATCCCGACGATCCCGAAGTGGGATTTAAGTTTCTGCATGCGCTCATATACGAACGAACTCAGCGAACCTACATCGGGCTTGTGGGAAAATGGAAATGGGTGAATGCATTTGATTCGAATAATACTAACCTGCCAATTCCCGGGCTGATTATTGGGAAAGAATGGTACAGCAAACGAATACACCGCAGAGCATTTTGTGTGGAATTGGGTTATCAGGTTGGCAACAAGGAATACAATCTGTACAGTCCGATTAACCATTTACCAATCGGAAAAAAGAGTTTCGAAGAATTTCCTTTAATCCTGAATATCAGGTATTCATTTTATCAATTGAGAAAATAGCCCGTGGCTGTTTAGTGAGCGGGTGACTTTGAGACACCCGCTCATTGAATTTTCAACCTATTTATTCCGGATGTGCCGGGCCAGTGAATTATCCAGCAACATCAGTTGCTGTGTAGTAAGTTTGGCTACGAGTGCTGCACCTTCAACTTTTAAATGTGTATTGTCCTGTCTGCCTTTCGGAAACTTTTCAGTTGGGGGAGTCCACAAATAAATAGCTTTCGAAGGTTCGTCGCCCAAAGCTGTTACAGCACCAGCCGTCAGGTATTGCAAATCAACCAGCGGAACATTCCATTCAACAGCAACCTGTCGTGTGGCTTCCGGATAATTTCCGTGAGTATCGGTTAAAAAGCCATTGACGAATTTCCGCCGAACAATCGGGGTAAACAAAATTGGATGAGCGCCTTTTTCGCGCGATTCGCGAACAAACCGTTCCAGATTTTCAGCAAAAGTGGTAAACGGATCAGTAAATCGGGTTGAATCCTGATTTTTCTCGTCGTTATGACCAAACTGAATAAACACGTAATCGCCCTGTTTCAGCGAATCCAAAACCCATTTCCAGCGACCTTCAGCAATAAAACTTTTGGAACTTCGACCGTTCATCGCACGGTTTTTAACCTCAACTCCGTCATCAACAAATTCAGGAAAAGCCATGCACCAGCCGGTTTCAGGAAAGACTTCTGCTTTTTTATTGGCCATTGTCGAATCGCCAATGGTAAACACAGTTATCTTTTTTCCAGAAGTTTTAGAAGTCTGCTGAGCTGAAACATTTACTCCAACCGACGCAAATAAGATCAGCATGACAATTGGGAGATTTATCTTTTTCATTGTATTTTTTAAAATCTTAATTCTATTGGTTGGCAAAGGCAAGACATGTCCTGTCTCTACAATCAATTAATGATTGACATTGAGTGTTTCTACCTAAATACTATTTCACCTGAACAACATCTTTTGGAACTTCTTTCCCAATAACAATTTGTGTTTCAGGATTAGTTATTCCAATGTTCTGAAATACAGTTTTGCCCATGCTTAAACCTGAAACTTTAATCAAAGGTAAAACTTCAGAATTTGAAGTCAGTCCGTCGATCGAAACGTCAGAACTGTTACTTATATCAATCACAGGAGATTTTTTCGTGGTCAGGATCAGGTTTTTGACTTTCACATTTTTCGCGTCGCTGCAAATCATGCCATAATCAGCTTCCATCCTGATGTTGGTCAACTCCACATTTTCAAGGTTCATTTCAGGCAATCCCTGAAGAAAAATTCCCTGGTAAGCGCCTTTACAAGTTACATCGTGAATGAAAATATTTTTAAACTGAGGCGTTTCTTCTGTAACCGGCAATAATTTGGGTGCGCCGCTATCTTCCCCTGCTTCCATATCTTCCGAAGCAGAACGGCCACTGTAATACAAATTAAACGATATAGCCTGAGTTGGGATATTCATCATCTCAACATCTGAAATATAAATATTCTCGACCACTCCACCCCTTCCGCGGTTACTTTTGAAACGAAGACCAACGTCGGTTCCAATAAATGTACAATTGGATACATGAAGATTTTTCACTCCACTTGACATTTCACTACCGACGGTTACTCCTCCATGCCCGTGATAAACGATACAGTTCTTTACAATCAGATTTTCGTTCGGCATTTTGCGATCACGTCCTTCTTTATCTTTTCCTGATTTGATGCAAATAGCATCGTCGCCTACATCGAAGTTACAATCATGGATGATGCTGTTTTTACATGATTCAATGTCGATACCATCGCCATTCTGCGAATACCACGGATTACGCACAGTCGTATTCCGCATGGTAAAATCTTCGCACATCAACGGATGAATGCACCAGGCCGGCGAGTTTTGAAAAGTCGGGCCATCAATCAGGACCTTTTTGCACGAAATAAGGCTCACCATAACCGGACGCAGAAAATCGCGTATCTTTTCAAATTCCGCTTTTGTTTTCAAATCGCGGGGAACATTCATCGAAGCCAGTTTTTCACCATCGCGGAACTGTTGCGACGGATACCATGTTTTACCATTTTCACCAACAATACCACCCGATGCAACCAGTTTTTTCCACTGACTTTCGGTTAATTTTTCTTTTTTTACCGCGCGCCAAACCTCTCCGGAACCATCCCAAATTCCGTTGCCCGTGAAAGCTATATTCTCCAGGTTACGGCCATTTATGGGCGAAGCACAACGAAAGGTATTAAAACCTTCAAAATTGGTTTCCACCAGCGGATACAAATCCTTGTTGGTGCTGAAAATCACCAACGTCCCGGTTTCTGTATACAATTCAATGTTACTTTTCAGACTGATTGGTCCAGTTAGCCAGGTACCGCGGGGAATAATTACACGTCCGCCGCCTTTTTTAGCAACCGCATCGATGGCATCGGCAAAAGCCTGTGTACACAAAAACTGCCCACCACTTTTTGCACCAAAATCGGTAATTGAAACTGAATGGGCAGGTATTTCCGGTAATTTTACCACCGGCATTGAAAATTCAATGTTCTTGTATAAATCGTTTTCTGCTGTCGATTTCACACCCGAAGGTTGAGAAACACCGTGGACAGCAAACAAGGCTAACGAAATTAGAGTCAACGTTGATTTTATAAGTTTCATATTTTTTTGTTTTTATATTTTATTTCAGATTCACTTTACAACTCAAGGCGCAGCGTTCCTTATTCCATTTTCCGTTCTCTGTTTTTACCTGAATTTCTTCACCCATTCTCCCAAAACATTTTCAGGAACATAACCTGCTGCTTCAGCTCCAGACAACTGATGCGACCATGCGACCCTGTTTTCAGGAGAGGCGCCGGGTCCGGTATTTTTATATTCGGCGAAGAAACTTTGCTTTTCAGCATCGGGTTTGCCCCAGTTGTTCCAACCTTCAGGCTTAATCATGTTGCCAAGCTCACAATTCAGAAAAGCCGATTTGGCATAAAGGCGCCAGGGCCGACCCAGATAAAACGAAGCTTCCGGAGCGGTTCCGGTAATTTTGCAATTTAAAAAGACGAAGCCAAAAGGCGTTCCTTCGTTCGTTGACGGAGCCGTTACGAAACCATGATCTTTGCAAACTATTGTGCAACTTTCAAAAACGGCGGTCGACCACCCGAAAATAAAATCGACAGTTCCTTCAATGATGCAGTTTTTGTAATATTGATGACTTTTTTCGCCATACGGATAAAGTGTATCCTGAAATCCGGAAAAACGGCAATTGTTGAAAACAACCTGATCGCCATCAATACGAACCGCAACAGCCTGTCCAACTGGCCCTGAAGAATTTTCGAAAGTGATATTCCCGGCACGGAACCCATCGCCAAAAACATAAAACGAGGTGGAACCAGTAGTTCCCATTTCTTCGCCAAACCGGTTCTTTTTTGAAGCAAAATCGTCGTAAGTCAGGATGGTTTTATCGCGATCCTCACCAACAAAAACCACATTCGTTTTGCTTCCGGCCAACACAAGCTTTTCTTTGTAGGTACCGTTTTTAATGAAAACCAGGGTCTCATTTTTCCTGAAATCGGGAACCGCATTGATGGCTTCCTGGACGGTTCGAAAATCTCCGGAACCATCGGCGGCAACAACAAAATCGTAGTTGGCAGCACTTAGCGAAGCTGCCGAAAACAGAATTATCAAAATGCAATAAATTAATTGTCTTGGATACCGTTTCATCTATTTGTCTTGTAACTTTTCTTCTGCATTAACTCTATTCCGTCCGAAATAAGGTAATCTCATTTCGCAATATTATCTCGCGGACGGGTTCTGACATAATTACCAATTTCCCCGGGATTCCGATGCACTTCATCCCGGGCCACAATACTATCACCGCTAAACGGTTTTTCAATGCTCTCTGCCCTTTGCTTATTTTTCCATTCTGAACCAGTCGATATCCGCGTTTCCGGCGTCGTTGATTACACCGTCGCGAAGAGCAACAAATCCGACTTTGGCGCCAATCCAACGTCCTTCGCGGGCCTTGAAGGATTTGCCAATCGTTGTAAATTTCTCTCCGTCTGAGCTGTAGCTGAAACTGCATTCAGCGCCTTTCAGAACCTGAACCCGCAAATAAATAGTCGGCGAATCAACCTGCTGAACATCCGTAATTTCTTCTTTTGCACCTTTATCAGCTTTCAAACAAACGGCAGATTGCACCTGAAATTTTCCGTTTTCGCGCTTGAAATACAGTGCGGCGTAATCCATACCCATCACTACCAAACCAACTTCTTCGCCATCAAAACGAGCATTAAACGTGAGTTTTGCGGTTGCGGTAAATTCAGGGGCAGGGAATTTTTGCAGCAACAAATTTGAAATGTTCCACAAATTGGCAGCCTCTGCCGGACGTGGTATGCAATTGAGCCGAAAGAAACCCAGATTCCCGGAAGGGAATCCCCAGAAGGTCTGATAATTGGCATGCCACTGCCATTGCAATCCCAATTCACTGCCATTGAATTCATCACTTTCCGGAGGAGTCATTTTGGGGTATGATTTGCCCACATCTGGCTTTTTGTAGGTTCGTACCGGTTCACCGGTTCCATCGCCATCTTCGTCCACACCAATAACCGGCCAGTCGTTTACCCATTTCATTGGGTTTAGGTGAACAACCCTGCCGTAAGGTCCTAAATCCTGAAAATTCAGGAACCAGTTCTCGCCTGATTTGGTATCGACCCAAGCACCCTGATGCGGCCCGTTGATATCGGTTTTACCTTGCGCCATCACGATTTTATCCTCATAAGGACCAAAAATATTTTTGCTTCGCATCACCATTTGCCAGCCGGTCGGAACACCACCGGCCGGAGCAAAAATGTAATAAAAGTTATTTCGTTTGTAAATTTTAGTACCTTCAATGGTTGGATGATTTTTATGTCCGTCAATCAACATCACACTGTTTCCAATCAATGCAGTTCCATCCGGTTTCATCCGGCTGAGCAGCACAACACTTTTAATTCCGGCACGACTTCCGGCCAAAGCATAAACCAGGTACGCTTTTCCATCTTCGTCCCAAAGTGGCGACGGATCAATCAGTCCTTTTCCGGATTGAATCAATAAAGGTTCTGACCAGGGGCCACGTGGCTTGGTAGCTTTCACCATATAAATCCCAAAATCAGGATCGGGATAATAAATGTAAAATTCGTTGTTGTGGTAGCGGATGCAGGGCGCCCAAACTCCATTTCCGTGCTGAATTTTATCGAACACATCGAAAGGTGGTTGTTTGTCGAGTGCATGACCGATCAGTTCCCAATTTACTAAATCGCGCGAATGCAAAACTGGCAAGCCGGGAACACAATTAAATGAAGAGGCAACCATATAATAATCATCGTCCACCCGAATGGCATCGGGATCGGAATAATCGGCATACAACACCGGATTGGTATAGGTTCCGTCGCCATTGTCGGCTACCCAGGTTTTTGAAATTAATGTATTCGTTTGTGCCTCAGTTGTATAAAACCCAACAGTACAGATAAGTGTAAAAATTAAAATTAGAGTTGATTTCATTTTAGGTTTATTTCGTAGTTGGATTGTACCATTTTTCGTCTGATGAATTTTCCCATCCCAAAGGCGCAAAAATCTTTTCGGGAGTATATTCAGATTCTTCCTTGTCAGATAGGTTTACCGACCATGCGACCCGCGCAGACGTTGAAGCTCCGGTGCCCGTATTTTTATATTCAGCAAAAAATGCAGTCGATTCGTTTTCCTTTTTCGACCAATTGTTCCAACCTTCCGGAGCAATAAAAGAGCCCAATTCACAATTCAGGAAAGCAACTTTGGCAAAGCTGCGCCACGGACGACCCAGAAAAACTTTCGTCACACCGGCATCAGCAGTAATTTTACAATTCCTGAAAACATAACCAAATGGTTTTCCCTGCGATGTGCTGGCTGCTGTCAGGAATGAATTAGCCTTGGCATTTAGCGTGCAACTTTCGAAAAGCGCAGTTGCCTCACCAAAAATAAAATCGGTTGTACCTTCCATGTAACAGTTGGCGAAAAGCATCCGACTGAACCTTCCGGCGGCATAAACAGTGTCCTGATTTCCCAAAAACCGACAGTTGCTGAAAACACAGCGATCGCCCTCAACATGCAGTGCAACGGCTTGTCCAACAGGTCCGGCCGTGTTTTCAACGGTTATATTTTCCATCCTGAAATCGTTGGCTTCAACTTTCAAAGTATAGGTATAAAATGTACTGTTCCGTCCGCGGTTTATTTTGTTAAAATAATCGTCGAAAGTCAGGATGGTTTTCTCAGCGCTTTCACCAACAATCGAAAGGTGACTATTGCACGATGGAACAACAACCTTTTCGCGATACGTTCCATTCCTGACAAAAATGGTCACACGCGAATCGGGAAAAGCTTTGCTGGCATCGATAGCCTGCTGAATGGTGGTAAAATTCCCGCTTCCATCCTGAGCAACCACAAAATCGTAATTGGCTGACCAAACAGGCAAAGCTGTAAAAAGGAATAAAAGAGCTGCAAAAATTTGTCGTTGAATCCTTTTCATGATTTGAAACTAAAATCTGACTATTTTTTGTGAATAAACTTCGCCATTTTCAACAAGGGCAGAAACAATATAAATGCCTTTACGAAGTTCACTTACGCTTATTTCGCCCGAATTTCCAGAGCATTTCAACGTTTTCAGGAGACTGCCGTTTACAGAATAAACTTTGACTGATTTAATATTCTTTTCACTTGTGATGTAAATCAAATCAGAAGCATTATTCAGGAAAAATTTTACCTCACCGGTTAATTTTTGAACGATTTGTGCCGAAGTGTACAAAGCATCTTTCAGTTCATTTGCGGTAATGTCTGCAACCAAACTGTTCAGGTAAACTTCGAGATTGGGATATTTGCCGTCGACAGTAGTTGTCTGAGCATCGGCAGGATTTGTTTTGCCAAGCCCATTGGTCTCTTCCCAGGCGTCGGGCATTCCATCAGCATCGGAATCAGTTGGCGCCGGAAGCGAATTCAACACCGGCCATCCGCCAACCGCGCTTTGCGTATCGATAATACCGTTTGTGCTGCCGTTTCCGCCATCGGTAATTGTTGGAATTCCGGTTCGGGCATCGTGAATAATCCGTTTGTCAACGGTATCGCGAACCAGACTTGCACCAACGTAATCCAAAACTTTCTGGTAAGCCATTTCAGCCGTATGCGTTGTAACATTGTCGGTTACGAGTTCTGTATCCAGTTTTAAATCGTCTTTGGTAAACCCGGGCACCAAAGTAGTGAAACTGGAATTTGGCGTTATTCCCAGCCAGTTATTGGCTGTGACTGTTGTGCTACTGGTCATTACGTTGCCAGCCACATAAAACTTTCCGTAAGTTCCGGCAGCCTGCTCATTTCCTCCGTTATCCGGATAGGGTTCAAAAATTCGGGTTCTTGAAGACGATGAAGCTGCAGGTCCAGCCTTGTAATAATTATTTACGAAATTGTAACTCCCGCCTTCGCCCGCATATCCGCTATTTCCGCCCCAATTGTAAAACACATTATTGCGGAGATCAACCATTTCCAGATCGGGTTTATTGGAATACCGGCTTCCGCATAAACGCGGGTTTCGGCTATCGTTATTGGCCAGTAAATTGTGATGAAACGAAGCTTTTTTGCCGCCCCATATTCCGCCGTACCCGTGCGAACCTTTGTCGTGAACCGAATTCCGGAGACTTTCGCCTAACAGGCACCATTGCATCGTGTAGTTTTCGTTGTCGTAAAATGAACCGCATTCGTCGGTGCTCCAACTCATTGAGCAGTGATCGATAATTATATTTTTATGTTCGCGGCCCCAAATGCAGTCGTTCTGTTGCTGGCTAACATCACCAAGTCTGAACTTCATAAATCGGATGATTACATTGTCAGCCTCATTTACAACAGAATAATCGCGAATGCAAATCCCATCGCCTGGCGCTGTTTGCCCCGCAATGGTGAGGTTCCCGTTTTTAATGTTCAGGTTTGATTTTAGCTGAATGGTGCCCGAGACTGAAAAAACAATGGTTCTTGCTCCGGACTGATTAACCGCATAACGCAACGAACCGGCCAAAGTATTGTCTTCCAGGTTGGTTACAAAAATTACCTTGCCTCCCCGGCCTCCGGTGGTATATTTCCCGAATCCTTCAGCTCCCGGAAATGCGGTCAGTTGAGCACGGACAGAATCCGCCATGTTGACAAAGAATACCAGAAAAAGAAATATGTACAGACCACTATTTTTTTTCATTACCGAATATTTACTTGTTTAAACCGACTATCTAAAACCTTTACTTAATTCGTCAATCAATGCTTTTACTTTGGTAGTACACAAAAAATTGGAAAAACCCCCTTTAACAGAGAGCCAAATTTTGACTTTTTACCCGATTTTATTTCCCGGGTCCATTGTCTGAGACGAGTGAATTCAGATAAACTTCTAAATTTGTATAACTTTTATTCATGCTGAACTCATTTCCATCTTTCGCATCTTTCGGATTCAATCCTTTTTCAATTTCCCATTTGTCAGACATTCCATCCTGATCCAAATCTACCTGTGGAGTTTCTGATTTTAATTCAGGCCAGCCCCCTACATCAGCCGGATCATCAATGATCCCTTTTTTTCCACCATCGAAAGTCGCCCCGTAGATTTCTTTTCCAGACTTCACTTCATCCATAATTCTTTCGTCAACTTTATCGCGATGCAAACTTGCCCCGGCAAAACTGAGCACATCACGAAAAGCCTCAGTCGCACTTTGCGTTTTCAATTGTACACAGTCGACTGGTTTTTCGAGCTTCGACTTTGCTTTGGCTGATTCATCTTTTGTTTTCAACTGCACTCCTTCCGCCCAATTATCTTTTGTCATTGCCGGAAAACCGTCAACCACATTTCCGGAGATAAAAAACTTACCTGCCCGCAGTGTATCCTTGCTGAATGAAGGATCGAAGAAGCTCTGTGTAAGCTCTAAAATGCGATTTCTTGCGCTCTTCTTTGTTGCCGGACCAGCTTTGTAATAATTGTTTACCATGTTGTAATTTCCTGCTTCGCCGCCATACGTGCTATTGCTTCCCCAGTTGTAAATCACATTGTACCTGAAATCGACTTTTTCAGTTTCGGGATTGTTTGTATACCGCGAGCCACAAAAACGCGGATTTCGGCTGTTGTGATCGGAAAGCAAATTGTGGTGAAACGAAGCATTGTTTCCGCCCCAGATTCCACCATAGCCATGTACGCCCTTGTGGTGCGACGACTTGTTCAGGCTTTCGCTAATGATGCACCACTGCATCGTAAAATTTGTATTGTCGTAAAACGAAGCCGTTTCGTCGTTCGACCAACTGAAACTGCAATGATCGAGAATAATATTCTTGTGATTTTTACCATTTATGGCATCCATTTCTTTTTGCGACGCGTCGCCCGGCCTGACCCGCAGATACCGGATAATTACATTGTCGGCCTCTATTTTCACTCCATAATCTTTCAGGCAAATTCCATCTCCGGGAGCAGTTTGTCCGGCAATGGTGATGCTGTCGTTTTTAATGTAAATGGGTTTACTTAGTTCAATTGTTCCTGAAACCTGAAAAACAATGGTACGCGGGCCTTTCTGTTCAATGGCTTTGCGAAAGCTGCCGATTCCCTTGTCATTCAAATTGTCAACAAACAATACTCTTCCGCCACGTCCTCCGGAAGTGTATTTTCCACCTCCTTCAGCGCCGGGGAAAGCAATGTTGCGAGATTCCTGAGAGAACAAGTTTAGCGTTGAAAACAATATCAAGGCAAACTGGAAAACCAAATTATATTTCTTCATCGTCATATTTTCGTTTCATTAATTAATTGTTCAGATCGTTAATAAGCGCTAAAAACTCTTTTCCAGATTTTCCCACTTTACATTCCATTTCCCATCTTTTGGGAAACCTGGATTTTCGGTGGTGCAGCCTTCCCACCCGGCGCACATCATCGCAATTGCCGATAATAAGCCACCGTTTCCCGGCAAATAAATCGTCAGCCTGCCACTCTGAAAATTGTGACCATTTTTCAGATATGTATTTTTCTGCACATCTTTCAGCAGAAAATCCAGAGCCATTTCAGGTTCGCCAAGCCGTGCTGCCGACATGGCTGCCATCGGATAATCCCAGCCCCAGGTCGAAGGCCAGTCCCAACGCTCAGCAATTACATGCATGGTTTTGCGCATCGCTTCCGGGTCAATTTTATTCCAGTCCGGCAGAATTCCGTATGCGCCCAAAACAACAGGATGATCTTTCATAAGCGCCGGATTTGTATATGAATCGGTTGCTCCCGCAATGCCCAGATAAACGCTGTCAGCCTGTTCTGGTGTTGCCAGTTTCAGTCGGACATCTTCCCATTTTTCATCTTTCGATTCTTTCAAACGTTCTTTCCATTGCTGCGCAGTTGAAAGTCCCCAGTACCAGTAAGCCAGTTCGAACGGCGGATTGGATGTGGTTTCGCGTGGCCAAAGTTCCTGTGCCGGAATTAACGGCGGCTCTAAGTTGTAACATTGCTTCGATTCGCTCCAAACCGGAAAGTCGGCCATAAAATCAGCAGTGGCAAAAACCAGATCTTTATACTTACTCAACGTTTCCGGAGTCGGGTTTTGGCGATACATTTGCTCGGCCATCCAAATGATGTGCGGTTGCTGCCAGATAAGGTATGAACCAACCGAAGATGGACTATTTTCCTGGTCAGGACCCTGCATCTTTTGCCAGCGGATGCCTTTATATCCCTGATCGATGGCCGTTTGCCGGGCATTGGCAAACATTACTTTGTAATATTCCAATTGCTTTTCCATGAATTGCGGACGCTGCCACTGTGCAAAATGGGCAACGTGCCACCAGTGCATTTCCATGTGATATTTGCCGTACCAACTGTTACAGGTCAAACCGGTTTCGGCCGGTGGCAGTGAACCTGAACTTTGAATTTTAGTGAGATATTGCGATAAAACTGTACGCCGTTCCAATTCTTTGGCTCTCGGATCGGTACACGCCGAAAAATCAACTGCGCCGCCATTTTCCCAGAAGCTTTTCCAGCTTAGTTCATTGTTTTGCTTCGTTGATTGAAAATCGGCCAGCTTAGTTTCTGTTATTTCAGGTGCAAAGCCGCAACTAAATTCAATGCTGTTTTCGTTTTTTGCCTGAAGTTCAAACTGATGTTCGGCAGTTTTTTCAATTGCTGCATTGCCCTGCCATTCAATCGCAACCTGGTAATGATCGTTATCAAGCGTGCAATTGATCAGCACTTCGTGGTCGGAAATTGGTTCCAGAACCGACTTATGCTTTTCCGGAGAATTGAAATCGTAGCCCGGATCCATACTTTTGGCCACCGCAAACGGAAATTTCCATTGCACGCCAAGCCGACCTTCGGCAATTAGCGGAGATTCTATTTTTGCCGAAATCAGATCTTTTTCCTGATGACAATAAACCTCAACTTTTACCGGCTGGCCTTCGAATTCAAATTCGCTGGTGATTTGGCCGGTCCATAAATCGAGATGGTGTTTTGCATTTCGAATATCCGCCAAAATAGCTTTTTCGCCATTTGATTTCGTAATTACCAAACCAATCATTCCCAAATGCAGTCGCTGGGGGTTTTCGCGAAAATAATTGCAGGCAGCTTCTGCCCGCGGATCGTCTTTTATCTGGTGGCGATAAGGAACTTTTCGTCTCTGAACATCCCAGTATTTCAGGGTTTCCAACTCTTTAAAATTTTCGGTATTGGGAAAAGTATGCCAGCCCCAGTTCGACTGAGTGCCAAGCGGCACACCGTGTTCATATTCAGGATAAAACGTTTGTAGACCCGTTAAATCGGTGGTAAAACAAAAGTTCCCGTTTCCGACTGATAAAGATGCCAATGAATCAAATCCCTCGACCAGCACATTATTCCGTGTAACCAAAGCATGCCGGTCAATTTTCGACTGCTTCGTATTTGGCTGGCAGCTTATAAAAAGTAGCGCCAAAAAAGGAACAATGGCTGTAAAAATCGAAATTTTGCGATTAGCGTTCATCATCAGATTTATTTGCAGGTTCAAGGTTTTATAACTAATTATTCATTCAATTGGAATCTTTCATATATTTTGCTGAGAAATAATTACCTGATAATTTTCCGGAGTATCCGATTGTTTCCGGAGAAAACCCCGACCAGGTACATTCCACTTTTAAGTTTCCATAATTTCTAACTGTACGGGCCGAATGAAGCTGCGCCTGTGTAACAACTTGTCCATTCAGTGTATAAAGTCTGAAGGACGTTTGCTTTTCAACTTGCTGTCCAATATCTATTATTAAATTTTCTCCTGAAAAATATACAGTTAATTTATCCGTCAACAAATCCTTAATTCCGGTGGCCGGATCAAATTCGAATGCACCCAAATCGGGCGCCGAACCAAGATAAGTCGAGCCAACATCGGTTCCGGCATCGATTAAATCGCTGTTTTTGGCCAAATGCAGAAAAGGCACATCAGGCAACGAACCATCAGCTTTTCTGGGCGAAGAAACTCCAGTGGTGTCAATCGAAACAAAATCCTCCGAAGTCACAGTGAAAGCAGGCATCCAGCTATTGGTTGTTTGCACCACAAAACTTCCCAGCGAAACACTTCCGGAGTAGTTCAGACAATTCACAACTTTCGCTTCTTTCGCGGCAGCCAGATCTTTGGTGATGTAATAGTTCTTTCCAAGGTTGCGGAATGACGAACAATTGTATAAAATCATCGATCCCATGTTGCTGTTTTGGTCGAAGCCATTCGCTTTATTATCGAAAGCGACACAGTTTTTCAGGGTAAAATTGTGCTTCAACGTTTTATCATCGCTTCCACCCATTTTAAAACCATTGCCGTTGGCGACAGCGCCACCGTTTGTTCCATCCTTAAAATAACCGTTCATCCAGGTCCAGCAATTTTCGAGTACGGTACTCACATCGTTGTTGCCACGCATGTAACCGTCCCAGCCATCATCGACATTGAGCCAGGCCCGGCATCCGTAGAAATAGTTGTTTGTGCCTACATCGAGTTTGCAGGCAAAACCGTCGGCATCGCCATAGTCGGTTGGATCGGCATTCCAGTACGAATCACAATTCAACATTTTATTGTCGTGAGCGCCTCCGCCCAACTGCAATCCGGTATCTTTATTTTCGTAAAAGGAACAGAACTCAATGGTATTGTTTGAGCCTGAAATAAAGATTCCGTTATCGCCTGCCTTGCAAACATCCAACCCTTTCATGTGCCAGTAATTGCCTTTCAGCTCAAATCCCCTTTTTCCAAGGGCTGTTCCGGAGAAATCGAGCAAAGGCCTTTCCCCGGAATAACCTTCAAGAATAATTGGCAAGGCTTCGGTGCCGCTTTTCGAGATTGAAATAGTTGACGAATAGGCATACGTTCCGCCACGCACAAAAATATGATCCCCGGCCACAGCGATTCCACAAGCTTTCGAAATCGTTTGAAACGGCGATGACAACGTGGTTCCGCTGTTGGCATCGCTTCCATCGGTTGCCACATAATAGTTTCCGGCATTAACCACTGCCGATATAAACAAAAACAGAATTGTAATTTTTCTCACAACAGAAAGCTCTAAATCGAATAAATAAATCCTTGGAAAATCCAAAGTTCAACTAACACAAAAATCTTGACTGACAGTCATTCAGGAAAATCGAAAACCTTCCTTTCTTAAATAAAAGATAAAAGAGCACCCCAAAAAGGGTGACTCTTTTATCTTATCCTTTAATCTTTCAATTTTAAATTATTACCAGCGAGGATCTCCAACTTTATTATCAATTAATGTCTGGTTCGAGATTGTAAAATTACCGCTAGCAGCATCAGCGAATCCCGGATCCAGTACAGTGAGATTATCCGACAAGTCGAATTTGGCACCAGCCAATTGAGTACCTCCGGGAACAAAAGCCGGGGCATTAAAATAATTGTTCATTGAACAATCAGGCTGGCTTGAAAGAGACTGGTTGGTGTATAATCCCGCCGTTTCAGCAATGATTGTATTGGTCACAGTTAACTTATTTTCAGTAAACCGAACATACAGAATCCTTTTTCCAGCGGTATTGGATACTTTATACAAAGTGCAATGATCGATTAGAACATTACTTACCATTCCAGGGAAATTGGATGAAGAATTATCCAGACGAATAAAATCGCGGGCAGGAGCACAGTTAACAAAGGTGCTGTTCTTCAGGCTCAGACTGGCCACATAACCTCCACGGAAATCGATACAGTCAGCTGAATTTGTTAAAACATTTGTAACAACGCAGTCATCCATTAAAATGGATTGAATTGACGAAACAATGCTTGACGAACCAGAGAAAATAGACTTATCGTAATCATGAATATTACAACCTATCACATTTAAATTTCCGTAAGATGTACTTGTAGTATTATACTGGAAGGCATAACTCAACTTCGATTCGGTACTGGTAGTGGAATCCACGTAAACTCCATCCATGTCAATATCCTTAATCTCAACAGTCTGTACACCGTCTTCAAGAATGAACTGAGCGTGTACTACTGGCTTATCGTAAGGATAAAGACCTTTTATTGAAATTGATTTATTTAGCGTGATGCTTGCAGAATTGGTTAAATACTCCCCTGGGAATAATACAAATGCATCGCCTTCATTAGCTGCAGCAATCATGGCGACTAAATCATCTTCAGGATGAACAGGAGTAGCATTACCCAAGTCAACCAGTGTTGTAAACTCAACTTTTCCCCGCTGTGATGGTCCTCTGAAAAGTAAAACAGTATAGGTCGTTTCACCGGTAAGTCCGGTAATAGTAGCCATCCCGTCAGCTTTTTCCTGGTCGGTGATCGTGCGGTTGACATCTCCGGGAGTAATTAGGAAATTGGTCACATCACTTCCTGCCGGCCAGTTGAGAATCACACTGGTCGCTTTTATATTTTCGCCTGCCAATGGTGCAAAAATATTCTCAGCATCGGTTTTAAATGCTGTCACAGCCCACTTAGAATCGGCAATACCGCTATTGCTAACTCCTTTTATACGTGCAGAATACACCGTTTGTCCATCAAGCAGAACGCTATATGGAATCTGATCAGGTGTAACTGTTATCGTTTCTACAATATTATTAAACTGCAGACTATCCTTGCTGATTTCTAGCACATACGATTCAGCATCAGATTTGGTATCCCAGGTTATTTCAGCAGTAGTCATATTCCTGATTTTCACTGATAAATTCAGGGGTGTAAATACCCGGCTGAAATCAAGTTTCTCTACAATCGGATCTATATTGTCCTTACATCCCACAAAGATCAAGGAGAATATGCCGATAATAAATCCTATATTTTTTATATAATTTCTCATAATTGTCAATTTATTAGTAGCCATAGTCATTTTCCAATAGTCCGTTGCTCGAATCGAGGAATACCTGCCAGATTGGCCAGAACTGATACTGATCAGGATTTTTTACATACAATGCCTCAATTTTAGTATCCAGTAATTTCGAAGGATCAATCCAGGTTGTGTTATAATCGTACTCGGCGGATTTATCTGATGTTTCGCCTCTGTTCAAACCATAGATTTCCAATGAAATACCATCTGGCGCATACCTATAGTATAATTTTGAAGGTACATCAGCATATTCTCCTGATAAGTCGCGGAGCCTATACATTTTAGCTTTAGCTTCATCCAGTTTGGTTTTTAGCAAATTCCAACGAATTAATTCCTGTTTACGAATCATCTCGCCACAGAATTCAAATTTAGTTTCATCAACGATAGCATTGAACATGTCTGTTTTTGTAGTTAATGCTCCTACATAAGCATCAACTTTTGTTGTCCAGACGCTGGATGGAAACGCTCTTTTGCGAATCATTTTTAGATAGGGAGCTGCTGCTGCAGGCCCCTGAAGTTCATTCGCGGTTTCAGCTGCCATTAAAACTACTTCAGCATAACGCATGTACAATTTATTTACTCCGTCGTCATTTGTAGAGGTCACAATCCGATCCATCCATTCGTAGCGGTATTTACCGAAACCCCATTTTTTCAGACTAACCAATTCCTGCTGAGCAATGCCATTTACTGCCTTTGCCCAATCGTAAGGTACACAGGTCACATCGCGACGAGTATCTTTTAGATCGTAATCGTAAAATAAGTTTGGTAACGGTCCAGCCTGGCCTCCGCGAGCCTGACCAGTAAATTGATCGACACTATTGTGCAAAATGGCAAATGTAAATAATACACGGCCACGGCCATCAGAGAATGGTATTTCCCAAAGACTTTCACCGCCTGCAGTAATATCATCCTGACAATTCTTCTTGAAAACAGTTTCAAAAGAAGATTCAAGTTCACAGGTTCCGCTATTAATAACATCCAAACATTCCTGATTGGCAATGGCATACATTGTAGCTACACTCAATTCAGGATCGGTGCTTCGACGAATACCATCAGGATATTGAGAATAACCACTGGCCGCCAAACAAAGCCGTGCTCGTAATCCTTTAACAAAGGCTTTGTTTATTTGCTCTACATTAGCCGTTGAACTTGAAGCATTTGGCCAGTCAACCAATGTGGAAGCTTCTTCCAGATCGGCAATCAGTTGTTTGTATATTTCATCACGGTTTGACTTACCCAGATAAAGAGTCTCTGTACTGATAGGTTCAAATCTTGAAACCACATCGCCCCATGTTTTCAGCAAATCTGCATAATAAACAGCTCTTAAGGTCAGTGCGGTTCCCAACAACTGGCCTAATTCAGTACCGGGTTCTGGATTACCGAAGGCTCTGAGACCTTTTATACAAATATTTGCGCGTTCAATACCTGAGTACATCATTGCCCATGCATTATTCGATGTATTCATATTTGAATTTGTTGGAGTTGTACTATAAGTTGCCAATTCAGAATTTGCGCCCACAGTTTCAGATGAATTATACCATTCAATGTCAGTGTTCATTCCATACCAGGGAAGGAAACGGCCACGGTAGGAATTCGTTTCGCCAAAGGGGACTTTAATGCCATCAACAGCTCCTTTAGCCAGATCGTAAGTAGAAAAGATGACAGATTCATCTAAAGAAGACTTTGTTGGAGCCTCCAGATAGTCAGTGCATGACGTGAATGCGCCTGCAATTGCTATTCCGATTATATATATTATTTTCTTCATATTGTATCAGATTAAAAATTAAGATTTAAACCAAAAACGATTTGTCTGCTCCGTGGGTAAGCTGAATAATCAACTCCGGGAGTCAGGGCAGATTTTCTTCGGGTTGAAACCTCAGGATCAAATCCGGAATAATTAGTAAGCAGAAATACATTGTATCCCGTTACATAAAACCGTAGATTCTGAATGTTTACCTTTTTCGTTAAGATTGAAGGCAGTGTATAACCAAGTGTTAATGTACTTAAGCGCAGGAATGAACCATCTTCAACAGCCCAGTCGCTAAATACATATTTGCTCATGTATGGAGACCACATGGTGGTATTGGCATTCATACTGGCTAAAGTTGCAGGGTCATTTACAAGACCACCGGTTGCCTGATCAATATTTGTCCACCGTTTCCCATCTGCCATGATGTCAATCATGTTTCGGTACTGATACCTGGCCGTTGTACTTGAATATTCAACTTTGTTGGCATTGTAGATATCATTTCCATAGCTCCAGTTCAACACAGCCGACAAATCAAAATCAAATAACCGGCCATTGACGGTAAGACCACCTGTATGAATCGGATTGGCATCGCCAATAATGGTTCTGTCGTCAATGGTTACTGCATTTCCTTCGCCTGTCAGGTTTTTCAGTTTGATCATACCTGGCCTTAACGTACCGACAATTCCGGAGTCATCAGCAACACCATCATTTAAAATCCATTTTTCAGTACTTGCATCATATCCTGAGAAATCAGAAACTTCGTATCTTCCGTCCGACAGATATCCATACATTTTACCAACTGAACCTCCGGTTGCAACCCAAAAATCGGTACCAATTTCAGTTGAAGCCCAACCCGTTTCAGCACCAAAATCGTTCATTACTCCTAACGATTTTATTTTATTTTTATTAAAGCCAATGTTGAATGAAAAATTTAATCCATAATTCTTTTTCTCTAATGCAACTGCATTCAACGTAAGTTCAAGACCTTTGTTCTCAGTTTCGCCCATATTCCTGAATTGAGTATCATAACCAGTTCCGGCAACTGGGAACTGAATTAAAAGATCTTTGGTATTATTCAGATAAGTTTCTACAGTACCATTAATCCGGCTATTCAGGATTGAAAAATCAACACCGATGTTTCTGGTGAATGTTGTTTCCCATTTCAGGTTAGGATTTGCCATGATTTTTGATGCTGACCAGTAGCTGGTGAAATCATTCATCCATGAAGTTGTACTCGAAACAAAAGACTGAACCATCTGTCCGGATGGAATATTGTTATTCCCAGCAGTACCATAGCTTAAACGCAATTTCAGGTCGTCTAACCATGAAGTTGTGTTTTGCATGAACCCTTCCTGCGAAACCCTCCAGGCAACTGCCACAGAAGGGAAATATCCCCAACGGTTATCCTTTGAAAATTTACTGGATCCGTCAGCACGGAAAGTAGCAGAAAGAAGGTATTTGCTGTTATAGTCGTAATTTACACGACCAAAATAAGAAAGCAATTTATCATCAGGGCTGTAATTGTTGTCGATTGAATTGGCAACTCCCTGAGTTGTTAATTTAAAGGCCTGACTAGAAGTAAATAAGGTTGGGAAACCATGAACTGTAGTGGTAAGTTGATTGGAATTAGATTGAATAAGTTCCTGTCCCAATAAGAGTTTTACATTATGTCCTTCAGGAAAAAAATCTTTAAAATCATAATTCAGTGTATTTGTATTTCTGAATCTTTCCCGTTTTTCGTTGCTCAATATTACAGCTGGCTTTCCCTGATTCTCTGCTGCAGGTGCATTTTTAATATAGTATGTTGTTAAGCCATAAAACCGATTATCTATATTATAATAATTATCTAAGCCGGCTTCCGTTTTAAATTGCATATTCTTAAAAACCCTCCATGCAAAACTTCCGGCCATATTAAAGTTCTTCCGTTCCTGTGTTCTGTCATTGTCGGCAGTTGCAACCAATGGATTAACTAAATAACTGGAAACTTCTTCGTCAGTAGCGTCCGAAGTTAAACCGGATAATGGTATCGGTGTGTAGGTTACACTGTGTTTTAAGCGCGAATCAGCCGATGATTTTTCGTTTTGTTCATTCGCTCCACCACCATTAATCTTCGTATTGGAATAACGCAACGAAAAGGCAAGCTCAACTTTACCGTTTGGATTATTGTTAAATTTCAATGCGATATTATCACGCTTATAATCAGACCCAACCATAATTGCTTTCTCATCAATATGCGCATAATTCAACGAATACATTGTTTTTTCACTTCCACCACGAATGCTTAAATCGTGATTAAATACCTGACCGGTACGACCATAAACCTGATCCTGCCAGTTGTTTCCAACTTGTCCGGAGTACATGTCACGATCTTGGTATGCACCAAAATACTTTTCATACGAATCGAGTTTATCAATTCCATTATCCAGAACCGCATATTCGTATTGCCATTTGACATAGTCTTCAGGATTAAGAGTATTAAGTTCTTTGGCTATTTTTTTAAACCCAAGATAGCTGTTATAGCTAACCGAAAGCTTCCCGCTTTTTCCGCTCTTGGTGGTTACGATAATTACCCCGTTTGCACCTCGCGAACCATAGATTGCGGTCGATGAAGCATCTTTCAAAACATCGATAGTTTGAATATCGGAAGAAGCAATATCAGAAATTGAATTTACCGGAAATCCATCTACAATAAACAAAGGAGAATTATCCTGAGTAATTGACCCTCCCCCACGTACGCGGATTCTCATTTCAGCATCAGGTGAACCTTCAGTAGAAAGAACCTGGACACCAGCAAGTTTACCTGTAAGGGCTTCAGCAGCACTGGCGACAGGTATTACACTCAGAGCATCGCCCTGCACTGAAGCAACAGAACCTGTAACATCTTTCTTTCTTACAGTTCCGTATCCAATTGCAACAACTTCATCTAACTCTGTTGATTCAATTTTCAACACAACATCAATCTGCTTGCGGCCATTTACAGGTAACTCCAGAGGTGCATATCCGATAAAGGAAAAGGTTAACATAGCTTTTGAGGGAGCGCTAATGGAATATTCTCCGTCAAAATTTGAGATAACTCCATTGGTAGTTCCTTTAACAACCACGTTAACACCAGGAATACCTTCTTTTGTACTGGCATCGGATACCTTACCTTTAACAGTAACAGTCTGTGCACTTACAACAGATGTTGCCATTAAAAATAGTCCCAGCATAACCACAACCACGCGCAAAAGAGGGACGCGCAATCTTTTTTGTTTTTCACATTTAAAGTCTGTCATACTTTTAAGATTAGGTATTATAAATTATTCATTTCGAGAGAAGCCATAATGAAGGGTCCTACCCCTTTGGGATCATTGTCGCGCACTGGTTCGTTGATATAATATTCGTACGAACCATCGCGGTATGGATTTCCGCCTAAACCAGCTACTGAACAGCATTTGGTCAGACTAATGGTGCCACCGGCATTATTTTTAATCAGATTCTCAAGTATTCCGTTGTAAGCTTTCACTGCAACTTCTTTGTACTCGTTGCTTACATATCCTTTCCTGACAGCTTTCAACAATGCGTAGGAAAACATTGATGAAGCTGTTGCTTCCAGGTAATTGCCTTCACGGTTTCCCTGGTCCAAAACCTGGTACCATAATCCGGTTTTTGGATCCTGAAATTTCTTAATTCCGGAAGCCACCTGATTTAAAATATTCAATATTTCGGTACGTCCGGGATGATCCTGAGGAAGGAAATCGAGCACATCGACCAAAGCCATGGCATACCAGCCTTCTGCCCTACCCCAGAAATTCGGAGAACAACCGGTAATAGAATCAGCCCATTGCTGATCTTCACTTTCGTCCCATCCATGATAATTCAATCCAACTTCAGGATTGTAAGTATGTTTGTGTATAATCCTGAACTGTTTAACCACATCGTTGAGCGCAGTTGTGTCATTTTTCATGACAGCACATTGGGCATAGAATGGAGCTGCCATATATAAACCATCGAGCCACATTTGGCTGGTGTACCTTTTTTTATGCCAAAAGCCACCTTCCGGGGTTCGCGGCTGAGTTTTAAATTGTTCGTACAACTGATTAATGGCCTTCAAATATCGTTCGTCCTTCGTATTTTCATACAGATCGAAAAGAAACTTTCCGGAGTTGATGTGATCTAAACTCTGATCTTCAGGTTTAAATCCGGTTACAAAACCGGTTGAATCAATCAGTTTATCTGCATAAATCTTGGCATAATTGTAATAGGCTTCGTTACCACTAACTTTCCAAACCTGAAACATGGATTGGGCAATTAAACCCTGCGTGTAATTCCATACTGGTTTAGGATTAAAATCAACGGTCCATGGATCAGGAAATTGCTTGATTTCTGAATCGGCCATTTTCACTGCCATTTCGAGACCGCTTGTCGCTTTTTCTTTCTCTTTTACAGAGCACGACTGGAAAGCGACCAGCAAACAGGCAAAGACTACCAACATTTTTTTCATAGATAATTTTTTAGATAGGATAGATATATTAATGAATGACAATTTCAATGAACTTGAATTAAAGAATTGTAATGATTAAGAAAGTTAGAATTACTGCCAGGATGGATGCAGAGATGATGATAAACCAAGAAACTTTTCGCAGTTTTTTAATAATTTTCTCCATTTCATTCGGTTCTTAATTAAGTCATTGTAAAACTACATTCTATAGCACCAACACAGGCTTAAATCAATATCAGGAAGGAAGGACAGACGTACCAGATGCGGGATATATTTCCCAAAATACGGGATATTCCGACATCCAAAAATGCCAAAAATGCCACAAACTCCTGACATTATGAAATTTATAGTCAAAACAATCAAATACTGAATTTTAAGAAAGTGTTAAAAAACTGTAAAATTCATTGCATTGTTTTCTGTGCAATTTTTCTGAAAGAAATTTTATTCATCTGTAGAGTTTGAACCTTCGGAGTCGGTTATTTTGACAGAACGAAGGGATTCATTTTCCTGAAAATACATTATCAAAAACATTTTAATTGTACTGGATTATAAACCAAGTGCACAAAAAGTCGCCAAAATGGGTTATGAACTGACAGAAGCGATGAATGCTCTGACTATCGGCAATGCCGCTCCGGAAATTCTGAAAAAAGCGAAAGAATTGCAGGCCGATATCATTGTAATGGGTTCTCACAGCCGACGATGGCTCGAAAAGATTCGGTTCGGAAGTGTTACCAAATAAGTCTTGAGGGGCTCTGAAATTCAACTTTTTATCGTACCAAACAATAAAAAGCTAACTGTTATCGAAAAACCCTAGTTAACTGATGATGGATGTTTTTCTGCGTACTCAGTGGCATTCATTCCAAATTCCTGCCTGAAACATTTTCGGAAATGAGACAAATCACGAAATCCAACTGCATAGGCAACTTCCGAAATTGTCAGTTTTTTTTGCACCAACATTTGTGCTGCACGTTTTAACCTGATATTCCGGATAAATTCTTTTACAGTCATTTCGGTCAATGCATCGAGTTTTCGATACAATTGCATGCGGCTAACTCCAATTTCTGAAGCAAACCGTTCAATATCCAGATCCGGGTCCGATATATTGTTCTCAACCACCTCAATGGCTTTTTGCAGGAAACGTTCGTCAGGCGAATTCAAAATAATGTTGCGCGGTTGAAGTAACATTTCGCCTGTATATTTTTGTTTCAGCGACTGCCTGACAGAAAGGATATTCTCAATTTTCGTCTGCAAAATGACCAGATCAAATGGTTTGGTGATGTAATCGTCGGCTCCCTGGCTCAATCCTTCAATTTCATGTTCGCGCGATCCGAACGCAGTAAGCAGGATGATTGGAATATGCGATGTCCGCTCATCTTTCCTGATTTTCCGGCAAAATTCAAATCCGTCCATGTCGGGCATCATCACGTCGCTGATGATAATATCGGGAATTGAATTTAGCGCGCTGTTAAAACCCTCCACCCCATTGGCGGCTTCGAGAATTTGATAAGTTGACGAAAAGTGCGATTTGATAAAATACCTCACATCAGAATTATCGTCGACTAAAAGCATAATTTTTTGCCCCGGAACGATTAGTTCGCTCTGATGCTCTTCAGGAATTGAAATTTCGACCTCACTATTATTTTCAGAAGGCTCTGCTAATTCGGCATGTTCAGTATACACAATTTCGTTGTAAGGTAACTGTATGGTAAATTTCGAGCCTTTGCCGGGTTTACTTACCACAAATATTTTTCCATTGTGCAGTTTCACCAGTTCTTTGGTTAATGCGAGGCCAATTCCCGTTCCGGTTTGTCTGTTCTCCTGCCATACCTGGAAAAATCGGGTAAATATTTTTTCCAGGTTCGATTCCGAAATGCCAATTCCATTGTCTTTAACCGAAATTTCTATAACTCGTTTTTCGCCGGAATCGCCTGCGGCTTCATTTTCATCCGAATCGAAAATCAAAGATAAATTGACTGAAATTTTCCCGCCTTTGCCGGTAAATTTAAATGCATTTGACAACAGGTTGTTCATAATCTTGGCTACCTTGTCGGCATCGAAATTGGTAATTATTTTCTTTTTGAGCGAATTAAATTTGAGGTCAATTTCCTTTTCTTCTGCAAATTTTCCAAATGAATCAACAATTCCGGAGATGTAAGAGACCAAATCCCCCCGCGACAAAACCAGTTTCAGGTTGCCGGTTTCAAGCTTCCTGAAATCGAGCAATTGATTGATTAACTGATGTAACTGGGTGGCATTGCGGTGCATTACTTCTACATGCCCTTTAATCTCAGAACCCGGAAGTGTGTTGTTCTTCATTTTTTCAAGCGGTCCCAAAATCAAAGTCAACGGTGTACGGATTTCATGCGAAATATTGGTATAAAACCGCAACTTCATCATGTCAAGTTCGTGCAGTTTTTTAGCATTCATACGCTCGAGAACCAAATCATTCTTGAGTTTTTCCTTATTCAGCAAAAACGCGATCAGCATATAAAATAAACCGGTAATCGACAAAAACAAAAGCCCGCGAAACCACCATGTTTCCCAATATGGCGGATCAACAATAATTTTCAGAACCGACCCCGGATTGCTTTCCTTCTGATCGATGGAAACGGTCTTCACGCGAAAAGTATATTCGCCCGGATCGAGATTGGTGTAGGTTGCCGAACGCAAAACCGAAGGCTCTGTCCAGCCTTTGTCAAATCCATCGAGATAATAGGAATACTGAATTCCCATACTGTTGGCATAATCGAAAGAAGCAAAATCGAGTGTTATGGAGTTTTGCTCATAATTGAGTCGAATCTGATCTGTTTCAGAAATGCTTTTTGTCAGGACATCACCTTTGCGGTTCCCGATTTTAACCGATTTATTGAAAATTTTCATGTCGGTAAACACAATTGGCGGAAAATAATCGCCCGATTTAATTTTGGCCGGATTAAAAATATTAAAGCCTGAAATACCCCCAAATAGCAAATCACCATTTTCTGTTTTGTAGGCAGCGCCATACGAAAACTGGTTATTCTGAAAACCATTTTTCACAGAATAATTGTGAAACCTCTCCGTTTCAGGATCAAATTTCGAAAGTCCGTTCGTTGTGCTGATCCACAGGAAATGTTCATTATCTTCCAATATTGCAAGCGTTTGATTGTTGGCCAACCCATTCTTTTCGTTGTAATACTTTATAATTCCTTTCTCCTTCGAATAAAGAGCTATTCCCCGGTTAAATGTAGCCAGCCAGAAACGCTTTTTTGTATCCTGAAGCACAGATCGTGTCATTTCATCAATTCGTATGACCTTTTGATTTTGGGGATTATAAATAGCCACATCATTACTTCCAATCCAGATACAATGATCACTGTCCTCCATTAGAAAATTGGCTGGCTGCCTGTTGGTCAGATCATCATAATGAATAAAGGAACCGGAAACCTTGTCAAATTTATCAATTCCAAGACCTGTACCCACCCAAATATCGTTTTTATGGTCACGAAGTATTGCCCAAACCTTATCATCGGCGAGGCTGGCGTGATTTGACCGGTCGTGCCGGTAATGTTTAAACGTGCCGGTCTTCAAATTCAACACATCAATTCCTCCGAGGAAAGTGCCAATCCATAAATTGTTATTTCCATCGTCCATTAACGCTTTGATGCAGTCCGTTGACAATGAATTTGGATTGCCGGGTTGCGGAAGAAGGTATCGAAATCTTCCGGTTTTTCTATTCAGAACATTGATCCCTCCATTTTCGGTACCACTCCAGATATCGCCTTTCGAATCAACCCAGAAAGTAAAAATTTCATTGCTATTCAGGTAACGATCGTCGCCATTCATCGATTTATAGCCAAGAATATTCTGCCGTTCCTCTATCAAAAAATTGATACCATTGCGGGTACCTATCCAAACATCGCCTTTCAAATCGTGCGCTATACATTGAACCGAATTATTCACCAAACTTTTGGGCTCCCTTTCGTCGTGGTAGTAATAGGCAACAGCTCCCTTGCCCTTCTCATAAATGTACAATCCGCCTCGTGTGCCAATCCAGTATTTTCCATTCCTGTCTTTTGAAATGGCCCGCACAGTATTGCTTCGGTCATTGCTCTGATCAATCTCCAGATGGGTTGCTTCCAGTGTCTTTACATTTAAGGAATATAATCCGGTGTAATAGGTCCCGACCAGATAAGAATCGTTATCATCTTTGGTAATTTCCCATATTTCTTCATTTGCAAGCGATCTTTCAGAAAGTAAAATCTTATTGATTAAATTTTTTACCGGATCGTAAACGTATAATCCTGTGTTCGTCCCAAGCCAGATTCTTCCATAATCATCAGGAAAAATAACGCGGAAATAATCGGTTAAATCAGTTAAATTGGCTGGCTTGATCACCGTAATTTTCGTTTCATTTTCAAGCCGGTACAAATAAGTATCCGTTCCTATCCATAAGATTCCGCCCGAATCTTCACGAATTGAAGTCACTGTGGCATCGCGCAAAACAGCTTCAGCACCATGGTAAAAGAAGTGTTGAAAATTTTCCTTCTCCCGGCTAAATTTATTCAGTCCGCCATTTTCTGTTCCAACCCAAATCTGGCCTTTTTGGTCTTCAAAAATAGTACGCACCAAATTGCCTTTCAAACTGGTCGAATCTTCAGGATCGTTCTTGAATATAGTGAATTTATATCCATCGAAACGACAAACACCCTGCGAAGTACCAAACCACATCCAGCCTTTTTTATCCTGAAGGATACAATGGATCTGGTTGTTTGAAAGCCCGTTTTCCTGTGAATAAAAATCGAAATTCAGGTTGTTAACAACAGCTATCCCGGTTGTTCCGTAACTCAATAAAAAAGTCAGGGAACAACTCATCAGAAGCATTATTTTTAATGTCAAAACTTTGCTCAATGCAGAACTGTTGTTTTTGATCGTTTTCACGGCAATCTTGTATAATTTCTTTTGAAGGAACTAAAATTACGATCTTTTTGCCGGAATTGTAATATTCTTTTGGAAATGAGGAAAAAACCAAAATTATCGCTGCTGGTCCGACATAGAACCATCGAACGATCCGTAATTCAGGACATCAAAATTACGCTCGAACGACGTAACAAACATGCTACGATTCAGGAAACCACCCATGGGTGTCACTTTTTTGAAATTGAAATTCATTTGGGTCAGTTCCATCGGGTAATAGGCCAAACAATTCCTGAAATCTTTTCCGTAGCGAAAAAGAGCGCTCAAAAAGTAATATGTAACATCGTAACCCTGAAGGCTAAATTGCGTTGGCTCGGCCGAAAATATGTCGCGGTACACACTCACAACCCTTTTCACCAAAGGCCTTTGGTAGTCGACAAAATAAGGCGACAAATACCGAAGCCTGATCCGGTGATAATTTTCGGTCTGAATACTTTTTAATTTAGTCAGCGCGGGAGTACCCATCAACACAATATTATAACGTTCAGCCAGTGCGGTCAGGTTAGTTACAGCAACACTTACCTGGGCCTCATTGTCGGTTGAAATGATAAACACATTGTCGCTATTTGGATCCATGAGCGGAGCAATTTCGTTCACGCTGCGTTTCTTAAAATCGTACTCGTGAAACCTTCTGCCACCAGAGGCCAATAATTTTTGCTTACTGAGGTATGCCAAACGATACTCCGGCGAATTTGTGCCCCCATTTTGCTGAAGCAAAAAGAAATTCTTGTTGGCAAACTCATTCGCAATATAATTTGCAGTTTGATCCAACTGGTACTCTTTAGGGGGATTAACCTTAAAGTACCACGAATTATTCTGTTCAAAGGTTCCGGAAGAAGAAAGTGGAGAAACCATCGGAATACGGTTTTTGGCAGCAAATGAAGCTACATTTCCCTGAAGTTCAGGATAAACCGGGCCGATAATCAGGTTTAATTCGCGAAACTCTTCACGCTGAAGAAGATTGTTAATCAAATTCTGAGTGCTGGCATCGAAAACATAGAGTTCAACATTCATACCTTGTTTTTGCAAGCTATCGATTGCCAGCAAAGCTCCTTCGTAAAATTCCATAAAAATCAGGGCCCGCTGATCAATAGTTACACCATTCGCAACCGCAGCCGAGTCTGACTTCAGCGTGTCAATATGATTTTCGAAATTTATTTTGCTCAACAGAAGGTCCTTTGCATTTACAATGGGTTCCGAAATTCCGTTTGGCATCAGGTAAAGCGGGAGCAAAAGTCCAATTTTGTATTTCGGCTGAACAGTACCTTCCAAGGGCAAACACTCTGCCGGAGGAGGAGAATCAACAGAAGCCAGGTTTGTTGCACTAGTATGCATCGGAAAATTTTCGTTTTGCGTTTCGGATTTTTTGGGGATCAAAAGAATTTCACCGACCTCCAGGCCTCTCATAAATAATGAAGGATTGGCTTTTTTTAATTCACTTACTTCAACACCAAAACGATTGGCAAGAGAATATAAAGTCTCACCTTTCTCAACCCGGTATTTGATAAATTGTTGCGGATCAACAGGTTGTTCAATAATTTGCGCCTTTTCCTGAACAACAGGAATTTTCAGTTTCATGCCTGATTTGAGTCCTGTTTTCAATTCAGGATTATATTTCAGCATCTCTTCATCGGTTATTCCATAACGCTGTTCGAGACTGAACAAAGTTTCCCCCGAGACCACCTGATGAATTTTAGTTTCCGATGATTCGGTCTGAATATCGTTTGACTCTTCCACAATACCTGAATCTGATTTTGTACTGATTACCGGAATTTTCAGAACCTGTCCTATTTGCAGGCCATTTGTCAATTCCGGATTGAACCTGATCAGGTCGTTCGCTGTAATGCCGTATTGTTTGGCTATCGAAAATATGGTTTGTCTTTTTGTTGTTTTGTGGTAATAAAACTCTTCTTCAACCGGGTGAGTTACTTTTGCTACTTGCTTCACAGCAGGTTCTGCTTCCACTTTTCCAACCGGAACTTTTATTGTTGATCCGGCCCGAAGAACAGCCGACATTCCCGGATTGGCTTTTTCCAAATCGTATTGGCTCACTTTGTACTTTTGACAAAGGCTGAAAATAGTTTCACTTTTCGACACCGTGTGTAAAACATATTTTACACCGCCAATTTCAACTTCCTTTTGCGAAAAACCGCTTTGAGGAAGTGTAACGATCAAAAAAAACAAAAATATGATAAGTTTATACTTCATAATTCCTATTGATAGATAACGCAAAAAAAGCTGTTCCGGATATATCCTGAAAATTAAAATGCTTTTTCGCCAAAATATTTCATAAACTGAGAGCGCTCCCAGGCTTGTGCTGAAGTGGCAGCCAAACTTAAGGAACCCTGAAACTCCATTATTGTTTTGAAGCCTTGTAAATCCATCCAGTCTGAGATTTCCTTATTCATCTCAGTAATTATTGAAGGGCCTTTGCGGTATAACACAGAGGCAACCTGCACGGCAGAAGCTCCGGCAAGCAAAAATTTCAGGGCAGTTTCAGCAGAATGAATTCCACTGGTTGCTGCTAAATCGGTTTTAATTTGTCCAGCTAAAATACCCGTCCATTTTAACGGGAACAAGTAATCGTTGGGCAAACTTAAAACATCGGCTACAACAATCGTCTGCGTATGAATGTCAATATCCGGATTGTAGAACCTGTTAAATATGGTAATACCTGACACACCGGAAGTATCAAGTTTCTTTACCATTCCGCATAAATTCGAAAAAAAAGTGGCTGATCTTTATACTAACCGGTAGTTGAACGGCCCGGAGAACTTTGTAAATCGTTTCGAAATAGAAATTCTCATTCGACTCGGCGCTCACTGAGGCATCTGATGGTGTAATAAACATGTTGAGTTCAAGCGCATCGGCGCCCGCTTCCTCAATTTTACGGGCAAATAAAACCCAATCGCTCGACGAAACGCAGTTGATGCTGGCAACAATAGGAACGCTTGTTTTCGATTTCACTTCGCCAATCAACTGAAGGTATTTTCTGATATTCTCGTCTTTAATCACATAATCAAAATAATCAAGATATTCAGGATCAGAAGTTAAATCCGACCGGAGACTAAGTTCTTCCTGCAATTCATGGTAAATTTCTTCTTCGAAAATCGATTTTAAAACTACAGCTCCGGCCCCTGCCTCGGCCAGTTTTAAAATCTGTTCCGCTTGTCCGGTCATACTGCAACTGGCTGCAATAACAGGACTTTTCAATTCGAGACCAAAGAAACGTGTTGATATATTTGCCATAAAAAAAGATTAAAAAGTAAAGGTAAAAAAGAATGCAGATTAACGATCAAAGATTAACGATTTGCGATTTCAAAGCGCCCTACTTCGTTAATCGTTAATTGTTAATCCAAAATCTCAAATCATTTTCCAAGTTTTTCCCGAAGATATTCATGCATCGATGCGGCAGCTTTGCGTCCGTCGCCCATTGCAAGGATTACCGTTGCCCCTCCCCTTACAATGTCGCCTCCGGCAAACAATTCAGGAATTGAACTTTGCATAGTTTCCTCATTCACTTCAATGGTTCCCCATTTACTAACTTTCAAATCTTTCACTTCGGAAGGGATGAGTGGATTTGGCGAAACGCCCACGGCTACAACAACCAAATCAACAGGAATATCGTATTCCGAACCTTCCAGAACAATTGGCCTGCGACGGCCCGAAGCATCCGGTTCTCCAAGACCCATACGCTGAATCCGCATCCGGTTTACTTTGCCCTTTTCGTCGGCAAAATATTCAACCGGGTTGGCCAGATTCATAAATTCAATGCCCTCTTCTTCAGCATGATGCACTTCTTCGACGCGGGCAGGCATTTCGGCACGCGAACGACGATAAATAATCATAGCGCGCTCGGCACCCAATCTTTTTGCGGTGCGAACCGAATCCATGGCTGTATTTCCACCTCCGATTACGGCTACATTTTTACCTTTTATAACAGGTGTGTCAAATTCGTCGCTGGCCGCATTCATCAGGTTTACACGGGTCAAATATTCGTTCGACGACAAAATGCCGTTGTAATTTTCGCCCGGGATGTTCATAAAACGAGGCAAACCGGCGCCGCTGGCTACAAAGAAAGCTTCGAAACCTTCTGCTTTTAAATCTTCGAAACTGGCTGTTTTTCCAACAATAAAGTTCCTTACGAACTTCACGCCCATTTTTTCCAGGTTTTCCAGTTCAACATCAACTATTTTGTTCGGAAGCCTGAATTCAGGAATTCCATACTTCAAAACGCCGCCAATTTCGTGCAACGCCTCAAAAACGGTCACATCGTAACCCAGTTTAATCATGTCGCCGGCAAACGAAAGCGAAGCTGGTCCCGA
This sequence comes from Prolixibacteraceae bacterium, assembly GCA_041652995.1. Taxonomy (GTDB): domain Bacteria; phylum Bacteroidota; class Bacteroidia; order Bacteroidales; family Prolixibacteraceae; genus Aquipluma. The sequence continues at coordinate 86,177 of JBAZGO010000019.1, forward strand.
ACCAATGGCAGCCACCTTAATTCCGTTCGAAGGAGCAACTTCAGGAACAGACACAGAACCGCTTTCGCGCTCATAATCGGCGGCAAACCGTTCAAGATAACCGATTGCAACCGGATCTTTTTTCAGTTTCTGGGTGTAAAAACAACTGGCTTCGCATTGTTTTTCCTGGGGGCAAACACGACCACAAACTGCCGGAAGCGCCGAAGTTTCTTTCAGGGTTTTTGCTGCATCCAGAAAACTTCCCTGCTCAATATATTTCACGAATTTGGGAATATTGATGCTTACCGGACACCCTTCAATACAAGTTGGATTTGGGCAATCCAGACATCTGGAAGCTTCGGCCTGAGCCTGAACCGGTGTCAATCCGCTATTTACTTCGCGATTTTGGTAATTGATCCGGACAAACGGATCGAGTTCGGGCATGCGCACCCTGATTTTCGAAGTCCGGTCTTTATTGGCTATTTTTTTTCTCAGTCCAGCACGCCATTCCTTTTCGCGCTCAATTCGGAGATATTCAGTATTTGTTGACATTTCGTAAGGGTTAATTGAATTAGAAATACCGTTCGCTGGCCATTTTTTCTTCGGCTGAATAGCCCCCAAGCCGCATAATCAATTCGTCAAAATCAATCTGATGTGCATCAAATTCAGGTCCGTCGATGCAGGTAAATTTGGTTTGTCCGCCAACACTTACACGGCAAGCGCCACACATCCCTGTTCCGTCGACCATAATGGCATTCAGACTGGCCTGAGTTGGAATCTGGTATTTTTTGGTTAAAAGCGATGTAAATTTCATCATAATAGCAGGGCCAATGGCAATGCATTCGTCGACTTTTTCGCGTTGAATGACCATTTCGGCGCCTGTAGTCACCAAACCTTTTGTGCCGTACGAACCATCGTCGGTCATAATAATCACTTCATCCGACCATTTTCTGATTTCATCTTCAAGAATAATCAAATCTTTGTTTCGCGCGGCCAGGATTGAAATGACGCGATTGCCGGCTTTTTTGAACCCTTCAACAATTGGTAACATCGGCGCAACACCAACGCCACCACCGCAGGCCAGAATGGTTCCGGGTTTGTGAATGTGCGTGGCTTTGCCCAGCGGACCAACCAGGTCGAGAATAGAATCGCCCACTTCGAGTTCAAAAAGTTTAGCCGAGCTAACACCCATTTTCTGAACCACCAAAACAATGGTTCCGGCAACAGGATCGGCATCGGCAATAGTTAATGGGATGCGCTCTCCTTTTGTGTCGACCCTCAGGATTACAAAATGGCCGGGCTTACGTGATTTGGCAATTCGCGGAGCTTTAACGACGAATTTGGCTACTTTTTCAGAAAAAAGAACCTTTTCAACAATTTGGTTCATTACATCGAATTTTGCGTTACTTCTTTAAAAAGAAAAGCCAAAAATAGCATTGTACAAAGAATATACATCCATCAAACTACTTTTTTTCGCTTTAAGTTTTTTCCGAACATTTTGGCATTGAATCCTGTAGCGGGATTAACGTTTTCTATATGAAATATTTGCGCTGAATGCGACAAAAAATCAATGAAACCAATTGAGAAATGTCATATCTTTATCCTTTTTGTTTGCGCCGGAAAACACGGTTTTAAAATTTGTTCAGGAAGTTTAGAATCAATAAAGTAGTAAAAATTGACCCAGGAATTTATAATCGCAATTACGGAACATCGAGCCGTTGGAAACATTTTTGTTCCGCTGTTAATCGAAAAGGAAAGATCGTATTTCACCGTTAAAAAAGTTGTGAAACCGCATGATTTGAAAAGTGGCGAGCTGGTTTTAAACGAAACAGAACTTGAACTGCTTAAACTTATTGAGAATTACAGCGACGAAGCTTTAACCAAAAAGTTCTCGAAAAAGACTGATAAAATCAACTTTTTTCAGAACATGGACGCCGATTTATTTCAAAATCACATTGTGCCATACATCGACAAGTACATTTACCGCTGTGTTTTGCTTCTTATGAAATGCCAGACCAGGCTTTTTTATAAGCAAGCCAAATATTCGAACCTGTATGATGAAGATGAAATTAAAGTGAACCGCACTTTTTCGAGTGGTGTGTTTTATTTTAACCGCTATGAAGTTGGAACAAGATATCTTCTAAAAATCAGGCACGAAGGAAAGAACATTGAGTTGCTGCACAAAACCATACGCATGGTTTGCACTCAACCCTGTTGTTTTGTATTTCACAACCAACTTTTTGTATTCAAGCAGCTTTCAGGCAAAAAACTGGTTCCATTCCTGACCAAAGAATCGGTCTTTATTCCCAAAGTGTCGGAAGATAAATACTTCCAGTCGTTTGTATTGAATACCATTAAAGAATCGGAAGTGCGCGCAACCGGGTTCGATATTATTGAAAGCGACCCGCCACGAAAAACCATTCTTTCGCTCGAACAGGATTTATCGCTTCGTCCGGTTATCGTTGCTAAATTCAGGTACGACAATAATGTGTATCTGGCCGATGCCGTTTCGAATGTATTTGTCAGCCTCGAAAAAAATGGCGGAAATTATTTGTTCCGGAAATTTGTCAGAAACCGCGAATGGGAAGAGGAGCAACTGGGGTTCCTGAAGAAATTTGGTCTGAAATACAAAAACGGGTTTTGGAATCCGGAGGAAGACAAATCGAAACCAGAAGAAAGCCAGTATATTGCAATTCAGTGGATCTCGAAAAACCGCGAAGAACTCGAAAAGAGCGGCTACTTAATTCAGCAAAATAAACTGGACAAAAAATATTATACCGGCTCCCAAGTTCTCGATATTCAAATCAAGAGCGACGAAGACTGGTTCGATATTTATGCCACCGTAAAATTCGGGACTTTTCAGATTCCGTTTATCCGCCTGCGAAAACACATTTTGAATGGAATCCGTGAATTTGAACTTCTTTCAGGAGAAATTGCCATTTTACCGCTGGAATGGTTTTCGTCGTACCGTGAAATTTTCCCTTTTGCCAAAACTGAAGGCAATATTCTGAAACTCAAAAAACATCATTTTCAGCTCCTTCAGGAAAAAGTAAAAGAAATTGACCGGAATTATTTTCGAAAACTCGAACAGATAAATTCCGATTTCAGCGAGCCAATTGAACTTCCGGCCGAACTAAAAGCCACGCTGAGAAATTACCAAAAACAAGGTTTTTCGTGGATGTATCATTTGTACGAAAATCAATTGGGTGGCTGTCTGGCCGACGATATGGGACTTGGGAAAACACTGCAAACGCTCACTCTTTTACTGAAAATTAAGCAGAAAAAATCGCTTTCGCTGCTTCCTGAACGCGAACCTGGCTACCAATTTCAACTGTCGCTCTTCGAAATGCCGCAAACGCACAACGGGCTTCAGCCCGCTTCGCTGATTGTGATGCCAACATCGCTGATACACAACTGGGAAAACGAAATCAGGAAGTTTGCCCCTTCGCTGAAAGTATGCAAACACGTTGGCCCGCAGCGTAACAAAACGAATAAAATGAACGCAGCCATCAGGTATTACGACGTAATCCTGACGACTTACGGGACTTTGCGGAATGATTATGAAATGCTTAAGGCTTTCGAATTTCAGTACCTGATTTTGGACGAAAGCCAGAACATCAAAAATTCGTCGTCAAAAACATACAAAAGTATCATCGAAATCAGGTCGAAACACAAACTGGTAATCACCGGCACACCGATTGAAAATTCACTGTCGGATTTATGGTCGCAACTTAATTTCCTGAACAAAGGCTTACTCGGAAGTTTGCAGTATTTCAAACGCGAATTTATTACGCCAATCGAGAAAAAGAACGATCAGGAACAGCAGGAAAAATTACAGAAACTTATTCGCCCGTTTGTTTTGAGGCGCACAAAAGAAGAAGTTGCCAACGACCTGCCGGCGCTGACCGAACAGATCAGGTATTGCGAAATGACTGAAGAACAGCGAGAAATCTACGATACCGAAAAATCGGCGATCCGTAACGCTATCCTGAAAAACATAGAATCGAACGGCCTTAGAAAATCGGCGTTGGTCGTGTTGCAGGGTTTGACCAAACTGCGGCAACTGGCCAATCACCCTTCGCTGGTAACGCACGAAAACAATACCGACTCAGGTAAATTCGATGAAATATACCGTTGTTTGGACAACCTGCTGGCAGAGAAACATAAAGTTCTTATTTTCTCGTCGTTTGTAAAACACCTTGAATTGCTTCAGGCCAAAATTGAATCGAGCAACTGGAAATACTCGCTCCTGACCGGAAAAACCACCGACAGGCAAGAAGTTATCCGCCAGTTTCAGGACGATCCGGACAATCATATTTTCCTGATTTCGCTAAAAGCCGGTGGCGTTGGGTTGAATCTCACATCGGCCGACTATGTTTTCATCATTGATCCGTGGTGGAACCCTGCCGCCGAAAATCAGGCCATCAACCGCGCACACCGTATTGGCCAGGATAAAAAAGTGTTTGTTTACCGGTTTATTACCGAAGATTCGATTGAGGAAAAAATACAGACTTTAAAATCGAAAAAGTCGGCTTTGGCTGAAAAGTTCATCAGTTCGAACAACCCGCTTGGCGTAATTGATGAACAGGAAATCCTGAGTTTATTCAGTTAAATCCATGTTTTACGGATTTATTTTCAGTTTAAATTTGTGATTTCCTGAAATTGATCCGATTAAACAAATTTCAGCTTAAGTAATATTAATATTCAAAAAAAAAGCGATTGTATTATGAAACAGTTTGTCATCCTTTTAAGCCTCTTTCTTCTCATACAAAATGGATTTGCGCAACAAACCATGAGTTTGAAAGACGCAATTCTGGGCAACTTTACGTATTTGAGGCCACAAATGCCGGAACAACTGAAATGGAAAGATTCGAGATATTACGTTCTGGTTAAGGAAAATAAGCTGATGCAATTCAACATTCAGGATAAAGATTCTGCTGAACTGATTTCGCTTGATAACCTGAATAAAGTTATGGTTGAAAAAGGGCTTACTGAATTGAAATCATTTCCACGGTACTCATTTCTGAATGAGTCAAAAATCTGGTTTCAGACTACCAACCACCTGATTATTTTTAACCTTGAAAGCAAAGTTATTTCGACTGATATTGATTTTCCGGAGGAGGCAGAAAATACCGATTTCAATCCTGAAAATTCACAATTGGCCTACACCATCGGCAACAATTTGTTTATCGCCGGAACTTCAGGAAATACGAAAGTTACAAACGATCAAAACGAACACATTATCAATGGTAGCTCTAAAGTGCACCGCAATGAATTCGGAATAACTAAAGGCACATTCTGGTCGCCTTCGGGAAAGCAACTCGCCTTTTACCACATGGACGAAACCATGGTTGGCGATTACCCGCTGGTTAATTACATGGCCCGCGAAGCCGAACTGGTAAACATTAAATATCCAATGGCCGGAATGACCAGCCATCAGGTAAAACTTGGAATTTACAATCCTGCAACCCAACAGACTGTTTATCTGAAAACCGGGGAAACACCCGACCATTACCTGACCAATATTTGCTGGAGTCCTGATGAAAAAAGCATTTTTATAGCAGAACTCAACCGTGAGCAAAATCACATGAAATTGAATCAGTACAAGGCTGCAACAGGCGACCTGATCAAAACGGTTTTGGAAGAATCGAATCCGAAATATGTGGAACCATTACACCCCATTTTGTTTTCGAAAACCGATCCGGATAAATTCTATTACCAGAGTCGTCGCGATGGCTGGAATCATGTTTATCTTTTTAGTGTGAGCAGCGGACAAATTGCTCAAATAACAAAAGGAAACTGGGAAGTAACCGAACTACTGGGATTTGATGATGAGGAAAAGTCAATGTTTTTTGAAGCCACCAAAGCTAGTCCGATCGAAAGAAACATATACCGAATCAACATTCGTTCAGGAAAAACAAACAGGCTTACGGCAGATTCAGGAACGCATTCAGCAGTTTTATCCCCGGATAAAAAATTCCTGATCGATCGTTGGTCCGGCACAACGGTTCCGGGACAAATCGACCTTATTTCAGAAAAAGGCGAGCGGAAACAAACAGTATTTCAGGCAAAAAATACACTAAAAGATTATGAACTTGGCGAAAATACCGTTTTCACGATTAAAGCGGCCGACGACAGTACCAATTTGTTTTGCCGAATGATTAAGCCAAACAATTTTGACCCAACGAAGAAATACCCGGTTATCGTGTATGTGTATGGCGGACCGCATGCCCAACTCGTAAATAAAACCTGGCAAAACGACGCACGCTGGTGGCAATATTACATGGCTACGAAAGGTTATATCGCTTTCACCGTCGATAACCGGGGATCGGATGGCCGGGGACTTCGCTTTGAAAACAGTATCCATCGTCAACTTGGAGTGGTTGAAACTGCCGATCAGATGAAAGGAATTGAGTACCTGAAATCGCTGCCGTATGTTGATGCAAACCGTATTGGCTTACATGGCTGGAGTTACGGCGGATTTATGACCTTGAATCTTATGCTGAAACATCCGGAGACATTTAAGGTTGGTGTGGCAGGCGGGCCTGTGGCTGACTGGAGCATGTACGAAATTATGTACGGCGAACGCTACATGGATACGCCACAGGAAAATCCTGAAGGTTACAAAAGTGCCAACATGATGAATTACATCGACAATCTTCAGGGAAAACTAATGATCATTCATGGCGTCCAGGATCAAACGGTGGTGATGCAGCAAAGCATGCAATTCCTGAAAAGATGCATCGATAAAGGCAAGCAGCTTGACTTTTTTGTCTATCCAACCCACGAACACAATGTTCGGGGAAAAGACCGTTTGCACCTGATGGAAAAAGTAAGCAATTATTTTCTGGAAAATCTGTAAACGTCAAGCTATTCGTATTTCAGCGGTTCTGGTCCCTTTGGCTGGAAACTGTAGAACCTGGATTTTGAGACGCCGTCGAGAATAAAACCAATCGCATTAACGTCGCTCGGGTGATTTGGATAGTAAGCCAAACGAAGCTGAATAGTTTTAAATATCAGGTTTTCGTTTCTGATTCGGAGCCCAACTCCTATTCCGGCGTAATAATTTTGTTTAAAAACAGATTCATCCGAAGGACCAACAATTCCGATGTCGAAAAAAGAAAAGATGGAAGATTGAAAGTTCAGAATAGATTTTTTCTGAAAAAAAACGTTTTCAACATTTAATGTCAGCCGCTGCTGGCCTTTTCCAAGATGACTTCCGAAACCACGAATTCCGTCGCTGTTCTGAAGCAGCAGGTTTTCCATGTCGAAACGGTTAATTCCAAGGGTATAATTCAGCTTTATGAACTGCCTGGCCTGTACATTCCAAACATTAAACAGTGTCGAGATAAAATTGATTTTCGCGTCAATCATCCCTTCTTCAAGGCCCGAAGGCTTCCAAAAGCTTCCCATTCCAAGTGAAGTGTACAGATAAAAAGGTTTATGATTGAACAGATTTCCAGTAGATAAAAAGAGATGGGTGTACCAGCGGTCTCCGAATTCGTTGTGATCGTACCCGAAAACCAATTCGTGAAGATATCCCTTCGGAATATCTTCAATAATTCCATAACTGTATACAAGATAGTCGCGTACATACGAGCGCTTCGAGAAAGTCAGGCCTCCCAGATAGAGTGTGTTATTGGCAAAAAACTGACGATTATTCGCGTCGGGCAATGGCCTGTCGTAAAAAGAAGTATAGCGGATCCGTCCCGACAAAGTCATTTGAAACCGGCTGTCGTTCGGATTAATTCCCAATTTTAACCGACGTCCGTACCAACCATCCAGGTAAAGATAATTTAGGCCTTCAGGGCTGATCACATTTGGCGATGTATATGTTCTATCCGAACGGTAACTTCGAATGGCCGTAAGTCCACCCGCATAAACCGACTGCGGACGGAGAAAATCGCGTTCAAGCGAAATGAAAGATTCCTGGTGAAGATATGTATTTGCATAATAGGCCGAGAAATTAATAAATTTTCCCATGACATTATTTACTGCATAATACGTTTCAAATCCGACATGTGGCGTTTGATCGGTGTGAGCAACAACGTTAGTACCAAATTCGTGACCAATTCCAAGAATATTCTTATCGTAAATACCCAATTCACCACGGTGAATGCTTCCAACTCCACCTTTAATTCCAAACGAAAAAACATCCTGTGTAAGAATAAGGATATCAACTACATCAGGATTTAATTCGCGTGGCTGAATAATAATTCTTACGTCTTTTAAATAAGGCAAACTTCGAAGCAAGCGTTCGTTATCCATAACCAGATTAGGATCGAGTGTCTGACCTTCCTTAATCCACAGGTTCTTATGAATCACATACAAATTCGATTTCGAATGCAATTTATTTGCTGTTTTTTCAATCCAGACATTGGTCGTTTTAGAAGTATCATTAAAATCTGGGCCAAAAACTTTTAATGATTTAATCGTAATAGTACCTATTATTTTGTCTTTAAAGCTGTTGTAATATTGGTAAGACAAGAGTTCCTTATTTGTTGTATCGCGGGCCGAACAAATAACGGTGCCATAAATCCATTTCGTAAAACGGTATTTCGAGGCTTTTACAGCCAGACTATCGTAAAATACTGCCGGATTATTCGGTTCAGCAACATTTACAATTGAATCTTTTTTTTGCGTGGATATGCTATTCGCCGTGAGCGACAGCGGCGATACAAGAAGTAGTATTATCCATACAATTTTCATAATCTCAAACTAACTTTTTCTAATTTCTAAATTTATTTAAATATTTACAAAAAGCATGTTTGTTGTTACAATTCAGATTTTTTCTAAGTTGGAAGCTGAAATTTTAACTCCGCAAATATATCTTTAACCAACAATAGCAAGGGAGAAAGCCGCGTTTTAATTAGAAACAACTTCGTATTCAAAATATTGTATGCAGTTAAAAGTTCAGGAATTTTCATTTTTATAAACCAATCTATCTTCAAACTACCGGCTGATTATGATTTTAGGAATCGGCACAACTGCAGATGAGCGATTTTATTAAATTTGCGGCGCAATGTTTAATCTGAAAGAATTATATCGAAAAAATGTATACGGGGTTATGGCAACCCTTATATTTCATATTTTGCTGGTCTCAGTATTTTGGCTGGCTGAACTAAATCTTGACGTTAAAACACAACCTGAAGAAGCTATTTTACTCGATTTCACAGTTCCTGATGAAAAAGAAAAACTTCCTGAAGCAGAAAAGAAACCTGACCAGAACAAGCCATCAGACCTTTCAGCAAAAAGAAACCTAAGCGAAGGAAGTAACCGGGCGGTAAATGATGCTATGAAAAGGGATAAGTTTTTTGACGACGGCTACAAACGTGACATTGACGAAGCGAATAAACTGGTAGCTGATGTAAATAAGCAGCTTTCGAAAAAGGCACAGCCAACTAAAAAGTTTGAAATGCCGGAAGCAACTACGGAAGGCCAGGAACGCGATTCTATTAAAAATGTAATTTATTCGGGGAAAAGTAACATTCATTATTTTCTTGAAAACAGGTTTCATGTCAGGTTGCCGATACCAGTTTACCTGGCAAAAGGTGGCGGCGAAATTATAGTTGATATTGAGGTTGACCGAAAAGGAAAAGTCATTAAAGCAGAAGCAAGACCGGCCAGAAATATTTCAGACCCTATGCTACCTGTTTATGCCGCTCAGGCCGCAGAAAGAACCGTATTTAATTCTGACACAAAGGCTCCCGCGGTTCAACGAGGCACAATCACCTATCGCTTTGTTGCGCAGTAACATTTAATTAATGTAAAATACACAATAACTTCAGCAATATTTAACAATTAATTTCTCAAAAACCGGGTGAGCAGCCCTATATTTGTAATACATTTTTTTTCATAAGTTTAGGTTTAGTTAGGTTAGTTAGTTTAAGAGAGAGAAGGTAGAACAGAGGTTCTACCTTTTTGCTTTTAGATTAAATTTTCACCTCATAGATCAGCACGAAGAAAATCCTCATGGGAAATTTTAGCCTGAAATAAAATGATTCCTGCCACACACAACTTTAACAACATTTAACAAATCTTTCAACAATTTTAGAACTTTGTACCATACATTTGTAATACATTTTTTTCATAAGTTTAGGTTTAGTTAGGTTAGTTTAAGAGAGAGAAGGTAGGTTGTTGAACCTACCTTTTTTATTTTATATACTTTTCACAGTCAAACTTCATTTTAAATTTAATCCTTTAAATTCTCTGGATTTCCTATACTGATTCGTATTTCTTAATATTTTAAAACTCCTGAATTCATCATTTCAAATTCATTTAAATTTCGCTAAACCGGAACATTCAAATTTCTAAATTCGCGTCTGATTATTTAGAATTGCAGCGCTCAAATATGTGAATAGCCTACATTTATCATGAATTGCATCAGCAATAATTGTTTGTGATTTAAATTCATTTACATTAATTTGCATATTCAACATTTTATGGTCATTTTTAACAACTAAAATGATTGGAAAACGAATTGTTTTTAATGGTTGCCGTTTCAAACGACTTAATATTTTGTGATGATTGATTATTCAAACCTTGACCTGTTAAATGGAATCTTAAGAAACGATACAATCGTATTGCAATACATATATAAAAATTTTTATTCCAAGATTAATTTTTTCATCAAAAAAAACAGTGGTGATGATGATGATGCAAATGATATTTTTCAGGAAGCAATAATTATCATTTACCGCAAACTAAAAGCAAATGAGTTAGTTCTCGATTGTACTTTTGAAACCTATTTATATTCTGTTTGTCGGTTCTTGTGGCTCAAGCAGCTTGATAAGCGAAAAATTGAAAAGGAAAAAATTAAAGACAACCACGATTACCACGAAGACATATATGATGACAATCTGGAAAAAGTTGCTGATTTAAATGAGCGATACCGGTTGTATCAAAAACATTTCACAAATCTGGGAAAAGACTGTCAGAAAATTCTCCAATTGTACTTCGATAAAGTTCCGCTTAAAAGCATCGCTCAGATTATGGGATTTAAAAGTGAGAAATATGCCAAAAAGCGCAAGTTCAAGTGTAAGGAATATTTGATTAAAAGCATCAAGCAGGATCTGGAATACAACAAGATTCTTAGCGGCGATAATTGATTCAGGTTACATTTTTCTTCTTTTGGATTTCGACCGTTTGCGTAAATACCAATCGGCGAAAACAAGCATAACAACCAAAAATAGAATTAGAATAAAATAAATATTCTTACTGGTATAAAGCGGTTCCGGATTTCCTATGTTCACATATCCAAGCCAAAAATGTGGATGAGCCGTTAAAGGATCTGAATTTTCAAGATGTCGGAGTTTTGCCAGTCGAAGAGCCACGTCCTTCCGTTTCCCATTTGACAGGAAATGATAAAAGTCGTCCATTATTTTAACTCCTGACTTATCTTCAACCTGCCACAAAGTCATAATAATCGATGGACAACCCGCATAAATAAAACCTCGTGCCATGCTCATTACACCTTCTCCTTTTTGAAGTTTTCCAGTACCTGTTTCACATGCGCTGAGAACGGCGAGCCTGGCATTTAATTTCATGTTATAAATCTCATACGTATTTAAATAACCATCATCGTCCGATTTATCGTTTGGTTTCGAAAAGACCAGCTTTGAAAACATTGGCAAACTGTCGTTCATGATGGTGTGCATGGCCAGATGTAAAATATCAAATTCCGGAGCTTCCTCTTTAAATACATTTTCCTGCGCCCTCTCATCAACAAACGTCTCAGCCTTAATGTAATGGTTTATAGCTTTAACTTCATCTTTTGCTCCTGAAAGCGGTCTCAGATAATATGAAATTGAAGTTTCCGGATCAATTCTGGGGGCTTCGGAATTATATTTAGGCGCAAAGATGAGCAAACTTTCTGAGCCCTTTTTTTTCTGATTGAAATAATCGTAAAGCAAAGTTGCAGAGTAACTGTAATTTATTGCATAATCTTTAACGAGGTAATTTAAGTTTCGGAAATTCATAACGCTCGTATCCGGCATTTGCGACAATAACGCGTCAAAAGGTATATATGATAGCTTATTGTGAGGAATAACGGTAATATCTTTTCCTGAAAGTTTGTCTGCAACTGGCTCAAGCAACTTTTTATATAAACCGTAAGCTGAAGTTGAATAATCAACAAAATCCTTCTTTTTGGTGAAAAGATAATTTGGGCTAGTTAAAAAATCATGGACAGACTGAATATTTGCAGAGTATGAATTATCAATGGTTTCGTTTGTGAAACTGACTGAGTCTTTTGTAATTACAAAGCGATAGAGTTCACCTTGGGTTTCATCATTTTCAGGCTCATGAATGAAATATTCCAACAATGCCTGCCTACTATTTAACTTGGACTGAATTTCATTTACACCGATAACTTTATTCTCATACTTAAGTGAATAGTATTGAGGAAACGATTCTTCAAACGAATCAATTAACCGATTATATTCTTCATTGAATTTAAATATTTTTGCAGAGAACGTATTTACCCTCTGAGAATCTGGCTCTTCCGAACTATTTTCCTCCATTAATTTAGATGTATAACTTGCAATGCTGCTTTTCAGTTCTTTCTCTTTTCTCAACAGCGAATCAGGTATTCCTCCAAATTCCTTTGCCTGAATATCTTTTACCGAAGCCAATAAATTTGACGACTTGCCTCTTTCCGAGAAATCAAAAGCTTTTTTAATAAATTCAGGATTATGAGTTTGATTGTATAATTTATACGATATTTTTATCGCCGAATAAAATGTCGACTCCTGGTTCTGCGCTAAAAAGAGTTTACTGTCTTCATTTTCAAATCCAATTTGCAGTTGATGAATCAACTGAATTGCCTTTTCCAATGAATTCAAACTTGCATTAAAATATTTATAGGAATTTTCATGATTAAATTCTGACAAATAAATATCAGCAAGTTTTTCCATTGCCAATGACTTTTTCTTCAGACAATCTACCAACTGAATTTCCGAAATTACATGTCTCAAAGGCGGATCAATGAACGGATCAAGAGATTTAAAAGAATCGACGAGTGCAACAATTGCATTCTGGTAATATTGAATCGACTGTTCTAAATATTTCTTTCTCTGTATTCTGTAGTCTTCGAACTGGCTCGATTCTAAATTTCTATAATAATAGTAATTGCCAAAATTTGATTGAACTTCAGCAGATGCTGTGCTCTTTTCACTATAATATTTGGGTACTAACAACAGTGCCTTTTTCGAATACTCAAGAGCCCTATCGTACTGTTTTTTCTCCATAAGCAACGACGAATAGGCCAGATATTCAGAAATCAATTCCACATTATTTTCGCCTAAATAGTCAATCCAGCTTTTTATCGCATTCAAATAATTCTTTTCTGACAAATCTAACTTGCCCACATTACGATAAGCCAGTGCAATCAGATCAAAAAGCCTTGGTTTTAACTTAGGCAATGTTGAAATAATATTTGCTTGTGCAAATTGAATAACTTTTACATTGTACCCAAGTTTTAATTGGGTTTCAGCTATATTATATTTTGAATCCTGAAAATTAGAATTATATTTTACACTATCCTTTTGCAATATACGATATGCGTTTCTTTGATATTCTAGGGCTCTATTATAATCACCAGCTAATTTATAAACGATGCCTAAATTAACATAAACAGTACCTAGTGCAAAGTTGTCATTTGGTGAATTTATGCATAGAGATTCAGCCATTTTATAGGAATCAATTGCTTTTTCCATATAACCAAGATTCTTATACTGAATCCCCATATTAATTAAAGGTGGTGCTAATCGACTACTGTTCAACCCGAACATTTTCTGCCGCAACTGATATACTATTTTGAAATTCTCCAATGCCAGTTCAAAATCTCCATGCCTTCCTGCAATAATACCATCCTTCTGTAGTTTCGCTGAGCGTATACTATCAAGATTTGATTTTTTGATATTATCAGCAAAAACCAACATACAAATAGAAAATGAAAAAAAAAGAAGTATAATTCTTTTGTACATTACTTAAAATAATTTTTACTTCAAATTAGTCTTTATTCCCAAAATAATAAGATTTGTTGACTTGATGGAAAATTAGGGGTTACCTTTTCATGATTTTGGGAATAAACCATCGAACAAGAATAATTAAGGAACCAGTATTAATCATTAAAACTCAAAAGTAATGAAAACTTTATTTGCGAACAA
>JBAZGO010000020.1:0-99609 GCA_041652995.1 Prolixibacteraceae bacterium
CCTGGCTTCCTTGTTTGGTAACATCCGCCTGCTGGATGTAAAATCACGAATGTCTGATAATGACCTCAAATACCGGCATATCCAGTCAACTAAAGGTATCAACAGGGAAGGCCTAAACAAACTTGAAGATGTTTTTCAGTATCACCGGGATAAGAAAAAAATCCGGAAAATACGCGATCATGTGGAAGCTTATGAAAGAAAGGTTAAAGAGGCTGCCGAAAAAATGAAGCGACAAACGGAAAAGTAAAAAAGCAAATGGACGTTTAAGGAAAATTGAGCGTAAACAAAGTTAGTTGAGCGAACAAAATAGTTTTAATTCACATCAATGAATTCTGATAAATTTTGGTTAAATTTGGTCATTAATCGTTCTTTTCATAGTTCATTTCGCAAGAAAATAAATGTTAAAAAATTTAAGTACCCTAATCGGTGCCCAAGATTGAAATAGAATCATTTATATAATTGATAACCAGAATTTAAGAGATTACATTCTTCGTCCGGCCACGCATTTTCATTCCCGATGCAGCATCAGTTGCTATTGATCCATTGGCATTGGCATTCAGCATAAACCATTCCCATTCGCCGCCTGTTGGGTTGAAATCATTTCCGCGTTTAACCATTGCGGTAAATTCATTCACCGACAGATCGGGATTTTTTGAATGTTTTACAATGATTGTTCCTACCGGGAATTCACCATTAGCAGGATTCTGACCGTTTTTATAATAAATCATCAGGGTCACTGTTTCGTCATTTCCGGCGTGCGCACTTCCTAAAGCCGGATCGGGCCCCTGATTGGTTGCTTCGGGTTTCCAACTCATAAAATTGCTGAACGAGCTGTCATCTGCGACAAATTCCTGTTTGGCTTCTTCATCGTCTTTGCACGACTGTAACGAAACCACGACTGCAAATGCAGCCAAAACTGCAAATAATGCTGATTTTTTCATACGCATATATTTTTGATTACATGCATTAGTCGTGGATTTTCTCAGACCTGACAAAAAGCTAAAAAAAATAGTTGCTCTAAATATATAGCAAAATCCATTTTATTGCAGGCATCAAATTTTGCATATTGAATTTCTATTCGTTTCATGAAAACTTTGATTTAAATATTGTTTGAATCAGTAGTCGTTAAAAAACAAAAACCTGACAGGTGAACTGGAATTATTTGGGTGTGGCGTATTGTATTCACGGATTTAAAAGCGATTGAAATTCGATTCACCCAAATCCGGCAGGATTTAAATTTGTAGATCGTATTGATATACCTCTAAATCGAATTGATTACCTTCGCAGTATGAAGGCAAAAAAGAAACCCATATTCGAAAAACGCATTTTTTGGGATGTGAATTTTGAGCAGATTGATTATGATGCCAAAGCAAACTTTGTAATCGAGCGGGTTTTCGAGCGGGGCGATGTGGAGGACATCCGCCAGTGCCGGAGGTATTATGGCGATGAAAAAGTAACCGAAGCCTTGTTGAAAGCAAAGTATTTGCCTGAACACCGGATACACCTTGCCAGTGCGGTAATTGGGAAACCACTAAACGAATTCAGATGTTACATACTAAGACAGTTGAACCCGGAACTTTTTCCTTACTAAATAAACTGATGTCAATGCCGTCACTTCATCCATTTTCATTGGTTGGTGGAACTGCTTTATCTCTCCGGTATGGACATCGCAGTTCTGTAGATCTGGATTTATTTTATCACGAAAAATTTGACATCACAAGTACTGAAACTAAATTAAGAACTGAATTTGGAGGCGATTTCATTTATGAGAGTGGCCATAAAAATATTGGGATATTCTGTTATATAAATAAAATAAAGGTTGATGTGGTTTACTTTCCACATGCTCTAATTGCCCCCATCGAGACAAAAAATAAAATCAGAATGTATAGTAGCGCGGATATCGCAGCGATGAAAATTCAGGCCATCCTTGGGCGGGGAAAGAAAAAGGACTTTTGGGATTTGTATGAATTGCTTCAACATTACTCCTTGCAGCAAATTATGGATTGGCACAAACAAAAATATCCCAGCCAGATGCTCGCCATTAGCATACCCAATGCTATCACTTATTTTGTTGATGCTGATGAAAGCGAAACGCCTGTGAGTTTTAAAAACCAAACCTGGGAGAGTGTTAAAGGGGGAATCGCGCGTGCTGTCAGTGATTATCTTCGCTAAACAACTCCGTTCAGCTTTCCCTAATCTATCCTGATAAATTCTACGAGCCGATTTTCCTGGCTGATTTTCACTTTTCGGCAATGGCTTAAATGCTCGAATTGGAATGGAATTCTGATATTAAATGACTGGTTATTGCAGATTTCAAACTCACCTTTACATTCCAATTCTACATTGGGGCCGAATCGGGAGATGAAATATTTCTCATTTTCTTCCAGGCTGATTGAAAACCACGATCCTGAGCCTTCTCCACTCAACCATTGGGCAAATTCAGAATTATTTTTCGGCTTTTCTGGCTCGGGCAATGTGCCTTTTAACTTGCTTCTATCAGATATTGAAACCGGACAAAACGGAGAGTTGGTCAGCATTTTTGGAAGAACCACTTTGTTTTCAAATGAGTTTACATTGTTTATCGGAGTTGGTGTCAGCGTAACCAAATATTTCATCTTAAATGTCGTCCACCACGAAAGTTTCCATGCAATCAGGGCGCTGTTTACAAACCGAGAACAGTTGCAGCTCTTGTACCTGAACGGGTCATTCAGTTTGATATAAACAACAAATTTGCTGCGAAGAATTTATACATTCATTCTCATTTGATTTTTTCTCCTGAAGTTAATTGTTCTGGTATGATAAAATCCATACCAGAACAATTATTTTATTTTTCTGCAGCCAGTTCATCCATCATTTGTTTGAATAAATTAAACAGAGTTGATGCCTGATTATACAATTCGATATTCGATTTAACAGCTTCCAGCATCATTCCCATGTTCATAGTTGAAAGAACTGTTTTGTCGCCAGATTCATACACTGCCAAAGTACAAGGCATAAATGTTGAAAACTCTGGGTTTGTTGTGAGCATCGTGGCTGCTGTTTTTGCCTGACAAATATTGTAAATGAATACTTTACGCTGAATGGGAAATCCTTTCGATTCAACTATCTCGTGGTAGTTGTAGGTTTGGAGCAAAGCCAGGTTGTATTTCAGACATGCAGCAGCGACCTGCCCTGAAACTTGTTCGGCAGTGAGTTTACTTTCCGTTTGGTGCATCATCCTTTCTATCATTTCATTGTTTTGCATGATTTGTTATTTTTAGAAGGTTACAGTTTTATCAGCCCAAACAACCAACTCGACACAATCAACCATCGTTGAAATGGGGCATGCTTCGGTGCTGTCAAGTTGCCTTGATTTAAGGCAGGTGCCACAAGCTAGTATTTCACCGCCAACTTCAACAAATTTCTTCAATTGTTCGTCAACGTTGTACTTTTCGTGGGTTAAGCCTTCACATTCAACAGCTTCGCCCATTAAAAACAGTTTTACTTCATGCCCGGTCTTTTTTGCTGTAATAGCAAACCTGAAAGCATTCCATGCCTTTTCAAACTCTTTGGTCTCCAAAATAATTCCAATTTTCATTGTTCTGTTATTTAAAAAGTTAATACGATTTTGTTTTTACGGATCAGGTCATACAGATCGGCCAGGGAAGAGTATTTACAAACTTCCGGCTCATTGTTTTTACGACTTTGCAGACAAGTTCCGCACCCCAGAATAACCCCACCGTTCTCTAAAAACTTGTCGGCTTGTTCTTTCATGTTCTTATCGGTTTTAACAAGGTCGTCCAGTTCAACACCTTTACCAAGTAAAAATATCTGCACGGTATCGCCTTGATTTTTAGAATAATTGGCCAGACGTAGTGCATTCCAAACCGTTTCGGTGTCGTTTGAATAAATGACCATTCCGATGGTGGTAGGCGACTTTTTTTGCTCTTTGGACGGTTTTGCATAAATACTGCCTGCAAATACACATGTCAGAAATACCAGAAGTACAATTTGTTTTTTCATAAATAACTGATTTAATTTATAGTGAGAGTTTTTGAACTGCATTCGTAATCACTTCAATGGCAAAATCTATTTCTTCCTCAGTTGTATGTTTCCCGGTCGAAATACGCACCGTTGCAGCGGCAGTTCTGAAATCGAGATTCATCGCCTGAAGAACCGATGAAATGGTTGTCTCTCCGGAATGGCAGGCTGAACCAGTTGAAATTAAAACTTCGCTACTGATAACTGAAGCCAAAGCGTGAGCACTGACATTTTCAAACGCCACACTCAATGTGTTGGGCAAGCAATTTTCAAGATTGACATTTACATGAACTTTATTTTCGAGTTGTGAGATCAGACCATTGAGCAACCTGTCGCGGGAAACCTGCATATTTTGCCGATTCAGTTTGAAATCGCGCAGAGCCACTTGGCACGCTTTTCCAAGTCCAACGGTGTGAATAACATTTTCTGTTCCCGGCCGGATGCCTTTTTCCTGCCCGGCGCCGTGAATCAGATTTTCGATTGGCGTTCCCTTCCGGATATAAAGAACACCGATACCTTTTGGCGCATACAATTTATGCCCGGCAATGGTCAGCAAATCAACACCTAATTTATCAACATCCGTTTCAATTTTACCAACCGATTGTGACGCATCTGTATGAAGAAAAATATTATTCTGCCGTGCAATTTTTCCGATTTCCTGAATAGGCTGAATGGTTCCAACTTCGTTATTGGCGTGCATAATGGAAATCAGGATTGTATCTTTTCGGATGGCATTTTCAACATCTTCGGGATTAATCCTTCCAAATTGATCCACTGGAAGGTAAGTAATTTCAAATCCTTGTGAACCCAGGTATTTGCAAACCTCAGTCACTGTGGGGTGTTCGATGGCCGAGATAATAATATGCCTCCCCTTATTTCTGTTTGCCCAGGCAACTCCTTTAATGGCAAGGTTGTTCGATTCGGTGGCACAACTGGTGAAAACGATTTCTTCGGGTTTGGCATTGATCAGGTTTGCTACCTGTTCCCGTGCCCTTTCAACCGCTTCCTTGTTGCTTCGACCGATTGAATAGGAGCTTGACGGATTTCCGAAGTGTGTTTGCAAATAAGGTAGCATTTCTGCTGCAACTTCAGGATCTATTGGAGTTGTGGCATTATAGTCGAGGTATACCGGATGTCTCATTTTAGTTGCTTTCCAATTGTTTCATTTTCCACTCCGGATAACCTTCATCAAGTCTCCTGACTTTGTAGCCTTTTTCACTAAGAACTTTCACCGCTTCGTCGGCCAGAACACAAAAAGGGCCACGGCAATAAGCAATGATTTCTTTGTCTTTCGAAAAATCTTTCAGATGTGTCATCAGCTCATTCATTGGGATGGAAACGGCTCCGGTAATATGACCAAATTCAAACTCAACCGATGGCCGTACATCAAGCAAAAGTATATTTTCATTGCCAATCATGGTTTCAAGTTCATCGAGGTTGACAGCATTGAGCGATTTGTTGTCTTCGCGCTGACGGTTCATGATCTTTTCCAACTCGGCTATTTCGTGAACAGCGTATTTTATCACATGCTGGTAGAGGGATAAAAAATCATCGCTGACCAGTGAATAGTAAACGTATTGTTTTTCTTTTCTGGACTTTACAATGTTGTTGTTCTTCAGTATCTGAAGATGTTGAGAGGCATTGGCAATAGTCAGATTGGTAGATTGTACAATTCCTTCCACGCTTTTTTCGCCTTGCGATAGCATTTCGATAATCTCGAGCCGAAATGGATTCGACAGGGCTTTGAGCAGTTTGGCGAGCCCGTCGTACATGGCATCTTTAAATTCGCGACCTTTCATTTTTTGCTAGTTTTAAAAATGATTGAGCGAAGATATAAAAATCATTCAAGTATTCAAGAATATTCTTGAATACTTGAACTGTGAATTTATATACTTTATGTGAATAACTCTACCCTAACCTGGACGAGCCAGAACCAAAAAGGAAAAAGGTGTAACTTTGCTGAATGAAACTATTAACTGAAACCTATAAAAGCGAAATATCCCGACAAAAAAAGCTAAAAAGCTCTGAAATCCATTGATTTCAGAGCTTTTTTAGTTCAGAATTGGCTGCTTTTTACTCCTGAAAAATACTCAACACATCTGTTCGTCGTTCTTCCGGAATAACTTTTATGAATTCTATTTTTCCGTCTTTTAGCTTGGCTTCGATAGTTGTGTTTTTGGTGCATGTAATTTGAAATGCACGTCACGGTTTTTGGGCCATGCCGGAAACAAATGTATTTTATCGCCATCAACCTGAAGCAACATTTCCTGGATTCCAATCATTCCGGAGCCGCCCCAATTGTGATCGGGAACCCAATCAAACCCGAGTCTCCAGAAAGCCGGAAAACGGCGACCCGAATCTGCCATTTTCTGAAAATTCAAACGAATGGCTTCGTCGGTCAATCCCAGTCGTGCAGCAAAAATATTGTCTTGTTTCCATCCCACAAAACTCCTGAAAATTATGAAGTTGGGAAACCAACAACCAAAATTTTTAGCCTGAATTCGAAATAGCAGGGAAAGCGGTTGAATCCAAATGCAATTACGCTTGATTTTGCTGCATATTCAACCGACAATGGCCAAACGTTCAGCAATTCTGAACCGGTAATCGGCATTTTCAACCGACTATCTGACCAAAGGTTTTCAGGAACTTTGCAGTTGAACTACCTGGTTCAGATTGACGCAATTCCGGAGAGATGCAACCTCGTGCTGGAATAACCCAAAATGTACAGCTCAATTCCATTCAGTTGAACCTGGATTTTAAACCAGCAGAAGAAACCAGCGCTAAAGCGAAAGAGCGCTACGGTACAGAAATCGAAAGCATTTATCTTACAGGTGATTTCGGGGTTACCATGCATGAAATGACAGACAATGATGCAACGCAGCGAAATACTGCCGGAACGTTTCAAATCAGGCCGGTGCACCAAATTAAATCATTTTCGGTTACTGCTGAGAAAAATGAATTTTCAGGAGAATTAAGCACGGAAGGCTATCCATTTTATGCCGGAAGTATTGAATTGTCGCGAACTTTTTCACTTCCTGAAATTGACAAAGACAAACGCTATTTTCTGGAACTTCCGAATTGCGAAGCCATTGTTTCGGTGGTTGAACTGAATGGAACCATTCTGGATACACTTTGCTGGTCGCCATTTAAAACCGACATTACAAATGCGCTGAAAAACGGAAGCAATGAACTGAAAATTACCCTGATCAATTCGCTTCGGAATTTGCTGGAGCCATACCACAACAAACAAGGCAAACTGATTAAAGTGGGACCGGCCAGTTTTGCCGGAGCCGGCGGATTTCCGGATAAATCGGGCGATAAAAACTGGTACGATTTGCGTAAAACCACCGACAAACTAAAAACCTGGACCGATTTCTACACTATTATTCCTTTAGGATTTCTTGAACCTGTGCGAATTACCGAAATGCAAAATTGATTTCGATCGCAATTGGTGGCCTACAGGGTAAATTCCGACCTGATATTAAAGCTTTCTTGTCCTTTCTGCGGCTTTAAATGACAATTTTTTGAAAAAACTTGCGTTTAAACGTTAATTTAAGACAAAAATGTCTTAAATTTATTACTCTATTTTTAGTTATTAACTATCTCATTAACAAAAACATAAAATTAACAATAACATAATTATTTTTGTTAACTAACATTTGTTTAATTGTAGAGTAACCTAAATTTAACGTCGCTGGTTTAACTTTATTCACATGAATACGATTATAGTTATAGGAGCAATTCTGATGTTTTTATTCGTATACAAGCTGTTTACGTTTCTAACTTTTTTGATTCTGAAAGCCAGGTTAAAAAATGGCAATTTCGATTCATTCACAAAAATTCTGGGTACAAAGTACAAATATCGCCTCATGTTTAACGGACTGAAAAGGTATAAATGGTCGAAGCTTTGGATTACTGTAAAAGCCAATTTTGATGAAAATGGTAATCTGATTTGCCATAAAATACAACCTGAATTTATTTTTAAATTGAAATCGGAATTGTCGTTTATCAATTGAGACAGACAGATAATTCAGAGAAACTGAAAACATCAATAAGACTGGTCAGCTTTGGGAAGAGGTTATGACTAAAGGGAATATGCATGTCCGGCAGATAATTCCGACCATATAAAAGCTGCTAGTATTGTGTTAAGTAGCTAATTGACGGTAAGTCATTCCGAACTTGTTTCGGAATCTGTTGTTCATGGGGAGATGCTGAAATAAATTCAGCATGACGATCAATATTTCAACCTTAACACAACACGATATTGTAATGGTTTGTTTATGTTTTCGGCTAAAAGTTATACCTGAGAGCATCCCATTCGCGCTTTAGCATTGCATACTGAAATTCGCTTCCCCATTTCCCTTTGAAAAATATATTCTCGATGAAATGTCCTTCAAGTCTGAACCCTGTACTTTTTAATAAATTAATCGAAGCAATATTTTCGGCATCCACCGTTTCTACAACCCGGTGGATATCCTGAGTGTTGAACAGAAAACCAAGGATGCCAGCCAAAGTTTCTTTGGCATAACCATTTCTTTGGTAAAGGTGCGAAATGGTTATGCCAATTTCTGCAATCCTCCTGTCGTCGTTTTCAAGTTTAATCGCGCAATCGCCAATAATTTTTCCTATTGCTTGACTTTCTATTCCATATTGCACCCATTCTCCAGCCATTCCAAATTCTTTGTCAACCTGAGCTTTTATAAATTCGTCGGCCTGCTCAATCGTCATAACGTCAAAACCCTGGTATTTTGTAACTTCCGGATTTGAACGATAACTATGAAAATCGAATAAATCTGTCGATTTAAGGTTACGAATGAAAAGTCGTGGTGTATGTATTTTTAAAAACTCCATTTTTAAAATTTTTACAAGTTTGCCGTCCTTCAATAAATTTCAGGCGGATTTATTTGTTATTCTCCAGATGTAAATTTACTCAGTGGGCGACTTTGAGTCACCCGCTGAGTCGGATTTCAAAGAGAAAACCCAAAAAGAGCTTAATTTAAATCAATAGGAATTGTGATTATATTCTCATTCCAATTCATTGCAAAGTGTATTCATAATATTCGTTGTGTTTGTTGTCCTTTTTCCTTCGCGTTCTTCGTGGTTAAGATTCTAATTCCTTTTTTGTCTTAACACAAAAAAGTAATCAAAAAAAGTCAAGGCTGCGTCCGCATCGCTCGAAAAACCAGCGTTCGACGGCTAAAATCTTTTAAACTCGCCTACGGCTCAAACAGAAAAGATTTTTTAACGCCGTCTTCACTTGTTTTTCGGCTCTCCGGACGAGGCCAGTCTGTACACGAAGGAAAACTTTTTATTTTATTAAGTTAAAGTATCGGATACTAATTAAACATAAAAAAAAGGACTAAATTGTTTTTCTCAATCTGGTCCTTTATGGTGTTGCTTTCGTTTCTAAATATTTAGAAAGTTCAATTTTCAGTTATTCGCTTATATATTTTCCGGATATCTTGCCGGCACGAACCAGCTAAATGTGGTTCAGACAAAGCTGATTCCATCAATTTTTGATTATTCCGTTCCAACCTAAAAATCGAAAAAACCTGACTGACGGTTAAACTTTCAGGATTCCGGCTAAGCAATTTCATTTCGTCACCAGACTGAACTGCTCCGGAGGTCAACACACGGACATAGACACCCGGGAAAGATGATACCCAAAAATCATCGACGATTTGCTGCGTTCCAAACCGTACGCCCAACTTAAAGCAGGGCTGCCGTGGTTGCGAAACCTGCACAACAGCCTCCCCAATCTGGAACCGGTCGCCAATTCTGACTTCTGATTCATTTAGTCCACCGACAGTCAGATTCTCGCCAAACATTCCCCATAGCCAATCTTGATTGGGATATTTATTTTTCCAAAAAGCATAATGATCGGCAGAATAGAGATAGCAGGCTTTATCGGGTCCTCCATGATAGCGGCGATCAATAACATGATCGTTTTCAACATCTTCGCTTCCAAGGAAAACAGGCACTTCAACTGCATATTTATAAATGCCGGTTTCTACGGTTTGTCCCCTCCATTCAATTGTGGTGAGTTTCGCAATATTGGTCGATATGATTTTCATAGGGATCACAAAAGTTCTGAAACATATTGTCACTAAATTTCGCCTTCATCCAGAATTTCTTTTACACGGCCAACCTCACCGGTTTCGAGTCGTACTTTTATTCCATGCGGGTGGTTGGGTGAATTTGTCAGCAGGGTTTTAACAATTCCTTCGGTTAATTCGCCTGTTCGTTGGTGGTGCTTTTGCACAATATTAACCAGAAATCCAGGTTTTACATCCGAGCGTTTTCTTCCATCCATACTATCGAATATTTTTCAGGCAAAAGAACAAAAAATACTTGTAATGCCCGGCTTCAGGCAAAAACAATAATCAAAAAAAAACAAAAACCTCTCATCCGAAAGGCTTCATTCTAAGCAATCGGTGTATTCCCGCTTTATACATTAAGCGATAAATAGTTCAGAAATTCTTCTTTCCGGGCTGATTCTTTGAAAACACCGCCATATTCGGCGGTTATGGTTGAGCTACCTTCATCTTTAATTCCCCGGGACGAAACACAAAGATGTTTGGCATCAATAACAACGGCAACATCTTCGGTCTTTAAAATTCGTTTCAATTCGGCGGCAATTTGAACAGTCAATCGTTCCTGAACCTGCGGACGGCGGGCAAAATAATCAACAATTCGGTTAATTTTCGACAATCCAACAACCTGACCACTTGACACATAAGCAACATGTGCTTTACCCACAATTGGTAAAAAATGATGTTCGCAGGTCGAATTGAGGTTAATGTTTTTCTCAACCAACATTTCACCATACTTGAATTTATTTTCGAAAACCGAAATTTTGGGCATGTTCTCCGGATTTAGTCCTGAAAAGATTTCCTTGACAAACATTTTTGAAACCCGGTGTGGAGTTCCGTTTAAACTGTCATCAGTCAAATCGAGTCCGAGAATATCCATAATATCACGGAATTTCTCTTCGATTAGAATCATTTTTTGTTCGTCGCTCAGTAAAAAAGCGTCTTCGCGCATTGGTGTTTCAAGCGAAGTAGCAATGTGATTATCTCCAATCAGGTCGTGACCGTTGTTATCATTCCTATTTTGAGGCAACTGTGTTCCGTTTAATTTAGGTTTTGCCGTTTCTGTTTTTAAAAACCCGTACACTTTCATACTAAATCCTCCTTAAATTAATTGTTCCTGAAACCAGAACAGTATTTTTTATCATTCGTTTAACCATTAACAACAAGAACTAAACACAAATCAATCAATAATAATTTTAAACTCACAATATCAGACACTTACATATTTAATTCAATCAATATTTTGTATCTCACCTGATAAATTCCACGGAAATATTAACATACTGAATCCGAATTTGTTTTGATCTCAGGAAAAGTCGGCCAAAGAAAAGGGCCACCTGAAACAGATGACCCTTTACCACAAACTAAACTAAATATACTAATCAGCGGACACGATTCCAATTCCGTCAATCTTTTTAGAAACCTGAGGATCACCTTTATACCTGATTTTCCCAACACCATTTATACTGGCATGCAACGATTTGATTACATACACACTTCCGGCGCCAATTCCTTCAATTTTAAAATCGCAGGTATTGGTTTTCAGATCAGAAGCATCCAAATAACCTGCACCAGAAATTGAGGCATCCATTTCATTGGCCACTCCGTCGAATTCAAATTTCACCCCACCCTCTCCAATGACTCTCAGATTGTTAACTTTCATATTCATTTCAATGTCAGCGCCACCCTCAACATGCAGGTAAAAATCTTTTAAGTCGACATAACCTTTGGTTTCCAGACTAATACCACCTTCCATAGTCAATTTTTCAAGATCCTTAAATGTGATGTAAAGTTTCACTTCATCAAAATTGAAATGTTTTTTCACTATTTTCAGGCTATGTGAATTTTCATCCGACTGAACATCGATGTATTTGAAATTATCCTCATCGGTTTTTATGCGCAAACCCGAATGATTTCCCTGTTCGAGGATAACTTTAAAAGCGCCTTCCAGATAAATTTTATCGAACGATTCAACCTGATAAGTGCGGATGTCAGTATCATCCCAACTTTCCTCAACGGGCATTACCGGAGCAGCAAAAAGTTTTGACACCAGCAACCCTAAGGCAAAAACGAGACTGGTTATTCGAAGCAGGTACATAATTCTAGTTTTAGGATTTTAATTTTGAATAAAACTATTCAAATTCAAACCCTGAATGGAAATCTTATCGACGAACATACGATTTCCTTAGGTAAAAGCAAATTTTGGCGGATCAACGCAAATACTGAATTTTTCAGAAAGAGAAGAAAACCGAATTAAACATTGTCAGGTTTATTTGCAATCAGATTTTTGAGGTACAACAAAAGGTAAGTCGTAACAAGTGTTCCTGCAAATACCATTAATAAATCCTGAAAAACAATTTGTTCGGGAACTAATATTTTTTGAATGGACGAAAAAGTAAGGAAAGCAAGCAAGCCAAAAATTGGAAATAAAATGGCTAACCGGAGCGTTTTTTTCAACCAAACACATAAACCAAACCAAATGACTCCCAGCGCCACACCCCAAACGGTTTGATCAAGCTCACCCTCGCCATATTTCAGAAATCCATAAACTACCGGAAGCAGAGAAACGACAAACAGGTATCGAAAGATGCTGCCAACAAGCCGTTGGTAATGAAATGAGCTGTTAATCCGGGGAAATAAAGTAAAGCGAAAAGTTCGTTTATTCTGAAATTCGGGAGCCATCAAATCCTGATCAGAATGGATCAATTCACGTTCAAGAGCAATTTTCACAGCACTGTTCACCGCTGAATCCTGATACTCCTTATGATTCCGCAAAATCTCAAAAATCTCGTCATCAGAATAATCTTTGTATTTTTCGGAATAATCGATCCCACCTCTGTTTTCCTGATCCGTATTTGTCATTTCATTTTTTTTACAAAAATAGGTCTTTGAATTTATTAACAACGAATAAAATGTAAATTCAGGAATAATGGGTAATTTAGTTTTTATAATTCCAAAACACATTATTTACAAGACTTATGTACAATTTTGAATATCAAAATCCGGTAAAAATCATCTTTGGAAAGGGTGAAATCGGGAAAACAGGACGAAATATTCCTGAAGGATCAAAAGTTCTGCTGACTTATGGTGGCGGAAGCATTTTTAAGAATGGCGTTTACGATCAGGTAAAAGAATCTGTTAAAGATTTTGAGGTCGTTGAATTTGGAGGCATCGAACCAAATCCGCATTACGAAACACTAATGAAAGCTGTGGAAATAGTAAAAAACGAAAACATCACTTTTTTACTGTCTGTTGGTGGAGGTTCAGTGCTCGACGGAACTAAATTTATTGCTGCGGCAGCCAAATTCGAACACGGCGATCCATGGCAGATTTTGTCGAAAAATGCACCTGTACGAAAAGCTATTCCGATTGGAGCTGTTTTAACTTTGCCAGCCACCGGCTCCGAAATGAATGGGAATTCCGTAGTAACAAGGGTCGAAACCACAGAAAAACTTTCGTTTAGTTCTTTGCTTGTTATGCCCAAGTTTTCGATTCTCGATCCTGAAGTCATTTTTTCACTTCCGGACAAACAGGTTGCCAATGGAGTGGTTGACGCTTTTGTACACGTGATTGAGCAATATTTAACATACCCGGTTAATTCACCAATTCAGGACAGATTTGCCGAAAGCATTCTGAAAACACTGGTTGAAGAAGGGCCTAAAGTACTGGCAAACAGAACGGACTACGAATCGGCTGCCAATTTTATGTGGAGCGCTACAATGGCTTTAAATGGACTAATTGGCGTCGGAGTTCCGCAGGATTGGGCCACACACATGATTGGCCATGAGCTGACAGCGTATCATGGAATTGACCACGCACGGACTTTAGCCATTGTGCTGCCGGGAGTGATGAACATCAAGCGGGTGCAGAAAAAAGATAAAATTCTTCAGTTAGGCGAACGGGTTTGGGAAATAACCGAGGGAAGTTCGGATGAACGCATTGACCAAACCATTCAAAAAACCGTTGATTTTTTTGAATCGGTTGGCATTCCAACAAAATTGCCCGATTACGGTGTTCCAACCGACACGATCGATACCATTTGCGACCGTTTCCTGAAAAGAGGATACAAGGTAGGCGAAAAATCGAACATCGGTCCCGAAGAAATTCGCGAAATTCTGGAAAGCAGATTATAATTCCTGAAGATTACATAAGCGAAAAATCCAGCACGTAAGCAGGATTTTTCGCATATAATTTTTCCAGTTATTTGCAAAGTTTGTACACTTCGCTTCCAGCAAGCAGAAAGCAACCCAATCCATAATCTTCAAAATCGGGTTTACTATCATAAGTCACCGGCTGACCATCGGATGGCTGTTTCCCTGTTCCCTGTACAAACCCTAAGAATCCGTCGGCGTGAACAGCCTCTGAAGCCATGGCATTCCAGGCTTTGGCAATAACAGGCCCGTATTTTTTGGCACTGAGCATGCCATTGTTCACGCCCCAGGCCATTCCATAAACGAACAAGGCTGTTCCTGAAGTTTCCTTACCACCATAATTATCCGGATCGTGCAAACTGGCATTCCAGAAACCATCTTTGCGTTGAATGGGTAGCAGGGCTTTCATCATTTCGTGGTAGGTCTTTTTGTATTCCATGTAATGCGGATCGTCCGGAGCAGTTTCCATCACGCGAACCAGGGCAGCAACTACCCAACCATTTCCGCGCGACCAATAGCAATCCTGACCATTCGGTTCTTTATACGGAGGTAAAAAATCTTTGTCTCTCCACCAAAGCATATCCTTTTTGTTATACAAACCTTGTGTTTCCTTGGTGTCTAAATACATCTCATACATCCGTTCCGAATACTTTTTATCGCCGGTAATTTTCGACAGTTTTGCAAAAACAGGCATTCCCATCTGTAAGGCATCAATCCAGTTCCAGTCGTTTATTTTATCTGTTTCAAGCATCAGGTCAACCGAAGCTTTTATATCTTTCATTTGTTCAGGTTTCTGATCGATTTGATATAAATCCAGATAAGTTTGCCCGCAGCATTGATTGTCGCCATTGCGGGTTTGAATTCCACCATTCAAGCCCCATTTGTGCGCTTCGCCCCAGGATATTGCGTAATCGTAAAAAGATTTATCCGGATTAACAGCATACAGAGCCAACAAACCTTCGTAATAAACGGCGCGCGTCCAGATGTTACTCGGGCGTTCCTTGTTGGTGATTATGCTCTTGCCTGTATCCGGCCACTTGTTCATAAAATAGGCGTTGGCCAATACCATTTTGTCCATCACTTCTTTTTTCGCCGGAAGCTTTTGGGCCTGAACGCCAATAAAAAGCATAGCAAAGATTAATAACAGAGCTGTTTTTCGGGTTGTGTTCATAGTGTATCGGTTTTAAAATAAGTCAATTGAAATTTCAAATGTTTTGTGTAAGGATTGCAGAAGATGGGAAACAGAATAAAGATCGCTGAACCAGGTCGTAGGAGAAAACAATTTGAATACGGTATCACATCATCAGTTTCATTAATTCCATAAATTATTTGATCTTTTTCAGGTACTTTTTCAATTCGCAATTTTTCAGCTCCCGAATAGTTCGAACTACAGTTTCTGCGTTCAGTTTTGCACCTTCCAAGCTGGTGTGCGTATGGTCTCCGGGGAAAAACGCTTTTACTTTTTCCTGTCCAAGCGATTCATATTTTGCAGCCACGAGTTCGTTCAAATCAATAAAGAAGGCATCGGTTTTTTCAGCAATTTCGCTGGCCCATTTCCCATAATTATCAGAAGCCCGTTGTACTTTTCCGTCATTCCAAATGTTCCGTGGAATGGGCGAAATCACGATTGCAACAGCGCCTCTCTCCATCGTTTCATCAACCATTTTACGAAGATACCATCCGTAGGTATGAACCATTTCGTGTTGTTTGGTAATCAGGTTGTCAATTTCCTCAATTTCTTCACCAATACCTTTTATAGTACCACGTGCACGCAAGGTATCGTTAACCGGACCACCGTCGTTGTGACCAAATTGCATCAGCACAAAATCTCCGGGCTGAAGTTTTATCCTGACAGCTTCCCATAATCCTTTGGTTTGAAAAGTACGGCTGCTCGTTCCGCCCAATGCATCATTTTCGACATTGATTTTTTTACTGTCGAAATAACTTGAAATTGGTTCTCCCCAGCCCCAAAGACCATTGGAGCCATCACCTTTTCCGTTTTTTACTGTTGAATCGCCAATTATGTATACGGTTGGCTTGTTTTTGGCTTCCGTCTGAAACATGAGGACAGACAGAAAAATAAGGATAATTGTTTGTTTCATACTTTTATTTTTTACCACAGAGAAAAAGCAGAGTTTCACAATGAATAATATTTTTATGTGCTCTATGTGTCTATGTGGTTCATTTTATTTTATTCTAAAAACAAAGGCAGTGAAAGTCTCGTATTTTCCTCCTTGAGATGCCACAAACAGATGTGTTGGATGACCATTTTGCATCAGGATTTGCGGACGCTCAAACCGGCCGTATTTTTTCAGATGCTTTGGAGCAGGAGGTTGTTTCAGGTAATGGCTGAAACCAAAATAACTGATCTTTGGTTCAGACCAGTGAATGCCATCTTCCGATTCCAGAATAATCCCGACTTCGTGATCGAATCGTCCCATATCGCGTGCCAGCATGTAAAAGTGTTCGTTTTCCAGAAATACATTTCCATCTTCCAGTTGGCGGTTATTTCCCAGTTCTGAGTAGTCAAGAATAGGATTTCCGGAGTATTTGATGTATGGCCCTTCGAGCTTTTCGGCTATGGCCAGTCCGTATTTTCGGTTTCCACGAATAGCCGGATCAACCGGATGCTCATATTCATCAGTATTCCACGATTTATAATACAACCAGTATTGTCCGTTTGGATGTTTCAAAAAAGCTGGATTCGAGGTGCAGTGATCGTCCCATGAACCCGACTCACCGGCTTCCAGCAAAGGCCTTTCCGATCTTTCCCACTGACCATTCAATGAATTGGAAATTGCCAATCCTATTCGTTTCGTATTGGTTTTTCCATTTGAATTGCCCATAAAAAAGAGACAATATTTCCCGTCGACAAACTGAATGTGCGGATTGTGGCAGGTTGTTGCATCCCAGAAACCTTCGCCACGGGGAGCCAGAATGGTTTCAATTCCGTAATACGGACCTTCAGGTTTATCGGCCACTGCGTGTGCAATTTCAGATCCTTTTATCCAGCCACCCATTCCCTTTTTTGCATCCCAGCGTGAAAAGAAAACGTGTATTTTTCCGTCCGGAGCCACAATCGGACTGCATCCCCAAACATAATAACCGTCGAGTTCCAAAATTCGACCCAACGGTTTCAGGCGTTTGGCAAATCCGGAAATATCCTTTCTGTAATATTTCTGTTCCTGAGCAGAGGCGAATCCTGAAATTCCGGAGCCAAAAAGGGCGCTTCCGGCCAGCAAACTATTTTGAATAAATTTTCGTCGCGTTGTCATGTTGTTGTTTGGTTACTCAGCGAGTGACTTAAAGTCACCCGCTGAGTATCAATTAGTTTAGCAAACCAAAATAAAAGAACAAGGTACGTTTCACCGGCTTTTTCATTTGATTCAGCTCTCCTGAAGGGCCAAGATTCCAGGTATCGTTGCTGATTCCCATGGCCAATTTTGTTCCGATAGGGGGAATTCCATCCAAAAATGAAATATCGCCTTTGGGCAATTCCGGATAATTGGTTGGCCCTGAAAGTCCATAAAAATCGAACAGGCGCACAAACAAGTCGTCTTCTTTGGAAACTACTGTAAATTTGCCGTCAACGGTATTGAATTTGATCCACGAGATTTCAGGATAATACCCTTTAAACTGCGGATATTGCCAGTTGTTATCGCCCGGTAAACGGTTATTGTACATGCGCTCATAAACATCCAATTGACCACCCTGCAAACGGTTTTTCCAGACATTGGCCGGCCCGCGCCCCAACCATTTGACGCCAATTACATCCGACTCCGGAAAACTGAAACTAACTCCGGTAAAATATTGTTTCCCCTCGGTCAGATATTCGTAGTTCAGTTGAAGCCAGCCGCTATCGTACATGGTCCAGCGAATAGCATTTAAGTCGCCTGCAAAGCTAAATTCGATTGTATGTGAATTTGGTCCTGAACGATGCCTGACGCCAATCAATTCGGATTTACCGCTAACCAAAACCGGTCCGTTGCTGAACGGGATTGGCAATCCCAGATCATTTCCAACCTTCTGAATGGTGCCATCTTTTTTGCTAAAAGATGTGGAAATTCCTGAAGCCTTCAGGATAATCAAGCTGTCATTTTCGCTGACTTCGACGTGCGAACTCACATGTGAATCGCCTGCCTGACGTTCAATGGGCAGAATGTTATCTTCTTCAACTCCGGCAGCCTTCATTTTCTGATGCCGGTCTTTTTCTGCTGCATCCAGATTTTTCTGCACCAATTTCAGAACAGCTTTTTCATTCTCATCAATTTTCCAGCTCCAGCAATAAAGCTCCCGACCAAACGAATCAAAGGCTTTCAGGTAAAAAGCATCATAGTCGTTAAAATCCTCCGGAAGTTTAATTTTCAGTGTGCCTGTTTTCTCCGGAGAAACATCGGGACCTGAAATTGCACCACTCTTCATTATCTGGTGCCCGGCTTCACGTTGCTGTACCTGGTTAAAATTTACCAATTGCCATTCGAAACGGCATTGCTTCAGATTGGTAAAATGAAACCGGTTTTCCACGGAAATACTGCCGTCAAAATCATTGGGCAATTTCTTCAGAACAATGTGCACCGGACAGTAAATTTCGCGCATGGCATAATAACTTCCCTCCTTTTCGCGATGTGGCCCAACCACTCCATCCGGAGCATTTACACGGTTTGCATCAACGAAATTGTTCAGGTCGGTGCGCACAATTCCTTCGTCGAGCAGCGCCCAGGTAAAACCGCCGGCGGAGTGATCCGAAATCCAGAACAATTCCCAAAAATCGGCAAGACTGGCGCCACCGCCACCATCGTCCTGCGAATGTAAAAATTCGGTGGGCATATAAATTTTTCCTTCTGAAAGTATTTTTTTCGAACTGTAATAGTTTTCGTAATGATTGCAGTCTATGCCGTTGAAATCGTTTCCAGGCTTGTGATGCGGGTGAATGACCGGCCGGTTTGATGGATCGTATATCGCAAAATCATCGTCAAGTTCCTTGTTCGTTCCTCCTTCGTTGCCATTGTCCCAGAAAATAACGGACGGATGGTTTACATCGCGGATCACCATTTCGCGAACCAATTTGCTGCCAACCTCGGTGTCGTAAGCATTTTGCCAACCGGCCAGTTCGTCGAGCACAAAAAGTCCCAAAGAATCGCAACTATTCAGAAACGACTGATCGGGCGGATAATGTGAACCACGAACAGCATTCAGGTTCATATCCTTCATCAGATTGACATCGTTTAAATCAATGGTAGAATTGACACAGCGCCCGGTTTCAGGCCAAAAAACATGGCGATTGATGCCGCGAAATTTGACTTTCTTCCCGTTTACATAAACACCATCGCCCTGCCTGATTTCGATGGTTCGAAAACCAAACTTTTGCGTCAGTTGGTAAACCGATGTTGAGCCATCAATCAAACTCACTTTTACCGAATACAATTCCGGAGTTTCTGAGGTCCACTGTTTGGGGTTTTCAACTCGGCAACTTAAAGTCACCAATGAATCTCCTGAACTTGCTTTTGCTTCGCAGGTTTGTACGGCTTTTCCTTTTGCATCCAGAATTTCAGCTTGAATGGTCTGATTTTTAGTCAGGCCAACCGGGAAAACGTCCATCGAAAAGTCTCCGTTCGCTTTGGCATTGATAGCCACCCGGCTGATGTGTTCATCCGGAAAAACTTCGAGATAAACCGGCCGAAAAATTCCCCCGAAAACCCAGTAATCGGCAAAACGTTCTGCCCGATTGACGGATGCATTTTCCGACATTTTACTAACGGATGCTTCGAGTATATTTTCCTGATCAAATTTCAATTTATCGGTAATGTTGTATCGAAACTGATAGAATGCGCCCTGATGAACCGGCCCGGCCAACTGTCCGTTAATTTTCACTTCCGTATCAGTCATTGAACCTTCGAAAACAATGAAGATTTGCCTTCCTTTCCAATCTTCAGGCACTAAAAATGAATGTTTGTATAATCCTTTTTCGTCGGCAAATTTGAATTTTTTGCTATATGTGCGGTAATCGCGACCGTAATCGTACTCCCCAAAGCCTTGCTGTTCCCATTGCGATGGCACTTCAATTTTGCTCCAAGCGCCACTTTTTCGGCCGGAGGTACAAAAGAAATCCCAGGTCTTGGTGTGGATATTATCGGTTCCGGAGAGGTACAAAACCTGCTTTTGTGTGGGTGCAGCATAAGAGGAAAAACCGAAAAACAAAAAAATAAGAAAAAGCCACCTACTCCCCCCGGAATGTGAAGTGTTGACCTGTCGGGCAGGCAGATTTGTTTGTATTTCGGAACCACATAGACACATAGAGCACATAGTTTTAATTTTTTAACGAATTTTTTACCACAGAGATCACAGAGGAAACACAGAGTTCTTTTTCTCTTGTCTTCTATGCGTCCATGTGATTTTTTTAAAATTTCACTGGTTCAAGCGGTATCAGCGTAACGGGGCCAATCAAACCCGATTCCTGAGGTTTCCAGTTTTTGGTTGTGAACAGGCCATCGGCTCCTCGATTAGCCGCTTCTTTGGCCGGGAAATTCACATTGTAGAAAATCTTATACGGCTCTCCTTTTCGCTCCATGTCGGCAATCCTGTTTCCCATCAGGTTTGTAACCGAAACTTCCAGCGTATTTTCAGGCTTCAAATCCGAAGCGGTGATATCCATTGAAAATGGAGAACTGATCAGGGTTGCCAGTTCTTTCCCGTTTAAACTGATCCGTGCGCTGCAAGCGACTTTTCCCAAATCGAGGCGATAAGTTTTCGCCTCTCCTGAAGGTTTTTTGAAAGTAGTTTTGTAAACTGCTGTTCCTGAAAATGCTTTGTAGCTGTCGCCCTGAATTTCGGTCCATGAACCCAATTTACTCAGTTTGACAGGTTTCGGAAGAACTGGTCCGCCACTCAGAAATGATAAATTCCATTCCTGATTAAGCGTCAGTTTTCCATCTGCTTCCTGCAAATAAGCATATTCAGGAGCCTTAATTTTTTCCGGAAAAATCTGTACCAGGCAACTTTCGCCAGGTTTTAACTGCAAATAAACCAAACCCGATTTGCCCGACGAACTGCTTTTGGCTTCGCCAAATTCGCCAGTCATCGGATTGTAAATTACCGCAGTATTTACCGGAGTCTGAACAGTTGTCCAGCCGCTAAAAGCCACATCGCCGCGATTGGCAATAAAATAAGTGGTTGTATTTCCATCGATTCGGCGGATGCTCTGCAAATTGTCGTCGAACATGTTTTCGCGCCGGATGCTGGCCTGTTCGAGTATGTCTGACAAATTACCCATCAGGATTTGACCTTTACCAACTTTTGCCCGTTTTACCAACTCCCGTGTTGTTTCAAATTTTAGTGAATTTTTCAGGTTCAGCAATTTTGCCCGACGATCTTCGAGATTTCCCAATCCGGGCACATCTTCGGGTAATTCTTCCATCAAAACTGTTGCCCCATTTGTTGCCAGATCCACAATCTTTTCGAATGTTTCGAGCGGCATTAACTTAACCGGAGGAAGCAAAATGGTTTGGTAACTGTTT
Source organism: Prolixibacteraceae bacterium (assembly GCA_041652995.1). Lineage (GTDB taxonomy): Bacteria > Bacteroidota > Bacteroidia > Bacteroidales > Prolixibacteraceae > Aquipluma. The sequence goes on from JBAZGO010000020.1 coordinate 21,778, forward strand.
CCGCCAGTCAGGATTTGATTTGTTTTGTTTTCCAGACGAAGCACCTGCCGGTCGGAAACATAATCGAACGCATAGCCTTTTCCGAAGAGATATTCAGCCGATTCGCGAACCGAAGAACCTTTGGCGGCGCCATCGAAATGCAGCAGTAATGATTTGCCACGAACGGCATATTCGTCGGCAATCGGGTAATACAAAAGCACATCGTTATCAGGTTTTCCGGCCTGAAGAAACGATTGCGAACGGGCGATATACGTATTCAGGGTTCCGAAATCGTTCCAGAAAGTATTTGAAGGTGCAAAGTTTACCGCGGCGTAAAACATCCAGCCCGGCCATTTTGCTGCAGGTGGCGAAAAAGTTGTTCCGTGATAAAAAACATGGTTAATTCCGGCCAGCAAAAACAAATCGATGGCTTGTTTTACGTCGCCCAGCGAAGCTTCAAAATGATCTTTCAGCCAGGTTGCCGATTCAGACGAGGCCAGATTTTTGCCAGTTACGTGCGCCACCGACGAAGCTGTTTTGACCTTTACAATGTCTTCGCCTTCCGTTTCAGGAATATCGGCGGCGGCGTACAAATCGAGTATATTGGCCGGAGCGCCGTGTGCCTGGTTGCGTATTATTTTTCCGCTCGAAGCAGCCCAGTCGTGCCAGCGTTTGGTGTAGTTTTCAAGGATTAAATCGGAAATAGTTTCGCGGTAATCGCTTAACACGCGCTGGTTGTAATCGGGTTCGTCGCGGCTCAGCATAGCCGGAAGATATTCGCGCAAATCGTAACCGCGCCGTTGCTGAAATTCGTCAAACAGCAAAGGCGTAAAATTGGCTTCACCGCGGGCATCGTCAACTTCGTACGAATCGTTAAAATAAGCCCGCAAACCGCTTAAATCCTGACCTTTAAATACATCTGTAAAATGTCCGAGGTAATTATCAATGGCTTTTTCCGAAAAATGATCGATCACATCGCCTTCGCCTCCCGGAGCAGCACGTTCAACCATTTTTCCGTGCCAGCCTTCAAACACGGCGTACAGCAACCATTTTCCCGCAGGCGCTTTCCACAAAAGCCGTCCGTTGGAATCAACCTTGTCCGTCAGATTCAGGATTTCACCTTTGTTTGAATAAGCCATCAGCGTTTGCAGCGGCATCGGAACCGGATAGCGAACCTGCTCAATGGCATAAGCCTGCAGGCTGTCTTCGTTGGCGCTTACTGGAAATTGCAAGTCTGAAATTTTCAGATTTGGCCGGCTGATTGTTCTCAGCATCGGTTCCTGCATCATTTTTACAGATTCCTGAAGAATCTCGCCTTCATTGAGTGCATACGATTGCACACTCATATATTTGCATGCGTCTTCGGGAGTTACCCAGGGACCTCCAAACGGCCAGCCCGAAGCCATCGCCAGATCGATTCCCATGCCCAGTTTTTTCCCTTCCTGAAGTGTGTATTTCAGGTTATCGACCCATTCCGGAGAAAGAAATTTGATGAATTTATTTTCGTAGCCATGCACGCCATAAATCGGGGTTATTTCCAATCCGCCCAATCCGGCTTTGGAATAAGCTTCCATAACAACTTTCAAATCCGCCGGATTGACGCTGCTGCCCATCCACCACCAGCGGCTCCATGGTTTGTTTTCCATAGTAATTTTGGGCCAACCGGGTACGGTTTCCGATTTTTGTCCTGAAGCATTGGAACAGGAGAAAGTAAAAACAATCAGCAAAATTGACAGAAATAGAAAGCCTGATCTCTTGGATGTATTGGTTTGCATGGGTAAAAATTTAAATTTTAAAATTGCTTTGTTTCAATTTACAATCAAACAGTACACAATGTAAATCTAATTGAGAAAATGAAAGAATAGTGAACCCGAATTTTAGTTTATTTAACTTTAATTGCCTGATTTTTCGATTTCAACGGCATAAATATTTGATTCGCCTTCGAAATTTGCCCTGAAAATAATCCATTTATCATCAGGACTGAAATGCACATTCGGTTCAAGTTTATACTTGTGATGTGCCATATTGACCAGTTTTTCAGTTTTGAATTTATCGCCGTCCGGAGTAAATAAATTAATCCACTGACCATCCGGAGCTTTGGCTACAGAACCGGAATCACCGCCATCGCCCGCAAACAAAGTTTCAGTAGAATTTGTATTGTAATGCACGCTCCAGTCGTTACGCGGCAAACTGTATTTAATTTCGTTGCCCGTAGCAACATCATAGGCACCTACAAAAAATGTTTCACCCCGTGGTTGTTGCAAGTCGAACCAGATGGTCTTTCCGCTTTTTCCAAACCATTCGTGTCCCCAAATTTCGCGGTCGATGGTACGGTGATGTATTTGTGTAACTTGTTTGGTATTCACATCAATTGTCCAAACCCTGTCGACTTTGTGCCAGGGGCCTTCGTGGCAAAACATAAGTAAATCGGGACTGACGGAAGAAAATTGCACGTGATTGAGCCAGGCGCTATCGGTAAATAATTTATTGAGTTCATCAGTTTGAACATTGACAGTAAACAGAGTTTTAGGCAGTTTGGCTTCGTAAATCAGGTTAAAAAAATCACTTTTATTCGGATTATTTTTTAGTATTTCTTTCTCCGCATCTGTAGCCCTCGATCCGCCAAGCAAGGTTCCATCGGCATTAACGGTTGTAATTGACGCTTTAAAATCTTCAGGAAAAACATAAACCAGTTTTACTTTCCGGGTGATAAAATCGACAGAAAAAACGCTGTCTTTTACCTGATAGAATATTGTTTTGGTTTTTGCTGAAACAATTTCACCATTCATCGGAGAGGAACTGAAGGTGAGTTGAGTAATCTTTCTTGTGCCGAGATTGATGCTGTATAACTGCTTGTTTTTTACGTTAGTATTGTAAGTTTCTTCTTTTTTCATATCAGTAACTTCATCGGGATTCTGTTTGCTACTGTTGTAAAAAACCATTTCGTTTCCGATAAACGGATTGTTGTGAAAATAGAAACTGAGACTGTTCCCTTCCATTTGATCAGTCAGTTTTACAATCCGATGTCCGGTATCCTTATCAATCCATTCAGATGGCATTGGGGTGAGCGAACCGGTTTCGATGACCGGTAGCTTTTTTGATTGACAAGCACCTGTAAGAATAAAAATCAGAAGTAAAAAATTAATTTGTTTCATTGGTTTAAGTTGGTTAAAAGTAACGAAGTCTGCTTAGTTTTGCCTGAAATTTTTCGGGACTTTAATAAGATTAAGCCAGTTCCGATCCCGGATCCTCATTCCGGGCTCGGCTGACTAACTAATCTTTCTTTATGACATAAGAACAATTTTTAAAAATAATCTTCAATTTACGGTTGTGCATCCTGCATTATCGTGTTAAGGCGACTCTTTTATTCTACCACTTTCTGCAGAACATAACCTCCGGAACAATCTTTTGATCGCCAAAACTCCAGCTTTATAATTCCTGATTTCCGGAAGAACCCGAAGCCGTTTTTGGTTTACAAATTAAATGAAACTGAAAAGCAGACAGTTGGACTAATACTCTGATTCATCGTTTTGAGAAAGGCGGGCAAACCCGCCTTTCAACAAAATATAATTGTCAGTTTACGCCCATTTGCTTTTTTACAGCAGTTAGTCGTAGTCATTGATTGTTTCAGTGCAACTTAATGACTATTAAATGACTTTTACTGTAAGTTAATGCGGATATCTTTTATCCGAAAAGACTAATCCTTCAAATTAATACCCTGTGTTTTGAGGATAGAGTCCGGGCGCAGCGTCCAACTGAGACTGTGGAACCGGGTAAACAACATATCCTGCAACTACCGGATTCATTTGTTTCCTGATTGCATCTTCAACCGTGATCCAACTGTTCATTTTTGTCACCAGATTTCCGCTTCTCTGCAAATCGAACCAACGGCTGCCTTCATCAGCAAATTCTCTTCTTCTTTCATCAAAAAGTTGTGATAAAGTCACGCCAGTCAATGCGGGGGTTCCAATTCCGGCCCTTGTTCTTACCTGATTAACAATCGCATCGACATCAGCCTGCAATCCGGGTGCACCATTCAGGATACATTCGGCTTTCATCATTAAAATATCGGTGTATCTGATGGCAATAAAATTAATTCCCCAGTCGAAGCGACTTAACAAAGCTGGAACTTTTGAGAAATCGAGATACTTTTGAAAGAACGGACGGGTCTCCGTACTTCCGGCGTTAATGTATGAATCAGTGTGAATTGCAAAGGTTTTACGGACATCGGTTGAATCATATAAGCTCAATAAATCATTTGATACAGGTATTGCTTCGTATTGTCCGTTTGATTTTGAATCTCCAATTGATTTGAAGTACATATTCGGACACAGACCCCACGGATAGGTAGCTCCATAAAGTGAAGCAGTTCCGCTGACCCCTTGAAGGTACATTACATCAAAAATGGCTTCCTTATTAACGGTAGGATTTTGTTTTGAATAAGCAAAAATATCACTGTACACAGGATTGAAAATAAATAGGCCACTATTAATAATATCCTGAATAAGCGGCAACGCCAGATTCCATTCTTTCGAATCGAGACCAGGACCTTCAACTCCGTATGTTGCACCTGAACGGGCCATATAGACCTGAGCCAATAAACCTTCGGCAGCATATTTAGTTGCCCTGCCAACATCAACTCCTGTGTAGGAGGCAGGCAAGTTTGTTATCGCAGACTGAAGATCAGAAATAATCAACTGATAAATATCTGCTACAGGGCTACTACCAATCGTATTGGCTTCAGAGGCAATTACTGTATGGTCGATTAATGGAACTTTACCAAAATATTTTACCAAATCAAAGTAATAGAAAGCACGTAAAAACCGGGCTTCTGCATCCAATCTCAACTGCAACGTTTCGGAATTTATTAAGCTTCCGTTTTTGGCAATTTGTTCCAGAACAGTGTTGGCCCGAAATATTCCATTAAAATCGGCACTCCATGCTTCCTCAACATAAGCATTTCCAGTCATGGCTTTTTGAAAACTGTTGACCGGATCCCAATCACGAACTCCTAAATCGGAAACTCCATAAATATTATCTGAACGGATCTCGGAAAGGTTGAGCAGCCGGTCAGGATAAGCTCTTAAAGAACTGTAAGCAGCATTGATGCCTTGAATAAAATCACTTGGCGACTGATAAAATGTAAGCGTAGTACCTTCTGAGATCGGAATCTGAGTTAATTCCTTACTACAGGAAAAAGTGAGGATACTAAGTGATGTTATCAATATATAAAATGTCTTCTTCATTTTCATTTGATTTTAAGATGATTAAAATGTGATGTTTAACCCAAGAATTAAGGATTTAGCTAATGGCAAACCACCATAATCACCAGGTGACAGGTAACTGGCATTTCCACTCAAATCGGTATTTTGTGCATCCGGGTTTGCCCCGCCGTAATATTTATCGTGGCCAAACCAGTTTTCAGCAGTAACATACAAACGCGCATCCTGAATAAAATTCTTTCTGATCACATTTCCCAAATCGTAACCGAGGGTAATGTCGCGAATCCTATAGTAATTCGATGAATATAGCCAGTCGGTATTAACAATACGGCCAAAAGTTGAATAAACTTTACTTACCCGACCGGCTCCTGGTTGAGCTTCAGATCTCCATCTATCATTATAAAACAAAGGAGCATTGTCGTTAAATCCCTGACCTGTTCTGGTAAGTGCACGACCTAAAAGTGAATAAACTGACCCACCGTTCTGGCCCTGAATCAATACACTCAGGTCAAATCCCTTGTATTTAAATGTATTTGTAATTCCCCAGGTATAATCCGGATTTGGATGACCTACAATTTGTCGGTCGTTTGCATCAATAACTCCATCAGGAACGCCATTTGGGCCACTGATATCCACATATTTAGGATCTCCGACAGTTTCGGTTCCGTATAAAGCTGCGTGATTATCAATATCTGCCTGTGTTAAAGCACCATCCATTTTTACAACATAAATGCTGTACATGGGCTGTCCAACCTGAAGAATAAAATTTGAAATATCGAAAGATGAAGGAATTAGAATCTGTGATTGACCTGGACCTAAAGCAACCACCTTGTTGGTATTGTGGCTGAAAGTCATTGACGTGGTCCATTGAAATTTGCCTACAAAATTTCGGGTTGTTATTTCCAACTCCTGACCGATATTCCGAACAGATCCGGCATTATTTAAATAAGTTGAAAACCCTGTTGCTTCAGGAACCTGAACGTTCAATAATAATTTATTATTCAACTTATTGTAATAATCAAACGATCCGGTGATTCGATTCTTGAGAAAACCAAAATCTACACCTAAATCGTAGGTAACAGAGCGTTCCCACTGTAAATCCGGATTGGCAATTTTACTTGGCGCCTGGCCAATTACTGCAGCCTGTGTGGTACCAAACACATACCCTGAAGAGCTAAGTGTTGGAATCGGAGCATAATCGGAACCTAAGTTATTGGTACCGTTTGTTCCGTAACTGGCTCTGAGTTTTAAGTCACTTACTGAAACAAATTTTTGCATAAAACCTTCTTTAACAATACTCCACCCGATAGATGCAGAAGGGAATATACCGTACTGGGCATTGGCTCCAAACCGGGATGAGCCATCTTCGCGAATACTGGCAGCCAATAAATATTTGTTATCGTAGCTGTACTGAACACGACTAAAGTACGACAGTAATACGTTTTGTGTTCCTGAAGTATTTCCGGTTACAGCTACTGCTGCATTTAAGGTTTTAATAACACTGCTGGTGTAGCCGCCGCTTGAAGACATATTCGAAATATCGGTCCGGTCCCAATTGTACGATTGTCCAAGAAGAATATTCAGATTATGAACCTGATTAAATGTTTTTGAATAATTAAGTGTATTCTCATTTACAAAAGTCTGTCTTTTAAACGTGTTGAATTTGCCTGAAGTATTTGCTGTAAGTGCTTTACCGGCCGGATCGAACGTACGGCTCAGCAGGGTACTCGCAACCGTATACGGAACGTAAGTACTTGTGGCATTGTCTCTGTTATCTAGGTTGATGGAAGTTCTAAAAGTTAAACCTTTCATGAATTCATATTCAGCATAAAGAGAAACGAGAGTCCTGAATGTTTTGGTTTCACCAACAACATTTTCTAAGATAGCAAGTGGACTATTCCATGAGTTACTCCAGGTATATTGCCCATTATTAAATGAGTTTGCTAAAGCGCCTGTAGTTGATTCCTGCACCGGACTCATACTCAATGCATGATGATAAATATTATCTTTTCCTTCAACACCCGGATCTTCAGTAATTGAAAGGGTTGGCGCAATATTAATTCCTACTTTCAGGTTTTTGGCAGCATTAACCTCCACATTACCCCGGGCAGAATATGTTTTGTATCCCATCCCTTTCACAAAACCATCGGTGTTAGCATAGTTACCTGACACAAAATACTTTACCACATCATTACCTCCACTCGCCGTAATTTCATGGTTTTGCGTCTGGCCTGTTCTGAATATCTGATCCTGCCAATCAATAAAATCTAATCCGGCATGACTTGGATCTGACCAACGCGGATCGAGAAAATAATTGGCGCTAAATGAGCCTACAATAGCCATTCGTGTGTTATAATCGTCGGTAGCCAACGCGCCTTTTGAACCATATTTGGCAATGTATTGACCGTTTATAATTTCTGATGCCCGGTCAATCCAACCTGGACCATCCAACATACTTACTTTCCTTGTGGCCTGATTGATACCAAAATAAGTATTGTAGGTAATTTTGGGTTTTCCTGTTTTTCCTCTTTTAGTTGTAATCAGTACAACACCATTAGAAGCTCTTGATCCATAAATTGCAGCGGCAGCAGCATCTTTCAGAACCTGAATAGATTCGATATCGTTTGGATTGATGTTATCCAACGGACTTCCCGTTGCAAAATTTCCGGAGCCATTTGTAGTAGCTGTCGACAGAGGAAATCCATCAATAACATACAATGGTTCGTTTCCTGCGCTTATCGATCCGGTTCCACGAACCTGAATACTAAAAGCTTTTCCGGGAATACCGGTGGTTTGTTTCACATTCACGCCTGCCATTTGACCGACCAAAGCCTGATCGACCCGGCTGATTGCCCGTTCACTCAGGTTATCATTCTTTAACGTTGAAACAGAAGTCGTTAAATTCGCTTTCTTCTGTGTTCCATAACCTACAGCCACAACTTCTTCGATCCCGATTGATTCTTCCTGCAAGGTAACGTTGATCACTGTTTTGTCGCCAACCAATACTTCCTCTGATTTCATTCCCACAAATGAAAAAACAAGAGTTCCATTCGAAGGAATATTGGATATTGAATAAATTCCGTCGATGTTGGTTATTGATCCACTGGTTGTTCCTTTCAGAACGACCGTAACTCCTGTAATTGGAGCACCGGTTGTATCGATAACTTTTCCCGTAACTTTAGTCGTTTGCTGACTTACCATTCCATTACCTGTTTCATCGGTTTTATGAATGACAATCAGTTTATTGTTCACGGTATATGTTAATCCTGTCCCTGATAAAATCTTGTCCAAAATTTTATTTACCGTCTCATTTTCTGCCTCAATATCCATCCTTTTCGAAAGATCGAGTTGACTGGCATTAAAGAAGAACGAGAAATTAGACTGATTTTCAATCCGATCTAGAATTTCACCAATACTCAGGTTTTGACCTACTATTTTTAGCTTAGTCGTTTGAGAGTATGAGGCAGCTGCAACATGCATAACTGCAACTAAAAGGAAGAGTGTTACTAATTTCATAATTCTCAGAATTGGAGGGACGTCGAAACAGGACTTACCCCTCGGTTGAATCCATTTTTTTTTCATAAATTTGTAATGTTAAGACAATTAATAATTTATTGATTGTTCCTGAAGACGAATCGTTGTGGCGACCATTCGTCTTCTTTTTTTATTTTAGTTTTAAAGGTTTATAACTGATTGTAAATTCTCTAAAAGAATTTTTCCGGTAATCGATTGGGGCTGTTAGTTTTAGAGCATCCAAAACCTGCCATATTGATTCCTGATTTTTAAATTTGCCGGTAAACGTGTAATTTATCAACTTGCTATCCGAGTAATTTAATTTTACATCATACCATCGTTCCAAACGCTTCGCCAATTCAGGAAACCGAATTTTACTGAATATCAACTCATTGTCTTTCCAGGCAATTTCCGATTCCACATCTGCTTTATCCAAAGCATATTTGTGGGTTTCCCGATTTAGATCAAACTTTTCGCCCGGCCTAATTTCGAAGGCTTGGGATGAACCATTCATTTTTAGATGAATTTTACCTTCGGCCAGTGTCGCCGATGAATTTGTATTGTCGTCGTATGTACACACATTGAATTGTGTGCCGGTAACTTTTACATCAAAATCTGTGGTTTTAACTAAAAATGGATGAGAGGGATCGGATTTTACTTTAAAGAAGGCTTCGCCGGTAAGGCATACGACCCGGTTTGATGCTGAATAATTTTCAGGAAATTTAAGTTCGCTGCCCGAATTTAAATTCACCTCAGTTCCATCGGCCAGGAAAACTTTTGACTTTGACCCCATCGGAACAGAAAAAACCTGCATATTTCCCTGTGGCCGAACAACGATTTGTGGCAGCAAAACAGAAAGGATAAATCCAATAAGTAAAACAGCCGCAGCTATTGATGAATATCTGACCCAAAGCAGGCGTGATTTATTCGATTTTTCCAGTTGATTTTTATAAAAAGCGATCAGCTTTTCTTCAGTTTTATCTTTTGGTCCGGCTGTTGAGTCCCAAATATCTTTAAGTCTCAGAAATTCGGCTTTATTATTGCCTGATTCATCAATCCATTTCTTCAATTCCTGATGATCTTCCAGAGTGCAGTTTCCATTCAAATAGCGGCCAATCAGATTTTCGATGTAATTTTCGTCCTTCATTTTTACAATATTGATACTACCAACACAACTGAAGGCCGGAAACTACGTCAATCTTTTCCGATTATTTTTCAGAATTAATTGCGATCCTGTTGCAATTCTCTCAGGAACAATAAAATAAACATAGATTTTTTGCTGATTTTCTCTTTCAGAGTAGTGAGCGCCCTGAAGATTCGGGTTTCAACTGTTCGGACCGGAACATTCAATTTCTCGGCTATCTCATGATTTTTCAACCCTTCCAAACGGCTCAACCGGATAATTTCACGATAAATATCCGGCAATGAATCGATGGCTTGATTGATCTCAGTCAGGCTCTCGGTTTCAATCAGCGATTTTTCACCCGACTGGTAATGAACAGCTTCCATTTCGGCCAGTTGCAGCATAGTTTCAGACTCGAATTTCCTGATAACTTTTTGATGTTTCAAATAATTTAGGCAACTGTTTTTTACTGCATTAAAAAGATAAGCCTGGACCAATTCTTCGCTTTGTCTGTATTTTCCGTTCTCCCAAATTGCCAAAAATACATTCTGGACAATGTCGAGTGCGTCGCTTTCATATTCAATAAATTTCATGGAATAAAGTAGCAGGCGCCGGTGATACTTCCGGAACAAAGAATCAAAATCAGTCATCAACAAATAATTATTTGTCGCAAAGTAAGAATATTTTAAGTTAATAAACCAAGTACTGAAATTCAAAATTCAGGCTGATTTTCAGGAAAGATTAAACTGATTTAATTGAAATTGAAATTCGCAATGCAGACAAATTATAAGCTTGTAAAGAACCTGGATTTAAATGAATCGTTAAGTTCCACGAAAACCGAATCAGGAATTAAAAAAAAGAAGATTTAATTTAAAATGAGTATCCGTTACCTTACCTAAATAAAATGAAAAGTTTTCCTTCGTGCACAGACTGGCCTCGTCCGGAGAGCCGAGAAACAAGTGAAGACGGCGTTTAAAAATCTTTTCTGTTTGAGCCGCAGGCGAGTTTATCCCGATTAATCGGGAAGCCGTCGAACGCTGGTTTTTCGAGCGATGCGGAGGCAGCCTTGATTTTTTTTGATTACTTTTTTGTGTTAAGACAAAAAAGGGATTAGGGTTTGGGGCAAGGCCCCATCAGTCGGAACAATTAGGCATTCAACCGGATATTCATATAATTTAATTATCTTGTGAGTCAAAATTCATCAGGATTTTGATGAATTTTTATAGAGCTTTTTTCTTATCGAATCAGCCTTAATATGAATAGTTTAGACCTTAACCTCACCTATCTTCCAAATGAAGAATGCCCGCAGTTTATTGATATTTTCAGGCGTTCTCCAATTTCTATTGAAATGTATTCGAAAGAGGGCCTTTTGATTGATGCCAACCAGGCTTGCCTCGACTTATTTGGTGTTGAAAGTATTGACGATATCAGAGGCTTCAATTTATTCGAAAACCCGCAACTTTCTGAAAGTGAAATTAAAAGCTTGATTTCGGGCAAATCGGTTGAAACTGAATTGATTTATGATTTTGACCTGATCAGGAATCTGAATATTTACCCAACTTCGAAAAGCGGAAAATGCTACCTGAATTGTGTGATATATCCTTCGTTTGGTGAAAACAACGAAATTACAGGGTATATTTCAAATTCGTTAGATACCACAAAACGTAAGAAGGCCGAGGAAATGCTAAAACTCAATGAACAAAATTACCGAAGCCTGATTCAATATTCGAGCGACCCGATTTTCAGCTTTAATTCAGACGAATCGTACCGTTTTGTGAACGAAGCTTTTGCACAACCATTTGGCAAACCTCCGGAAGAAATAATTGGCAAAACACCCTTCGACATTTTCCCGGAAGAAGAAGCGATTAAACGACTGAAGATTGTCAGGCGTGTATTTGAGACCGGTGAAAAAGCCGAAATTGAAGTAAGGGTCGACGCAAAGTCCGGCGATACGCTATATTTTCTGACCATGGCCGATCCAGTTAAAAATGATGTTGGCGAGGTGATTTATGTTACCTGCGTTTCGAAAGATATTACTGATCGGAAATTAGCTGAAAATGCGCTGATTGAAAGCCGCGAACGATACCGCGATTTAATTGAATTTGCTGTCGACGGGGTTCTTATCGGTTCGAAAGACGGCTACATTATTGATGCAAATTCGTGCATTTGCGAGATGTCGGGACGAACGCGCGAGGAACTCCTTGGTTTGCACATCAGCAATTCTATTTTTTCTCCGGAAAGCCTGAAAAGCAGACCCTTTCGTTTCGATTTGCTTTTAAAAGGTGAAACTGTTGTGAGCGAACGAAAAATTATAAAGGCCGACGGATCGCTGATTACGATTGAAATGCGGACAAAGATGATGCCCGACGAAACTTACCAGACCATTATCCGCGATATTTCAGAACGGAAAAATGCAGAATTAATTCTCGAAAAACAGGCAAAGGAGCTAAGGGAACTTAATGCCACGAAAGATAAATTCATGTCGATCATTGCACATGACCTGAGAAGTCCGTTTAATGCCATAATCGGATTTTCAGATTTGATGATCAAAAACTTTTACGAACTCGATAACGAAACATTCCTGAAAGGGCTCCGAACCATTGAAAGCGCATCGCACCATGCTTTTAAACTTCTCGAAAATCTGCTGATCTGGTCAAGAAATCAATCTGGCCGATATAAATTTTTACCTGAAGTGGTCAATGTAAAAACACAGGTCGCCGAATCATTGAACATGGTAGAAAGTGAAGCGATCAACAAAAAAATCAAAGTTTCAGTCAGCATTATAAAAGCGCACAAAATTTTTGTAGATAAAAATATGCTCGACACTATTTTACGAAACCTGATTTCGAATGCCATAAAATTCTCATACAAGGGAAGTAAAATTAAAATCGCCGTAACCGAAACCGATCATCAGTTGCAATTTTCGGTTTCTGATTCAGGAGTGGGAATTTCGCCGGAAAGACTGGCCTCTATTTTCGAACTCGACAAGCGCACCAACACAACAGGAACTGAAAATGAACAGGGAACAGGCCTTGGACTTATTTTGTGCAAAGACTTTGTGACCATGCACAAAGGAAAAATCTGGGCCGAAAGCACACAGGGATCAGGAAGTTGTTTTACATTTAGTTTACCTTTGGAAAATTCTAGTCCTGAACTGAAAAACAATGAATAAATACCTTATCGCCGACGCTTCTGAGAAATGGTTAGCCGAATTAAAAACTCAGCTTAACGAGATTGAGCCATTTTTTAAAATTCAGGAGGTAAAAACGAGCCACAATATTTTAAGTACAGTCGTTACAACGAAACCCGATATTGTATTTATCAATCTCGAATTCAACCATCTGGAAGGAATAAATGCCTGCAAACGAATAAAATCTGAATCAGCTCTTGCACACATTCCGGTCATACTTTTGGGATCCGAAAAGGTTAGCCAATTGATTGCCGCACAAATTGCAGATTCGTGCGCCGATGCTTTTCTAAAGGAAGAAACCGACCCGCTAACAGTTAAACTTTTACTAAAAAGTTTAATCAAATTCAGCAGGTTAAACGAGAAATTCAATGAATCGGAAAAAGAACTTCTGGAAAGTGAAGAAATTTATCTGAACCTTCTGGAACGCTTACCCGACGGTGTTTACAAAAGTACCCACGACGGTAAATTTGTTGAAATTAACAAGGCCATGGTTCAAATGCTGGGGTACAATTCGAAAGAGGAATTAATGGCCATCGACATCAAGACGCAATTGTATTTTGAGCCTGACGACCGCGAAAGCATTACTCTTCAGGAATTTAACGAAGAGATGGGCATCTTCAGGCTCAAACGAAAAGACGGTTCTGAAATTTGGGTCGAAGATCACGGCTGGTACACCGTCGACGATGACGGAGAAATTCTATTCCACGAAGGGATCATGCGTGAAATTACGGAACGCAAAAATGCGGAAGAATCTTTACGCGAGAGCGAGGAACGTTTTAAGATGCTGTTTGAACAGGCGCCAATCGGCTACCAATCGCTCGACGAAAACGGCTGTCTGATTGATGTAAATGAGACCTGGCTTGAATTGATGGGCTACGGGAAAGACGAGGTAATCGGACGTTGGTTCGGCGATTTTTTAACTCCGGAATACCTGAAACTATTTAAATCCAGATTCGACAACTTCAAGACTTTGGGTACGGCTCATATCGAGTTTGAAATGATAAAAAAAGACCGGTCAGTAGTTATTATTCAACTTGAAGGACGGATAGGCCATACCACAACCGGAAAATTTAAGCAAACACACTGCGTCTTATCCGACATTACCGAACGCCTGAAGGCAGAAAAAGCCATTGCCGACGAAAAAATACTTTTAAGAACACTTATCGACAATATTCCCGATCCGATTTATGTAAAAGATATTCTTGGCCGGAAATTGATTTCAAACCGTGCTGATCTGGAAGTTTTGGGTTTAACCAGTGAAAATAGCGTTATTGGGAAAACTGACCTGGAGTTTCCTTTTCCGGGCAACGCCGGGGAAACATTTAACGACGACATGCGGGTTATTTCAACTTCAGAGCCAATACTTAACAAGCATGAATTTTTAACAGATAAAAACGGCACAAAAAGGTACTTTTTAACCAGTAAAATTCCGTTAACGAACGATTCAGGAGAAATAATCGGGCTTGTTGGTGTTGGGCACGAAATAACCAAAGAAAAGCAAACCGAGCAAAAAATCATTCAGCTCTCAAAAGGAATTGAGCAAAGCCCTGCAAGTATTATCATTACTGATACAGTGGGAAATATTGAATATGTAAATTCGAAATTTACAGAAATTACAGGCTATACTTTTGATGAAATAAAAGGCAGAAATTCACGGATTTTTCAATCGGGATACACCTCGGCAAAAGAATATGCCAGGCTTTGGCAAACCATTACGGCGAACGAAGAATATCACGGTGAAATTCTCAACCGGAAAAGAAATGGCGATTTGCACTGGGAATCCGTCCAAATTTCGCCCATCAGAGACGAAGATGGCAAAATTGTCAATTTCCTGGCGATAAAAGTAGATATTACCGACCGCAAGAAATCGGATCTGGAAATTCTGAAACTTTCTGTGGCCATTGAACAGAATCCGGCATCGGTTATCATCACCAATACAGATGGAATCATTGAATATGTGAACAGAAAATTTGTCGCAGTTTCGGGATATCCGAAAGAGGAATTGATTGGAAAAGTAATACGGATTCTGAAACCAGATCACACGCCTGACGAAATTTACATTGATATCTGGAATAATCTGTTTGCAGGCAAAGAGTGGCGTGGTGAACATCAGAACCGCACCAAATCCAGAGAAAAATACTGGGAATCGGTTTTAATTTCGCCAATAAAATCAGCAGAAGGCAAAATAACCAATTTTATCATCCTGAGCGAAGACATCAGCGAGCGCAAGCAAATGGAGATTGATCTGGTTCATGCCAAAGAAAGAGCAGAAGAAAGCGACCGGTTGAAGTCTGCGTTTCTGGCTAATATGTCGCACGAAATTCGTACGCCACTAAACAGCATTCTTGGTTTTTCTGACCTGCTAACCAGCCACGAACTGGATAACGAATCGCGAAAAGAATTTGTAAATCTCATCAATTCAAGTGGCAATAATTTGCTGAATATTATCAATGACATTCTGGATATTTCGAAGATTGAAGCCGGTCAAATTACCTTGAATTACATTGAGTTTTCGCCACAAAGCCTGATCTCCAAAATACAAAGGGAATATTTAATCAAAGCGGTGGCCAAAGGAATTGAACTTCGAACCTCCATAAAGAACCCGGACCAGGATTATATCATATTTAGCGATGAAATGCGAATTAAACAGGTTCTGATAAATTTCATCGGAAATGCTTTAAAGTTCACGAATTCGGGCTACATCGAAATTGGCGTAAAACTCGAAAATAACACCGTTCAATTTCATGTAAAAGACACCGGAATTGGCATACCTAACGAATTTCATCACAAAATATTCGACCGTTTCAGGCAAGTAGAAACTGCACATACAAGAAAATATGGTGGCAATGGTTTAGGCCTCGCCATTACAAAAAATCTGGTCGAATTGCTGGGCGGAAAAATCTGGGTCGAATCGAAACCCGGCTCCGGCTCTACTTTCTTTTTCGCATTGCCCGAAACCTGCCTGGTAAATAAAAATCAGGACAAAATTCACAACGCATAAAAAATCCTGAAGTGTTCGGATAAACATTTCAGGATTTAAAAGTGTATTGAATTTTATGAAACAGATTTCTATTTGCCGTCAATAATAACTGATCCTGGTTTTTTGCTGTCCATAAAAATGAGCTTGGCATTTGGCGAAGTGGTAATGGCTTTAATCATTTCGTATTGCAGCAGTTTGTCGCTCAATCCGGTACTTAATATTTTCTGATAGTCAGCAATTCCCTGTGCTTCCACACGTTTTCGCTCAGCTTCCTGCGTTTCTTTCTGAAGGACAAAGGTCATTTTCTGTGCGTCCTGCTCAGCATTAATTTTCGATTCAATGGCAGCTTTTACCGATTCAGGAAGAGTAATATTCCGCACAAGGAGTTGTTCCAAAATCAGTCCACGCACTTTAAAATCTTCTTCTATGGTCTTAAAAATACGAGCCTGAAATTCATCGCGCTTTGTTGAATATAAAGCCACGGCATCGTAATAAACCGCATTGTCACGGATTTTTGTGCGGCAAATCGGCCGAACAATAACATTCCGGTAATCAGTTCCTATTTCATTCAAAATTCGGGGCGCCTCATTATCGACCACTTTGAACAAAACTGTAAGGTCGATAACCACTTCAAGACCGTCGGCCGACAAAACGCGGATGGCATCGTCGCCCATTTTATTGCCTTCGTCCTGAACTCCCGACATGGTATAATTTTGCGTTCGCACATCAAAAGTTACGACTTCAACCAAAGGATTGATCACATTAAGGCCACTTTCCAGAATGTTGTTGTTTACTTTTCCGAACAACTTCTGAACACCGACATATCCGGGTTCAATCTGTTTGACCGACGATAAACTTATCCCAACCAAAATAATTATAAAGCCTGAAATCCAGACAATTCCACTGTATGATTTTATGGGAGAATCAGTTCGGGCAGAGATAAAGCCAAATACAAGTACAATAATTCCAACAGCAATTAAAAACATAAGTTTCGATTTTTGGGTTTGACATTCAAAGCGATGTACATTTTGTAAATATACAACATTAAAGCGTGATTTTATGTTATTTGAAATTTCAACCTGATGCAATTCACGGGAAAAGTGAATGTTTAATTTTTTGAAACTCCTACCCTATTATTATTGCACAAAAAAAGTATTTTTGTTTTCATTCTGTAATTTATACAATATAAAATTAATATCTATATTTCCGGAAGTGTTTCGTTCGAGTCATTTTTTCCTGAAATATCCAATTGACTAAAAACCAAAACGATGAAAAAACTATTTTCTCTTCTTTTAATTAGTTTCATACTTCTCTCGTGCTCACAAGCTGTTTGGGAAAAAACTCCAAAAGGAGTGATTGTTCACCCAAAAACAAAAGTAAAAAACAGTGCCCGTACCGTTAGCCTCGAAGTCATTGGCGACAAAATCATTCGTGTTTTGGCTTCTCCTGCTGATGAAATTTCGATTACGAAAAGTCTGTGTGTGGTCGATCAGGATACAGAACCTGTAAATTTTGATGTTCTGGAACAAAACGATAGTTTAATTTTGAAAACAGCCAAAATTCAGGCCAGGGTTTCGCTTTCTTCTGGAGTAGCGGTTTTCTATGATGAAAACGGGCAAAAAATACTTCAGGAGAAAGACGGAGGCCAGTCGTTTTTGCCAATTTCGGTTGAAGGAACCAACGGCTATAGTTTCACCCAGACTTTCGATTCGCCGGTTGATGAAGCTTTTTATGGCTTGGGTCAACATCAATCTGACGAATTTAATTACAAAGGACTCAACGAAATTCTGTATCAGTACAATACCAAAGTGTCGGTTCCTTTTGTCGTTTCGAACAGAAATTACGGCATTTTGTGGGATAATTATTCCGTAACCAAATTTGGCGACCCTCGCGACTATTCCGATATGGATTTGTTTAAACTCTACGATTCGAAAGGCGTGGAGGGTGGTTTGTCTGCAATGTATTACACCAATTCGGATACCACTCAGGTTTTTGTCAATCGCAAGGAAGTCACTATCGATTACGAAAATCTGACCACCATTAAAAATTTTCCGGAAGGTTTTAATTTCAACAATTCGACGATTGTCTGGAAGGGACAAATTGAACCCAAAGAAACCGGAGCTTTTCATTTCAAATTGTATTACGCCGGTTATACTAAAGTGTACATCAACGACGAGTTGGTTGTTCCGGAGCGCTGGCGGACTGCCTGGAACCCGAATACGTTTAAATTCACTCAAAACCTTGAAGAGGGGAAAAAGTACAACATCCGTCTGGAATGGAAACCTGATGGGGGAACTTCGTACATCGGTTTAAAAGCGCTGAGTCCACGCCCTGAAATTGATCAGGATGCGTTGACGCTGACTTCAGAAATGGGCGACCAGATTGACTATTATTTTATCCGTGGAAACAATTTGGATGAAGTGATCAGCGGTTACCGGAAACTAACGGGCAAGGCACAGATTATGCCGAAATGGGCGATGGGGTACTGGCAAAGCCGCGAAAGGTACAAAACCGCCGATGAGTTGATTGATGTGGTTCAGGAATACAGGCGCCGGAATATTCCGCTCGATAATATCGTGCTCGACTGGAGTTACTGGCCTGTTGAGTCGTGGGGCTCACACGAGTTTGATGCTGCACGTTTCCCCGATCCGGCCGGAATGGTACAGAAAGTTCACGATTTGAATGCTCACATCATGATTTCTGTTTGGCCTAAATTTTACATCACCACCCAAAATTACAAAGACTTCGACAGCAAGGGATGGATGTATCAGCAGGCGGTTAAAGACAGTGTCCGCGACTGGATCGGCAAAGGTTATATCGGTTCTTTTTATGACGCATACAATCCGGATGCCCGCAAATTATTCTGGAACCAGATGAAGGAAGAACTGTATACCAAAGGATTTGATGCCTGGTGGATGGATGCTTCGGAGCCTGATATTCTCTCGAATGCCAGCATCGAATACCGCAAGCAACTGATGACACCAACCGCGCTCGGTCCATCGACCAAATATTTCAATGCCTATGCTCTGATGAATGCCGAAGCCATTTACGACGGACAACGTGGCGAAGATCCCAATAAGCGGGTTTTCCTCTTAACCCGTTCAGGATTTGCAGGTTTGCAGCGCTATTCAACAGCCACCTGGAGTGGCGATATTGGTACCCGCTGGGAAGACATGAAAGCTCAGATTTCGGCCGGGCTGAATTTTGCCATCTCCGGAATTCCTTACTGGACCATGGATATTGGCGGTTTTTGTGTAGAGAAACGTTATGAACAGGCCAAAGAAGGTTCGGAAGATTTAAACGAATGGCGTGAACTCAATTCGCGTTGGTACCAGTTTGGTGCGTTTTGTCCGTTGTTCCGCAGTCACGGCCAGTTTCCATACCGCGAAGTGTACAACATGGCTCCCGAAAATCATCCGGCATACCAAAGCATGGTTTACGTCAATAAATTGCGCTACCGCCTGATGCCGTATATTTATTCGCTCGCCGGAAAAACACATTTCGAAGATTACACCATCATGCGCGCCCTGGTCATGGATTTCAACGGCGATGCACAAGTGAACAACATTGGCGACCAGTACATGTTTGGCCCATCGCTCATGGTTGCCCCGGTTTATCAGTACAAAGCACGTAACCGCGAAGTTTATTTCCCGGCAGCCAACGGCTGGTACGATTTATACTCCGGAAAATATACGGGAGGCGGACAGAAAATAAGTGTTGATGCGCCTTACGAGCGGATGCCGTTGTTTGTGAAAGAAGGTTCGATTGTTCCTTTTGGTCCTGAAATTCAGTACACCGGCGAAAAGCAGGCTGATGTAATTACCTTATATGTTTATACCGGAAAAAACGCAGAGTTTACGTTATACGAAGACGAAGGCGTAAACTATAATTACGAAAAGGGCGCTTTCAGCACCATTCAGTTTAAATACGATGAACAATCGGGAAAACTGACCATTGGCGATGCCGTCGGTTCGTTTGATGGAATGCTGAAATCGCGTACATTCAACATTGTTTGGGTAGGAAAACAAAAACCTGTTGCTTTTGATTTAAACCGGAAAAGCGACGAATCTGTTATTTATGAAGGAAAAGCAATCGAGATCTTCAGGAAATAAATTTTTTGCAAAAGGATAACTAAGTAAAGGGAACAATTTATTGTCGCATTTATCCTTCACTCACCCCAAGTCGCCTACAGGCGACTTCGCTTCTCTTCTATAAATAGAAGAGGAAAAGAACGAGCATTGCGAGCGAAGCGTGAGTCAAAAAACGAATGATTAGAAATACAACGTTTTTTCATTCCTTAACTTAAGTAAAAAATATGCGACCTTACATTTTTCCCAGCGCTTAAAGATTCTTTTGCAAAATATTTTGAAATGCTGATCAGGTTAAATTTTCTACCTTTAGCAAATTATAAAAAATTTAAACTATGAAATTGTTGGAGCACTTTGATCATCCGGAGAGGAAACAAGATAAAGAACATTTTCTGCATTTAATTCAGATCGCCTCAGCCGATGGAATTATTGACGATTCGGAATTGAGAGTACTCAGCCGAATAGGGAAAAATCTGGGATTAACCGATCCTGAAATCAAAGATTTGTTTGATACCTCAAAGCAATCGGAGTATGTTCCGCCTTACGAATTGACGGAACGGTTCGAGCAGCTTTTCCGGATTACCCAAATGATTTTGGCTGACGATACAATTGCAAATGAGGAAATTCACCGGGCAAAAATGCTGGGGTTGAAATCAGGTTTTTCAGAAGAAGATTTAACGATTCTCCTTCCTTTACTGATTGACGGAGTTAAAAGCGGCCAGGACGTTGAAGATCTTTTTGCCTTGTACAAAAAACGAAGGAAGTCATAATCTTCAGTATGATTATTCGCGACAATGCATGAAAATATAAAAGGCAGCTCAATTGGGCTGCCTTCTTTATTTTTTTACTGACGGGGTGACTTTAAGTTACCCCGTCAGTAGGAGTTCTCACAACTACGAGAGAATTTCTTTTACCTGGTTGTAAACATTTACGGCGGTGAAACCCAATTTTTCGTCCAACACGGTATATGGAGCAGAGAATCCGAAGGATTCCAGACCAAATACCTTTCCGTCGGCGCCAACCAGACCTTCCAGGTTAACAGGCAATCCGGCAGTCATACCAAATTTTTTCACTCCTGAAGGCAAAACACTCTGCTGATATTCTTTGCTCTGGCTGCGGAATAAACCTTCAGACGGAACTGAAACGATGCGGCATTTAATGCCTTCTTTTTCGAGCAATGCCTGGCCTTCAACCAAGGTAGCAACTTCCGAACCACTGGCCAGAAGAATCACATCCGGTGTACCTTCTGCATCAGTCACAATGTAAGCGCCTTTGGCTGCCTGTTGTGCTTCGGCATAGCGATCGCCTTTTGACGGAAGGTTCTTGATGTTCTGGCGTGACAAGATCAAAGCAGTTGGCGAATCGGTATTTTCAAGCGCAAGTTTCCAGGCAACAGTGGCTTCTTCGCTGTCGGCCGGACGAAGCACCAGTGTTGAGTTTTTGCCGTGGTGGTTTTTCAGTTTCTCCATCAGGCGGATTTGTGCTTCCTGTTCAACGGGTTGGTGTGTTGGTCCATCTTCACCAACGCGGAAAGCATCGTGAGTCCAGACATATTTCACCGGAAGTTGCATCAGGGCGGCCATACGAACTGCTGGTTTCATGTAATCGGAGAACACGAAGAACGTGCCGCATACCGGAATAATTCCGCCATGTAGCGCCATTCCGTTCATAACGGCGGCCATGGTCAGTTCGCATACACCAGCCTGAAAGAACGAACCCGAAAAGTCACCTTTGGTAAATGCTTTGGTTTTTTTCAGGAACCCGTCGGTTTTGTCGGAGTTTGAAAGGTCTGCAGAAGAAACGATCATGTTTTCAACGACTCCGGCAAATGCTGCCAAAACGGTACTTGAAGCTGCACGTGTTGCCGTTCCGGCTTTTTGTACAATCTGGCTGAAATCAAATTCAGGAGTTTCTTTGCTGAAGAATTTGGCCAATTTTGTTGCCAGTTCCGGGTTTGCTTTTTCCCATGCCTGTTGAGCTGCTTTTTTCTGAGCCGCTGCTGCAACCAATTCTTTTTTACGGGCGTCAAATATGGCCTGCACATCGTCGAAAATAACGAATGGGTTTTTGGGATCGCCTCCCAGGTTCAGAATCGATTTTTCAAATGAAGCGCCTGCCTCTCCCAAGGGCATCCCGTGTGTAGCGCACTGGCGTTCGAAACTTGATCCGTCTTCTTTCAGGGCGCCTTTGCCCATAATGGTTTTTCCAATGATCAGGGTTGGTTTTTCCTTTTCAGCCTGGGCCACTTTCAAAGCAGCACGGATGGCATCGGCATTGTTACCTTCAATGGTAATTACTTTCCAGCCCCATGCATCATATTTTTTTGCTGTATCTTCGTGCGTAACTTCTTTGGTTTCAGTAGAAAGTTGAATATCGTTCGAATCATAAAACATGATCAGGTTGTTCAGGCCAAGGAATCCGGCAATACGTCCGCCACCCTGCGAAATTTCTTCCTGAACGCCACCATCCGAAATAAACGCATAAGTTTTGTGAGCCATCCATTCGCCAAAACGTTCAACCAAAAAGCGTTCGGCAATTGCAGCGCCAATAGCCATCACATGGCCTTGCCCGAGTGGGCCTGAAGTATTTTCAACTCCTCTGGCAGGTTCAACTTCTGGGTGACCCGGAGTTGGGCTTCCCCACTGGCGGAAATTAGACAGTTCTGCCATGCTGTAGTGTCCATTCAAGGAGAGAATGGAATACAACATCGGCGACATGTGTCCCGGATCGAGGAAAAACCGGTCGCGGTTAATCCATGTCATATCGCTTGGATCGTAATTCAGAAATTCAGAATAAAGAACAGTTATAAAATCGGCGCCACCCATTGCACCACCGGGATGACCTGATTTAGCTTTTTCAACCATTGCAGCCGATAAAATTCGTACGTTATCGGCAGCCTTTGTTATTAGATTCTTTTCCATTTTTAAGTATTGAATGATTATTTTTATTACAAAGTTTTCAAATTCAAGGTTTTTTCGAAACTTCAGGACAACTTGTCTATACAAGATAAAGCCCGGCAAATATAGCAATTAACTATCTTTACCGGGCATTTTCATATCATTTGATCAAAAATTTAATGTTATTTTGGCGGAAGTATACGAACCATAATCACTCCTTCAATTTCCGAAATCTTACCCTTAAAACTTTCAGGAACCGAACCATCGATGTCGATGATGTTGTAGGCAATTTCATCCTTGTTGCGATTCAGCATGTTCGAAATATTGAGGCCTTCGTGTGCCAGCAGCGACGATATCTGGCTGACCATTTTGGGCACATTTTTATTGGCAACAACGATTCGGGTTCCTCCGTTTCTTTCCATTTCGGTAGTTGGGAAATTCACCGAGTTGACAATATTTCCGTTTTCGAGGTAGTCGATAAGCTGATTAACGGCCATAATCGCACAGTTGGTTTCCGATTCTTCGGTTGAGGCGCCAAGGTGAGGAATAGCAATGATGTTTTTTACATTGATCAATTCGTCATCCGGAAAGTCGGTTATATATTTTCCAACTTTTCCTGATTCAATGGCTGCAAGCATATCGGCATTGTTAACCAGTCCGCCACGTGCAAAATTCAGAATCTTCACACCGTTTTTCATCATCTTCAGCTTGTCGCCGTTGATGAAGCCTTTGGTTTCGGGCAACTGCGGAATATGCAGGGTGACAAAATCGGCATTGGCCAGCAACGATTCCACTCCTTCGGCCTTTTTTACATTCCGGCTTAGTTTCCAGGCATAATTAACCGAGATATACGGGTCGTAGCCCAATACATTCATTCCCAAAGCCTGAGCTGCATTGGCAACCAAAACGCCAATCGCTCCCAAACCAATAACGGCAAGCGTTTTTCCACGGATTTCAGTTCCTCCGAAGTTGGATTTTCCTTTTTCCACCAGTCCCGGAACTTCAGCGCCTTTACCTTTTAATGTTTTGGCCCATTCAATTGAACCGGCGATATCGCGCGAAGCCATTAACATACCGGCTATCACAATTTCTTTTACCGCATGGGCATTTGCTCCGGGAGTATTGTAAACTACAATTCCTTGTTCGGTGCATTTATCGATCGGAATATTGTTTACTCCTGCACCTGCGCGGGCGATGGCTAAAAGACTTTTCGGCAATTGCATATCGTGCATGGCCTGACTGCGAACAATGATTGCATCAGGAGACGAAAACTCACTGGCAATTTCGTATTGGTCGAGGGGGAATATTTTCAATCCTTCCGGATCGATCTTGTTCAAAGTCTGTATTCTATACATATTGTAGAAATTTAAAAGATGCTTATATTTTTGGTTTTTGTTAAAAAAAAGCATGACAAAGATCACAATTTAATTTAAAATTTGATGGATTTTGCCTGAAAAAAATACGAAAATGCAAGCAAATTAAGAGCTTAAAATTCGATTTCAGGATTGCTGTAAATGGTATTTCCACTTCAGGCAAAAGCCTGGATTTTGTAATTTCTGAAGTCATTAACACTTTAAAGAATTATACTCCCGGAGCGACTGTAATTATTTCTTTACTTTGCTGTTTTAAAACCGGATCATGCACTTCGAATCATTAACTCCACGAGTTCCTAAAAATTACCTGCTTCTAATTGCTGCTTTGGTATGGACATTTGCAGGTATACTGCTTTTGTTTCGAGGTTATTTTTACATGATTGGTTTTCCTCACCTGATCATTTTTAAAATTGCCAGTTGTATTCTTGGAGGTTTGCTTTTTTTCAGGCTAATGTTTACGCGAATTTCAAAAAAACATGTTTTGCGCATCAAAAATATGTCGCTCGAATTTCCGTGCATGTTTTCATTTTTCAACCTGAAAAGCTACCTGATGATGTTTTTTATGATTTCAACAGGTATTACATTGCGCAAAACTGGCATTGTTTCTCCGGAATATCTGTCATTCATTTATGTCACCATGGGTGTTCCGCTGTTGTTATCTTCGGTCAGATTTTACCATACATTTTTCAATTCCTGAAACTTTGGAAATTTAAATTAAGGCGCTAACTATTAAGGTCAACACAAGTCCCATCAGTGAAATGATCGTTTCCATGACGGTCCACGACTGAAGCGTTTGTTTTTCGCTCATTCCGAAGTATTTACCAACCAGCCAAAAACCGCTGTCGTTTACGTGCGAAAGTATAGTTGCACCTGAAGCAATGGCAATAACCACCAGTGCAAGCTGCGTTTCACCCAGGTGAAAAACTCCGAGTACAGGCGCCATGATTCCTGCAGCGGTAATCATGGCAACCGTAGCCGAACCTTGTGTAACGCGAACGATTGCTGCGAGTGTCCAGGCCAGCAAAACTGGCGGCAACGAAGAATCTGCTATCGATTCAGCCATCATTTTTCCGATTCCGCTGTCAACCAGAATTTGTTTCAAAACGCCACCTGCTCCGGTAATCAGGATTATGATTCCGGCAGGACCAAGCGCTTTGGTGCTCAAATCCAGAATTGTTTTTTTATCGAAGCCTCTTCGGATTCCCAGGAAATAAATGGCAATTAACGTTGCAATTGTCAATGCGGTAAACGGATGACCGATAAATCCAAGAATATCAGTTAATAATCCTGAAGTCAGCAGTTGCTTTTTGACCAGAACATCGGTTACAGTAGCAACTAAGATCAGGAATAATGGTATCGCAATTATACTGATAATTAAACCGAACGAAGGAAGTCCTTTCTTCAATTCAGGTTTCATTTCAACGAAATTTTCAGGAGGTGGAATAACAAGTTTTTTACTGATGTAACGCCCCCAAACCGGACCGGCAATAATTGCAGTTGGCAGTCCTAAAATGAAACCCCATAAAATGACATAACCCAATTCAGCATTGATAATTTCGGCTACAGCAACAGGACCGGGCGTTGGTGGAATGAACGAATGCGTCACAGCCAAACCTGCCAGTAAAGGAATTCCGTAATACAAAACCGATTTGCGGGTGTCGCGCGACAGCGCATAAACAATTGGTACTAAAATAATGAATCCAACGTCGAGAAACACCGGAATTCCGACGAAAAAACCTGTTAAAACCATGGCAAACGGCGCACGCTTTTCTCCAAATTTCTTCACCAGGTAACCAGCCATTGATTCGGCTCCACCGGAGCTTTCGAGCATCTGACCAAAAATGGCGCCGAGCCCAACTACTGTGGCCACAAAACCAAGCGTTCCACCCATTCCTTTTTGCATGCTGTCGAGAATGTCTTTCAGAGGCATGCCAGTTGCCACACCCACAAACATGCTGGTAATGAGAAGGGCAATAAATGCGTTGATTCTTAATTTCAGGACCAAAAAAAGTAAAAAAACGACGGCCAGAATTACTGCTATTAATAGATAAGTTGTGCTCATAAGTTTAGTTTCAGGTTCAAATTTATCCGGACAAAATTTTAAGGATTCGGTTTTTGTCCGGTTACAATTAAAGGCAGGCTAGTTTTACCAAGCGATTCTCCATTAAAATTTCCAATGAATGTAAGTTCTTTAAATCCGTCATCAAGCAGAAATTGCTCCAGTTTTTCTTTCCGGATTGGATGCAGTTTTACCGAGTCGGAGATTTCCTGATTTGTAGCTTTCACCAAAAGTTTTGTATGAAAATCGATCAGGTCGTCAGTAACAAATTCATAGTTTCGCTCAAACCGGATATGTTCATTTTCAATCACAGGAAGCGACTGAATCCGGTGATCGAGAATGTGGTTGTAATTCAAAATCTGAATGGTCAATTTTCCTTCAGGAGCAAGCACTTTATGGGCCGAACGGATAAACAGACGGATGTCTTCATCGTTGAGCAAATGAACCAATGTATTTCCGAAACAGATTACCGTATGAAAAAATGATTCAGGGTAACGGCTTTCAATCTGGCGCATGTCGAGCTGATCAATGACCGGAAACATGGCATCTTCCTGTTTTGCTTTTCGGGCAATTTCAACCATTTCCGAATCGAAATCGAAAGCCCAGACCGGAAATCCAAAGTGTGTAAGCGCAAAAGTCAGGTCGCCGGTGGCGCAACCAACATCCAGAACTTTTGCCCCATTGTAAGGCAAAATAGTTCGAAGAAAATTGATTTGTGCCGGATTAAAAGGAAAAATCTGCGGATAATATTTGGCAATATTCGAATAAAAAACTTCAGACATAAAACAATTTGAAATTAAGCAATTCAACAATTATTCTATTTTGGATACTCGATACGAACATGATAAATATTGACCAACTTCTCAAGCAACGTACTTTTCAGAATACTAATTTCCCTGAAAGTCAGATCGGCATTTTGCAACTGATTGCCTGCGATTTTCTGTTCCACCATCGATTCAATCAAATCCCGAATCGTATCAACCGATTTTTCCTTTAGGCTTCGAGCTGCCGCTTCAATCCCGTCAGTCAGCATCAGCACGGCAGTTTCTTTATCCTGAGGCAATGGTCCGGGGTAAGTGAATGACTGCGCATCGACTTTTTCGTCCGGATTTTCTTTTTGATACATTTTGTAAAAATAATTTGCCTGCGTAGTGCCGTGGTGCGTGGTAATAAAAGAAATCAACACTTCCGGCAAACGGTGCTTTTTGGCGAGCCGAACTCCGTTTGATACATGGTCGATGATGATTTTCGCACTTTTCAGGTGATCAATCTGGTCGTGCGGATTCATCCCGGCAGCCTGATTTTCAATAAAAAATTCGGGATCGAACGTTTTACCTATGTCGTGATAAAGAGCGCCTGCACGCACCAGAAAAGGATTTCCGCCAATACGATGAATAACAGCTTCAGCCAGATTGGCTACCTGGATGGAATGCTGAAATGTTCCGGGCGCCTCTTCGGCCAGTTTGCGCAACAATGGCTGGTTGGTATCCGAAAGTTCGATCAGGGTGACATCTGAAACAAAACCAAATATTTTCTCGAAAATATAAATCAGAGGATAAGTGATGAAAATGAAAAAACTGCTCAGCCCAAACCATTTCAGCGCAGCCCAGTTAATTGTTTTCAAACTCCCTTCCTGAACCAAAGCCATTGAAATATAGACAACTGAATATGAAAGAAATACCCAAAGTGCGGCAAACACGATGTGCGACCTTTTGTGCAATTTGTTCAGGCTAAACACTGCGATAATTCCGGCAATCATTTGAAGTAAAATATATTCGTAGCTGTTGGGCGCAAAATAACCCACCAGCAAAGTGGTAATCATGAGCGAAAAAATTGCAGTACGCGAGTCGAAGAAAATGCGCACCATGATTGGCAAAATGGCCATTGGCACCATGTACATGTTGATTAATTCGACTTTTGACGCAAAGCCTGCCATAAAAACCATCAGAATAATCATCATAATGATGAACGAAAACTTTCGTTTGTGATCAAACAGTTCGCGCCGGTAGAAAATCAGGTAAAGAAACATCAAAACAATCAGAATCGCGATGATAATGATGCGACCGGTAATGACCAGAAAGTATTCGATTTTGTCGCCACGCTTGGTTTCGTAGGCTTTCTTTAGCGATTCGAGAATCACAAATTTTTCGGAACCAACCAGATCGCCCTGGAAAATAATTCGTTCGCCAGCCTGAACCATTCCTTTCGTAGAGGAAAGTTTTTCGAGCATCTGATCTTTTTCGTGCTGATTGAGCTGCTCATCAAAATAGAGGTTTTCAACAACATAATCGCTCAGGTTGATTTTCTGGTTAATTTCTGCATAAAATTTTCCCGATAATTTGCGGATTGTGTCGTTAAATTCCTGATAAGCAGCTTTTATCGATCGTAAATCCTGAATCGGATTTTTAATCACCCTGTTCCCGATAATTTTCATAAAAGCCGACTTTCCGGTCAGATCTTCGTACGAACTGACAGGTTGCGGCAATATTCCGGATAAATAAATATTTTGCAAAATTTGTGGAAGAACCGGGACGTTTTTGTCTGTATTGAGTTCAGGAATAGTTTCTGCGAGTTTTGCCAGCGCCGATGTAAATTCACTCACTTTAGTTGCTTCGATTACAGTATCCAATGTAAGATATGGAATATAATCACTTAAAACAGAATCAGTTTCAGTCTTGATTTCAGCATTCGTTTTCAGGATAGCAAAATTAAACGGCGCAATCAAAGTTTCGTGCCTCCACGGACTTCCCTTCTGAAATTCGAATTTAAAACGGCTTTCGCCCGGAAAAACCAAAAAGATTAATCCAATTCCAGCCACAAAAACAACAGCCAGATAAAAAATATTGTAATATTTATTCAGTTGGGTTAATAACTTTTTCATAAATACTGAATTTTGAAATCCTCTGCAATTTAGAAAGTAACTGTTAAGTTTTATCTTTGATAAACTAAAATTAACAAAATCTTCGGATTATAGAACACTTGCAGCCTCTGCCGGAAGTGTTCGCTGTTGATATTGCTATTTATCCCGAAAATCCAGAACAGTATGAATTACGGTATTTCAGGCTTAAGTATAATTCCGGTACGAAGAGAACCTTCGGAACAAAGCGAAATGCTTACCCAGATTTTATATGGCGAACATTTTGTGGTCAATGAAATCATGCTTGGATGGGCTCATGTCAAACTTGCTTTCGATGGGTACGATGGCTGGATTGATATGAAAATGATCACTCCCCTTTCGGAACGCGGCTTCCAAAGAATTGACAAGTCGCCTTTTGCTGTTAGCACCGATATTTTCAACATCATTCAGCTAAATCCGGAGCAAACTACCATGATTGTTGCCGGAAGCACCCTGCCTTGCTGGCGCCCTTACCTGAAAGAATTTTCGATTCAGCAGGAGATATACCGTCACACAGGAAATTACACCTATAAAAAACCGGCCAATGTCCGCAAGGTTATCATCGACCAGGCTTTGAAATATTTTAATGCGCCCTATTTGTGGGGAGGCCGTTCTCCTTTGGGAATCGACTGTTCGGGATTGACGCAAATCATTTATAAAATGGCCGGGTATGCGATTCCGCGCGATGCCGGTCAGCAGGTTCATTGCGGTAAAGCCTTAAGTTTTGTTGAAGAAACCAAACCCGGCGATCTGGCTTTTTTCGACAATGATGAAGGCCGAATTGTACATGTGGGCATCATTTGGGAGAAAAATAAAATCATTCATGCTTCAGGCCAGGTTCGAATTGACAACGTTGATCAGTTCGGAATTTACAATATGGACACCAAACGCTACACGCACCAAATGCGCGTGATGAAACGAATCATTAAAGACTAAATCAAAACGGACTCAAAAGAAAGAAGACCGGAGAACAACTGTCAAAAGGCAATTAATCTTTGCCATTTAACAACTCATTCATTATTCAAAATTCATCATTTATAATTTCAAAAATGTACACCTATCAATATCCACGACCAGCAGTTACGACCGATGCCATTTTAATCACCGCCCAAAACTCAGTTTTATTGATTGAACGCGGGCGCGAGCCTTTCAAGGGAAAATGGGCCTTGCCTGGCGGGTTTATTGATATGAATGAAGAACTTATTGTGGCCTGTAGGCGCGAACTTGAGGAAGAAACCGGAATCAGTTTAACCGAACTGAAGCAATTTAAAGCGTTTGGCGGAGTTGACCGTGATCCGCGCCACCGCACTATTTCGGTACTGTTTTATGCATTCCTGAAAGAAGAATTACAACCAGTAGCAGGCGACGATGCTGCAAAAGCGCGCTGGTTTCCCATCGACCAACTTCCGGAGCTGGCATTCGACCACCAAATCATTCTCGACGAATTTAAATCAGAAATACTTAACCCGAAATATTAGCCTTAAAAACGGGAATTCAACCGTACCAATTTGCAGTTTTTGAATAAATAAAATTTATGTGTTGCATGAAATATTCTACTTTCGGATTAGTCTGAAAAATAGTATATTTACGTTGAATGATTCTGGTAATGAATGTTAAAATATATACGTTATGACTGAATCAAATCGCAACAAACAAACGCGTCGGCAGTTCATTCAAACCACAGGTTCTGCCGCATTAGGTTTATCAATCGCCCCAACAATTCTCACTTCTTTTAGCCTTGCTGTTCCTGAAATTCCTTTAAAACGCACATTGGGGAAAACCGGATTTCGTGTAACAACACTAGGCCTGGGCGGGCAGGCATCGATTCAATGGACTCCTGAAGGTATCGATCCTGTTGCCATCATCCTGAAAGCGTACAAGATGGGAATCAATTATTTCGACACCTCGAATGTTTATGGGCCAAGCCAGTTAAATTACGGAAAGGCTTTCCATCAACTGGGACTTGTTCCCGGACAGCCGAACTACAGCGAAGCCAAACGAAAAGCCATCTTTTTGACTTCGAAAACACATTTACGATTTGCCAAAGGCGGCGAACACATGAAAGATGTGTATGGCGCCACCAACGGCCCCGAAGGTTCGAAGACGCTGGACGATGTACGCCGGTCGCTTTCCCAGATTTTTAGCGATGGAAATGGCAATTATCCTTCCGGAGCCTATCTTGACATGGTTTTGATTCATAATCTGAGCCGCATGGAAGAAGTTGACGCGCTTTATGAAGGTTACGACGATACCGATCCGGATGCCTACCAGATTGGAGCATTGGCTGCTTTACGCGATGTACGTGACGGTACCAACAAAACAGGTTTAAATCCGAAAAACGAGAAACTGATCAGGCACATTGGCTTCTCGGGTCATCACGATCCTTCGGTTATGATGGAAATGATTCAGCGCGACACGCAAGATTTGATTGACTGCATGCTGGTTGCCATAAACGCCAACGACAAGCAATATTTCAATATGCAATACAACGTTATTCCGATGGCAGCCGCTAAAAATATCGGCATTATTGCCATGAAAGTGTTTGCTGATGGCGCTATGTATTCGAAAAAAGCAGAATGGTCGAGAACTCCGGAACATGTAGTTTTGAATGTTGGTAGCCCGGAACTTCCAGCCAACGATCTGATTCGATATACGTTAAGTATTCCAGGTGTTCACACAGCCATTATTGGGGTTGGTCAAATTTGCGACGACACACAACTTTGCCAGCTTAGCCACAATCTGATTGCCGCACAGGTTAAACCTGCTCCAATGCCTGAAGATGAGAAAAAGAAGATCGAAACTTTAGCCTCGAAATCGAAGGAAGGCAAAACGAACTATTTTCAAAAACAATTTCAGGAATTAACAGCACCCCGTGATCCCATGGTGGTACTCGGCGACGACCAGAGCCTGATTACATGGAACACAGCGTATGCAGGCGACGCCCGGATTGATCATTACGAAATATTACGCGACGATAAACTTGTCGCCAAAATTCCGTACAAACCACAAATTTCTAAGACTCCGTTTATGTTCGTTGACAAATGGGGAACTGCAAAACCGCAGAAATACATCGTTAAAGTTATTGATGTTGCCAAACGGGAAGTTTCTTCAGAGTCATTACTGGTTTGACAACCGAATTATTTCCGGCTGATTTCTCCGGAAATAAATCACTTTTTCGTTTGACAATGTGAGCACCAACCAAATTTCGGGACTATGAAAAAGATTTGCTTTGTTTTTGCATTCGTTCTAAGTTGCTTTTGGAATTCAGAAATTCAGGCTCAAATGACCTTGTATTACATGGATCGCCTGCCACAAATTCAACTGTACAATCCGGCACTAATTCCTAAAGTGGGCTTTTTTCTTGAACTTCCTATTATAGGTAATCATCAGGTCGAACTGAACAATTCAGGATTTAACCTTGGACAGTTTCTCGATTTCTCTGATAACCTTGACAATGCAAATTACAATCCTAATGAATTTGTGAATTCGATTGGCGATTACAACAAAACAACAGGCGAATTGAGAACAAATCTCTTAAATTTTGGATTCAGCCTGAAGAACAACGGATACTTTTCAATGGGTTTTGCTGTTCGGAATTTTATCGATTTAACGGCTCCTGCTGATATAGTTTATTTACTTGAAGACAATGAAAAAATTGCCAACAAAATGCCATTGGCAATCAATGGAATGAATGTGCGCATGAATACCTTTTCGCAGCTTTCGATTACTTATGCCAGAACAATTGGCACCAAACTGACCGTCGGAATTACACCAAAAATAATTGGGGCGCTCGGTGGAATTTATTCCGAAAGATTAAATGCAGAACTGGATAAAACTGATCAGGGAGAGTTCGATACGAAATTTGATGGACGGGTGCAAATTGGGCTGCCGGTTGCAATAAACCCGCAGGCCATTGGAAGCAACGGACAACTGGATACAAACGAAGATCTTCTCGATCCGGACTGGGCAAAGAATCTTTATGTTGGCTCAGCATTTCAGAATGCAACGCTGGCTGTTGATTTAGGAGCCAATTATCAGCTCAACGAAATCTGGTCGTTCTCTGCCAGTTTGCTTGATCTGGGAAAATCGGGTTGGAAAAAATATGCTTACGATATTTCGTACAACGGCGAAAATGCGACGGTAAAAGATCTGAGCAAACTGAAAATGAAAATTCCAGTCAAAATTTTCATTGGTGCCGATTATAAATTATCGCCCGACTGGAATGCCGGTTTTCTATTCCGTAATGTCGGTTACGAAAGCGGAAATTTTTCATCAGCCACATTTTCACTGAATGGCTATGTTGGCCGGATGCTTTCAACTTCGGTCAGTTACACGGCCGGACATCGGTTCGACAACCTTGGTTTTGGATTAAGGCTGAGATTTTTCCCTGGAACTGACCTTTATCTGGTTACCGACAATGTATTACAAGCTTTCAACTACAAAAACATTCAATATTCAAGAGTCTCGTTCGGAATAAATCTGGCATTTGGAGTGAGTTCCAAAATTTCAGGAACTGCTGAAATTGACGAAGAACTTTAGACAGAACAAAAATTGCCGGCAATTCACCGGCAATTTTACTTGATATTTTGTTTTGAAAATTTTATTCGAAGCTCTGCACACCGGCAACTTCCGCGTTACGGTCAACTTTTTTTATCAATCCCTGAAGCACTTTTCCCGGACCAATTTCGGTAAATAAAGTTGCGCCATCAGCAATCATATTCTTGGTGGTCTGAGTCCAGCGTACAGGAGCTGTCAATTGCGCAATCAGGTTCATCTTGATCACTTCAGGATCGGAAGTTGGCGATGCGCTTACATTCTGGTAAATCGGGCAAACCGGAGTTGAGAATGGAGAAGCTTCAATGGCTGCAGCCAGTTCTTCACGGGCAGAATCCATAAGCGGTGAGTGGAAGGCGCCGCCAACCGAAAGTTTCAATGCGCGCTTTGCTCCACGGGCAATCAAGGCTTCACAGGCTTTGTCAATTCCGGCAAACGAACCTGAAATAACCAATTGTCCGGGACAATTGTAATTGGCCGGCACAACAACCTCGTCAATCGATGCACATACTTCTTCAACTATTTCATCTTCGCAACCAACGATAGCAGCCATAGTTGATGGTTCAACCTCACAGGCTTTCTGCATGGCCTGTGCACGTTTTGAAACCAAACGCAAACCATCTTCAAAACTCAGGGCACCATTGGCAACCAGGGCCGAGAATTCGCCCAATGAATGTCCGGCAACCATTTCAGGCTGAAAATTAACCAAAGTTTTTGCCAGCAAAACTGAATGCAAAAAGATTGCAGGTTGAGTTACTTTGGTCTGTTTCAGATCTTCTTCGGTACCATCGAACATGATGTCTGTAATCCGGAAACCTAAAATCTCGTTGGCCTTTTCGAACAACTCTTTGGCCAAAGGCGATTTTTCGTACAAATCTTTACCCATTCCCGGGTATTGAGCACCTTGTCCTGGAAATACGTATGCTTTCATTTGTTGTGTTTTAAATTTACAGGCGGCAAATATACTACTTTTTTTGTCTTTGAAATCAGCAACAATTTTAAGTATAAGTAACTGATAATGAACAAAGAAACATTCGAATCGACATAAACTCAGACCTATTTCGATCTTTCCTGAATTGAAAAAAGGTAAAGGTTCTTTTTTTTCAGGGAAGATAAATTGCGCCACCTGAATGATCGTGATCCGAGCCGGTAACCGATTTTAAACAGTTAATTTCTTCTCTTTTACGCAGTACGCCA
The DNA here is from genome assembly GCA_041652995.1 of Prolixibacteraceae bacterium. Taxonomy (GTDB): domain Bacteria; phylum Bacteroidota; class Bacteroidia; order Bacteroidales; family Prolixibacteraceae; genus Aquipluma. The sequence continues at coordinate 56,849 of JBAZGO010000020.1, forward strand.
AGAAAAGCAAAAATAATAGCTTCTTTAAAATCGATAATTTGTGCGGAAGGAACACTGGTTTTGTGTTTTGTTTTTTCGCTGAAAAGCTCGATCAGGAAAACATTGTGCGCTCCGCCACCGGTAATCAGAATTTGACCTTTGGGAAAATGATCGACCGCATTGGCTAACTGGTCAGAAACATGCTCGTAAAGCGTCCGGAGAATATCGGCCGGATAAAGCTGAAACGAACGAATCAACTGAAGAAAATCGTTCTCGAACCATTCACGTCCCAGGGATTTTGGTCCGGTTTGTTTGTAATATTCTAGTCCGTTTAAAAGCCCAAGCAATTCTTCCTGAACTTCACCGGTTCGACCCAGATTTCCGTCGAGATCGTATTCGTAACCCAGCTCTTTGATGAAATGATTAAAGGCCATATTTGCCGGACAAATGTCGAAAGCTTTGCGTTCACCGTCTTCCCGAAACGAAACATTGGCAATTCCGCCCAGATTCAGGCAAAGTTCGTAATCGCCAAACAAAAGTTCATCGCCAATAGGAACCAATGGAGCGCCTTGCCCTTTTAAAGCCATATCAAGCGATCGGAAATCACACACAGTTGGGAGTCCTGAATATGCTGCAATAAAAGCTCCGCTTCCGATCTGGACAGTTAGCCGGTTGAGCGGCTGATGAAAAATTGTGTGTCCGTGCGATGAAACAAAATCAGGTTTTTGCGGTAGATCGGAACAAAAGGAAGCCACCTGTTTGCCAATAAAACGGCCATATTCATTATTCAAAAGAGCAAAATCGATGGCATTCAGTCCGGCGGCTTCAGAAAGTTTATTCACCCATTTGTGCGAATACGGAACAGTTACTGCTTTCAGAACCTCGAACGACCACGACTGGTTGTGCTCAAACCGGCAGGCAACCAAATCAAGACCATCAAGCGAAGTTCCCGACATAATGCCAATACTGAAATAACTTTCCATTATTTGTAGAATTTAGCTTTGTATGTACTCGAATTGCCTTTGTAATCAACAACTTCAAAAACCAATTCATGGCTTTTCCCGAACTCCATTCTGATTTTATCAAACGAATAACTGATCAAATTGTTTTTCAGATCATATTCAAACAAAACCCATTTACCGTCGATTGTTCCCCGGTACTTTTCAATTCCGGAGAGGTTATCGGTAACTTTGAATCTCAAACCGTTTACATCCTTTAGTAATTTCTTTTCAGCAATACTTATCGAAATAATTTTAGGGGCAACAGTGTCAACTACAACAGTATAATTGCCCAACACCCGTACATTTCCAACAACCCAGCCATGCTCAAAATTTCCGGTAGCCGACAAGATTCTCCCTGAAACCGGATCAATTTGTGCCAGCATTGCTTTGCCCTGAAACCGTTCAGGCAAGCCATCGGCTTTTATACGCAACGGACAGGCAACGTGCAAAGCAACCGACGGATCGTGTAACCTGAAAACCGGCGCATAATATCTCGAAAGGTTAGTTTTCTTCTCATATATAAAATCAACATCACTGTACAATGCGCCTTCAGGAACTGAAAAATCAATCCCGTCGTCGTCAATTTCATTGTTGCGATCGTACCTGAATTTTTCACCCGGATGAACAACCTGCTTTACGGGCATTTCCCTGGATTGGATGGCAAACGACAAGCTTGTTGAATTTCCGTAAACATCCGAAATTTCATAGGTGACATGATGAATTTGCTCATCGGTTTCGGTTAAAATTCCCCGTTCAACAACGGCATCGTATACGTTAAGTTTATTGCCGGGTTCGAGCCAGGTACGGTAAAGTCTTTGTCCTGAACGGACGGCATACGAGTAGTCCATGTGCGAATTAACATACTTCGACTGCACTATGGCAACTTCGTCCATTTTGAATGAATAAATCAGCTTTTTATCGACCAAAAGCCTGATTGAATATATGGCACATTTGTTCGGGCTACCGTCGAGTAAATCAACCGTTTTCACTCCAAAACCGATTTTCCCAAATACTGGAATAGTCTGGTTTACTTTCAATTGATATCCCTTTGCGCCCGGAATAACATAAAACCTTTGCGGCGACTGTTTTCCCGAGACACAAGCGTCGTCAGACAATGGGTAAACCATCAGCGCCTGAATCGATGGTTTCGTTTTATCATTTACCGGCAAATGAAACAATAGTGGATTCAGCATGACTTCTTCTTTCGTCCGTCGTATTTCGAAGTGCAAATGCGGGCCTGCCGAACTGCCTGCATTTCCACTTTTTGCAATTAACCCGCCTTTTTTCACCGGCAGCATTCCCTCAGGAACAGCCTGGTCGATCGCAAAAGTTTCCTTCTCATACTGAATCGTCCGGATATAATCGTCAATTGGTTTTACGAAACTTTGTAAATGGCCATAAACTGTGGTGGTTCCGTTTGGATGATTGATATACAATGCTCTTCCGTAACCTGTTGGCGAAAGCACAATTCGCGAAATATATCCTTCGGCAGCGGCATAGACCGAAATCCCAGTCCTGCCCTGAGTTTTGATATCAATTCCTCCATGAAAGTGATTCGGCCTGAGTTCAGCAAAATTTCCGGCCAGAAAAATTGGGATTTTAACAGGTGCATCAAAATAATTCGGATCTATATGATCGGAAGATTGCCCTGAAGCCCGCAATATCAGGAAAATTAGAAGAAGACTATTCAGAAAACGTGTCATGTTATTTCGTTTGAATTGCGAATTTATAAAACTTATGGAATTGCCGCTCTTTTCTCAGCAGTGGGATTAAAACGAAATAATATCATGCAGATTTCATGTATTGGCCAAAAATGTTAATTTTGTCGACAAAACAATCCTATTTTAATAAGATTGTCTTAAATATTGCTCTTTTAAATTACTGAATAAAAATATTTCCGTGTGAAAGTGAAGCGAAATGACTGATCTGGAGAAAAATTTACTGATGGACTTCAAGTTTAAGGTTAAGCAGATTATTGCGAAACACGAAGCATTAAAACAGGAAAAAAACCAGCTCTTGCAAAAGGCTGGAGACCTGGAAGAAACTATTGTTAAACTTCAGCAGGAAAATCGAATACTTGAGCAGAAATATGAGAATTTAAAATTAGCCAGGATGTTGGTTGCATCGGAAGATGAAAACAAAGATGCAAAAAACAGGATTCAAAAATTGGTGCGGGAAATTGATAAATGTATTGCTCTTTTAAACCAGTAATACACTGATAAATGACAGAGAAGCTTTCCATAAATATTAAAATCGACGGGCGAAATTACCCCCTGAAAGTTGATAAGGATAACGAGGAAAAATACAGGAAAGCTGCTAAGATAATAAACGATATAGTTCTTCAGTACCGTCAAAAGTACGTCAATAGCGATCCGCAGGATTTCATTGCGATGGCCGCTTTTCAGTTCGTAGTTAAAAATATTGAACTTGAAGAAAAAGTAGATCAGTCGCCACTGTTTGATGAGTTGAAAAAACTCGACGAAGATTTGGGCGATTATTTGTCATTGAGGGAATAAATTTTATCATATAATCAAAAACCCGCATTTTTTATTTAAATTCCGGAATTCTATTGGATTCCCGGCGTTTAAATTAAAAATGCGGGTTATTAGTGTAAACAAGTTTAATTAATAACAAATGGAGATAATATATGCCATATCTGGCTTTTTGGGCGGAAGTATCCTCTCTTATTTTCTATGGGACAAAGCCCTGAAGAGTAAAAAAAAGAAAATTGTTACTGAGGCTGTAGCCGAAGGAGAGGTTATTAAAAAAGATAAAATCTTACAGGCTAAAGAAAAATTCCTTCAGCTAAAATCTGAACACGAGGAATACATCAACGAAAGAAACAGCAAGGTAAATAATTTTGAATCAAAGCTAAAACAGCGTGAAACTGGTTTAAATCAACGACGCGACGAATTAAATCGTCAGATTAAAGATTTTGAAACTTCGAAACATGAAGTTGATGTGATTCGTGAAAATCTGAACAATCAACTGGAACTACTTGAAAAAAAGGAACACGAAGTTGAAAACCTGCACCGCCAGCACCTGGAAAAACTTGAAATTCTTTCCGGCCTTTCGGCTGAAGAAGCAAAAACTCAATTGGTAGAATCACTAAAAAACGAAGCAAAAACTGAAGCCATGTCTTACATCAATGAGATCATGGAAGAGGCCAAGCTTTCTGCCAATAAAGAAGCTAAAAAGGTAGTTGTAAAAACCATTCAGCGCGTTGCTACTGAAACTGCCATCGAAAATTCGGTGACTATTTTTCACATCGAAAGTGATGAAATTAAAGGTCGAATCATTGGCCGCGAAGGACGTAATATCCGTGCATTGGAAGCTGCAACCGGAATAGAAATTATTGTGGATGATACTCCGGAAGCCATTGTACTTTCAGGATTCGACCCGGTACGCCGCGAAATTGCCCGCTTGGCCTTGCATCAACTGGTTACCGATGGCCGAATTCATCCGGCACGTATTGAAGAAGTTGTTGAAAAAGTACGTAAACAGGTGGAAGAAGAAATCATTGAAACCGGAAAACGTACCACAATTGACCTCGGAATTCACGGATTACATCCTGAATTGATCCGCCTGATTGGTAAAATGAAATATCGTTCGTCGTACGGACAAAACCTTTTGCAACACTCGCGCGAAGTTGCTAACCTATGTGCCATTATGGCTACAGAACTTGGTCTGAATGCCAAAGCAGCCAAACGCGCCGGACTTTTACACGATATTGGTAAAGTGCCGGATGATGAACCGGAATTGCCACATGCAGTTCTGGGTATGAAACTGGCCGAACGTTTCAAGGAAAAGCCAGACATTTGCAATGCCATTGGAGCTCACCACGATGAGGTGGAAATGACCACATTGCTTGCACCAATTGTACAGGTTTGCGACGCCATTTCAGGCGCTCGTCCTGGTGCCCGCCGCGAAGTTGTTGAATCGTACATCAAACGGTTGAAAACGCTGGAAGAACTTGCACTCTCCTACCCCGGCGTTTTGAAAACGTATGCCATTCAGGCCGGACGTGAATTGAGGGTTATTGTCGGTAGTGACAAGATCGGAGACAAAGAATCAGAACAATTATCGTTCGATATCGCGAAACGCATTCAGGATGAGATGACTTATCCGGGACAAATTAAGATTACGGTTATCCGTGAAATGAGAGCGATTAGCTACGCAAAATAACGATAAAGTTCAAATTAAATAGTCAAAGGCTATCCTGAAAAGGATGGCCTTTTTTGCATATTAATTTAGGAACGAGTTCGTTTTACGAAAATCAAACAAACCAACTAAAAACATAAAATCTCAAGTGCTTTTACCAATGTTACGCTGGGCATCACCATTCAGATTCAGAAATAGACAAGTTAAAATATTCAGAAGAAATAATCTCTTGGTGGGAAAAATTGGGAGTTCGTGAGGTTTGAAAGCGCTTTCGTGCTTTTTAATATACAAATTGAATGAATAACAATAAGTTTAACTACATTTGAGCGCTCTGTATATGAACAAAACATATAATATTTGTCAGCAGAAGGAGACTGAAGCGAGAGAAAGGAAAGCAAATAGTTAAAATTTATTACAATTTTTAAATTCATTTTGCAGAACATTTTATTTACCACGATTTTCAGTAAAATAAAATGAACGCTTTAAAAACCATACCTGATCAATACCTGAAATCAGCCGATTTTAGATTAATCTCACATACAAATCCAGTCGAAACAGGATATGCCCAGATGATTGGTACGATTTCTCATGAATTACGCACTCCAGTTTCTGTCCTAAAATCCAACATTCAGCTATTTAAGGAATTCGGTTCTTTTGCCAAAGAAGAAATTAAAAATGAAAGTATTTCGATGTGCGAAGATTCGGTTGCCGAACTGATTCATTTTCTGGATGAAATACAGGTGCTCAACGCTTCAATAAAATCGGGGTTAAAGCCAAAGTTCTCGACTTTTCAGGTAAAATCAATCGTTGATAATCTATCGGACACGATGGCCAAAACCAATCTGGATTTTTCACGGGTGAAAATAAAATGGATCCTTGCTATAAAAAAAATATACTCCGACCAATCTTTTATCGCACATATTCTGGTCAATCTTCTGTCGAACGCATTGAAATTTTCGAATGGGAATATTTTGCTCACGATATCTGCCAACAAAAAACAATTGAGCCTACTGCTTGAAGATTCAGGAATAGGAATCGCGGAAAATGAATTTGAAGCCGTTTTCAAGCCGTTTTACCGGGCAGAAAATGCTAAAAGGAAACCCGGGGTCGGACTCGGGCTGGCTGCTGTTTCCGCTTTAACTGCAAGCTTGAGAGGAAATATTTATATAGCAAGTACACAAGATATTGGAACCATATTAAAAATAATTCTGCCACATGAAACTTCAAACTAAAATTCTGGTCATTGAAGATGACGCACGCCTGGCAAAAACGATTGAAAATATTCTGGAACTACACGAGTTCGATGTTTGTATTGCGCCAAATGGAGCTATTGGTATTCAAAAAACTTTTGAATACAATCCGGATTTGATTCTGTGTGACATCAACATGGATCCGATTGATGGTTATCAGGTTTACAATGTTTTAAAGGAAAGTTCTGTCCTCGATCAGGTTCCGTTTATTTTTATTACCGCAAATTCAAATCTTCAGGACATTCGATTCGGCATGGATTTAGGCGCCGATGATTATTTTGTAAAACCATTCGACAACGATGGATTGATTAATTCGATCGAACGTAGACTTTCGAAATATAGAAAGCTAAAGGAAATCGGCAAACGCGAATTTAAAGCTTTGTTCAAATTGAGTCCGAATGGAATTTTCATGTTTAACGGTGACCTTATTTTTGATGCGAATCCGGCCATGAAACAAATTCTGGGTTTTGAGCCTGATCATTTTCCAACACATTCATTTGAAAATATACTGGATCCCAAATCATTTAAAGCCATTCAGGAAAAGATTCAGAGATGCTCTAAAGGTATCTTAAAATCTTTCCACGAAGACGTGTCTATTCTTTCAAAAAATGGAGAAAAACAAAAAGTAATGCTTTATGTTTCAGTTTACGAAAAATATTCAGGATACTCGCTGATGATTGGTTTCGTGATACCAAAAACAGGAAAGGAAAATGATGGAGAAGTATTTATTTCAGATATCGTGAAAGTGCTAAAAAAAGAAAATGTTGTGGTAACTGACTCGCTCGGAGAACAATTAACCAATATTTTCAAGCAGCACAATTTGAAAATAAAAGCACAAAACAATGAGTATTTTTCAGACCGGGAAAATCAGGTGCTTTGTCTCTCAATGGAAGGACTTCCAATAAAACTAATAGCAGATAAACTTTCCATTTCCGACAGAACAGTTGAAAAACACAGAACTAAACTGATGGAAAAAACCGGCTCGGGCAATATGATAGAGGTAATTGTATTTGCACTCCGGAATAATTTGATAAATATTTAGTTGAAATCACCAGATTATCGCGATAAAACAGAAAAGGGAGCATTTGTTCCCTTTTTCCATTTTTTATCCTTTAAATGTCCAATAATTAACCTCGGCTTCGGTTTCCTTATCCGATTCCTGAAGCCAGTAGGCTGGGGTGACTTTGTGGCCGGTAAAGCTTTTTAAACTTCGTTTATATACATCAACCACCGGATTAAACAGCAAATCGGTTACACCAATTTTGAAAGTTTCAGTTTCTCCTTCAGCAGCAACTTTAACCGTGTATCCGTTTAATTCGAGTAATTTTTTTAGGAATTCGGTGCGATCTGATGATACTCCTTTTTCGACCAAAGAGCAGCGTACACCGTCAATTTCTTCTATAATATGTTTTCCTTTATTTAGAGGCATTTTTTGTTGTCTTTTTAGTTTAGAAACAGTTGGCTGATACTCCGGATATATTCAAAAATATCGCTGGCAAATCCAATAATGAAAATCCCGGCAACGCATAAAATCAAAGCAATGCGCATGGCATTTGTACTCCGGAAGGTTGGAATTGCTTCATCATTCTTTTCAATAAACATGGCCCGCACCACGCGTAAATAGTAATACAACGAAATGGTTGCATTTAATACAGCGATTAAAACCAAGATAAAATATCCGCTTCCGGCAGCCGCAGTGAACAGGAAGAATTTTCCGAAGAACCCGGCAACTGGTGGAATTCCGGCTAAAGAGAATAAAGCTAATGTCATCAATAAGCTCAATTTCGGATTGGTTTTGTATAATCCGTTATATCCTGAAATGGTTTCAACACCCGATGCATTGTGAATGGCCGCAACCACGCCGAAGGCTCCCAGGTTGGTGAAAACATAAACCAGAACAAAATATACAATTGAAGTCATTCCCAGTTCACCGGCACCCAAAACCCCAAGCAGAATAAACCCAGCTTGTGCAATGGATGAAAAGGCCAGAAAACGCTTGATATTATCCTGACGTAAGGCAAACAGGTTGGCCAGAGTCATCGTGAAAACAGCCAAAGTATAAATCAGAGGCTGCCAAAGGTCAACTATATTTTTGAAAACGGTAAACAAAATGATCGTGAAAATGAATGCTGCCGCACCTTTCGAAACCACCGAAAGATAAGATGTGACATTGATGGGTGCTCCTTCGTAAACATCGGCAGTCCAGAAATGGAAAGGTACAAGCGATATTTTGAAACCCATTCCGCTCACAAAGAACACAAATCCAAGTGCGATCAAAGCATTCGGTGCAACTTTGGCTGCAACGTCAGCAAAATAAATCGACCCTGTTGCGCCATAAATCAACGAAAGGCCAAACAGTAAAATTCCTGATGACAGGGCAGAAGACAAAATCAGCTTGATACCAGCTTCTGCCGATTGACTTTTGTATTTGTCGAATGCAGCCAATCCGGCAATTGGAATAGTTGCAGTTTCAAGACCAATATAGAAAATCAGGAAATCGCCTGCCGAAATCATAAAATTCATTCCAATCAGTGTTGAGATCGTCAGAATAAAATACTCGCTGATTTTATTTAAATTTTCTTCTTTTCTAAGCCAGCCTTCTGCTTGCAGGAAAACAATCAGTACAGCCATATTCAGGATGTTTTTCATGAACATAGTCAGTTGACTAGATTGGTATGAACCACCAAACAGCGTTCCTTCCTGTCCGGGAATAAAACCAATTATTGTTATCAAAGCGAAAAGTCCGAGTGTAAACGGAATGATTCGTGCTTTGTTTTTTTCGCTGGTCGAAACTTCCGCGATCAAAACTGCCACTGCTGCAAGCGTGAGCAGCAATTCGTGTCGCATGAGTAGAAATTGTCCGAGATCCATATTTTCTAAATTTAAAGACTCCCCCAACCCCCTCCGAGGGAGGGGGAGTTGGAATGCTCCGTTATATTTTATTATTTCTTATTTCTCCGAATTTCCAATAATAAATAACCAATATCGAATATCCAATTATTTTTGTTTCCATATTGCTGTATTCTTTGATGGATATTGGATATTTTACATTCAATATTGGATATTTCTTTATCTTTCTTTTTCAAGTCCCCCTTCGGGGGATTTAGTGGGCTGTGGCTTGGCTTTTTAGAATGCCATCGCCAGTCTTTCAACAATTGGTTTCAAACTTGCAATAATTGTATCCGACAACCAAAGAGGAGCAATACCAATCGCTGCAACTGCCAGAACCAAAGTAACTGTACTCAGTCTTTCGAACCATTTGGCATCCTGAAGATGTTCATGATGTTCGTCGATAATTGGGCCCAACAATATTTTACCAACCACACGTAAAATGTAAACTGCAGTGATCACGATCGAGGATGCTACAATCACTGTAACCACACGGTGGAACATGTCGTGATGTTGGAAAGCGCCGACAAAAACAGTCATTTCAGCAACGAATCCGCTTAATCCGGGTAAACCTAAAGAAGCGAAACCTGCAATCATATAAACAACAGCAAGGAATGGAATAACTTTCATCAAACCACCCATTTTATTGATGTCGCGGGTATGTGTTCGCCCGTAAATCATTCCGATTAAGGCGAAGAAAAGTGCTGTCATCAAACCATGTGAAATCATTTGAAGGATTGCTCCGTCCATTCCGGCTTCATTCATCATCAGTAAAGCAAAAATCACCAAACCACAATGGCTTACTGAAGAGTAGGCATTGATGAATTTAAGGTCAGTTTGCCAGATGGCTCCAAATGCACCATAAACGACGCTGATGGTTGTCAGGATAATAAAAATCCAGGCCATTTCCTGAGCCGCTTCAGGCATTAAGAACATCGCAACGCGGAAACATCCGTATCCTCCCAATTTCATTAACACACCGGCATGAAGCATGGAAACCGCTGTTGGCGCCGAAGCATGACCATCGGGAGACCAGGTATGGAAGGGGAACAAAGCGCCCAAAATTCCAAAACCGATGAATGTGAACGGGAAAAAGAAACGTTGGGCTGCCACAGGCATATTAACTTTGGCAATTTCAAGAATATTGAAAGTTAGCGGGCCACCATCGGGAGCAGAATTGTAATAAATTCCGAAGATTCCGACCATTAGCAGTGCAGATCCTCCCATAAGCATCAAAGTCAACTTCATCGCTGAACTTTCTTTCGGCCCACTTCCCCATATACCAATCAGCAAATACATTGGGATTACTGCAACTTCATAAAAAAGGAACATGGTAAACAGGTCAAGCGAAATGAAGAACCCGTAAACACCGGTAGCCAGCAGAATCAACGAAATAAAGAATTCCCTTGAAAGGTATTCCATTTCCCAGGAAGCAAAAATTCCGGCAAAAACTACAATAGAAGTCAGGCATAACATGGCGACTGCAATTCCATCGACTCCGATGAAATAATGAATGTTTAGACTTTTAAACCACATGTAATCAGCGGTGAACAGCATTTCGTGCATGTTGCCGGTTTTGCGTTCAGCGAAGTACATAAATAAAAGTACTGCTGTTGTAATGAGTTGAACACCCATGCCGATTGCCGAAGCCATCCGTGCGCCTTTCAAATCCTTAGTGAAAAGGATGGCGATAATGGTTAGGATCGGTATTACTACAAGTAAAGTCAGAATATTCATGAGAATATTGTTTATAAATTTTAAATTTCTTCTGAACTCTTTTTCCTTCTTTCTGAAGGCATTCTTTGTTTCGTCCGAAAGTTTTATTTCTCTTTTTTGAGCTTTTTCCAGCGGACGACTTTTATTCTTTTTCTTTTCCCGGGGTTTCGCCCCGGGTTATTGATATTTAGCCCCTTCAGGGCCACAAGGATTATAAATCAACATCCCAATCCTTCCCCCTTGGGGAATAAGAAGGGGCTTCCTTTTACATTAAAAGATACACCATTGAAAGCGCTAATGCCAGTGTTCCGGCAATAAACATAAAGGCGTAATGTTGCAATTGTCCTGATTGCATTCCTTTGATTTGATATGATATCTTTTCAGTTACCAAACCGATTCCAACCATAAATCCATCAACAATGTGGCGGTCGAACCAGGCCACCGGGCGTGAGATATAGTTAAAAATAATCTTCCTGGTTACAAACAAGTATATTTCGTCGAAATAGAATTTGTTGTAAGTGGCGGTATATAAAATTCCCCAGCTTTTGGCCAGTTTTGCTGGCACTGTGCTTTCCTTTTTATAAAGAATCCATGCCATAGCAATTCCGAGTACTCCAATTAAAACGGAAGGAATGGCAACCCACAAATCAGTATGTGTTTCGAAACCCATTTTATCCGATGTTACCAAATCGTGGAAAGGTAAAAATCCGGAAAAGATTGACATAAATGCAAGAAACATCAACGGAATAGCCATCGTCATCGGACTTTCGTGCGGCGTATGATGGTAATGCTGATCTTTTCCCCAGAATACGCTGAAATACAAACGGAACATGTAGAATGCGGTTAGTCCGGCAACAATATATTCTACAGCAAACAACAATTTGTTATGCTCTAAAGCTGCAACAAGAATTTCATCTTTACTGAAAAAACCTGCAAAAGGTGGAATTCCGGCAATAGCCAGACAGGCAATCAGGAAGGTAATATGAGTGATTGGTAGATATTTCCGCAATCCGCCCATGTCCTGCATCAGGTTTGAGTGAACGGCATGAATGATTGAACCGGCACCAAGGAAAAGCAAAGCCTTAAACATGGCGTGTGTAAACAGGTGGAACATGGAAGCCATGTAACCAAGTCCTTCTTCGCCACCATATCCTGAAACACCCAAACTCAACATCATGTAACCAAGTTGCGACAAGGTTGAGAAAGCAAGGATCCGTTTAATATCGTATTGTGTGATTGCAATTACCGCTGCGAAAAGCGAAGTGAATCCACCGACATAAGCAATGATTTCCTGAGTGGCAGGAGCCTGAAAATGAATAACAGGAAACATCCGGGCTACTAAAAATACACCGGCAACAACCATGGTTGCTGCGTGAATCAAAGCAGAAACAGGTGTTGGACCTTCCATTGCATCGGGCAACCAAATGTGTAAAGGAAACATGGCCGATTTACCGGCTCCACCGATAAACATTAATGTCATTGCCCAGGTCATCGCCGAAACTCCCATGAAACTCATTGAAGCTGCACTGGCAAAAATGGTTGTATCTGGCTGCGTCAGTTTGGCAAAATCAAAGGTTCCGGTAACAAACGAAAGTATCAGAATACCAATTAGAAAACCCAAATCGGCAAAACGGGTCACAATAAATGCTTTTTTAGATGCTGCAACTGCCGATGGTTTGGTATAATAAAATCCAATCAGGAGGAATGAACTAACGCCCACCAATTCCCAGAAAATATACATCTGAAAAATATTGGTTGCAATAACCAATCCGAGCATTGCAAAACTAAACAGTGACAAGAATGCATAGAAACGCGCAAACCCTTTTTCACCATGCATATAACCTAAACTGTAGATGTGAACCATAAACGAAATGGTTGTCACTACCACCAACATCATGACTGAAATCGGATCGAGCAAAATACCCATCTTTATAATCAGGGTATCGGTGAATTGCAGCCATTTGATCTCGAAAGGAATAATAGACTGAAATCCTTCAGCGCCATGGGCTCCTCCGAAGAAATAGCTCAATGCAGTCATTACCGAAAGTACGAAGGCAATTCCCATCCCGGTCGTTCCAATCAATCCTGAAACAATTGGTTTCCATTTCATCCCCAATAATCCGGTAATTAAAAACACTACCAGAGGAATCATCAGAATGAAAACAGTGTAAGTATATCCTGCCATTATTTTGTGTTTTTTTTTATTTTATAGTTCCTAAGTTTCAAAGTTCCTGAGTTTTTCAACTTCTGACTTCTATCTTCTGTCTTCCAACTTTTTAATACTTCATTTCATTTACATTTTCAACATCAATATTATTCAGGCTTCTGTAAATATTGATGATCAGTGCAATGGCAACCGATGCTTCAGCAGCAGCAATTCCCACAATAAACAGGGAGAAGAACTGCCCCTGCAATTGATCGGGATACAGGTAGCGGTTGAAAACCACGAAATTGATGTTAACCGAATTCAGGATGAGCTCAATGGCCATCAGCATGGTAATCAGGTTGCGGCGAATAATGAATCCGCAAACCCCAAGAAAAAACATGATCGTGCTTACGATTAAAAAATGTTCGAGTGGAATTCCCTGAATCATATTTCTGAGTTTTTATTTTTTTCTTTTTTGGCAATTACAATAGCAGCAATCATCGCAGCCAGTAATAAAATACTGATCAACTCAAATGGTAAAACGTACCCGTTTTTACCGGTGCTCAGCAGTTGAGTTCCAATTTCGGTCATATCTACTTTAAGTTCAGGAGCCGTTGTGGCCTCAAAAGAGTGGGAGAGGATGGTTGTAATAACCAGTCCGCTTCCAACAACAGCAGCGCCAACTCCCATCAGCAGTTTGGTGATATCGGGATGTTTAAACCGGTGCGAAATGTGATGTGTTAAAAGGATACTGAAAATGATCAGCACAACGATACCTCCGGCGTACAAAGTCAATTGAACGGCTGCCATAAACTGGTAATTCAGCATAAAATACAAACCTGCAGTTGCCAAGAGAACGCAGAGAAGATACACGGCAGCCCGCAATATTTGTCTGGTCGTGATAGTCAGTAGCGAACAAATCAGGATAATTCCTGAGAACATATAAAACATGAATACATTCATTACTTGGCCTCCTTTCTAATCTTCGAACCCGGTTGGTTCAAGACTTTGGTGAGTTTACTCCGATCGAAAACCGCATGCTCGAACTCCTGACCCCAGGCCAGTGCGTTCGATGGGCATGTTTTTATGCACAGCTCACAAAACGTACACATCGAAAGATGGTAAATGTGTTTGTCGATTACGCGAACCAATTTGCCTTCCTCATTTGGTACGCGGTCGGTAATAATTTCAATCGAACCGTTTGGGCAGTTCATTTCGCAGATTCCGCAACCGGTGCAGGCATGCTCATTATTTTCATCGTGCGGCATGGTCACCTCACCCTTGAACCGTTCTTCCATTTTCAGGGTGGCGCGGTTTTCAGGATATTGCTGAGTTACAATCGCCCCTGGACTGAAAAAGTATTTCCCGGTGATGCGCATTCCTGCCCACAGCGAAGAAATTCCCTTAAACATGTCGCTAAAATATTTTGCTATACTATTCATTGTCTTTAATTAAAAATGCCAGCCCATCAGAACGATGAAGGCAATCAATACAATGTTGAACAAACTGATTGGTAACAGGTATTTCCATTCCAGTGTCAATAACTGGTCGATTCTCAAACGAGGGAATGTCCATTTAAACCACATGATGATCAGGATGATGAAGAATGTTTTTGAGAAGAACCAAACTACCGAAGGAATGTAATCCATAATCTGGTTAAAGCCTTCCCATGTTCCGATATGAAATGGCATCCAACCACCGAGGAAAACTGTTGCTCCCAAAGCCGCAACAATAAACATGTTCATATATTCGGCCAGAAAGAAAAAAGCGAATTTAATACCTGAATATTCAGTGTGAAAACCGGCGGTTAACTCCGATTCGGCTTCAGCTAAATCGAAAGGTCCGCGGTTGATTTCAGCGGTACTGGCAATCAGGAAAATGACAAATGAAATGAATGCCGGAATATGTCCTTTAAAAATCCACCATCCGTTTGCCTGACTTTCAACTATTGTTGAAAGCTGCATAGTTCCTGAAAAAACCACAATTGCAAGCAATGACAGACCAACTGATAGTTCGTAACTCACAATTTGTGCCCCACTTCTGATTGCTCCAATTAGCGAATATTTACTGTTACTCGACCAACCTGCCAGTAAAATACCAACTACGCCAAGCGATGAAACAGCCATCATATAAAATATACCAATGTTAAAGTCGATGGCCTGAAGTCCTTTTGCATAAGGAATTGCAGCCATAGCCATAAACGAGGCAATAATTACAATAAATGGTGCCAGATTGAAAAGCAGCGGATCGGATTTGCGGATCGGGATTAACTCTTTCAACAAAAGCTTAATCAAGTCGGCAATGGTCTGTAAAAGTCCCCATTTTCCCACGCGGTTTGGCCCAACGCGGTTCTGGATGATGGCACAAACCTTACGTTCGAGGTAAACCAGAAACAGTCCAAGCAGCGCATACAGCAAAAGAAAAACCAGTCCGACGAGAACCAATTCAGTAAAAGTGACCCATCCGGACGACATCATTCCTGAAAGCCAGGTATGAATTGCGCCGGTTAGTGTCGCAAAATCGAAAATGTTTGATGACATATTTGTGTTCATTTATCGGTCAATATCAGGGATTACAAGGTCGAGCGAACCGCTGATGGCAATCAGGTCGGCAATTTTGTATCCGGAAGCAATTTCATTCATCACAAACAGGTTACTGAAGTTTGGCGTCCGGAATCGCATGCGATAAGGGTTTTTGTTTCCGTCGCTCACCACATAAACAGCCAGTTCGCCGCGGGCAGTTTCCACTCTCCGGAAATATTCGCCTGCAGGTAGTTTGATGATCGGTTTCATTTTGGCAGTGAAATCACCTTCAGGAATGTTGTCGACCAACTGTTCCAGAATGCTTAGTGATTCCCACATTTCGGCCATACGAACTTTGTAACGTGCAAAAACATCACCTTCAGTTTCCAGAATTTCGTTGAACTGAACTTTATCGTAGGCGCCATAAGGGGCAATTTTCCTGAGGTCGCAAGAGAACCCTGAGCCACGTCCGGAGGGACCGGTTACACCATAAGCAATGGCCGTTTCTTTGCTCATCAAGCCAATTCCTTTTGCACGTTCCTGAAAAATCACATTGCCGGTTAGCAATTGATCGTATTCAGGTAATTTTTTTCGGAAATAGGTGATGAATTCTTTAATCCGTTTCGGAAAGTTAGGGTGCACATCGTGCATCAATCCACCTGGAGTATTGAAACTGTGAAGCAAACGTGAGCCGAAAGATTCTTCGAAAATATCGAGGATCATTTCCCTGTCGCGCAAGCCATAGAAGAAGGTGGTCAATGCGCCAAGGTCCATCCCGAAAGCACACCACCACAACTGGTGCGATGCAATACGGTTCAGTTCATCCAAAATTGTACGAATATATTTTACCCGTTCCGGAACTTCAACCTGCATGGCATCTTCAACAATCATACAAACAGCTTCGTTGTTCATGTGAGCCGAAAGGTAATCCATCCGGTCGGTCAGGTGAATAATTTGCTGATAGGTATTGGCTTCACACATTTTTTCAATTCCGCGATGGATATACCCAATATGCGGAACAAGGTATTTTACCGTTTCCCCTTTCAGGCAAACTTCGAGCCTTAAAACTCCGTGGGTCGACGGATGCTGAGGCCCCATATTGATAATATAGTCCTCGTTTTCCCCGACAATCACGTCTTTTATAATTTCTTCACTCATTGTTCGGGTTTTATCGTTCAATCATATTTATTTCGTCGCGGAAGTCTTTGCGAAGCGGGTAACCATAGTCGTCTTCAAGAAAAAGGCGTTTCAGGTTCGGATGGTTGTTAAACCGGATTCCAAACAGGTCGAAAATTTCGCGTTCGAAAAATTCGGCAGTTGGATACAATTGGGTTAAACTATCGATAGTCGGATTTTCGCGGTCGGTAAGATTCGATTTTACAACAATCAAATGTCTGAATTCTGTAGATTCCAAGTGACAAACCACAGTCATCTGTGTTTGAAAATCAACGGCTGTTTGTGTAATCAGATAATCGAAAGCGGTTTTCTTGTCGGATTTTAGTTTTTCCACCAACGAAAAATAGTTTTCAGCCGGAACAATTACTTCCAGCAACTGTTTCCCTTCGGGGAATTCAGCCTCAGGTGCAAAACCTGTGATGATATTTGTTAGTTCTTCTTTACTAAGCATATTCTAATGTTAGGCCTCCCCCCAACCCCCTCCAAGAGAGGGGGAGTAGGAACGCTCCGATTATGTTTTCAATATTTCAATTACACTTATTCTTTAATAACTTTAGACACTTTAGCGCACTCTATGCACTCCGAACTTTTTCAGAGAATATCAGGCAATTCGCCCGGGTTAGTAATTGATTCGCCTTTGATTTTTCGCTGAAGCTGCATCACCCCGTAAAGCAATGCTTCGGGACGTGGCGGGCATCCCGGAATATAAACATCAACCGGAATGACGTGATCGACACCACGAACAACCGAATAAGTATTGTAGAAAAACGGTCCGCCTGAAATAGCGCATGCACCCATAGCAATCACATATTTTGGTTCAGGCATCTGATCGTACAATCGTTTTAGCACAGGTACCATTTTGTGAACAATGGTTCCGGCAACCACAATTACATCGGCCTGACGTGGCGAGGCGCGGTAAACTTCAATCCCAAAGCGGGCAAAATCGTGGCGCGAGGCACCCGCAGCCATCATTTCAATTCCGCAACAACTGGTTGCAAAAGTGAGCGGCCATACTGAGTTTGAACGACCCCAGTTCAGTAAATTATCAATACTGGTCAGGAAAAAATTGTTGCCTGACGTTTTCAGAAGTTCCAGCGATTCATTATCGTTGAAATCTTCATATTCCATTGATTTGATTTTTACACCCATTTCAAAGCTCCTTTTTTCCATGCATACAAAAGTCCGAGACCAAGTATGAAGAAGAAAATAATGATTTCGATAAAAGCCCTCATCCCGATTGTTTTCATTACAACTGCCCAAGGGAACAGAAATACGGTTTCAACGTCGAAAATCAGGTAAATAATTGCAAAAAGGTAATAACCCACATTAAACTGGATCCATGCTGGTCCTTCCGTCGGAATACCGCACTCGTAAGGTTCTGACTTTGCCGGATTAAATGATCTTGGTGCAACCAGGGTAGAAAAAATAATTGCGCCGCCAACAAGAACCAGAGCAATTATAAAAAAGAGAATTAATGATTCACTTTCCATATCTATATATCTGGATAATTTGGTAAGTAAAAATTTGATCGTGCAAAAGTAGTTTTTTCATCTTAGCGGCAAAGTTTTTTTATGAAAAATTTGGGTTGACATTTGTTAACCCTGTAAGCTTGATTTTAATCGTAGAAAATATTGTTTTGAACACTAAGTACATGACAAAAATTTATAAATATTGATATCATCTTGAAATAAAGCGTTTAAAAGGACAGTTGCAATATATGTTAGACCATATTTGAATAGACTTTTAGCTTTGTTTCCATGTTTCTTGATCGGGATTGGTTTGATGTATCTGTGCAAATAATCACCAACTAGATATGCCCATGTAAAAGCTACTATCACCAATGCAAACAGTTTTTCAATTCTTTCAATTTCAGTCAAGTGTGTATCTTCAATATTAAAACCACTTGTTTTTAATGCTCTAAAAGCAGTTTCAATCTGCCATCGTTCTTTGTAAATATTGAGTGCATCTGCTGGCTTGTTGAACGAGATAATAATCTGTAATTCAGGCCTTCCATCTTTATTTTTTACTTTTGAGGCTGACAGATAACACAGTTGATCGTTCAGATAAATGATAAATAATACGGTGGTTCACCCGGCAACTATTTAGCGGCAAATCGGCAAACAGCCAACTGGCTTTAACTCTTTTGCCATTGTGAGGTTGAAGTACCCAAAAGTTCTCGCGGATGCGGATATAGTAACGAATCCGGTTCTCATTCAGATACTTGATCCATCGTTCTCCAACAAACTCCCGATCTGCGGTCAAACAATCCAACGAAGCAGATCCAAAAAGACGGATAAACCGTTCAATCAATTCAATGCGTTCATTGGTGTTTGAATTACCAAACTTGGGCAACAACTTAAACAACAGTGGAAAAGCAACTCCATGATAAACAACTGCAATTACCAATACGTTGATATTCTGCTGTCCAAACTTCCAATTTGTCCTATCCATTGCCAGACGGAAAGGTGGTTTGTGGGGTAATAGTCTGAATATCAATTTGGCTATCAAATCTGGATCAAGTAGATATTCAGCCATAAACCGCTGTATTCTCCTCAGAGAGGAACTAGTACTGGCATTACTATCAAAAGCTGTAGCCAACTTCTCAAAACCAACTGTTTGCACCTTACATAGTGCACTGATCATGAAAACAAAGAACTTTACTCTTGCCAAATTCCAACCTGATTGCTTATGGAAAATGGAAACAAATTCACTACTTTTAGCATCTATCCTGGGTGTCATATTTCCTACTAAGTGATGTGGTAATCCCTTGTAAGATAATGACATTCAGGGTTTTAAACAAATATTCTAATACTTATTTTGCTGACAACCAGCTATTTATATTTTTGTCATGTACTAAGCTTCAGCCCACAAAATGAATCAATTGGAGTCAGTATTAAAACCTACAATAACTCTGAACTCTGCATTAAAGGGATTACCTCCAAAGCCATTTAATAGAATGACTAATGAATTTAATTTTGGGATAAAACGAATAAAGCGATTAAAAGAGCCATACT
The DNA here is from genome assembly GCA_041652995.1 of Prolixibacteraceae bacterium. Classification (GTDB taxonomy): domain Bacteria; phylum Bacteroidota; class Bacteroidia; order Bacteroidales; family Prolixibacteraceae; genus Aquipluma. Next base: position 76,703 of record JBAZGO010000020.1, read on the forward strand.
CAACTGATGCCTTACAAAAATTTATGCTCTATCTATCAAGAAATGGGTTTGATCGTGACTATACACTAAAAGATTAAAATAATGAATTTAGAAATTACGAAAGAAGAACTTGACTTCATCATCGAATCGCTTGAATATACCAAAGTGAAATTTGATAACTACGACAATTATCCAACGGCAGAATTAAAAAAAGATCGGATTGACTATGTTGTAAATTTAAAGGAAAAGCTAAAAGCTCTGAAAGAGAAAATTTAAAAAATAAGTTAGTATCCATAAACTTTCGTCCCTCAAAATCTCCGTCTATGATCCGGGAAACGCTCGTTTCAGTTTAGCATTTTGTTGTTGCTGGCCTTTGTGCAAGGCAATTCGTAAAAAAACGAAGGTAAATAAGGTTGGTTAAAATGGTGGATACACACATTTCTACTAAGGTGAGTTCGATAGAAGATACGGTCTCAATTTTTATGAGTAAAACTCTTTATTGCCCCTTCCCCAACCCTTTCCCAATAAAGGGAAGGGAGTTTGGTCAACGAAAATTCTGAAAAAGTGTCCTATAAAGAGCATACATTCAGAACTTGCAGGATGAAAAGTCCCCCGTTTGGGGGATTAGGGGGCAGCCTACTAAAGTATATCTAATCATTTCTCTGATTTTTAGATACTTTTATATCGAACTCAGGTTACTAAGGTTGCCAAACAAAAAATAAGGTTATTCAAACAGGAAGAACCTCATTGACTTTTCATTTCGGCAATTCAACCCTTCTTTATCTCTGTTTAAACTCTGTGTTCTCTGTGGTTAAAACGTCCCGTTCACAAACTTTTCCATTATCTTTCGCCCCTCAAAATCTCCGTCTATGATCTGGGAAAAACGCTCGTTTCAGTTTGGCATTTTAATGTTGCTGGCCTTTGTGTGGGGCAGTTCGTTTATCCTGATGAAAATCGGCTTGATGAGTTTCAGTCCGGAGCAGGCAGGCGCCCTGCGCATTTTACTGGCTTCGCTGGCTCTGCTCCCGATGTCGCTCAGAAACCTCAAAAAGCTCCGGCGAAAAGATTTGCCCAGTTTACTGGTTGCGGGTTTTATCGGTAGTTTTTTCCCGGCTTTTCTGTTTATGAAGGCCGAAACACAAATAAACAGTTCGCTGGCCGGAATGCTCAATTCGCTTACGCCGGTTTTCACGCTGATTGTTGGGTTGCTCTTTCACAAAACGGCGTTTCGCTGGAGCCAGGCGCTGGGTTTGCTTTTGGGACTAACTGGTGCAACCGGACTGATTCTGGCCGGTGAGGGTTTTCACTTCGGAACGATAAACAGTTATGCCTTTTACATCGTATTGGCAACTATTCTGTATGCGACCAGCATCAACCAGATCAAATCCAAACTAACCCATCTGAACGGAATCCAAATTACATCTTTGTCGTTCCTGTTTATTGGGCCTGTGGCTTTGGCCTATTTATTAACCTCCAGTTTCGAACCGGTATTTGCAAGCGAAGACTGGCCCGTTCATTTACTCGCGCTGGCAACCCTGGCCATTGTTGGAACGGCGACCGCCATGCTGCTCATGAACACGCTTATTCGCTATGCTTCGGCTGTTGCTGCCTCGTCGGTTACTTACATTATTCCGATTTTTGCCATCGTTTGGGGTGTGATCGACGGCGAAAAAGTAATCCTATTCCATCTTTTGTGCATGTGTATTATTCTGGCGGGTGTTTACCTCATCAGCCGGAAAGGGGTAAAGAAAACTGCTTAAGCCGTTCACTTATAGAACGGCAAAGGATAGCGCTGCGAATTGATCCGATATCCTTTGTCGTCAGCTTTAGCTGACGGATAACGCAAAAAAAAGGACCTCCCATCGGAAAGCCCTTTAATTTTAAGGATATGAATCCCCCTTCAAACCCACTGACTACAAATATTTTTTAATCACTCCGGAAAGGTCATTGTAACTGATAATTCCGCTGTAGCTCCAAACTTTTTTACCATCTTTAAACAGGACAAACCCGGGAATGGACTGCACCTGATAAGCCGTAGTAAGAGCTTTATTGGCCTCAACATCAACTTTCTCAACTCTGGCTTTTCCCTTGAAATCAGCCGAAACCTTGTCCACTACCGGAATCATTTGCTTGCAGGGTGCACACCAAACTGCATTAAAATCAATCAACACCAGTTTATTCTCCTTCAGTAATTTTTCGAAACTCTGTGGGGTATAACTTGTGGCAGCGCTTGCAATCGTTTGAGAGCTTTGCTCAAGCGGAAAACCAGCATTGCTCCAAGTCATAATTCCACGGTAAAGCGTGTAAATTTTCTTAAAACCCTGACGGCTCATGTAGGCTGCGGCAGCATCGCTCCGGCTTCCCGAAAGACAATAAACCAAAATAGTTTTGTCTTTTTGCAGCAAACCAATTCTCGATGGAAACGCCGGATCTGCAATATTAATGTTTGTTGATCCGGCAATATGGCCACGTGTATATTCACCTGGTGTCCGAACGTCGAGCAAAAGTGCGTCCGGAGAAATTAAACTCTTGAATTTAACGGCGTCAACGTCCTGTACGGCTTGGGCTTTAGTTCCGGAAACAAATGCCAACACCATAAATAAAGCTAAAAAGAATTGTTTCATATCTAATAATCTATATACTTTAATACAATAAGCGCACGAAGATAAAAAAAGTTCAATTCATCGCCTGAAAAATGAAATTAAATTTTGAGGAATAGTTATTTCAGAATGAAAAGACCGCTTTGTAAAAATCCAAAACCAAGCTAAAAAAAAATAGGGATTCCATCCCTCAAAAAAGGATGAAATTCCTGTCACTATACATTTTTCGTTATACTCTTTTGTCGATAATTCCTAAAATTCGATGTCGTACAAACCTTCGGCGTCAATTTCAAATTGCTTCACGCCAATATCGGTCATCGGGTGCTTGATTAACTGGTGCAGCAATTCAGTACCAATGGTTGCCGAATGCGACCCGGCCATGCTGACACGGTAAATCTGGTCGACCGTTTTGAAACTGGCTGCCAACACTTTTCCATGCAATCCATACTCAAAAATATTCTGCACAATATCACTCACCACTTCAATACCATGCGACGAGATGTTGTCGAGACGGCTGACATACGGTGCGACAAAATCGGCACCGGCTTTCATGGCCACCAAAGCCTGTTGCTGAGTAAATATGGCCGTTGCAGTAACATTTATCCCGGCATCTTTCAGGATTCGCATGGCCCGGTAACCATTCGCTGTAACCGGTATTTTGGCATAAAAATTATCTCCAAAATCGAAATAACTACGGTACTTTTTGGCTTCGCGTACCATGTCTTCAGTTTCCGCAGAAATCATTTGCACGTGCACCATTCCGGTTCCTACCAATTCCTGAATGCCTTCGATGGCAACAGAAAGTTTTAATCCTGAATTATTTAGAATTGTCGGATTGGTTGTAACTCCTTCCAGCGGAAAAAAAGAATACAGCTCCCTGAGTTCGTCGAGGTTCGCTGTGTCGGCCATGTATATCATATTCAAATATTTATTGTTTTCGGCACAAAGGTACTGATGATAACTTTTTGAATTGAAATTACCGGATAAAAACTTCACCATGAACAAAAAGCTTAATATCTGAAGAAAAAGTAAAACAAATCCGCATGGATAGGATTTGTTTTACTTTTCTTTCCTGAAAACGATTCTCAAGCTAATGTCCGATTCCACAGGGGTTCCGTTTATGGTTTCAGAATCCCATGCCGGACCGTTCAGGATAATTTGTTTTGCCAATTCAAAAACAGTGGAGTCGGAGTTGTTTTTATTCCCGACAGAAATAATTTCTCCTTTTGCATTTAAATGCAATGCAACTTTTACAACGACTCTTTTTTCTGCAAAACTATTGGGCAAGATGGCTTGTTCATCCATGTATTTCCGGAATTTGCTCATACTGTTTTTGGGTTGAGCATTTTTTATACTTTCATCGGCATAAACTTGCTTTCTCACACCGTATCCAACGGTAACCACCTCGTCTAATGCAAGCGCCGATGGTTCCAGTCCGATAACCAGGCTTGAGTCGCGGGCAGGATAAAACTCTTTCTTTTCCATTCCAATAAAGCTGGCGACCAAAACACTGTCGTTGGTGTTGGTCAGCTTCACAATGAAATGACCATCCAGATCAGAAACAGTACCGTTTGATGTGCCTTTTTCCATAATCGTAACACCAGGAATCGGCAGACTGTCATTGAGAGAAATAACTTTCCCCCAAACAATTTTTGTATCACCAACCACCAATTGACCGGAAGGTGCACCAGTTCCTGTTTTTCGGTTTTCCTTCAACGAACTCACCCCGCGTATCCTGATTTCGGGCTTTGGCGACGCTGCCACTTTGGATTCGACCAAGGCTTTTTCTTCCTGCTTTGGCTCGTTCACCACAGCAAACTGAACCGATTTTTCCATTTCGGCTTCTTCATTTTTCTTCTGATCGGCAACCGGCAAAGTGCCAACTTGTTTTTTTACAGCTTTTTTTGCAGTAGGTTCGTCTGATATTTCAAGGGTTTCGACTTTATTTTTTTCCTCGGTTGGTTTGTTCAATTCCTGATTTTGCGTTTCAGTTTTTGGCGTTTTAATTTCTTCGTTTTGAATGGATTTTGTTTCTGCCATCTCCGGAAACAATGATTTTTCTTTCAACTGAAACCAGATAACGCCTGTAGAAATCAGCACCAGGAATGTGGCGGCAGCCGCCCAATAGCGGGTATTATTTTTCTTTTTGCCTGAACTGATTTTTCCGGAAATGTCCTTTAAGTCTTTTTGCAGTTCCGCCGTTGAAATGTGCTGAAAACCTTCCAGCGCTTCAGCTTCAAACTGATTTTTTTGCAACTCCCGTTCAAAAGAGTTCCGTTCAGCGTCAGTCATCTGGTTATCCAGATAACGCTGAAAGTCTTCTTTGCCAATATGTTTTTTATTCGCTTTCATTTTTGCTTTCCATGCAAATCTTCAAATTTCGTTTACCGTTCTGAATGAAACTTTTCACTTTATTCTCATCAAAATTCAATTCGGAGCAAATTTCGCGGTAGCTTTTATCTTCGAAATAAAACAACCCGATACATGCTCTTTGCTCGTGCTTTAATCGTTCGATGCAGTCTCTCAAAGCCTCTTCTTCCCGCTCTTCAGGCTCTCTGTCAACAGGATGCATTTCAGTGCTCTTTTCCATAAAACCGGCCATCTCATTTTCATCAGCAATCGAAATAACTTGCCCGACGCTGGTTTTACGCAATTTCATCAGGCAATGATTCTTTGCCACAACAAACAACCAGTTTTTAAAATTACGGATTTCGTGTTTGTCAATTTCAATAACCAGCTTTTCAAACAACTGGATGACTTCATCTTTCGATTTCTCACGCTCTTTCAGGTATTTCAGACAAACCCCGTAAACCAGATGCATGTATCGCGCATACAACTCTCCAAGGATTTCCATATCCCTGTATTTGAGGTAATCCGCAAGTAAATTTTCATCGGATTGTTCCTTTTTCTTTCTGCGAAACGGAATGAGTTGCATGGTTTTCGAATTCAGCCTAAAAATACATCAATTTTGATTGCTAAAATTTATAATCACAGTTTCTCCTAAGCCACAATAGGGTGTTGCGATTTTCAATCGCAATTAACACCTAATCTCAACAGCTACTCAAACACTGAAATGACAGTTCTACCTTTCTGCAATGCTAAACCGGAGATTAGAAATCTCCGCACCCGGGTGTTGCGATTTTCAATCGCAATGAAGCACCGTTTATACTAATAATTACCGAATAAGATGTTTCCCGGCCAATTCTCCCTAATTGTAGTCAATCCGGCAGCAACAGGGTTATTTAAAGTGTATTCAACAGCATAATGTAAATGTTTCTCATCCCGAATCGTCGTATCAAAACTTTCCTTTTGCCACAACGATCCAGTTCTTCCTTCTCCTTTATTAATTTCACGGGCCGAATGCCTTTTCACCGACTGTAAAATATCCTGCAAATAAATAGAATTTCCTTCTTCATCGTTTTTCAGAACTTCAAAAACCCAATGTATATGATTGGGAATAATGCAACATGCATAACTTTTAACCTTTTTACCTTCCCAATAGTAAATAGCTCCAAGCAATATTTTTAGGTTTTCAGGTTTCGATAAATCGATTGTTGTATTTTCACTTATAGCCAATAGGTCGTCGTATGCCTTTATATATTTCTTTCGGGTTAAATTGTATTGGAGTTTTAATTCATCGAAGATCTCATTTTTCGGATTTTGGTTTTTGTAAGGCTCCATTTGAGACTTCAACAGGTCGAGCTTTTGTGTATATCGGTATAATGCTTTGCGAGGGATAGCATCTCTTAATACCCATGTCACAAAATAAGCTTGCCCAGATTGCTGGAAGTGAGGGAGAATATTTTTGTACGCTTCTTTCTTCTCCATAAAAAATTGATTTTAAAACCATAAGATACAACTTCTTTAAGAATATTCAATAGTAATATTTCTGTTTATCACGGTATAGATGTCGGAGATTAGAAATCTCCGCACCCTGGTGTTAGGTGTTGCGATTTTCAATCGCAATCAAATACCACATAAAATTTCACCTAATCTCAACAACTACTCAAACACTAAAATGACAGTTCTGCTTTTCTGCAATGCTAAACTGGAGATTAGAAATCTCCGCACCCGGGTGTTGGGTGTTGCGATTTGTAATCGCAATCAAATACCACATAAAATTTCACCTAATCTTAACAGCTACTCACACACTAAAATGACAGTTCTGCTTTTCTGCAATGCTAAACCGGAGATTAGAAATCTCCGCACCCGGGTGTTCCGATTTTCAATCGAAAAAAAGTTGATCTTTTTTATGGAATATGATTAAGTCGTGCATCCTGTAATTGAAAATAACTTTAAAACACGTATCATGAAAAAATTAATCATTGTTTTAATTGCTGCAATTGGATTTACTGCATTTGCTTCGGCAAGAGAAATTAAAGGAACAGTGCGGGATGAATCCGGAGTTGTGTTGCCCGGAGTTACCGTTTTGATTGAAAACACCAACAAGGGAACAGTTACCGACATTCAGGGATTTTACAAGATCCAAGTACAGCCAGAAGATAAGATTCTGGCCTTTTCCTTCGTCGGGATGGACACAAGAAAAGTAAAAATTGGCTCAGAAGATCAAATTAATGTTGTTTTAAAAGCTTCAAAAATGGTTTTGGAAGAAGTTGTTACTGTTGGTTACGGAGTGCAGAAAAATATCCGGATTAGGGGAGTTTCAATGATGAACCATAAAGCTGAAGCGCAACCCAATGTCTTTTACATGGCTGCCCCTGACTGGAACACTGAAAATTACTCAACCATCCACGAAAACGGGTTTAAGGACGCTCAGGCAAACCCTCTTTCCACCTTTTCCATCGACGTTGACAATGCTTCCTATTCAAACATCCGCCGGTACATCAACGAGGGGCAACTTCCGCCTGTTGACGCGGTCAGGATCGAAGAAATGATTAACTACTTTAAATACGATTATCCTGAAACTAACGGAGAACACCCGTTTAGCGTGACCACTGAACTCGGAAAATGTCCCTGGAATGAAAGTCACAATTTATTGCGGGTAGACTTAAAAGGGAAAGACATCGATAAAAGCGAACTGCCAGCTTCGAACCTCATTTTTCTGATTGATGTTTCGGGTTCAATGTCGTCGCCCGACAAACTTCCGTTGTTAAAACGCGCATTTGCAATGCTGGTGGATGAATTACGCGCTGAAGACCGTGTTTCGATTGTGGTTTATGCCGGAGCTGCCGGAAAAGTTCTGGATTCCACTCCCGGAAATGAGAAACGAAAGATAATGGAATCGATTGAAAATCTGAATGCCGGAGGTTCAACAGCAGGAGGCGAAGGTCTGAAACTGGCCTATAAACTGGCACACGAAAATTTTATTGAAAATGGGAATAACCGCATCATTCTGGCCACCGACGGCGATTTTAACGTGGGTGTTTCAAGTACTTCGGAAATGGAACGACTGGTTGAGAAAGAACGTGAAAGCGGAATTTTCATGTCGGTACTTGGTTTTGGCTCCGGAAATATCAAAGACGATAAAATGGAAACCATCGCCGATAAAGGAAACGGAAATTATTCGTACATCGACAATATTCAGGAAGCCCGAAAGGTATTTATTTCCGAATTTGGCGGAACATTGTTCACCATTGCCAAAGATGTAAAGTTTCAATTGGAATTTAACCCGAAACTTGTGAAATCGTACCGTTTACTGGGTTATGAAAATCGCCTCCTGAATGACGAAGATTTTAATGACGACAAAAAAGATGCAGGAGAAATGGGTGCGGGTCACACGGTTACAGCTTTGTACGAAATCGTTCCGGTTGGTTCGAAGAGTGAAACTCCTTCGGTCGATGCGTTGAAATATCAAAACCCAAGTCCATCATCGGATAGATTCAGAAACGAATTACTCACTTTAAAGCTACGGTATAAAGATCCGAAGGGCAATAAAAGTAAACTGCTGGAGCAACCTGTTCAAGACAATGTTTCAAAAAACACATCGGAAAATTTTAGGTTTTCGGCTGCGGTGGCTTCTTTCGGAATGTTGCTTCGAAATTCAGAATTCAAAGGGAATACGACGATTGAGTCAATTCTGACTTTGGCAAAAGGAGCCAAAGGAGAGGACGACGAGGGTTATCGTTCTGAATTTATTCAGTTGGTAGAGTGCATAAAAAAACATCGAAATAACCAAAATACAACAAAATGAAAACATTACTAAAAACGGTTATACTACTTATTATTACGATAAATGTATTTGCACAAAATCAAATAAAATTTCAAATAGAGGAACTATCAAAACCTGAAAAAGTATTATTTACAACAGACTATGATAAGGTTTATAAACATTTGATATTATCTGATTTAAGTATGTCTCTTTATCAAGTCGAAAAAAATAGCCTTGGTTTTCCATACAACATTATTGCAAAAAGTAAAGCACCTGACAAATTAGTTGCTATGGGATATCATTCGTTCTTTAATGGAATGTATCATGCTTATGCCGACCACAGACCATTTGTACTATCTCCTGATATGATTTGGCTATTAATAAGTCAAGGATTTGCAAGACACGTTAATACTAACTCAGAATTATTACGAAAGGACTTTATTGATTTTGATGGTAAGTTAACTTTAGTAGTTAAATCAAATAAAGATTTGCTCAATGGTTCGGAAAATTCAAAAGATTGGGAGGATATTTTTCCTCAATTTACAACTCAGATTGCCAATCATATAGGAGAGGAACTTATTAATATTTTATCTTCAGACTTCTCTACTACGACGGCGATTGAAAAGGTTGCATCAGAAATAACACTAATGGAAGCGATGGAGCCTTATTTTGAGTTTGTTGTCATACGAGTTGTTTGTGGAATTCCAGAAATTACGTTAAAAGGAACACCTGAGGATTGGCAAAAAATTTATGATAAGACTAAAAAATTAGGAGAATATGATATAAAATGGTGGACAAATGAACTCGAACCAATTTTAAAAGAATTTATAAAAACATCCAAAGGAGATATAGATAAAGATTTTTGGAGGAATATGTTTAAATATCATTCTCAGGAAAAATATGGTGCTCCAAAAATAATAGATGGTTGGATTGTTAAATTTTTCCCATACGACAAAGATGGTAAACGAAATAATTTAAAACAATTAGAAGGAAGCGACAATTTGCCGGAAGAGATTGTAAAGGTTGACTTAAAGTATATAGAATTATCTGGTGGTACAGCAAAAACAACTCCTATAGAACTCTGGGCAGGATTCATTGGATTAGAGCAAAATTCTAAGGATTTCACTTTGACACCAAAGATTGGTTGGATGATTAGAAAAAAGGACGTTGAAAGTATCGGGTTAAAGTACCAATTTAAAAAGCAAGCGGATTCAGGCATATCCATTAGAGTAAAAGAGATGCCAGATGCAATTTATGAATTAAAAGAGATATACCATCTTGAAATTTCTTTTATTGATAGCATACGAATACCTGATAAACTAAAAGAAATTAAAATCAAGATACTGAAATTAAATGGAGAAATTGATAACTCGGAAATTGAGCGGATAAGTAAAATGTTTCCGGATACAGAATTGATTATAAACAGTGAAACAATTAAAGCACGCTAACAAAGTGTCATGCATTATGTGGGGGGCAGCGTTATTTTGGGCTCCCGTTCGTTGTTGCAGCATAGCCAATTCGTCTTTAACGATTGACGGAAAATTTGAAATATTGAATAAGCGAATTGGTTCTGTATGGTTTTGAAAGTTCCGTACTTTTAATCCCGCACTCCACATACACAACCCGGTAAAAACGGCAAACGATTTATATTTGCTGACGAAAGAATAGTAAGGACAAAAAAGAAAGGAACGGTTCCAAAAGTTATTGACTTGTGCCGGAGATTTTATGGTTTTCGAAACCGTTCCATTGATGTGAATGTATCTTTCAATTAGTTACCGCTGTTGGCTAATAAATATTCCTCAGCCTCAACTGACCACAAACCCTGGTGACGGTCGCAGATTTCGGCTAGTCTGGCAAACAACGGATCAGTGTTTCCTTTCTCCGCAAAATCGGAAATGGCAGTTAACGGCAATTCAAGATGCGTATAAATCAGTTTTTTTCCGCCGGGAATATGTGGAAGGTCCAGGGTCGTTTCAGCAACGGCACTTAGTCCGCCAATGTGGGTTACCAATCCGGCAGGATCAAGACCTGCGGTCATCACTTCTAAAGCCTCTTTCATGTCGTCGGTGTTTCCTCCGGATGTACCAACAATATGTGTGTAGCCATAATGCACATTGTAGAAATTCAGTTTAGCCTGAAGGTTTTGATCAGACGGACCTGCAAAGAAATTCAGGCAGCCGTCGAAAGCCAGGATAGCATCGGCCTGCTCGATCACCGGAGCTACGGGAGCAAAAACGAACACATCGTCGTAGCCGGTTCCTCCGGAAAGCTCTTTCAGATTGGCAACCGGATCATCGATTTTAGTATTCAGGTAAACCAGTTCGATGCCTCGCCTGGCGGCTTCTTCAACGGTATAGATCGAAGCAGCGCGATCCAAACGGGTTTGATCGATATCGGTAACCACACACAGTTTCGGTTTGCGGTCGGCCCGGTGAATCACGTAATTGATGGCAGCCAGCCCCATCGGACCAACTCCGGCCAGAATAGCCATTTTGCCATCAGCCACAATTTCCATGTTGTGAATGTATGAGCCCGGCGTGGTGTGGTAGTTGGCATGCATGGCGCCAATCACGCACGACAGCGGTTCCGACAGCGAAGCCGGATAGAAGCCCGGCCCGTCGTAGGCCAGCAAACAATCCTGAACCAGCACATCTTTCGGGATGATCACATAGGTGGCATCGCCGCCAACATACTGATACGAATAGCCCGGAGCACTTAGCACACCCACCGGACCATCTTCGTAATAAATAGCCGGCTGAATCGAAAACTTTTGTCCGGGTTTGAACTTGTGTTTCCAGTTTTCGCCGACTTCAACCAATTCGCCGGCAAACTCGTGCCCGATGATGATCGGCTTTTCAGCCACATCGTTCGGAATCCGCTTGTGTCCGGTTCCCTGTTTGGCTGCTTTGTAACTCGACATGCATATACTGTCGGAAACAACTTTTGCCAAAATTTCGTCGGCTGTGATGGCCGGAAGTTCAAACTCTTCCAGTCTCAAATCTTCTTTTCCGTATAAACGAACTGCGCGGGTTAAAGCCCCACCCTGCCCACCCCGAAGGGGAGGGTTCTGGGAACCTGAAGCCCCTCCCGGCCTCCCCGAAGGGGAGGGGACAGACGAGCCAGTATTGTTTTTTAAATTATTGCTCATTGTTTTTGTTTTTAAAGCTCCTTCCAACCTCCTGGAATGGGAGGAGAAAGAAGCAATTGTTTCAGTATTAATACTTTTCTAAACTTATCATTTATATAGACTCCGAAAAGTCAAAAATCCCCAAATGTCCTGAATTGAACTTCCAAGTCCCCCTTCGGGGGATTTAGGGGGCTGTTCTCCTCTCCTCTCGGGGAGGGTTGGGAGGGGCTTCCTTTTTAGTTCAACATATTCTGTCCGCCGGTGACCGGAACGGCCTGACCGGTTTCGTATTCCTGTTCGATGATGTAATACACGGCGCGCATCACGTCGAGTGGTGTGCAGCCGCGTCCGGCAGGCACCTGTGCCACATAAAAACGTTTCACATCTTCGATGGTTTTAGCGCCGGGGACTTTACCCGCATTCAGGTACTGCACAAACAACCCTTTCTCCGGATCTGCCCAAAGCGGACCGTCATAAAAATTGCCCGGGCAAACCGAATTCACCTTGATTTTGAAGGGCATCAGTTCCATAGCAAACGACTGGGTTAAACCAATGCCTCCAAACTTACCACCGGCATACGCAAAGTTGCGGTTGCTGCCTTTCAACCCCGATTTCGAATTGATCTGAATGATGTCGGTAAAATGTTCAGGCTTAAATTTATTCTGAAGTTTCATCACGGCCGAAGCATATTTCGAACACAGGAAGTAAGCCGAATAGTTCACTTTGGTCATCAGTTCGAAAGTTTCCGGAGTCATTTCGTCCAGACCACCGGCACGCAAAATTCCGGCATTGCTGATGAACACGTCGAGTCCACCAAATTCGCAAACCGTTTGGAACACCAGGTTTTCAACCGAAACGGCATTCGAAACATCAGCTTTCACGAAAAAGGCTTTGTTCTTTCCTCTTCCTGAATTCAGCGATTCGGCAAATTTTTCCCCAAGGTCTTCGTTCAAATCGGCAATCACCACGTTGGCGCCGTTGGCCATCAGGTTTTCCACGATTCCGGCTCCGAAACCCTGAGCGCCGCCGGTCACCACGGCAATTTTCTTGTCAACACGACCGGCCGTTGAACCCATGGCAATAGTGCTGCGGTATTGTTCCACTTCCCAGGTGTCGATAAACTGAACCTGTTCGGGCGCCATCGGGCTTTGCCCGCCAAACTTTTCGGAATAGAGGCTCACCAGACAGGTGTCCATCATTACGTCTTCGAGCGTGGCTACAGCCTGCGCATTGTCGTTGGCCAGAATGCAACCGATTCCTTTGATGCAGATCACTTTTGGTGTTTTGGGCTGCGTTTCAACGTATGTCTTTATTTTTCCTGAAAGGTCATTCAGCAAGTCATCTACGTCGCCGGTATATTCAGCGTAAATAAACGACGAGTTGCAGTACACGATTCCATCCGGAATAAATGGTAAAGCGATTTTTTGAAATTCAGCTTCCGAAGCAAGAAACCGCTCGTAATAGCTGTTGTTGATCACTTTCAGGGTTTTCAGACTGTTTCCTGAAAGCATCATGCGAATGGCCGGAACAATTTTCGAAGCCACCGGATCAACCGGCAGACTGACGAGCGAATCGATTTCACCAATCGCAGCGTCCAGTTTACCAATCACCTGAGCATACAATTCATGTATTTCAGCGGTAGTATTGGCAGCCACAAATATTCCGTGGTTCTGCAACAAAATCACTTTCGGCTCATTCCCAGTCCTTGCTTTGTAATTCCTGATGCGGGTTTCAACTTCCTTGTACAAAATGTATCCCGGATCAACATACGGAACATACACCACGTCGTCGCCAAACAAAGCTGTGGTCAGTCGTTCCGCATTTTTGCTGCACATCAGGCCGTTCACCTTGGTGCTGTGCGTGTGCACCACAAACCTAAAGGCAATCAAATCGTGCAGCGAAGTTTCCACTGATGGGCGTTGTCCTTTCTCCGGATAAACACGGGCATTCAACAGATCGTTTTTGATTTGGTTTTCGCGTTCCATCACATCTTTCGAGTAGGTTTTCCCTGCAATCTCCTGAAGCCCCTTTCGGTCAAGTTGTGCAAAACCTTCCTCGCCGATGGTTGCCAGGGCATGTCCGCTAGCTTTGATGTAAATGTGATTTTCGTCTTTGTACGACGTGTTTCCGCCCCCGGCAATCACATAATCTTTTTGCTTGCCGTAGAACTGCGATATTTCGATGAGTTGTTGAAGAGCCGAAGCCTCCCCCATCCCCCCCGAAGGGTGGGAACTTTCGGAATCGGTGTTCGAAGATTTATTTTTTGTCATTTTCTCTATTTTCTTTATTGATAAACCTTATGAACTTTCACTGACCCAAAGTCTCCTCTTCGGGGAGATTTAGAGGGGCTTTAATAAAGTTCTTGATAACTGCATTTCCCAGTTCAACGAACGCATTGTATTCGTCTGTTTTACCGGTTCCGTCTGCCCGCAGGAAACCTTCTTCGCCGTTAGCCAACAGGTATTGATGAGCAGCAATGGTGCACGCGCCTTCGTAGCCAATCCGGTTCAGCTCGTCGTCGAGCGGAACGCCGCCGCGGCAACTCACTTTTACAGGATCGAGCTGCGGTGTGTTGTGCTCGGTTCCAAAAGTGATCACAAAATTCTTCGAGCGGAAGAATTGCACAAAGTCTTTCAGGATAGCAAAATCGTTGCGCCCGGGAATAAGTTCCAGACTGTAAATTTTCTTTTCAACCAACATTTTATACAAGGCTTCCTTGTCGCCTTCAAAATCGGTAAAATTACCTTTCGGATCGTCCAGAAGCACCGGATAGCAAGGAATTCCGCCGGCGCTGATAATCACCTGCTTTACCTGCTCCAAACTTAAAAATGCTTTCGGATCTTCCGGAACAAAAGCCTTTCCGCCGGTTTTCAGCAGGTTGCCTCGAATTTCATTTTCCAATCCTGCCACATCACTCAATGCCGATTTGGGTTCTTTTCCGGAGAAAACTTTTATGTAGAAAGCTTTCTTTTCCGCCACGGAATCAAACTTTCCGTCGATGGCCATGCGCAAAGCCTTGGCAATGTGGCGTTCGCGCAACATGTTTTTGGCATATTTCGCTTTCAGTTCGTCGAAGTTAAAGCTGAAGCCAGCTCCGATTTCGTTCAGGAAAGCATTCAGCTTTTCGACCATTTCGGTAGTCTGCACGTTGCTTTCGTGCTGAACCTGTTCGAGCAAAGCCAGTTCCGGTCTTCCGATTTTGACCGGGAAGTTCAGCCCTTTCCCGCTCATGTAGGTTCGTCCCGGATTGGCCGGATCGTTCACCCGAACACCCTGTTCCTGCAAATCGCGCTGCAGGGCCATGAACTCGATGTTGAAAAGCGGGAAGATTTTATAGCTCTGAGCCAGTGCGGCAAATTCGGGATAACCGTCGGTGGTGTAAAAATCGTTGATTCCGAGTACCTGAACACCTTCGGCTTTAGCCATTTGAAAAGGCTGCTCAATTTCGGTAAAAGCGCTGAAAGAAAATGGCGTGTGGAAATGCCCGTTCACCAGAAGAACTTTCGTGTCAGATTTGCCTTTCAAATTATCAAGCAAAACCTGTTTAGCAGGGAACCCGATAAAAATTGATTGATTGCTCATTGTATTTTAGATTATAACTATTTCTGAATTTCGGTGTAAAGTAAATCACGGACGATGAAAAATGTATCCTTTACTATCCTGTAAAAACGCACACGGTACAAATTAAAGATCAATTAATTTACATCCGCCATTCAGAATTAAAAGTATTCATTAAGAATGCGTTAAAAAGTCAGCTATTCCGCAACTAAAAAAGAAAAACCGCCGTAAATTCACACTCAACACACTAAAAATTCTGCACCCATGAGAAAATTTTTATCTGTATTTCTTAGCTCTGTTTTTATCCTGATATCCTGCACACAAGAAGTTAGTCAGACGAATAATTTTGAAACACTCAAAGCCGCAAAAGTCAATATCCCGGCTTCAATCGATTTAACTGTTGTTCCTGATTCGAACTCGCCCCAAATAAAGTGTTTGCCCGTTGAAACCGGCATTATTCTTCCGGAGAAATACGGTTTGAAGGGAACAGTTGACTACCTCGACGATATTGACGAAGAGAAAAGTTTTGTTGAAAACATCAGTTGCGAATTTATTGAACCTTCGTTCATTCTGGAACAGGTTAAAGGCACGCTAAGTTCAAAAAACGGCGACTCATTTAATTTCACCGGAACTGTAAAAATGGATATTTCGTCGGCCCTGACCAGTAAAACAGTGGCTGTTGAGGGACAGTTAACTCTAACCAGTGGAACCGGGAAATTTGCAGGAATGTCTGGGTCGATAAAAACCAATGGAACCGGAAATATGGTGAACGGCGCAATTAGCTGGAAAGGCGATGGCTATTACGCCTATAAATAATATCGCTCAATGCCAACTCAAATCAGCAATTGGAATAAGTCAGGCCGGTCGTTGATGTACTCGAAAACAAATCCGTTGCTTTCCATCCGGTTCAGTAAACCTGCAAGATCAGCTTTATCCTGAAGTTCAATTCCGATGAGTGCTGGGCCTTGCTCCCGGTTGTTTTTCTTCGAATATTCGAACATGGTTATGTCGTCGTTTGGTCCCAATACCTGATCGACAAAATCGCGCAAAGCTCCGGCGCGTTGTGGAAAGCGCACAATAAAATAATGTTTCAATCCTTCGTAAAGCAGCGAACGTTCCCTAATTTCCTCCGTTCGGGTGATATCGTTATTGCTTCCGGTAACGATGCAAACCACATTCTTACCTTTAATTTGTTCCCGGTAAAATTCAAGGGCAGCAATCGACAACGCACCGGCGGGTTCAACGACAATGGCATCCTGGTTGTATAATTCGAGAATTGTGGTGCAAACTTTCCCCTCCGGAACAGTAATAATATCGTCGACAACCTGTTGGCACACTTCAAAAGTGAGATCACCAACACGCTGAACGGCAGCGCCATCAACAAATTTATCAATGTCCTTCAGTGGCGTCACCTTGCCTTTTTCAAGGCTTGTTTTCATGGAAGGCGCACCAGCCGGTTCAACGCCAATAATTTTTGTTTTCGGGCTTATTTGCTTGAAATATCCTCCTACCCCTGCAGCCAGTCCGCCACCACCAATGGGAAGAAAAAGATAATCGATTATTCCGGCAAAATCCTGAAGAATCTCCACACCAACAGTCGCCTGCCCTTCAATAATTTGAGGATCGTCGAACGGATGAATGTAAACCATGCCTGTTTCTGCGCTGTTCCGGTGGGCTGCATCCGATGCCGCATCGTAAGTGTCGCCGACCAAAACAACTTCAATATTATCTTTCCCAAACATTCTTACCTGTGTAATTTTTTGTTTCGGCGTAGTTGTTGGCATGTAAATTTTTCCTTTTATGCCCAGCAACTGGCACGAATAGGCAACACCCTGTGCATGGTTTCCGGCGCTGGCACACACCACTCCCCGCAAACGTTCCTCTGCAGTTAATCCTGAAATCTTATTGTATGCGCCACGTATTTTATAGGACCGAACGACCTGCAAATCTTCGCGTTTCAGGAAAACCGATGAAGAAAACCGATCGGAAAGATTTAGGTTTTTGGCCAAAGGCGTAGCCACAACAACCTGATTTAGCGTTAGTTTGGCCTGGGTGATGTCTTTCAGATTAGGAAAATATTTCGCGGATTGTTGTGTCATACGTAAATATTGTTAATGTATTAATGCAGAAAACTTAATGATTAAATTTCCAAACAGCAAGCCAAAAATATTGTTTATTCGAGAGTTGAGGTATAAATTCAGGTTAAGAAATAGACAAAAAAACCTGTCTGGTTTTTGAAACCCGACAGGTCTGAACCTAAATATAAAGATGTATTTTATTTTTTCCGGTAGAAAAACTTGCCGGTAAATAAAAGTCCGGCAAACACGAAGGCTCCAAAAAGCAAACTGCTGGCGGCTACCTGCATTCCTCCTGAAATTACATGTCCGCTGGTACAACCACCTGCCATGCGTGCTCCGAAAAGCAGAATAAAACCACCAATAAAAGCCCATACCACGCGCTTCATTGGCGAATTGCCTTCGGTTTTTGACCATCCTGAATGAATCAACTGAATTTTGAAATCTTTCCGGAGTAAGGAAACCACGATGCCCGAAAGGAAAGCGCCGGCCAGGAAAATCAGTTCCCAATGTCCGGGCTTTTCGATGGCAGTAAAATAGTCGTTCTGCGTTAAGCCAGTCATTAAATCGCCAACATACGGGTAAGTTGTTGATGCACCAATCGGGCGATTAGAAACGGCGGTCAGGAAAACGACAGCGTCCAAAACTGCCAGAACAATTCCGGCATACAGCCAGGTATAGTTTTTCTTCATTTCCAGTTTATTCAACCAAAGCGCAACGACAACCAGCGTAAGACCAAAAACGAAAAGCAGAATGTAGAACAAAGTTCCGCTTCCTACAGCCGACTGAAGTGAGATCTCCCCCAAATCAGGTCCCATCATTCCTTTTATTGAAGTCTGAACCAGGGTGTAAGCGATTCCACCAACAATACTTCCCAAAATACCCACCAACGCATCGAGCGAACCTTCGCCCAGGGATATGGCCATTGTTCCGGGGCAGTAACCCAAAATAGCCATTCCGGCGCCAAAAATAAGGCCACCAAGACTTATGCCGACTAAAATCAAAGGTTTAACATGGTAAGTTGCAAATCCCATCCCAATTTCGATGTTGAGTAAAATAGCGCCAATACCAATGGCAACCAAAATAGCTTTTGCAACGGTATAATCTTCGAGACGCGCCATTCCGGAGATGGTGTTGTATTTATTTAGTTTAGCGCTTTGCAGTGTGGCTCCGAAAAGAAAGCCAAGAATCAGGATTAAAAGGGTCATGGTTTTTAAAATTAATTTAATTTTCCGTTTTTCTCGTAACGACGCGAAGTTACAAATTATGGAACTATTGAGCCAATAAAAGCAGGCAATGTTTTTTTAACTTTCGTGCAAGTTTTCTCATATTTAGGTGTCAAATCCATAAATTCACATTTGACAATTTAGAATGGACGAGTCCCAACTGATTTCAGGAATTCAACAAGGCGATCGCAATGCATTCCGGCTACTGGTAGAAAAAAATCAGCAAATGGTTGTAAACACATGCTTTGGCATTGTGCATAACCATGCAGATGCTGAAGATCTGGCCCAGGATGTATTTCTGGAAATATTTCGTTCTGCTGCAAATTTCAGGGGCGACGCCAAACTTTCGACCTGGCTTTACCGCATTGCAACGAACCGGTCGCTCAATTTTATACGGGACAACAAAAAGCGGCGATTTTTGCAAACCCTAGAGGAAGCTTTTACCGGCGGAAAAAACAGGAACAATGAAATGACTTCGCACCGGGGCGATTATGCCGACAACCTGGTTACCGACGGGCAACGAAAGGAAATGCTTTACAAAGCAATCGACGGATTACCCGAAAACCAACGCGTGGCTTTTACACTGAATAAATACGAAGATTTGTCGTACCAGAAAATTGCTGAAATAATGGAAGTCTCGTTGTCGTCGGTTGAGTCGCTGATTCATCGTGCAAAAAAGAATCTGCAAAATCAACTTTACGATTGTTACAAAAAAAAGTGTATTTGAACGCAAGTTTAAAAAATGAATAGTGTCATATTAAAAACAAAATAACCATGAACTGCAAAAATTTTCCTAACGATCTGATTTTTTACCTCGACAGGGAATTGCCCGAAGAAAGGATGGAAGCTGTGAGGAAACATCTGGATGAATGTGTGGATTGCCGAAGTTTTCTGACCGTGATGCAGTCGCAACTGGAAATCATTGATCAGGAAAAGCAACCCGAAGTTTCGCCATACTTTTTCACCAGGCTAAGCGCAAGGCTCGACGAAAAAAATGTGGCCACCAGGCAGGGAATCTGGGCGCGGGTCGCTCAGCCTGCATTTTTCACACTGGTTCTGGTTTTGGGAATTTACGGCGGTTTGCGGATTGGAACTTTCACCTCGGTGATGCCAACCAGTCAACCAGTCGGCATTCAAATACAATTGATGAACGATTTTTCGGAAGAACCCATTGAATCATTTTTACTCGAAACACTATGAACCAATCAGGCAAAAACCGAATACTCATCTGGATTATAATTATCCTGGCAGCTACAAATATTTCAACCATCGGTTCATTTTATTACCACCGAATAAGCGAGTTGAAAGATGTGGAAGTAAGCCAGGATGAACAAACAGTTGTGCCGGGAGAGCAACGAACACGTTTTTTTAGAGACGAATTAAACCTGGATGCCAACCAGCTCGATCAGTTTCGCGATATAAACCGAACCTTTAACCACACCGGACGAGACATAGAAATGAGCCTTGAAAAATTGAGGGAGGACCTGATTAACGAACTTGGGGCTCCGGAAACAGATCGTTCAAAACTCGACCGACTGGCTGCCGAAATTGGGGAAGATCACAGGAAACTTAAAGAAGTTACTTCGACATTTTACCTGAATATGAAAGCGATTTGTACGCCGGAACAACAAATCAAACTCAACCAGATTTTCAAATCGATGCTAAATAAAGATAGCCAGGTTAACCTTCCGCACCAGGGAAATGGAAAAGGGAGAGGCCGATGGCGTAACAGATAATCAACAATTTAAATATTAAAAATTATGAGAACAAGCCCGTTAAAAAGGTTTGCAGGGATATTCCTTGCCCTTTTCGTAACTGCGACAGTGGCAGTTTCAAGCAACAATTCGGATGGAAGAGGCCGTAACAGAACCTCAGGAGCAAACTGTGTCAGATCGATTTCAGGACTGAACCAGGATCAAAAAGACAAGATTATTTCGATGAATGCACAACATCAGGCTACAATGAATGAACTCCGTGAAAAACGCCGTTCAACAATCGATCAGGATGAGAAAAACCAGATTCGCGAACAGATGGTTTCGCAGGTTGCTACGCATCGCAATGAGGTAAAAGCGCTGCTGAACCCCGATCAGCAAAAACAATTCGAGCAGTTTCCACGAAATGGCAACAACCAGCAATTCGGAAACAATGGAGCTGGTCAGCGGCGTGGCAATGGAAACTGCAACGGACAAGGCTATTACCGGAACAGACAATTGTAATCACTTCAATTCAAAAAGTAAAAACTTCAGATTTATAGTTCAAGAATGTTAAACAATTAAAAAAAAGACATGAAAACAACGATCTTATTATCATCAGTAGCCCTATTGGGTGTATTTGCTTTAGCCACCAGTTGCAGCAAACTGAGTAGTGCCGATGAAGAAATGGCGGATGTAGTAGCGGCCGACGAGTTAAAAAGCGGCACTATCGATCCCGATTGTCCTTATCCAACCGTACCTGATTCCATGGTTGGAACCTGTTGCATATACACCGGAAGTACGCTGGCCGGAACTGCAACCGATGCCGAAGCCGACGGTCTGCTCTTTATGCGTGAAGAAGAAAAAATGGCCCGCGACGTTTACACATACCTGTATGGGAAATACAATGTCCTGGTATTTAAAAACATTGCCAAAAGTGAAGAAGCTCACCTGAAGGCAGTACTCAGACTTATCGCTGCGTATGAAATTCCGGACAATAGCAGCAACGAAGCCGGAGTTTTCACCAATGTACAGCTTCAGGAATTGTACAACCAGTTAATTGCGATGGGAGACCTTTCTGTGGAAGATGCGTTGAAAGTTGGTGTTCTAATAGAGCAGGCCGACATCGCCGATCTTGAATCTGAACTGGGCGCCATTGAAAATGCTTCGATAAAGACTGTTTACACACATTTGCTGGCTGCTTCGAATATCCATTTGAAAGCATTTAGCTGGAATCTGAAACTCCGGGGTATCGTATATCCATAATCTTTGTCGAGTGTGGATTCCAGTTTCATTGAAAACTTAGCATTGCTTTTTGATTGCTTTTATTTTGTGAAATTGTTCAAATGCAGAAAGGCCTTTCATTCGGTTGAGAGGCCTTTCTCACTTTTAGCCATAGAAACGACAACTGTGAATCAACAAATAGCCCCTGCCCTACCTGATTTTGATGAAATTTCAAAACTTTACCAATTGAAATACAACATTTTGCCTGTTTGTTTTCAATTTTAGAACATAGGTTCCTGACGATAAGCCTGATGTATCGAAATACGGAAAGCTGGAAGGTTTGCCATTCAGATAGAGTCGACCATTGATTCCATATAAGGAAATATATTCGATGATTTCATTCTCTTCCAACATCAAATAAAAGCCATTTTTAATCGGATTTGGAAAAATATATGCTTTGGGAAATTGATTTCTCGCATCGATTATATCCGAAAAATCAATTGTCAGCAACATAGAATCTTTTGCAAAACAGTTTTCATTATTTGTGGCAATGGCCCAGATATTAAAAATGCCTATCCCAAGATTCTTTGCAACAATATTTTGTTGATCCCCTGTTGATCCATTATTCCAGAGAATTGTGGACCCATTTGTATATGGGGTCAGTTTTAATGTATCATTTATATTTATTTTTCTATCAGGACCAAGATCGATAAATACCCTTTCGAAGATCACAACTTGTTTTTGAGAAATTTCAATACAGTTATTCTGATTCGAAATGGTATATGTAAGTGTATGGTTTCCGGCTCCAGCTTTTTCCGGCTCAAAATATAACCCATTTATACCAACCCCGGAAAGAACTCCGCCAGCGGGTGAAACTTCAATCAGGATTGGCTGCTCGTTCTCGCAAAAAGTCAGATCGGTGTTCAGAATTTCGGGATTAGGCAATGCAATAACTGGTACCGCTTTGGTAACTGTTCCGACACACCCGTTTGCATCGGTTACCGTATAAGTCAAAACATGCGAACCAACTCCGGCCAATATCGGGTCAAAATACAATCCGGAAACTCCCGCACCCGAAAGAATTCCGCCATCGGGTGAAACTTCAACCAGGACCGGCTGCTCGTTTTCGCAAAAAGTCAGATCAGTGTTCAGAATTTCAGGTTTTGGCAAAGCAATAACTTGTACCGTTTTGGTAACTGTTCCGACACATCCGTTTGCATCGGTTACCGTATAGTTCAAAACATGCGGACCAACTCCGGCCAGTATCGGGTCAAAGTACAATCCGGAAACTCCCGCTCCGGAAAGAACTCCGCCAGCG
>JBAZGO010000021.1:0-99186 GCA_041652995.1 Prolixibacteraceae bacterium
TGGCGAAGCAATAACTTGTACCGCTTTGGTAACTGTTCCGACACATCCGTTTGCATCGGTTACCGTGTAAGTCAAAACATGCGGACCAACTCCGGCAAGTATCGGGTCAAAATACAATCCGGAAACTCCCGCACCGGAAAGAATTCCGCCAGCGGGTGAAACTTCAACCAGAATCGGCTGTTCGTTCTCGCAAAAAGTCAGATCTGTGTTCAGAATAAGCGCTGTAGGCAATACATAAACATCGATTGATTTCGACAAAGTGTTATTTGATTCATTGAAATCAATGGAACTGGAGATAATAAATTCAAAAACGTAATTTCCAGTTTGTGATAAATCAACACGTGTATTCAATTTATGAATCAGGATATCGTTAACATGAAGAGTATCCTGAAGTATTAAAAGTTCGGTTACATTTATTCCTGAAGAAATATACATCTGTATGGAAAGGTTATCGCCTGGCAATGCCATTTGTGAACCGACATTTTTTATTGCAACCGATACACTTTCACTTTCTGAAAGAATGCATGACGAAACCGGTGAAACTAATGAATTCAAAGAAAAATCAACGGCCCGGGATGAAACCCCCTCGATCTTGATATTGTCAAGTCCAGCTCCCATTCCCCACTGATAAAAGTCATCGTAGTAAAATCCGATTTGAGTACCGTTTTTGCAAATTTCCGGAGGTAGTTCAATTGTTTTACTCTTCCAGTTAAACGAACTTTCCAGTTTTATCCAATCGTGCCATGTTTGTTCTTCCTGTAATTTATAAACTACGTGCAACTCGTCAATAGCATCATAAATTCCGGTTTTCAGTAAGTAGTCGAACGAAAGAACAATATTGCTGTATTCAGCCAAGCGCAACGGAGCCGTTGATGCAACATCAGTTACATGCACGGCATCTCCAACTGAATAAGAATCGATGCCAATAAATTTCGTTGTATTATCCGAAAAATCGAGGTAATAACAATTGAGCGATTCACTGTCTCCCCATTGCCATCCGGTCTCAGTGTTTTTAATGATAACTTCGGTGGGTTCATTTTCAAAGTCAACAATAAAAGGAAGTGAACGCAACGTTTGAGGGAAAACTGTAATTTGATTTGTTCCCAGACTTTCAATTTCTTCATTGTTCAGGTAGTAGACAGCCGTTACATAATAACTATACTCCTGGTCAAAAATTACAGACTGATCAAAGAAATTGTTTGTTTCAGTGTCAGCAAGAAGTGAGCCATTCCTGTAAATTTTATAGGAGTCGGGAGTTCCTGATACCGGAAGATTCCAACTTAAAAGAATGCCTGATTCGTTCAATACATAGGTTAAGTTTTGTGGAGGATAAATATTTGACTGTGCTTCAATTCCTGAAATAATCAGACTAAACATTTGTGAACTTCCGGACAACGATCCTGAATGAGATATTTTTATATTGAAGTTACTTTCTCCCGGATTTGCCAGATAAACCTCTTCAACATTGTCGACCTGATTAATGCCGTGTGTTGCCGAAGCGGCAGGATTGTCAACATTCAGGCACCACGGAAGATGAAGTTGAAGTGTGCTGCTATTTTCAACCGATAAGTTGAGATCGTTTACCAACTTTTTATTTCGTTGATTAAGAGATGGGGAGGAAGGCTGTCCCTCCACATCGGTCCAGCAAAGGGTAGCTTTTAAAAAAGGTGAAGAACTTGTTGTATGAACAGGGATTGTAATCTGTTCTCCTTCTGACAGGGATTCCTCATAAATATTCCGGCCCTGATTATTGCTATTGCTATAAATTAAGTCCGAAGCATTTTTGATGTTGAGAGTTCCCCACCCGAAGCAATAATCAGGGCCA
Source organism: Prolixibacteraceae bacterium (assembly GCA_041652995.1). Lineage (GTDB taxonomy): Bacteria > Bacteroidota > Bacteroidia > Bacteroidales > Prolixibacteraceae > Aquipluma. The sequence goes on from JBAZGO010000021.1 coordinate 1,826, forward strand.
ACATTACCCCCATCGGTGGCTGTATGAATGAGTATTCCCTTAATTGAAGAAGAAAGCAAGGAAACACCGGGTTGAAGTAAATTCTGCAATTGATTGAGCAATGCAACCGAACCAGTGGCAGAAGCCGTTGACATGGAAGTTCCGCTATACGCTAAGTAACTGTTATCGGAGGTTGCGACTGATGAATAGACATCGTAACCATTGGCTACAACATCAGGTTTTATCCGGCCATCATCTGTTGGCCCAAATGCACTGAAAGAAGTCATTCCTTTGGCATCATCAACGGCACCGACCGTTAGAATGTTTTTTGCTGTTGCCATTGGTGAAAGGCAATCAAATCCATCCATTCCACCATCAGGTTCGCGTTCAACATTTACAAGGACCCATGTTCCATCCCATACATAATGTTCAAACGAAGTGGTGGGTGCATCGTTTCGGTCGTTCCCGGCTGATTTTACGATCAGATAATAAGGAGCAAGTCTGGCAATATAGTCTAAATCGGCACTCACCTGGTTGTAAAAACCAAATTCATAATCCTCGGTAGCTGAAATCGCAGGATCTCCGTACCAGTACCAACTCTCATTCTGAGTATTGTAGTACCATCCACAAAATGGCCCGTATGAATGGTTTGAAACAACAATTCCATCTGCTGCAGCGCTTGCCATTTCCGCAAGATCATCGTTTAAATCCCACGCTTTAATTGTAGCTTTTCCGGCCATTCCTTTTGCATCCGAATTTACTCCGGTCGCAACCATTGTTCCCGCAATGTGTGTTGAATGGTTTGAAAACGACAATTCAGTATCACGCATATCGATCCTTGTACCTGGTCCGTTTTGTAGTTCCTGATGAGTTGATAAGACAGAACCCCCGTCCCAGATATTGATTTCAATTCCTTCACCGGTTAACCAGGGATATTCATTGTTGTTTGTCCAAACCTGATCAACGGAAATCGTACTTGCTGAACTGATATTGTCAGTCGCATAATAAATAGGTTTATTGTTTCGACCCAGATTTTGCAGAATAACTACTCTACTATTATCGTCGATATATGAGATGGGAATATTTAATGCGTTTGCTACAGAATCTGCTACTTTTTTTTCTTTCAGCCAATTTGTACTTTTTTGTTTTGCAAATTGAATTAATTCGGCCTGATTTGGCTCAATTCTTCGGTTTGTGTGTTGTGCATGCGAATACCTGACTAAAAAGAAGCAAAGCATACAAACTATGCAACTTTTTTGCAGGAAGAAAATCCGGAGAAGATTAGTCATGTAGCATGTATAGTTTATAAATGAACCAACTGTCCCGGGCGAGGCAGTTGGTTTCCGGAATGAATGAATATATACAATAGAAATATTAGCTATTTGATTATTGGGGAACTTTGGGAAGGAATTCAATATTTGTATCATCATGTACAAATTCAAGAACCTGAACGGCGTCGTCAACCGTTGCGGCGAATCCGTCAACATGTGTTAAAGGTGTACCCATCCATCTGTACCTAAATAGTCCCCGATCTTCCATTGCTTGCAGCACTGAAACCGTTTCATAGCTGTAAGTTCCATTTGGATTTAAAACAAGGATTTTGAGAAGCCGGTCGTTATAAGTAGTCACCCTGTTATAAGTGAATGGGTTATTCCCTCCTGAGAGATTTCCAAAGTTGAAGTATTGTTTTATAGCTCCTCCAAAATCATATTCATAATCATTGTCAATTGGATCGCAACCTACACAGTCTATAAAACCATTGATGTAAACGACTTCATCGACATCAACCGTACCAGTTTTATCAGAACCTGCAGCAAAGCTTGATGCAGCAAGCATAAATGGGTCTATCCCTGTACCTAATAATTTTGTAAGCTTATTATTGAACCCATTATTCATAATTTCCTGATATATCGCCATACTTTCTCTGGGTGAATCAATTGTTTTCGTTATAGACAATGCTCCCTCAACAGTATTCCAAATGGTGAGTCTGCCGCAGAAATCGACACTAAATTTTTCACCGGTATTGATAACTTTCAAGGCTTCGCCCATCGCCTGATCAAGAACGGATTGTGGAGACCTGACAATGTTGAGTCTACCAAATTCAACAGAAATTGCTAAAAGAGGATCAACGAGTTCTCCTTCTGCATCTAATTCAAGAGGACTTCCATCTGCACCAATTGGTTGTACGAAATACTCTAATCCAATCTGGATCATTTCCGGAACGCCATTTTCATCCCTTAACAATTGATACAGGTCCCCATAGTCTCCCCCTCTTGTTGTACCTGATTCATCGTTTCCTTTTTTGTGTGGATTTTGATCTGTTTTTCCACCTGCCCATTCAGGGCGGTCTGAGTCAGAATCTGGAACTCCCATTCCTCCACTTTTAGAACCATACATGTCGCATTGGCTAAAGAGAGCCACGATGCACAATGCATACATCAGATGTAAAAAACTGTGCCAATAAAGGATACTCTTTTTCATGACTAAAAATTTAAGTTTTTAACTAAGAAATTAAAACAGATGTTGAGAATTAAGCCTATATAAAAGTTACATCAAAGTCAGGAACTACACAATCCTCTTTTCGTCCATTTTTATTCTTTAATTGCGTTAAACCAGAATAGACATTCTGGTTTATGCATCTCGACAAAAAGATGATAATATGTAAGCTTTTCATCCATTCTATCGACAATTTTTCGTAACTTGTAGAAAGAATTACGCTTATGACAGAAACTAATACCATAAAAATTTTGATTTCTTACGACCAGAGATTGGTGGCGGAAGGGTTAGCATCTATTTTGTCGAAACAAAAAGACATAAGAATTTTGGCATTATTAGAAAATGATTCGTTCTGGGAAAAGAATATATCAGCAAATGAAGTTGATATATTAATTTTAGAGTTAGATAATTGGTGTACCAAACATTTTGATTTCACAAAGCGGATTCATGAATACTTTCCGGATTTAAAAATATTGATTCTATCAGAAATAATTAAACACAGCCATCTGGATAACTTAATGCCTAACATAGATGGCTATGTTCTGAGAACTTGTTCTTCTGAGACAGTTGTTTTTGCTATCCGAGAAATCTTCAGTTCCGGGAAATATCTTTGTGCCGAGGAAATCGATGTTATTTTTGGAGGGAATAACAAAAATGAATCCGGCTTGGAACTCACAGCACGTGAAAGAGAAATTTTAGCAAATTGGTTAACGTCAAAAGACAATAACGATTTAGCCAGAAAATTAAATATCAGCCATTCAACGGTACGCACGCATATTAAAAATATCCGACAAAAATTAGGTGCAGTAACTCATGTTCAATTAATGAATTACGCTTGCCGTGAAAATATTTCTATGGGCAATTTTAATCCTGTTTGTGAAAATTGCAAGTCATATTTTTGTCAATAGTTGGCGTGCAGTCTCAAATACAACTCCGGTGTTGCGATTAGCCTTAAATAATAGCCTAACCCCGAGCGTTTTATCCTGAATAAGGCAAAATACAATTATAAATCATCTGGATTTCGCAAACGCTATTTTCCACAGGCAATTTATCACTGGTTCTAACTTTTTTGGTGCCAGATTCTGAAATAAAATTGACTTCAGAATATATCGCCCTTTATCGCCCTCAAACATCCTCCTGATTTGCTTGTTAATAAGTGAAATTCCGCTTTGGATCGTACAGCTTCACAAAAGTTGATGTGTAAATTGAGTGAAGGTTCGTACCTTAAAAACATGAAAACAAGAAAATAATGAGCAAGCAAATCTTATTCTTTATCCTTTTTATTCTGGTCGTTGAATATTACTCATTCGTGGCCGCACGGTCGGTGCTTCGCCATTCAGGCAGTGGGTTTCAGCTAGTCATGTACATTCTTTACGGCATTTTGACCCTCGCCGTTTTATGGAGTTTGTTTTCCATGCCGCATTGGTTCCGCACTTCGTGGCCTTCGCTCACTTTAAAATATACGGTAAACATTTTAATCGGTGTTTTCCTAGGGAAGGTTCTGATCGCGGCAATTCTGTTGCTGGCCGATTTGATCATGATCATTCCCAATATTTTCAGCTTTATCTTTTCGTTTAAAAACCATCCCGTTGGAAATCCTCCGGAAGGATCTCGTTTTATCAGTCGGTTCACCTTTATCTCCCAAACGGCTTTCTTCATTGGCGGCGCACTCACCGCCGGCCTTGCATACGGGATGACAAACCGGTATCGTTATAAAATCAGGAGGGTACAAATTCCCATAAAAGATTTACCGCAAGCATTCAAAGGAATGAAGATCGCGCAGATTTCAGATATTCACTCAGGCAGTTTTGATAATCCGGAAGCTGTAAAGGCAGGTGTTCATTCCATCATGAAAGAAAATCCGGACCTGATTTTATTTACCGGTGACCTGGTAAATAACAGGGCCGAAGAAATTGTGCCCTATATGGATGTGTTTAAAGCGCTGAAAGCCCCGTTGGGCGTGTACTCTGTTTTGGGGAACCACGATTACGGCGATTACGTTTCGTGGCCATTAGACGAAGCCAAGAAACAAAACCTGGAGCGGCTGAAGCAACATCATGCAGAAATGGGCTGGCGATTGCTGCTCAATGAACATGTGATTCTGGAACGAAACAACCGGCAATTGGCGCTGATTGGCATAGAGAATTGGGGTGCAAGAGGTTTTACGAAATACGGCGACATGAAAAAGGCAATAGCCGGACTGGAAAATTCAAACGTTCCTGTAAAAATACTTCTGAGCCACGATCCATCGCACTGGGACGCACAGGTTCGTAAAGATTATCAGGATATTGCTCTAACCCTGAGCGGTCACACGCACGGGATGCAGTTTGGAATTGAAATCCCCGGGTTTAAATGGAGCCCGATACAGTATATGTATAAGCAGTGGGCCGGTCTGTATCAGGAACAAGACCAGTATTTGTATGTCAATCGCGGATTTGGCTTTTTAGGTTACCAGGGCAGGCTGGGCATTATGCCTGAAATTACCATGATTGAACTGGTATAATGTGATTTTCAGAAGAATTCCATTTTTCAACTGCAGTGTCAAAAAAGGAGATTGTTTAATAAGGATTAAAACCAAAACGATGGAACACAACGTAAAATCTATTCGTCCGTTTATCGGAGCTAAAAACTTTGAACTGTCACGCAATTTTTACCGCGATCTGGGGTTCGAAGAAGTAGTGTTATTTCACAACATGTCGCTGTTCAAAACAGCAAATATCGGATTTTATTTGCAGGATGCTTATGTGAAAGATTGGATCGACAATTCGATGGTTTTTATGGAAGTTGAAAACATTGATCAGTTTTGGAAAGACCTTGAAGCGCTGGATCTGACGTCGAAATACAAAAATGTAAAACTCATACCCATACGGAATTTTGATTGGGGCAGAGAATGTTATGTACACGATCCCTCCGGAATACTCTGGCACTTTGGGGAATTCAGAAAATAAATAGTACTATGGAATCAAAAACACATCATCTCACCCAACTTTTCCTTCGTGTTGCAATTGCAGCAACATTCCTGTCTGCTGTTGCCGATCGGTTCGGAATTTGGGGAGCTCCCGGACAACCATCGGTGGTTTGGGGCAATTGGGAGAATTTCAGAATCTATTCCAACTTAGTGAACTCTTTCGTTCCTGAAGCAATAGGAAATATACTGGCCATTGTTGCAACAGGATTTGAGATTATTTTTTCAGTTCTTTTGCTGATTGGGTATAAAACACGAATCGCCGCTATTTCTGCCGGACTATTACTCCTTTGTTTCGCTTTGGCAATGACCATCAGTTTTGGCATAAAGGCTGCTCTCGATTATTCGGTATGGGTAGATGTTACTGCTTGTTTCCTGTTGGCGTCAATCCCTTCGCATGCCTATAGTATGGATCGCAAGAGGTAACACAATTTAATCGATCGGAAATTTCCCGAAAGCAACATTCGCTAATTTGGCGAACGTTGAATTGGCCGATCAGTTGTATTTGATTTATTGAATATACCGATCGAAAACCTCAACCAGTTCAGGAGGTGCAACCGGCCGACCGGTTTTGGCATTCATGGTTACAGCCGTCACCTTGCCTTTTACCATCAGTTTCATATCGGGCAGGCGGTAAATATCCTGAAGAAAAAGAAACTTCAGGTTGCCTTCCCGGGCCACATTCACTTTGCATACAAACTGATCGCCACTTTTTAACGGCGATTTATAGTCGATTTCCACGCGTATCACAACTGCATCGATGCCATCGATGTGCATTTGGGCAAAGTTTAGCCCCACATGTTCCAGAAATTCGTGGCGGGTATGTTCCAGGTAATTCTGGTAAACCGCATTGTTCACAATCCCCTGCAGATCGCATTCGTAATCGCGCACTTTAAACGGTAATTCAAAAATAGAATCCATATTTCCAAAAAATAAGAGTCAGCTAAAATATCAAAATCTTGGATCACATGATATTTTTGGGGAGAAATGTAATTATACAGTTTCAAGAACTGAGGTTCAACATACATCAGTCTCCTGAAATCATGGACACTGTCCTTCAACCGGACGGGTTGTTACTTTTTCCCTACAGCTGGAAAAAGTAACCAAAAAGAGCCGCCGCTGAAGAATAAAAAGCTAAAAACCGAATGCGCTCGCTAAAATTTTCCAAACTCCTCCCGTTGGTCGTCAAACAGGGAAAATTTTTTAACGCTCTCGCCTTCCATTTTTTTTGACGCTTTTTCTTCTTAGGCGGAACAACGCCACCGCCGCAAACAAACGCAAAATCAAATTAAAATATCAGCCTTTTATTTGGGGTCGGCCTTTGACCGAAGCGGGTGCGCGGGCCGTCAAAACGCCCGGCGGAGGGTTCGTTTTGACAAGATTTTTGCTTCCTTTTCATCGATTGGAAAAGGAAGGGCCGGTCCGGCTTGAGGACAAAAGATTCCGGTACAGAATACATACCTATAATCGCTTTCCAACAATGAAATGAATCGATCCAAAATCTTAGCATATTGGTTAATTGATAAAACACTGATCCGATGAATGCAGTTCATCGGATCAGTTAAAAAGCAAGGCCTAAATCTTCTTCCCGATATAAAACACGTAGCCGTAAAAGGCTTTGTATTTGGCATACAACCGGGCTTCGTGCCGTGCATACTCAATCAGTTTTTCGGCGGACTGATTTCCGGCGTATTTCTCCAGAAAAATTTCCTGAGCCTCGATTTGTGGAGCAAAGAAATGTTCTGTCCAGCAGTTCTCCGGAAGAATGAATGTAGCAACAGGAATGTAGCCGGCTTTTTGCATCTGAGCGACCTTATTCGGGATAGTGTCTATTTCAGGATAAGCCTCTACCCAAAAATCGTTGATTTCGGCAGGTCGCTCGTCGGTAAACCACGATGCTTCAGTGACAGCCACATAACCCCCGATTTTCAGGAATTTCCGCCATTCGGTCAGTCCTCGTTCAAAACCGATGTTGTAAATGGCGCCTTCCGACCAAATCAGGCTCAGTTCTTCTTCCTGAAAAGGCAGGTTGTCCATTGAACCGACGATGCCTTTTACCCGATCCTGAAGGTTCAGATGCGCTGCATTGCGGTTGAACAGGTTAATAAAATCAGGAAACTGGTCGATCCCGGTAATCTGTCCAGGTGCTTGTTGTGCCAGCACCATAGTTTGTCCGCCGGTTCCGCACCCCAGGTCGGCAATGAGCGATTCGTTGGTCAGACCGTCGATAAAGCTTAGCGCTTTTATTGTTACTTCGGGGCTACCTGGCCCTTGCCGTTTGAGGCTTGAAAAATATTCGCAGATTAAACTAAAGTCGAATTCGTGTATTGATTTATGATCGTTACTCATGATGTTTAAAATTAGATGTTGCGGCAACAACAAAAGTTAATCTCGCTTCTGCTTGCCATTTTTTATAAATATAAACGTGAAAATAACCCAGACCTGAACAGGCCTGAGTTTGCTATGGGATAACCTTGGCGGAATACCTAAGGTTATTTACTTCACACGATCCGAAATTAATTTAAACATACAAGGCATTTGAATAGGACAAAAGTATAGATTTCCCGTATCTAAGTAAGTGAAACAATTTATTGTCGTATTTTATCCTTGACTCACCCCACGTCCGCTCGCGGACGTCCCCCCTCTCTACGGGTAGAGAGGGGCAAAGCGAGCCATGCGAGCGAGGGGTGAGTCAATAAAACAATGAATTTGAAATACGACATTTATTTATTCTTTTAACTTAACTTTGATCGCCTTTTCTTTAAACCTTATTTTTAAATGGCAACCTCAGTAGAAAATCCACACCTACAGCCCCCAACCTTATTGCCTTATTTCGGGTTGATATTCTCGTCATTGGAATTTTGTCGTACACCCACTTTCGACTCAACTAAATCTTTATAAAACTCACCTCCTTCTGACATAAAGTTGTCAGTTTCATTCAGTAAATTTGAGGAAAGAATGCGACAATGAATCAACACCAAAAGATTATAGAAACCATATTTGCGTCACAGGGCTCAAATGGCTGCTGGAAAATGCTGGAAGAAAGTAACCGAAATTATCCGGCTTGTTTGCACTATTCGCCAACGTATAAATCAACGGTTTGGACATTAATTCTTTTGGCTGATTTGCAACATGACCCTGTTGACGAACGGGTAAAGCTACCATTGAACAGGATTCAGGAACATTTTTACGATCCCAAATCTGGCATTTATTCGCTGGGGAAAGATCATTTCCCTATCCCCTGCCTGAATGGCAATATGATTTATCTCGATGCCTGGTTCAATCGTTCACTTTCTGAAAAAAGCGAATCCGCAGTCAATTTTTTTAGTGAATTTCAGCGGTTCGACGATGGAACTTATCAAGAGCCGGGGAACCGGTTTTGCAGCAATACCAGTTGTTTTGGCAAGCATACCTGTTACTGGGGAGTTGTAAAATTACTGAAAGGACTTTCGTTTATTCCGAAGGAAAATAGGAATGAAGCCGCCCAAAAACTGCTCAACCGGTGCATCGAATTTGTTTTGCTTCACCGGGTTTGTTTCAGCTCTCGCAATGAAGGTAAATATTTGTCCAGAGGTATTGATAAACTTGTGTTTCCATGCATGTACCAAAGCAATTTTCTGGAGATTCTTTGGTTGTTAAAGCGCGAGGATATCCGTTCTGAAAATATTCTTCCGGCCATTCAATTACTGAAATCGAAACAGCAACCCGAAGGAAATTGGAACCTGGAGAAGAAAATCAGCAATATGGTTGCAAGTGTTGGCGCTGAAAACAAGCCCAATGAATACATTACCAAACGAGCCATTGAAGTTTTGGAATTTTATCAAAAGATAGGTTCGTGAAGAAGATTTACTTTGTCGTATTTTTACAATTTCAGGAAAAACAGAAACCCGACATTTGCAGCACTTTTTAACCATCAAGCCATGAACAAAGAATTTATCTATGTGCAGAACGCACACACCAACAACCTTAAAAATATCTCTGTCGAAATTCCAAAACACAAGCTGGTGGTTTTTACCGGGGTGTCGGGCTCCGGAAAATCATCACTGCTTTTTGATACGATTTACACCGAGGCACAGCGCCAGTTGATTGAGACTTTCTCGACTTTTGCCCGTACGCGAATGCCCAAACTGTCGCGCCCCGATGTGGACGATATTCTGAACCTCTCCACCGCCATCGTGATCGACCAGAAGCGTATGGGAAACAACCTGCGCAGTACGGTTGGGACAGCCACCGAAATCAATACCTACCTGCGTTTGTTGTATTCGAGGATTGGTCAACCTTTTATCGGGCCATCGTTTTATTTTTCGTTTAATCATCCTGATGGCATGTGCCCGCACTGTCACGGACTGGGGAAACGGGTAAAGATCGATCTGGATCAGTTTCTGGATAAAGAAAAGTCGATCCGCGAAGGAGGAATTACACATCCGTTTTATAAAATCGGCGGGTTCTATTGGAAAGAATTTGTTTCCATCGGTATTTTTGATGTGGACAAAAAGCTGAAGGATTTTTCGGAAGAAGAACTGGATAAATTGCTTTATTCAGAGCCGTTCCCGATTAACAATTCAAAAGAAAAACTGACGTACATCAAAAATTTTGAGGGAATTGCCCGGAAACTGGAAAATTCCGTAGCCGGAAAAGCGGAAGACGAGGCTTCGGAGGAAGATAAAAACGCGTATTCACGGTATTTCATTTATACGGTTTGCGGGCATTGCAACGGGTCGCGCATCAACGAACGGGCACGTTCGGTTGACATCAAAGGCGCCACCATCGATCAGGTGTGCAACATGGAACTGACCGATGTACATGATTTTCTGGAGGATATTGATGATGATATTTCGCGGCCAATCCTGCGGAAAGCGCGTTTCCTGCTCGAACAACTCATCGAAATCGGCGTAGGCTACCTGTCGCTTGAAAGGCCTGTGTCGACCCTTTCCGGAGGCGAATCGCAGCGGGTAAAAATGGCCAGGCAGCTCGACTGCAACCTGGTTGATATGCTTTATGTACTCGATGAACCTTCCATTGGACTTCATCCGCGCGATACCGAAAAACTGCTGTCGATACTGGCCCGCCTGCGCGACAAAGGGAACAGCGTGTTTGTGGTGGAGCACGATCCGGAAATCATCCGGGCGGCAGAATGGATCGTTGATATTGGCCCGAAAGCCGGCAAATTTGGCGGGGAAGTAGTATACAATGGCCATCCTGAGGGATTGAGGCTGACCAACAGCATAACAGGAAAGTATTTGTTCGAAAGCAATAAACCAGACTTCCGGCGAAAACAGGCAAGGGAATTTTTCAGTATTGACCATGCAACAGCAAACAATTTGCGCGATGTGTCGGTGAAAATCCCGAAAGGTGTGCTAACCTGCATCACCGGCGTGGCCGGAAGCGGCAAAAGCAGCCTCATTCACGAATGTTTTGTGAAGCAGCACCCCGAAGCCATTGTGATTGACCAGTCGCCAATCGGCAAGTCGTCGCGGGCTAATCCGGCAACGTTTATCGGTATTTTCGATCATATCCGGAAGGAATTTGCCGCCGCCACCAAAACAGAAGCTTCGCTGTTCAGTTTTAACTCGAAAGGGGCCTGTACCAAATGCAATGGACAAGGCGTTCTCAGCTTCGAACTTCACTTTCTGGATGCCGTGAAAACTGTTTGCGACGAATGTGAAGGGAAACGCTACCATGCTGATGTGCTGGAACTTCGCTACCAGGGACTAAATATTGCCGATGTATTGAATATGACCGTCAATCAGGCGGAAGAATTTTTCAAAGTTCCCAAAATCAACAAGCACCTGAAAATACTGCGCGAAGTGGGTCTCGGTTACCTGAAACTGGGGCAAACACTCAGTTCGCTCTCCGGAGGCGAATCGCAGCGGTTAAAAATTGCCACCGAGTTGGGAAAAGAAAGCAACATCTATATCATGGATGAGCCGACAACCGGCTTGCACATGTCGGACATCGACAATTTTTACCGGATTGTCAAACGACTGGTCGATCACAACAACACGGTTATTATTATTGAACACAACCTCGACATCATCAAATATGCCGACTGGATCATCGATATGGGGCCCGAAGGCGGAAAAAACGGCGGAATGGTTTTGTTTGAAGGAACTCCCGAAGAGTTGGTAAACTGTCCGCAGGGCCATACCGGTCGTTTTCTGAAACCAGTGTTGTGATGGTGAGTTTCAACGAAAATTTCATGCAGAAATAGAAAATCACTTTAGCGATCCGGAGAATGGCGGATCAACAGTCCGTCATTTTTTTTCCCCGAGGGGGTACTTCCGAAGTACCCCCCTCCACTTCAAACATGCAATGCCGGAGTTCTGAGACGGAACGTTGCAGTAAAAAGGCGGAACATTCCGTCTCCGAAGTGGAACGTCGGACTTCCGAACTGCAACGTTCCACCCCGGAGGTTCAAACTTCCACCTCAAAGCCGCAAACGTGCACCTTTTTACCTCAGCATTGGACTTTTTAGGTCCGAGATTGCACCTTTTAACTCCAAATGATCACTCGGGAGGTCCGACATTCGAGCAACGAAGTGGGTTCACTGATCCGGGAAGACAAAACGTACAACCGGTTGACAACTGGATACAGTAAAAATAAAGATAAAATCAGTTTGTGGGCGGACCTAAAAAAGCTATGACCAGTTTAATCTGAAGAAAGTTCCGCCAACCGTCAGGTTCCTTTCCGATGGAACGCATGAATTTAATTTCATTAAAACTTGTATCTTTGAATCAAAATCAACGATATGATTGAATTGAATCAAATATTGCTTTATCTCACCTCAAACAAATCTCGCCTTGAAAAAGATTACCATTTGAAGAAAATCGGAGTTTTTGGCTCTATGGCGAGAGGCGAACAGAATAACAAAAGCGATATTGATTTGATTGTTGAATTTGAAGACAATACGCCTGATCTAAATTCGATCAAGCAACAACTCAGAGATGAAATTCAGGCAAAATTCAATTTGCCGGTTGATATTTGTAGGGAAAAATATATCAAACCCATTTTCAGAAACCAGATTTTATCCGAAGCAAAGTATGCTTAACGTTTCACATCGGGATTTTAGTTGTATCGTCAACATGCTCGACTCAATTCAAAAAATTCAGTTGTATTCAAGCAAGTTTAATAATGCCGATGAGTTTTTAGAAGACTCGCTATCGTTCGATGGAACGATGATGAATTTTATCATTATCGGTGAAATGGTTGAAAAACTATCGGATAATTTGATCACAAAAACCGAAAACGAAATTAACTGGACAAAAGTTAAAAGCTTTCGCAATATCATCGCCCACAATTATTTTGGAATTGATGCCGAAGAAGTTTGGCAGATCATAAATGGAAGCCTTGTGTCCCTAAAGGAGCAACTGGAGAAATTAATCCGATAAAAAAATACTGATCCAATGAACTCCAGTCATCGGATCAGAAGCCAAAAATAAAAGCTCCCTGCCTACACAAAGAGCCTTTTCTGGGGTGTGGCGATTTTTAATCGCCATTCTTTTGCGGTTAAAAATCGCAACACCCTAGTTTTTTGCAATCCAATCAGCAATCCAGTCGCCCACTTCCGAAGTTGAATACGATTTTTCAACAGCAATATCGACGGTTACCACTTTGGCGTCGAGCGAAGCATCAACAGCTTTGCGGATGATGGCACCTTCTTCCTGAAGATCGAACGCATATTCGAACATCATGGCAGCCGACAATATGGTTGCAACCGGGTTGGCTATGTTTTTACCTGCAGCTTGTGGATATGAACCGTGGATTGGCTCAAACACCGAGGTATGAATTCCGATGGACGCTGATGGAGATAATCCAAGAGAACCTGTAATCACACTGGCCTCGTCGGTCAGGATATCGCCGAACATATTTTCGGTCACCATCACATCGAAGTTTTTCGGCCACTGGATAATCTGCATGGCAGCATTGTCAACAAACATGTATTCAGTATTTACTTCCGGATAAGTTGGAGCCATTTCCTGTGCCACTTCCCGCCACAAACGTGAGCTTTCCAAAACGTTGGCTTTGTCAACCACTGTCAGCTTTTTATTGCGCTTCATGGCGTATTCGTAACCCAGTTTCAGGATACGTTCCACTTCGGCACGAGTGTAAGTACACGTATCGAAAGCCGTGTTCCCATTATCGAGGCGGCCTTTTTCGCCAAAATAAATTCCACCGGTGAGTTCGCGGATAGCTACAAAGTCGGCTCCTTCAATCAATTCGCGGCGAAGCGGCGATTTATGCAGCAACGACGGGAACGTAACCACCGGCCGAATGTTGGCATACAAACCCAGCTTTTTGCGCATCAGCAACAGTCCTTGTTCCGGACGAACAGTTGCTTTCGGGTTGTTGTCGTATTTGGGGTCACCAATGGCTCCAAACAAAACGGCATCCGATTTCATGCACAGTTCGTGCGTTGAATCAGGGTACGGCGCACCGAGTTCGTCTATGGCGCAGGCGCCGGTTAAAGCGAATTCGTACTCGAGTTCGTGATTGAATTTGGCAGCAACCACCTTTACTACTTTCATGGCCTGATCAATAATTTCAGGTCCGATCCCGTCGCCGGGAAGAATGGCTAATTTTAGTTTCATATTTTGGTTTTTAATTTCTCCTTTAGTTGAACCCCTCCGGGGTTCCAGACTCAAATAAATGCTTGTTTCTGCCACGGGCTTTGCCCGCGGTTATTGATATTTAACCCCTTCGGGGTTTTTGCGATTTTTATTTTTCTAAATGTCCGTTGGCTAAAGCAGAACGGCAAAGAATAGAATTCTTTTCAATGAAGCGCGTCCTATCCTTTGCCTTCACATTTATGTGACGGACAGGTGTTTTTATTTCCTACCTCCAAACGTCGCAAAGTTAAAATGTTTATGCAAAACGATTGTTTGCCGAAATCCAACTTTTTCCATCAGGTCGAGCTGATACGAAAGAGTTCGAGGCGTATCTTCCGATTCATATTTGTTCAGGAACATTTCAACTTCGTGTTCGGCAACCTGTTTACGAAGAATACTTTTCCAGCCATCAATCATCATGGCGGTTAATTCTTCTGTTTCATTAATTACAATATCGTTTATCCAGAATGTGCCGCCTTTTTTCAGGGCTTTAAAAACTTTGGCAAAAACCAGTTCCCATTCTTCGTCTTCGCGCAGATGGTGTAAAGTGGTTCCCGCAGTAATGATGTCGAAAGCGTTTTCTTCCAGCACAATTTCACGATAATCACCCCGAATGGCAATCACTTTTCCGGAGATGATTTCGCCGACGCGTTCCTCTGCTTTTTCAAGCATGTTGGCGCTCAGGTCGATCAATGTGCAGTCCACATCAGGCAAAACAGAAGCAACTTTTATGGCATAATTACCACCACCGCAGCCCAAATCCAAAATTCGTGAGGCATTGGGATTCAGTAAAGCAGCCGATCGTGCGACCAATTCCATACACAAGGGTGAATCGATGGCCGTGGTCTGCCCGGTTTCCAGATTTGAAAACCGCTCGACCTGCTGATCGAAATTCCGGCGAATGGCTTCAGGAGAAGATTTTGTATGTTGTGAGATCATTAGTCTTGAAAAATATCCAATAATGAATAACCAATATTCAAAGAAAAGCGCTGTCCAAACTCCCTTCCCTTTTGGGGAAGGGTTGGGGATGGGGCTTCTAATTATTTCTCAATTAAATTAAGCATACGCATGGTGGCTTTAATGGCCGCCGCAGTCTGATCGGAATCGAGCCCGCGTGTTTTAAACTCGCGCCCCAGCTCCCAGGTAATCAATGTCTCAACCAACGCGTCGGTTTGTCCGCCGGGAGGAATTGTCACTGAATAATCGAGTAGCTTCGGGAAAGGTTTATTTAAATTTTTGTACACCGACTGAATGGCTTTCATAAATGCATCGTACTGGCCATCACCCGCGGCAGTCGCTTCATAATTCTCACCTTTCATCGCAAAACACACGGTTGCCGATGGACGCAAACCCATAGCCGATGCCAAAGAATAATTAACCAGTTTAATCGCAGATTCGCTGTCTTCGTAGTTGAGCACGTCAGCAACAATGTATGGTAAATCTTCGATGGTCACGCTTTCTTTTCGGTCACCAAGTTCTATGATCCGGTCAGTCACCAGTTTTAAAGATGCAGCATCCAACTCGATGCCCAGTTCTTCCAGGTTATTCTTTATGTTCGCTTTTCCTGAAGTTTTTCCAAGGGCATACACACGTGTACGTCCAAATCGTTCAGGAAGCAAATCGTTGAAATACAGATTATTTTTACTATCACCATCGGCATGAATACCACTACATTGCGTGAATACAAACTCGCCAATCAACGGTTTATTTGTTGGAATACGGATTCCGGAGAACGATTCAACCAACTTCGCAATCTTATTCAGCATGGTTTCATTCACGCGGGTTTCCATTTTCAGGTGATCTTTAACCGTAGCAATCACGCTCGAAAGCGGCGCATTGCCTGCCCGTTCGCCCAGCCCGTTCACGGTAGTGTGTACGCAGCGTATTCCGGCTTTCAGGGCATGAAATACATTGGCAATGGCCAGATCGTAATCGTTGTGCGCATGAAAATCGAAGCGTGCCTCAGGATAAGTTTCAATCATTTCGCGACAAAATTCGTAGGTTTCATCCGGATCAAGAATTCCAAGTGTATCAGGCAACATGATTCGATCGATTTTAAGTTTCAGCAATTCTGAAACCATAAAATGCACATAATCTCTGGAATTGCGCATGCCATTCGACCAGTCTTCGAGGTAAACATTTACACTGATTCCCAATTCTCCAGCATAACTCAGCGACCTTTTGATGTCTTCAATATGCTGTTCGGGGGTTTTCCGGAGTTGCTGGGTTACATGCTTGTACGAACCTTTACAAAGCAAATTCAGCACTTTACCACCGGCATTGTTGATCCAATCAATAGATACTTTTCCGTCAACAAATCCAAGGATTTCGACACTCGACAAATGGCCTTTTTCCTTTGCCCATTCCATAATCCGTTTTGCGGCAAGAAATTCCCCGTCGGATACGCGGGCCGAAGCAATTTCGATACGGTCTACTTTTACGTCTTCCAGCAATATGCGGGCTACACTCAGCTTTTCGGTGTCGGTAAACGACACTCCGGATGTTTGTTCGCCATCCCGCAGCGTAGTGTCCATGATGCTTAGCACCTGATTTCTAACCTCAACTACTTTTCCTGTCATAATTTAAGATTAAGAAGCCTCCCCAACCCCTCCGAAGGAGGGGCTAAAAAAGCACAATAATATACAATGAAGTAATTCGTTTCAAACTGCTCCTCTTTAAGTCCCCTCTTTGGGAGGGGATTTAGGGGAGGCTTTCAAACGCAGCAATCTCCTCTTTCATCTCAACCAGGTAATCAATATCGTCGAGTCCGTTTATTAAACAGTGCTTTTTGTAAGGATTGATTGTAAAATCAGCCGATTCGCCGGTTGCATTAATGGTGAATTTTTGATTCTGAAGGTCAACCTCAAAAGTTGTGTCCGGATTCTTTTCGATTTCAGTAAAAATCTTTTCCAGGAATTCAGGAGTAACAACCACCGGAAGGATACCATTGTTCAAAGCATTTCCCTGAAAAATATCGGCAAAAAAACTTGAAACAACCACGCGGAAGCCATAATCGTATATTGCCCATGCAGCATGTTCGCGGCTTGAGCCACTTCCAAAATTTTTACCTCCTGCCAAAATTTTTCCTGAATATCTGGACTGATTCAGCGGAAAACTGGCAATCGGCTGATTGCTTTTATCGTAACGCCAGTCGCGAAAAAGATTGTCGCCAAATCCTTTGCGCTCAACGGCCTTCAGGAAACGTGCCGGAATTATCTGGTCGGTATCTACATTTTCGATGGGCAGCGGAACTGCCGAAGATGTCAGGGTTGTAAATTTATCGTAACTCATACTAAAAAAATTAGAAGCCCCACCAAACCTCCCCGGAGGGGAGGCTTTTAGCACTCCCGGATTTCGGTCGAAATTTGGACATTGGACATTGGTTATTCAATATTGGATATTTAAAAATTTCCTTTTTCTTATTCATTCCCCAGTTTGAAATCCTAGGCTAAAAAACTTTCGCTCATACAGAGATATTGCCAAATGATAGCGGTTTCCAAAGCCTTCCCCTCTGGGGAACTGGAAGGGGGCTGCCCTAAAGGAATTCTCTTGGATCAGTAATTTTTCCGGTTATGGCAGCAGCAGCAGCGGTTATTGGGCTGGCGAGCAATGTGCGCGCGCCTGGTCCCTGACGGCCTTCGAAGTTGCGGTTCGATGTGGAAACAGAATATTTACCTTCCGGAATTTTGTCGTCGTTCATCGCCAAACAAGCTGAACAGCCCGGCTGACGAAGTTCAAAACCAGCTTCATTCAGGATTTCAACAAGGCCTTCAGCAATAATTTGTTTTTCAACAGCGCGCGATCCGGGAACAATCCAGGCAGTTACATTGTCGGCTTTCTTTTTGCCTTTCACGAAATTAGCAAAAGCGCGGAAGTCTTCGATTCGTCCGTTTGTACAACTGCCTACGAAAACATAGTCGATTTTTTTACCAATCATCTTGTCTCCCTGATCGTAACCCATGTATTTCAGCGATTTCTCGTAAGTGAGTTTATCGTTTCCAGCCATGCCCTCGCTGGTGGGTACATTTTTTGAAATGCCAATTCCCATTCCCGGGTTGGTCCCGAAAGTGATCATTGGTTCGATATTGGCTGCATCGAAATTCAATTCCTTATCAAAAACGGCATCCTCATCTGATTTCAACGTTTTCCAGTAAGCTAAAGCTTTGTCCCATTCTTCACCTTTCGGTACAAACTGACGACCTTTCATGTAATCGAAGGTTGTTTGGTCCGGAGCAATCATTCCTCCACGGGCGCCACTTTCGATACTCAGGTTACACAAAGTCATGCGGCCTTCCATGCTCAGGCTGGTAATTGCCGAGCCGGTATATTCAATAAAATGGCCGGTTCCTCCTGAAGTTGAAATTTGTGAAATGATGTACAACGCAATGTCTTTTGCAGTTACACCTTTGTTCAGTTTTCCATTCACAGCAATGCGCATTTTCTTGGGCTTCGGCTGCATGATGCATTGACTGGCAAACACCATTTCCACTTCGCTGGTGCCGATTCCGAATGCGATGGCTCCAAAAGCGCCGTGAGTCGAAGTATGGCTGTCGCCACAAACGATGGTCATTCCCGGCTTGGTCAATCCCATTTCAGGACCGATAATGTGAACTACGCCATGACCTTCGCTGCCCAATCCGTGATAAACAATACCGTGGTTGGCACAGTTTTTCTTCAACATCTCCACCTGGTTGCGCGACAATTCGTCCTTAATACTCAGGTTTTGGTTGATGGTTGGTACATTATGATCCGGAGTAGCTACTGTTTTCTCCGGACGAAGCACTTTCAGACCACGTTTTTCCAAACCCAGAAATGCAACCGGGCTGGTTACTTCGTGAATCAAATGCTGATCGATGTATAAAACACTTGGGCCGCCTTCAACCTGTTTCACTACGTGCGAGTCCCAAATTTTGTCGAATAAAGTTTTTGCTTCCATATTAAGAGCCTCCCCATAATCCCCCTTCCAAAGAGGGGGGGACTTTTGGGCATTTAAATTTATTATTGATTATCTCTATTTATTTACTTGAGCTATTTAAATCTCCCCATCGGAGAAACTTAGAGGGGCTTTCCTACTGGAATTTTGTTGATGGCGTCCAGAAAAGCTTCAACCGATGCGGTAATGATATCAGTATTGGCACTAAATCCGTGATAAATGCCATCTTCGTGTTTTACCTGCATGTGCACTTTTCCAAGATCATCACTTCCCCGTGTTATGGCCTGAATGAGAAATTCTTCCAAAACAACTTTACGGTGAATAATTTTCTTAACTGCTTTTAAAGCAGCATCAACCGGACCATTACCTGAAGAAGTAGCATCCATAACTTCGCCTGCAATATTCAGCCGAACATTGGCAATCGGCACCAAACCTTTTCCGGTTACAACCTGAAGGAAATCGAGTTTTATGCGGCGTTCCTTTTGCGTAACATCTCCCAGCAAAGCAGCCACATCATCATCTTTGATGTCTTTTTTCTTATCAGCCAATTTCAGGAACTGTTCGTAAACTTCGTCAAGTTTTGCTTTATCGACTTCAAACCCCATCACTTCCAGGCGATGTTTCAAAGCAGCACGACCACTTCTGGCAGTAAGCACAATACTTGATTCGTTGATGCCCACATCAGCAGGATCCATTATTTCGTAATTCTCACGGTTTTTCAACACACCATCCTGATGAATTCCGGAGGAATGTGCAAATGCGTTACGACCCACGATAGCCTTATTGGGTTGAACGGGCATATTCATCAGGTTCGAAACCAAACGGCTGGTTTTATAGATATTTTTTGTATTTACATTCGTGTCAATACTCAGCACGGCATAGCGGCTTTTCAGAATCATGACCACTTCTTCAAGCGAAGTGTTTCCGGCACGTTCGCCAATTCCGTTAATGGTAACTTCAGCCTGACGGGCGCCATTCATAATTCCGGCAAGGGTATTGGCTGTAGCCATTCCCAAATCGTTGTGGCAATGTGTAGAAAGAATGGCTTTGTGTACATTTGGAACATTGTCGATGAGGTACTTGATTTTCGCACCAAATTCGTGTGGCATGGTATAGCCAGTTGTATCCGGAATATTCACAACGGTTGCACCGGCTTTGATTACGGCTTCAACCACGCGGGCCAGGTATTCGTTTTCGGTGCGACCGGCATCTTCAGCATAAAATTCCACATCCTCAACGTACTTTTTAGCGTATTTAACAGCAGCCATTGCACGTTCAATAATTTCATCCTGATTTGAATTCAGCTTGTAGTGAATGTGATAAAATGAAGTTCCAATTCCGGTGTGAATACGACCTTTTTTTGCAAATTTCAGGGCTTCGGCAGCAACATCAATATCTTTTTCAACTGCACGGGTAAGCGCACAAATGGTTGGCCACGTGACCGCTTTTGATATTTCGACTACCGAATTAAAATCGCCAGGACTTGAAATCGGGAATCCGGCCTCTATAACATCGACACCCAATTCTTCCAATGCACGGGCCACTTCAATCTTCTCAACGGTATTCAACTGACACCCGGGAACTTGCTCCCCGTCGCGTAAAGTGGTGTCAAAAATATACAATCTATCGCTCATAACTATTTGTTTATTATACGTTGTTTCTATTTAAACTATCTCGACTCATTTCCGGGGTTAAACAGCCCGGAGGCTTCCCCTCTCCAACATTGGAGAGGGGGCTATGGAGCGATTAATTGTTGATATCACTGCGTCCTTCATCGGTGTTTTAATTTAAGTAACTGCATTAAAAAAAAAGCCATCCCCTAAATTGAGAATGGCCTTTTAAAGCTCTTTATAGTTTTACCCATACCATTCTCAGTCGCGCATCCAAATTAGGAGAATACCGATAATGAGACCAAGTAGGGAAATGTTATTAAAACCTGTCATTTCTGAAAAATTTGATGCAAATATGATTATTATTTTTTAAAATGAAAATAAAATCAACTTTTTTATTCGGATTACTAATAAAAAGATAAAATTGTCTTTAAACTCAGTTTTAGATGTTGTTTTGGATTTTTACAAAGAGGAACAAGATTTTCAGGAGATTGTTCAGTTTATTCCAGAATACCCTGGAATTTTACCGTTAAGAATAGCAGTTCGTTACACTTTTCTGAACAAAAAGAATAAAGTTATTTTCAATTCTTCAAAGGAAAAGCATAAATTTCATACCCCTTTTACAAAGTAAAATTTCTTACAATGAACACCCTGGTCATCTTCGCTATTCTTAGTATCCCGGTTATAATAATATCCTGGCGGACTTTATTCAATTTCAAGAGTCACGGTTTTTACCGGTTCTTTAGCTGGGAGTGCATCGCCTGGCTTTTGGCTTCCAATTATAAATTCTGGTTTGAGAATGTGTTTAGCATCAGGCAGATTTTTTCATGGATTTTGCTCTTTCTCGGCGCTTACCTGGTTATTGCCGGTGTCATTTTACTAAAAAAAGCAGGAAAACCTACAACCAACCGAAAAGAAGAATCGCTCTACGCTTTTGAGAAAACTGTAGAATTAGTCGATACCGGAATATTCAGCTATATTCGGCATCCGCTTTATTCATCACTACTTTTTCTTACATGGGGAATTTTCCTGAAGAACATAACCGTAATGCTCTTTTTTGTAGCTGTGGGTTCATCAGTATTTCTTTACCTGACAGCCCGTTTCGACGAAAAAGAATGCTTGCAGTACTTTGGAGCTAAGTATCTGGAATATATGAAGCTGACTAAAATGTTTGTGCCGTTTTTAATTTAGATGATTCCTGAACGTGTTTTGAAATAGGCCAGAAAATTGTATCCGATAGTGAGATAACTTAAAGTATCACCGGTTTCAACTTCGAACGTTTGTTTTTCTCAGGCTTAACGTACACTTTGGGATATTTCAGGTGTTTGAAATCCTTTTTTCCATTTGGCTTTACGTACACCGTAACTCTCGCAATATAAAAATCGCGTTTTCCATTATAAATTGAAATGGGTCGGTCTACATCGCCAAGCTCAAGTTCTGAATTAAAAAAGGAGGCAAAAATATCGTTAACCGAGTCTTTCGAATCCACAATATATTGGTGACTGGTGCGATCGGTAAGATCTTTAACCTGAATATAAAAACCGGTACGAGCATTATTTGCAATTTTTTCGGGAACGGGGCGAAAGGAAAATAGACAAAAGCAAATCAGCAAAAAGAATAATGTTTTCATTTCGAAAGAATTTTAGCTTGTTTCAACTTTATTTCGTACACCAAAGCTTGACCTCACCCCATCTTTGCTTTTTCAACAAACGTTTATTTACATTTTAGTCGGTTGAATTTTCTATAAAAGCTCTGGTTTTATCAGAATCTATACTTGGATTAATTCTTTAAAGCAACTTTTTATGAATATCAAAGGTAAAAAAACTCGCAACTAAAAAAAATCGGGAAGGTTGTAATACGATCTTATAAAGAGACAAATCCATGTAATTCATTTACATCTCACAAAATTAAACTCTTGTTTAGTTAAACAAGGTTTAATCTCCGTTATTTATGAACAGAAACTGTTGATAAACCGAATTTGTTACAAACAAAAACAATTCTTCGCTAACGGAACCCTTTCTTGCTAAAATTCAGGAGAATTATGATTTTATATTGCAAAATCGCCGGCAATCTTATAACTTTAAAGACTTGCTGTCAATAGAATTTTCAGCTAACCGAAAGAAGATTCAGCTTTTTTAAAACGGTAACGAACGATTTCTGACAGCAACAGTTCAGGTAATGAAACATCAGGCAACGAATTTCCATTTTAAACCCAAATAATATTATGGCTAAAGTTGTTGTTTTAGGAGCAGGAATTGCCGGACATACCGCATCGGCTTATTTGCGTAAGTGGCTGTCGAAAAAGCACGAAGTTGTTGTAGTTACCCCAAATCAGTATTACCAGTGGGTACCGTCGAATATTTGGATAGGCGTTGGCCGGATGACGGTCGACCAGGTTCGGTTTAAACTGGCTCCTCTGTACAAACGATGGGGAACGACATACAAGCAAGCCAGGTGTGTATCCATTCATCCTGAAGGAAATGCCGCTAATTCGAGTGGTTTTATTACTATTGAATATACCGATACGGAAAGGAAAGGTGAAACAGAGGAAGTTCGGTACGATTTTCTGGTGAATGCCACCGGCCCGAAACTAAATTTTGACGCAACACCAGGTCTTGGCCCTGATAAAAATTCACTTTCGGTCTGCACTTACGATCACGCGATGCATACGTGGGGAAAACTTCAGGAAAGTTTTGAAAAAATGAAGGCCGGACAACGCCAGAAATTCATCATTGGAACCGGCCATGCACTATCAACCTGCCAGGGCGCCGCTTTTGAATATATCCTGAATGTAGAACACGAAATCCGTAAACGCGGGTTACGTGACATGGCCGACATTAAATGGATTTCGAACGAATATGAACTGGGCGATTTCGGAATGGGCGGCGCATTTATCAAAAAAGGAGGTTACGTAACTTCTACCAAAATATTCACCGAATCGTTTTTCATCGAACGTGGAATTGAATGGATCAAGCAGGCTGGTGTTTACAAAATCGAGCCTGACAAAGTTTTCTACGAAACGCTCGACGGAGAATACAAGGAGGAACTTTTTGATTTTGCTATGCTTATTCCATCATTTTCCGGACATGGCATCAAAGCGTTCGACAACAAAGGCGAAGAAATTACCAACAAGTTATTTATGCCCAACAACCTGATGAAAGTTGATGCCGATTACAACGCAAAACCTTATGAAGAATGGTCGATAAACGACTGGCCATCGACATACCAGAATCAGGATTATCCGAATATTTTTGCGCCAGGCATTGCATTCGCCCCGCCGCACGCCATTTCGAAACCGCTGAAAAGCAAAAATGGCACAGCCATCTTCCCCACTCCACCACGTACCGGAATGCCTTCAGGAGTTATGGGGAAAATTGTTGCTCAAAATATTACCGAATGGATTAAATCGGGAGAGCCCAAAATGAAGCACCGCGCTTCGATGGGGAAAATGGGAGCTGCCTGCATCGTTTCGGCGGGGTACGGTTTCCTGAACGGCAATTCGGCCGCAATGACCGTTTCACCGATTGTGCCCGACTGGGAAAAATATCCGGAATGGGGCCGCAACATCAACGACACAATGGGCGAACCCGGACTGGCCGGCCACTGGCTGAAATGGTTTATGCATTACATGTTCCTGCATAAAGCCAAGGGATATCCGTTCTGGTACCTGCTTCCGGAGTAATTTTGAACGATGAATTTTAAATGTTGAATTACTAAAAACGAAAAATATGAAAACCGTAAAAAGAGGATACTCGCAAGAATATTATGCACCAATGCCCACCAAAACAACCCTGTTTTGGAGAAATTTCATTCCATGGCAGATCATTCGATTTTTTGTGCTGAACCTTAAAATTATAAAGATCGTGGTGAAAGGTCACTCCTGATTAAAGGCGATAAGAATTGTTTTGAACGCAAATCACTGAAAAGGAAAACTATTCTTTTTCAGTGATTTTTTGCTTCAGGAATTCCTGAAACCATCGGCCCGAATCTTTCATTGTGCGCTGCAAGGTATTGAAATCGATATACACCAATCCGAAACGTGGGCGAAAACCCTTGTCCCATTCGAAATTATCGGTTGGCGACCATACAAAATAGCCATTCACATTTACCCCTTCACGTTTGGCTTTTAAAACTGCGGCGAGGTGATCTTTAAAATAATCGATGCGTTGTTGGTCGTGTACCTGCCCATTTTCAAGCCGATCGGGAACGCAGGTTCCGTTTTCTGTAACTAAAATATTTTTGATCCCTTTGTATTTGCCGTATTGTTTGAGCACACGATACAGACCTTCCGGATAAATTTCGCCCAACATTTCGTTTACCGGCACGCCACGATCGGCTGCTTTTACTTCTTTGGCGCGAACATAAGGAATAATCGATTTCTCAACAACTGTCCGGAAATAATACTGAACGCCAATGAAATCGAAATCGAAAACCATGCGCTGCTCATCGCCCTGCTCGTAAAACTTATGTATTTTCTTCAGAAACGGAAGCGTATCTTCCGGATATCCAAGTCCAAGTGCAGGTTCAATAAAGAGCCTGTTCATGGCAGCATCGATGCGGTTTGCTGCTTCTATATTTTCTTCCTGCTGGTTAACAGGCTCAATGTAAGCTGTTAAAAAAGTGGTTCCAATGTTAGCTTCAGGAACATTTCTCCGGATAATCCGGCCACCTTCGGCATTACACAAAACTGAATGATGAACGGCTTTAAGAAAGCCTCGGATACCGCGCCTTCCGGGAGCCATAAACCCGGCCAGATAACCGCCTGCGGTGTATGAAAGTTGTTCGTTAATAACCATCCAGTTTTTTACTTTGGAACCAAATTCCCGGGTAACTACATCGGTATATTCCGAAAACCAGTCCAATATTTTGCGGTTGGTCCAGCCGCCCTGTTCCTCCAGCGCCTGGGGCAAATCCCAATGGTAAATAGTAATCCAGGGCTCCACTCCCACAGCCTGGCATTTGTCAATCACGCGATGGTAAAAATCGATTCCGGTCCGATTGACCTCGCCCGTTCCATTGGGCAAAATGCGAGGCCATGAGAGAGAAAACCGGAATACGTTAAAATTCATCGCCTTGATCAGATCAATATCTTCTTCGAACCTGTGGTAAAAATCAGTGGCTAGATCAGCATTTTCATCACGCTCAATTTTCCCCGATTTGTGCGAGAAATGATCCCAGGTTGATTCACCTTTTCCATCGGTATTCCAGGCTCCTTCGGTTTGGTAGGACGCCGCGGCGACTCCCCATTTAAAACCGGGGCCAAAATCTGATTTGGTGAAATCGATAAATGGCTTCTCCGTTGCTATACTTTTACTCATCTTATTTTTTCCAATATTCAGATAGCTGGTTAATAAAAACCCGGCACCTGTTGCTCCTGTAATTTTCACCCAATCTCTTCTGTTCATACTACCAAGAATTTGATGATGAATGATTTTCGCTTTCCGTTCGCAAAACTAGGGCATTTTTTCGGATACGGAAATTAATTTTCAGAACCTGATTCTTCAAGAAATCCTGGCAGAAAAAATAGAACAAATCCAGAAATTATTTTTAACGCTAAAAGCATAATTTACTCCAAATCCGATTTATGCTACATAAAATTTTACCTGATTTAGAGCCGCCAAACAACTATTGGAACCAGCACCAAAGGTTATTTGGGTAGTGGAGGGAATGGCTTTAGCCAAAATGAAATCTATGAATACGATCCTCAGAATGACTCCTGGCAAGTGGCCGGAACCTATCCAGGTGAAGGCACCTACGATTTGGCGAGTTTTTGCATCAATAACAAAATCTACACTGGTTTGGGACAAACTACATCCAGCTATGCCTGTAGTGATTTCTGGGAATTTAATCCAACTGACCGGAGTTGGAAGAAATTGAATTCAAGTCCGACAACCTTGACCCCTGCAATAAGTAATACCATAAATAACAAAGGCTATGTTGGTTACGGATGGATAGGCGATTACACCTATGGAACCCAACCAAAAGGCAAAATGTTTTTAGAATTTGATCCAACCAAGAACTAAAAGATTAGTTTAAATTATTCATTGTCATTAACCAACAAACCCCCGCCATCCATTCAGGACAACGAGGGCTTGTTTTATTTATACATTTTGTAAGTGTACTGACGGGGTGACTTTGAGTCACCCCGTCAGTACATCTTTTAAAATTTATACTCCCATTTTATTTCTCCTGATTTGCTCGGCGCTGGTAAAATTGTTTTTTACAATGTGCCCTTTCAACGGAAGTATTTTCTCATGAATGGCGTCGATAATCCAGTCGGCACACGGGAAGAATGAATCTTCCAATTCGTAAGCTGGTGTGATCCAGTTGCGCGAACCAACCACTATGGGTGGAGCGTCCAAATCGTCAAACGCCAGTTCTGAAATGGTTTGCGCCATTTCTTTCATAAACGATCCGCGGGCAGTAGCATCACCCGAAATCACAATGCGGCCAGTCTTCTTCAGCGATTCCAGAACCAATTCGTAGTTAAACGGAACCAAACTGCGGGCATCAATTACTTCAGCAGAAATACTATATTTTTCCTGAAGGATATCGGCGGCTTCCAGCGCCCGATACAATGTAGCGCCAATGGTAAGGATGGTCACATCTTTTCCGGCACGTTTCACATCAGGCTCGCCGATGGCAATTTCGTAGTAACCTTCGGGCACACCACCTTCGTGGAACTGCTCTCCCAAATCGTACAAACGCTGGCTTTCGAAGAAAATCACCGGATCTGTTCCCTGCAAAGCTGCATTCATCAATCCTTTAGCGTCATAAGGCGTAGCCGGGAAAACCACTTTCAGTCCCGGAATATGAGCAGGGAGTGCCGTCCAGTCCTGTGAGTGCTGAGCGCCGTATTTTGAGCCTACGGAAACCCGCAACACGACCGGCATTTTAATTACGTTTCCGCTCATAGCCTGCCATTTCGGAAGTTGGTTGAACACCTCGTCGCCCGAACGGCCAAGGAAATCGCAGTACATGATTTCAGGAACCACGCGGCCTCCACACATGGCATAACCGATGGCAGTTCCCACGATGGAAGCTTCCGAAATCGGCGAGTTAAACAAACGGTGATAGGGCAAAGCTTCAGTTAATCCGCGATACACTGCGAAAGCACCACCCCAATCGCGGTTTTCTTCTCCGTAGGCAATCATCGTCGGATCTTTGTAGAAACGATCGATAATGGCTTCGAAAATTCCATCGCGATAAGCGTATTGCTTAATTTTTGAATGTTGTTTTCCGGAAGCGTCGAAAGCAAAACGTTCTTTTTTAGTCAGTTGCTGAACACGAGGATTTTCTTCCATCGGGTGATTCACTTCCGGAGTGCGGTCTTCCATGCGGTCAACCGACTCGTCGGCAAACATCATTTCGCCAATCAGGTTTGGATATTTTGCCATATCCATCCGTGGAGAAACATTGTCGTCGATAGCCAGTTTCAGGGTCCACTCCAATAGACTGATCATTGAACCTTTAATTTCTGTGAGCTGACCTTCGGTAGCCACTCCGGCTTTCACGAGTTCGGCACCAAACCATGCAATCGAGTCCTGAGCTTCCCAGGCTTCCACTTCCTCTTTCGAGCGATATGATGAGGCATCAGATGGCGAGTGACCGCTGTAACGATAAGTCAGCACGTCGAGCAAAACCGGCCCGCGCTTTTCTTCCAGAATTTTGCGTTTGCGTTTGTAAGCGTCGATCACTGCCAGCGGATTGTAACCATCTACACGTTCGGCATGCAACTGATCGGCATTCAAACCGGCTCCAATACGGGCAGCCACGTTGTAGCCCATGGTTTCGCCGCAAGTTTGTCCGCCCATTCCGTATTGGTTGTTCATGATATTGATGATCAGCGGAAGTCCGCCTTTCATATCGCCTTCCCACAATTCATTGAACTGGTCCATGGTTGCAAAAGCCAAACCTTCCCAAACCGGTCCGCAAGCCATCGAAGCGTCGCCGATGTTGGCCACCACAATTCCGGGTTTACGATTAACTTTTTTGAAAAGTGCAGCACCCACTGCTATATCTCCTGAACCGCCCACGATGGCATTGTTCGGATATACACCAAACGGCGTAAAGAATGCATGCATCGATCCACCCAGCCCTTTGTTGAAACCGGTTTCGCGGGCAAAAATTTCGGCGAGTGTTCCGTAAATCAGGAATTTAATTGCAAGTTTTTTCACACTTCCGGAGTGACCGTTTTTAACCGGGGCAAAAGTGGTTCCATCGAAATGGCTT
Source organism: Prolixibacteraceae bacterium (assembly GCA_041652995.1). GTDB lineage: Bacteria > Bacteroidota > Bacteroidia > Bacteroidales > Prolixibacteraceae > Aquipluma. Next base: position 30,647 of record JBAZGO010000021.1, read on the forward strand.
TCCATCACCTGCATCAGTTGTTCGTTGCTCAGTTTGGAAATGGCAGATAAACCTTTGGCCAGAATTTCGCCGTGGCTTCGGTGCGATCCGAAAATAAAATCTTCGACATCGAGCGTAAAAGCCATACCCACCGCGGCAGCTTCCTGTCCGATCGACAAGTGAGCCGGACCGGGATGATTGTAAGCAATCCCGTTGTATTCACCTCTGATTTTAATCAGGTTCAGCATGGTTTCGAACTCGCGGATCACCACCATGTCGTGGTAAATACGCAGCAAATCTTCGTCGCTGAAATTTGCTTTTTCTTCCTCAACAGTTTTGTTGTACTGGTTTACAGGAATCGGCTTGAATGTTACCTCACCAGCCTTCCTGACTTGTGACGGATCAATGAATTGTAATTTTGGCATTGTATTTTGTTTTAAAATTGTTTTTTGTTGTTTTAGCTCTACTTTAAAAGCTGCAATTTAATTCCCCGAGGGGTAAAATCTGAATAACCGCCAGTGAAACCGGTGGAAAAGAACTACAACAAATACCCAACCCTGGGGTTGAATTAATTATAATCTAAATATTCAACCCTTTCAGGGTTGATGCATTGTTGCTCTTCTTCCGTGGGTAAAACCCACGGTTATTCAGATTAAGTCCTTTCAGGACTTTCAAAACTGAAATATCGTCTCCTTAATAATTTCGCTCACGGTAGGATGCGGAAATACAATTTCCTGAACATCCTGAACGCGCAATTGCGCTTCGATGAGAGCACAGGCGCCCCATATCATTTCGGAGCAAACTCCGCCGACCATGTGGACGCCAAGTATTTCGCCGTATTTTTTACCGACAATCACTTTGCAAAAACCGTCTTTGCCCTCATTTTCCGCCACAAAGCGTCCGGCATAAGCCATTGGCAATTGTTTCACCACCACTTCGATGCCTTTTTCTTTGGCGGCAGCCTCGGTCAAACCAACTCCGGCAATTTCAGGATGTGTGTAAACCACCCCCGGAATAGCATCGTAGCGCATCACATCTTTGCGACCGAGTATATGGTTCACGGCCACTTCACCTTCACGACTGGCTGTGTGCGCCAGCAGCGAAAATCCGGTGATGTCGCCGGCTGCGTAAACATTCGGCACGTTGGTGCGGCAATTCTGGTCGATTTTGATTCCTCGCGACGTAAATTCCACGCCAATGTTTTCCAACCCAATTCCTGAAACATTCGCTTTACGGCCAACTGACAACAGGACCTGTTCTCCGGAAATTTTAAATTCCTGTCCATCTTTTTCGAAGATGACCTCTTTGCCGTTCAGTTTGGTTACACGAGCATTCAAGTGATATTCCACACCTTTTTTGGTGAATTCTTTGCGTACGAATGCCGCAATTTCTTCGTCCACGCCGGTTAAAATCTCCGGAAGCATTTCAATGACGGTAACTTTCGTTCCCATCGCATTGAAGAAGTCGGCAAACTCGCTGCCGATCACTCCCCCACCAATAATGACAAGGCTTTCGGGCTTTTCTTTCAACTGAAGAATTTCGCGGTTAGTCATGATAACTGAAGGATTGAGACCTGGAATTGGAGGCACGGCAGCTTCCGATCCGGTGCAAATCAGCAGGCGGTTGGCCTGGTATTCCTGACCGTCGGCTTCCAGCGTAATGATTTCGCCCCGCTTTTCCCTGATGACCGCTTTGGCCATCACCACATCGGCTTTGGCGTGTTTCATTTTGGCGCCGACTCCGGCAACCAGTTTGCGCACCACCTTATCTTTGCGGCTCATTATTTTTTTGAAATCGATGGAAATGTTTTCGACATTGATTCCATATTTGTCTGCATCATGTGCAGATTCAAGTATTTTGGCCGAATTCAGGAGCGTTTTGGTCGGGATGCAGCCTTCGTTCAGGCAAACACCGCCCAGCGCACGCATGTCGAAAATGACTATGCTCATACCTTTGGCGCCTGCCCGCTCAGCAGCTACATACCCGGCAGGACCGCCACCCAGAATTGCTAAATCGTATATTTTGTTCATAATATTAAAATAAGCCCCTCCAAACCTCCCCAAATGGGACGCTTACGGCACTCCCTGATTTCGGCAGTAATTTGAATATTGGACATTGGTTATTCAATATTGGTTATTTGTTTTTTTATTGTTTGTTCCGTTTCGTCCGAAATCGGGAAATCACTTTTTTCAACTTCTGCTCGCGAACGACTTTTCTTTTGCCATTTGAACCCGGGGTTTCATTGCATTTCACCCCGGGCTACAATACTGTTCACCGCTACGCGGTTTTATTCTCAATGAGCAAATATTTCATTCAAAGCGAAACCCTTCACAACGCTGTTCTCCCACTTTGGGGGAGTTAGAGGGGGCTTTCCAGTCTTTCAATCTGCTCCTTAATTTCTTTCAGGAAAAGCGTGGCTTCACCACCGTCAAGAGCCTGATGGTCGTAGGTGAGCGACAAGCCCATCATCGGGACAAAACCATAAACGCCGTCGCCCAAATCTTTCGGGCGCGGAATGATGGTACAAACGCCTAAAATCGCCGTCTGTGGGATGTTAATTACCGGTGTAAACATTTCAACGCCGTAGTTTCCAAGGTTGGAAATGGTGAAAGTTGCAGCTTCAGGAGCCAATAACTCAGGATTCACATTGCCTTTGCGACATTGTCCGGCAATGGCCTGCATCTGTCCGGAAAGACCTTCGAGCGAAAGATCGTCGGCATTTTTAATGGCAGGCACCATCAGTCCGCGATCGGTGTCAACAGCCAGGCCGAGGTGAACTTTTTTGAACCAGCGCATGCTGTCGCCAATAAAATGCGTATTCACTTGCGGGAATTTTTTCAGGGCTTTAATCACAGCAAAGCAAACCAGATCGTTAATGGTGATGTTTTGCGAAATTTCGCCGGCATCGAGCGCTTTTTTGAATTTCTTGCGTAAGGCCATGATTGTGCGGGCGTCGGCGCTCATGTGGTGCGTGAGCTGAGCCGAATTCTGTAAAGAAATATGCATGGCTTTGGCAATCAACTTACGCATATTGCTCAATTTCTTCACTTCAAAATCGTCGCCGTACACCGGATTGTACGAGATCAGGTCATTTGCAACTGCTTTTCCGCCCAACCCAGTAGCAGTCTCTCCAGCTTTCAGGCCTTCTGTTTTGGCTTTCTCCTGAGCCAGCGGAGTTAATTTTGGCATCGCTTGAGCGGCAGCTTCAATGTCGCGCTCAATAATCCGACCTTCAGGACCGGAACCCTGAAGTTGCTGGTATAAAACGCCCAACTTTTCAGCAGCATTTTTCGCACGTGGCGATATTTTCACTTTTCCTGATGGCTCAGAAACAGTTTTAGCGTCAGGAGCTGCAATAGTTTCGCTGGCTTCAACAATCATCACCGGAGCTTCATCGGCCGGAGCCGGATCCTGTCCACCAGGTCGAAATTCGTCCACCGATTCACCGGCGACACCAATTACAGCTACATTGACCAAAACCGGTACTTCGTCGCCTTCAGCAAAAAATACATCGAGCAAAATGCCGTCTGCTTTGGCTTCTTCTTCAAACGAAGCTTTATCTGTTTCATACGAAAAAAGGATATCGCCAGCTTTTACGGTATCACCCTTTTTCTTTACCCATTCGCCCAAAATACAGGTCTCGACTGATTGTCCCTGCCTGGGCATTAATACTGGAATTGCCATGTCTGATTTGTTTTAACAACTTTAGTTAACTTGTATACACAACTAACAAAATAAAAACTCTTTAATTATCTTGTAAGTCATTATAAACAATAGATTTTAGTTCAACGTTCCAAAACTAGCTTATTCTACTTGTATTTACAAGTTAAATTTCAAAAATTAATATTTTTTATTATTTTTGACTCACAATCAGACAAAAATGACCGAGGAAAGCAAAATACCACAGCACAAAAAAATTTACGAAATTCTCCGGAAACACATTCTTTCAGGAGTTTATGAAGAAGGAAGTTTATTACCATCGGAAAATGAACTGTGCCTTGTGCACAACATCACGAGACCAACAGTTCGACAGGCGCTCGATGCTCTTGTAAAAGACGGATTTATTTCGAAAAAACAGGGAAAAGGAAGTATTGTGCGCAAACCGCCTCAGGACATTGGTATTCTCAGTATTTCGGGAACAGCCTCGGCTATTGGCAACCAGTACCTGAAAACTCAGATTTTACAAAAACCACAAATTAAACCCTGGCCCGAAAATTTTCCGTTTGAATTATCTGAAATTGAAAACGAGTCGGGTTGCATTTATATGGAAAGACTTCGCTTTGTGAATGACCAGCCTGTTTTTTACGACATCAATCACATCCCAAATATGAATCTGCCGAGGTTCACAAACCGCTCTTTCGAAAACAAATCGCTGTTCGAGACTCTTCGGACCCAATATCAGATTGAAGTTCGTGGCGGGGAGCAAAAGCTGAAAGCGGTAAAAGCAAATCAAATGATTAGCAAACTGCTCAACCTGCCATTGGGTGAACCGGTTTTGAGCATCGAACGAAAGTTAAATACCAATCGCGAAGGATTCCACATTTATTCAACGATCTGGTTTAACTCGACCAAGCACTCCATTTTCGGGACTTTCTGAAAAAAGTTCCAGGTTTCAAATTCCAAGACTGTCAAGTCTATAAAGTTTTATATGAATATCCGGTTGCATGCCTAATTGTTCCGACAGATGGGGCTTTGCCCCAAACCCTAATTACTTTTTTGTCTTAACACAAAAAAGTAATCAAAAAAAAGTCAAGGCTGCGTCCGCATCGCTCGAAAAACCAGCGTTCGACGGCTAAAATCTTTTAAACCCGCCTGCGGCTCAAACAGAAAAGATTTTTTAACGCCGTCTTCACTTGTTTTTCGGCTCTCCGGACGAGGCCAGTCTGTGCTCGAAGGAAAACTTTTCATTTTAGGTAAAGTAACGGATACTCATTAAGTTTTATTACTTCAAGTGGAAAGCATTTAACTTATAAACTGAAAGCATTCCCGCCTTATTTCAGGCTAAAAAACACGAATTTTTAAATTTTCAGGATTATTTACTTCCGGATTGTAATTGAAGTGCTTGTTTTCAAAAATATTTCACATCTTTGTCAACTCAATAAAAAATTACTTAAATCCTTTTAAACAAGAGGTTTGTACTATGAAAGTATTAAAATTTGGAGGAACCTCCGTTGGCTCGGTTGAAAATATGCGTGCAGTGATGCATCTGATCACCGATGGGAATCAAAAGCTAGTCGTTTTGTCGGCCATGTCGGGTACGACAAATTCGTTGGTTGAAATTTCAAATTATTTACAAAAAAAGAATAAGGATTCTGCCAGACAGCTTATCAGCAAACTTGAACAGAAATATTACGACCTGGTTAACAATTTATATAAAACATCGGAAAAGCAGGAAAAGGGCAAAAGCATCGTTTCCGGAATTTTCCAAACCATAAAATTTTTCACTTCAGGAGAATTTACCGAAGTGGGCGAAAACACGATTGTGGCTCAAGGCGAATTGCTTTCAACTGCACTTTTCACAGAATTGATGCTCGAAAACGGATTCAAGACGGTATATCTTCAGGCATTGGATTTTATGAAAATAGATAGCGACAAGGTTGCTGACATGAATTTCATCCGTGAAAATATTGCGAATGTTATGCAGCAATCTGAAGTTGCCGAATATTATATTACACAGGGTTTCATTTGCCGAAATGCTGATGGAAATATCGACAATTTGCAACGAGGCGGCAGCGATTATACCGCGACACTGATCGGCGCAGCCATCGATTCGGAAGAAGTTGAAATCTGGACCGATATCGATGGATTTCACAACAACGACCCACGTTTTGTTGAGAACACCAAAAAGATCGATCAGCTTTCGTTTGACGAAGCTGCAGAACTCGCGTATTTCGGCGCTAAGATTTTGCATCCGCAAACTGTACTTCCGGCAAAATTGCAAAACATTCCTGTCCGCCTGAAAAACACAATGAACCCGAGCGATGCGGGAACATTAATCACCTCAACTTCGAGCGGAAAAGGATTAAAAGCAGTTGCGGCCAAGGACGGCATCACTGCCATTAAAATTCGTTCGTACCGCATGTTAAATGCTTACGGTTTTCTGAAAAACATTTTCGAAATATTCGAGTTTTTCAAAACTCCGATCGACATGATTTCGACTTCTGAAGTTTCGGTTTCGCTAACCATCGACAATACGAAACATTTGAACGAAATTGTGTCGGAGCTAAAAGAATACGGCGAAGTTGAAGTAGACAACGATCTAACCATTGTCTGCATAGTTGGCAACCTAATTGCCGAAGAAACAGGTTTTGCATCGCAGATATTCAATGCACTGAAAGACACACAAATCAGGATGATTTCTTATGGCGGAAGCCGTCACAACATTTCGGTACTTGTAAAAACAGAACTCAAAAAGCAAACACTTGAATCGCTGAGTCACAAGCTTTTAAATGCCTGATTGTAAATTCGCAAAATACAAAAAACGGCTTGTTGCCTTCCGTGAGCAACAAGCCGTTTTTTTAGTGCCCATAAATTTTCAGAAAACTAATAAAACAACAGAAGGACTACATTAATTCGCGAAATTATAATAATTCATCCTCCGCAAATTCACCTCCAACATTACTCATTTTAACAAATGTGGTTCATGTAAAAATGGTAAAATTCATTCATTCAGACCTTTCCAAAATTCTGTTCCATTTTTTATTTTACTCTAAATCAGCTTTTTTTTAACATTTACTAACTATTGCATATTAATTTGCATATATTTGCAGCAATATTTCAATTTTTTTATTAATTATTATGAAAACAGGTAAAGTTAAATTTTTCAACGAATCTAAAGGATTCGGTTTCATTAAAGACAGTGAATCTGATAAAGAATACTTCGTTCACGTTTCAGGTTTGGTTGACCAAATCAGAGAAGATGACGACGTAACTTACGAACTTCAAGAGGGAAGAAAAGGGTTAAACGCGGTAAATGTTAAACTAGCATAATAGTCTAATATTTTTAAGATTTAAAGTTCGAAGCCTTGCATTTTGCAGGGCTTTTCTTTTGCTCATTTTCCGGCAAAATCCGTCTCATCTTTTGTTAATCAGCGTAAACAGATTCGTTCGCTAAAAGTATTCCTTGAAGTGAGTTTTACGTTAAAACGATCGGTTAAAGATTCAAACCTTGAAGCCGCCAACTCAGGCCGGTTATTTTCGCCGGAAAGGTGACTCAAAAATACATGAACCAATTCGGGTCCGGCATGGTCGCGAATCAGCTCAAATGCCTGGTCGTTCGATAAATGTCCATGAGCAGATGCTACCCTTCGTTTGAGGATATATGGATACGAGCCTTCCCACAGCATTTTTTCGTCGTAATTGGTTTCCAGAAACAGGGCATGACATTTTCTTAAATGATGTCTTACCTGGTCACAAGCTTCACCAATATCGGTAAAAACCCCAATATGCCAGTCGTCGTGCTCAATCCTGAACGAACAGGGCTCAGCGGCGTCATGGTTTTTCAGGAAGGAATGAATGCTAAATGATCCAATTCTAATTGTTTTTCCGGGAATAAAAATCCGGTAATTTTCAGGCTGTTCAGTTTCGCGCAAGGCATCGAAAGTTCCCTGACTAAACCACACCGGAACACCCAGCCGTTTGCTTAAAACGCGCACACCGCTCACATGGTCGGTGTGCTCATGGCTCACAAAAATTGCCCTGATTTTCGATGCCTCCAAACCTGCATCGTTCATCCGTAGAATAATTTGTTTTGCAGAAACACCGGCATCGACCAACACCGCATCATTCTCGTTACCAACATAGTAACAATTCCCATTACTTCCTGAAGCCAATGCACAAAGTTCAACCATTATCCAATCTCTCTTTTAAATTTCAGTAAAAAGCTTTGAATTTTACCGCAAAGACATACACCATTAATCAAAATTATTGAGCTCTTCTCACAATGTCGGTAATTTGTTTTGGCATGATTTCGGAACCTTTCAAAATATAGCTTGCCTTTTCGTAGAAAGGCCGACGTTTTTCAAGTAAGCCGTCAATAAAAACACGCAGTTCTTCAGGTGATTTGCCTTTAATCAGAGGCCTTTCTATCCGGGCGGTTAAAAGTCGGCTAACCAACGAATCGACATCCACATCCAGAAAAACACAAAAACCAGAATTATTCATGAGTTCCATATTGTCGAAAAAGCATGGAGCGCCGCCACCAGTAGCAATTATAACATCATCAAAAGAGGCAACTTCTTCCAAAACTTTTCGTTCTTTTTTCCTGAAATTTTCTTCACCTTCCTCTGCAAAAATCTGTGGAATGGTCCGAAAATATTTCTCTTCCAGAAATGAATCCAAATCGACGAAGGTCAAGTTTAAATCTGAAGCCAGTCTGCGCCCCATTGTCGATTTGCCGCTGCCCATAAAACCAATCAGAAATATTCTCATAAATCAGGAAAAAAGGCAAAAGTTCCGGTTTGAACAGCAAGCCGAAACTTTTACCAAAATTAGTATTTTAAAATTCGATCGACATTTGATTTGGCGGATCTTCGTTTTCTTTCGATTTATCGGTTCCAAACAAAAGGTCCTCAATATCCGGAATTTCAATTTCCTTTTTTTTCTCTTCAGGCGCTGCTTCCGGTTCTTCATCAACAACTACCGGCTCCAATTCATTTATTTTAGTGATTTCGTAAGTTGAAAGCCGCTTCCCTTTGGCTTTGTAAGATTTTACCCCGATAAATTCGTCCACATCAATCACTTCAGTTTCGCGTCCTTCGTTCTTCCCTCCGAATTCGAGTTCAAGCCGAGGATGTCTAACCCATGTAAAACTGACCAGTTGATTTTCAGCATTTTCACCAATAAAACCAACTTTCCGGTTTTGAATGTCTTCCATTTGGAAACGCTTCACGTAGTAGAAACTTTGTTCTGCGTCGAAATAAACGGCTGTCAGCACTTTCTTTGGATCGAATTTTTCGATCAGCAGAATTCCGCTGTCGAAATGGTTCGACAGATCGAAATTACAAAGCATGTATTCGCCCGATTTGTAAATAACCAGGATCATCTCGTCACCTGAGAATTCGCCTAGATACGTTCCCCTGTGATCTGAATTCAGGCGCGAAACATCTTCGTCGAACCAAATTTTCCGGCCTCCTAGTGTCGAAATTCCTTTTTCCTTCAGAGCGATTTTGTGAATTTCGAATTTGGTCAGAATATTTCCCATCGATGCGCGACCTTTTATGGCCAGTTCGCTAAACTCGACCTCAAAAATCAGTTTTTTGATTCGTGGTTTTGGTTTCAGTGTAACTCTTAAAACTTCGGCTTCACCATTCGGATTTTCGCTGAAATACATGATGCGCGATCCGGCTGTTCCCTGCGTCAGATCATATTCTTTATCGCGGGTAACGCCGGTAACAGCAAAACGTTTCATGTACACAAATCCGTTTTTGCCGTCCCGGTAAACCACATTGTAAATGGTCCGGTTATCGTTTTTCTTAAAAATAGCCAGATGCTGAATGTTTTTCCCGATGAACGCTTTTTCCGAAACTTTGGTAACCATGTACATTCCATCTTTCCTGAAAACAATTACATCGTCAATATCCGAGCAATCGCAAACATATTCGGCTTTTTTCAGGCTGGTTCCCATGAACCCTTCCACGCGATCGACATACAATTTTTCGTTGGCAATAACCACTTTTGAAGCCACTATATTTTCGAAATTCCTGATTTCGGTCAAACGCTCGCGTCCCTTGCCATATTTGGCTTTCAGCCGTTCGAACCATTCGATTGTAAACGGAACAATATTTTCAATTTTAGTATTGATGTCTTCAATTTCGGCTTCAATGGCCAGCAAATGATCATTGGCTTTGTCGGTATTGAACTTCAGGATTCGGGCCATCCTGATTTCCATCAGTTTCAAAATATCTTCGCGGGTAACTTCGCGTTTCAATTTTGGCTTCCAGGGCCCGAGCCGATTGTCGATGTGAGCAACGGCCTCATCCATATTTTCAGAGTCCTCAAATTCTTTATCCTTGTAAATCCGTTCTTCAATAAATATTTTTTCGAGCGACGAAAAATGCCAGGCTTCTTCCAGTTCTCCACGTCGGATTTCCAATTCCAGCTTGAGCAATGCCAAAGTCTGATCCGTATTTATTTTCAGTATCTCGCTGACACCGATAAATTTAGGTTTATCGTCTTCAATAATGCAACTGTTTGGCGAAATGGAAACTTCGCAATCAGTAAAGGCAAACAAGGCGTCAATCGTTTTATCCGACGACATTCCGGGAACCAGGTGAATCAGAATTTCAACCTTATCTGAAGTATTGTCGTCAATTTTCCGGATTTTGATTTTGCCTTTGTCGTTGGCCTTAATGATCGATTCGATGAGCGAGGCCGTTGTCCTACCAAATGGAACTTCAGTAACTACCAAGGTTTTGCTGTCTTTTTTCTCAATCTTGGCGCGCACTTTTATCGACGAACCACGAATTCCATCGTTGTAACGCGCAAAATCGCCCGATCCGCCGGTTGGAAAATCAGGATAAAGTACAAAATCCTCGCCCTGCAAATGGGCAATGGCCGCATCAATAAGCTCGATAAAATTATGCGGAAGAATTTTGCAGGCCAGACCAACAGCGATACCTTCGACGCCCTGCGCCAACAGTAGCGGAAACTTAACCGGCAACGCAACTGGTTCGCGGTTACGCCCGTCGTACGATAATTTCCAGGTGGTTGTTTTTGGGTTGAAAACAACATCGAGCGCAAACTTCGACAAACGGGCCTCAATGTAGCGCGGAGCTGCTGCACCGTCGCCAGTCAAAATATTTCCCCAGTTTCCCTGGCAGTCAATCAGCAAATCTTTTTGCCCCAGTTGCACGAGTGCATCACCAATTGAGGCGTCGCCATGCGGGTGATATTGCATGGTTTGACCGATAATATTGGCAACTTTATTAAACCTGCCGTCGTCCATCACATTCATGGCGTGCAGAATACGGCGCTGAACAGGTTTCAGTCCATCCTCTACATACGGCACTGCACGTTCGAGAATAACATACGAGGCATAATCGAGAAACCATCGCTGGTACATTCCCGACAAATACGTTATTCCGTCCTTTTTTTCTTCCTTCTGGAATTCTTCTTTATTGATATTTTCTTCAGTCATTTTTGGCGTTTGCAATAAATTCATTCACGGGGTGACTTGAAGTCACCCCGTGAATCGCGCTATAGTTAAAAATCGTCCTTTTCGACGTACAAATTCTCAATGATAAAATCCTGCCGGTCGGGTGTATTTTTGCCCATGTAAAATTCGAGCATGTTGGCAACTGATTCATGTTTTTTCATCAGGACCGGGTCGAGACGAATATCTGCTCCGATAAAGTTTTTAAACTCATCGGGCGAAATTTCTCCAAGTCCCTTGAACCGTGTGATTTCAGCAGTTTTTCCAAGCTTTTGAAGCGCTGACAAGCGCTCTTCTTCCGAATAACAATAATAGGTCACCTTTTTGTTCCTGACCCTGAAAAGCGGAGTCTGAAAAATAAACAGGTGACCCATTCTAACAATTTCAGGAAAAAACTGCAGAAAAAAAGTGATAAGCAGCAAACGAATGTGCATTCCGTCGACATCGGCATCGGTCGCAATAATGACTTTGTTGTAGCGCAAATCGTCCATGCTGTCTTCAATATTCAGCGCGGCCTGTAAAAGATTGAATTCCTCGTTTTCGTAAACCACTTTTTTGGTCAGGCCATAAGTATTCAGCGGTTTTCCCTTTAAACTGAAAACGGCCTGCGTATTTACATCGCGCGATTTGGTAATCGAACCGCTGGCCGAGTCGCCTTCGGTAATAAATATCGATGAATTTTCTCTTTGTTCGTGGGTACTGTTCAGGTGAACCCGGCAATCGCGAAGCTTGCGGTTGTGGAGGTTTGCTTTTTTGGCACGTTGCTTGGCCAGTTTTTTAATTCCTGAAATGGCCTTCCGTTCGCGTTCCGATTCCTGGATACGGCGAAGCAAAACTTCAGAGACATCAGGATTTTTATGCAGGTAATTGTCGAGTTCTTTTTGAACAAAATTCCAGACAAAATTCCTGACGCTTGGCCCGTCGGGACCAATATCCTTCGATCCGAGTTTGGTTTTGGTTTGTGATTCAAAAACCGGCTCTTCAACTTTTATGCTGATGGCAGCAACTATGGAAGCACGAATATCTGACGGATCGAAATCTTTTTTGTAAAAATCGCGGATGGTTTTTACGATGGCTTCGCGAAAGGCAACCAGGTGCGTTCCTCCTTGTGTGGTGTGCTGCCCGTTTACGAACGAGTAATAATCTTCACCATACTGGTTTCCGTGCGTTAATGCAACTTCAATATCATTTCCTTTCAGGTGAATGACGGGGTAAAGCGAATCGGATTCCTGATTTTCTTCAAGCAAATCTTTCAATCCGTTCTTTGAATAAAACCGTTCGCCATTGAATTCCAGCGTAAGTCCGGCATTCAGGAAGGAATAGTTTTTCATCATATTGACCACATAGTCGTCGATATAATGATAACTTTTAAACACATTTATATCCGGAGTAAAGGCAACATAGGTACCGTTAGGCTGATCGGATGAAGCAACATCCATCTCCTGTTTCACAATACCTGCGCTGAAATGTATTTCTTTGACTTCGCTTTCGCGAAACGATTTGATGAGAAAATGACTGGATAGCGCATTAACGGTTTTTATACCTCCCCATTCAATCCAACTGATTTTTTAAAGACTTCGGAATCGTATTTGGCGCCGGTATTCATTTTTGAAGCCACATCGAGCAGTTTTCCCAACGGAATGCCCCGGCCATAATCACGAACAGAAACCAGTTCGTTGCTTACGCGAACTTCAATCTTCCTGCCATTCCCCATCATAAATTCGTCGATGGAGTTATCCATCACTTCTTTTAGCAAAACATAGATTCCATCGTCGCTTGCCGAGCCGTCGCCCAACTTGCCAATATACATCCCGGGCCTTTTCCGGATATGTTCCTGCCAATCAAGCGTCTTAATGGAACCTTCATCATAATTCGGCATCATATTAATTTCCAATTTGCAACAAATATAAAGAAAACAAAAGTCGATTGGAAATACTGAACCCCCTCATTAACTAACAACTTTTGGTTGAAAACTTATTCAAAACATTCGTATTCGAACCTTGAAATAATTAGAAAAATAACCGATTTATCCGTTTGGTTTACAGGTGTATTTTGAGAATATTTTAGACTATTCCTATAGTTTTTTGGAACGGCAGTATTTTTTTGAGTTTTTATCCGTTTTACTGTACCATGAAATCGTTTTTCATGAAATTCCGGAGTAGAAAACTGCAAAGTTTTTAAGACCTGAAAATCGCATTGGAACTTCTTTTCTGAAAATTGATGAGCGTTTTATATTTAATTATCTTTGCGCAACATGTTAAAAAAGTATATTTACATAATTTCAGCAATGCTACTGATTGGGTTTCAGGCTAATGCGCAATTCGATAGGTCGACTACAAACGGAATCCGCCAGCAAGGTTCTGATGTGAACGCACCAACAGACCAGGCATCGCAAGCAAAAGCAGAGAAAGAAAAGAATAAGCCCAAAATTCCGTCAATCATTAAAAGCTGGGAAGTTGGCAAAGAAGGCTCGCTCATTACCAAAACAGAACTGGATACCACACTGACTTTTTACCACATATACCATGCTTTTAACCAGAAAAGTGTGAGCACAACTTTTACCGGAAACAATGGCGGAGCTTACATCTCGAATGATTTTTTTGCCCGGACTTACAATTCCGATTTCTATTTTACACGATCATTCGATGCTTATTGGCTAACACCTTCGCAAATCAGATATTTCAACACCACCACACCATATTCGCTGCTGGATTACAGCCAAAGCGACAATAAAAGCGTTCACAACGAAACACGTTTCAATGTTTTCTTGTCGCAGAATGTAACCAGAAAACTGAATTTTGAGCTTGTTTACAACCAAACCCGATCGCAGGGGCAGTATTTGAACCAGGAGAATAAATTTCACAACATTGGCCTTGTGACATCGTACGATTCCGACAAGTTTTTATCGCATTCGAACATTATTTTTAACCGGCTTTCAGGACAGGAAAACGGCGGACTCGACACGGGCGGAATTATTGATCCAAACAGCAAAACGGATGAGATGCCGGTAAAGATGGACGATGCTTTAAATAAACTTCAGAACAACAACTTATACACTGTGAACGAATATCGGGTAGGAAAAACCATCTTAGCCGACAGCATTGACGACACCAAAGAAAAATTTATCCCAAGAGTCGGATTTATCCATGAATTTGAAATATCAGGTAACAAGCGAAAATTCACGAAGACTGATCCAAAAACTTTTTTCAAAAATACATTTGATAATGATACGCTGACCAATGACAGTACGAGATATTCCCGGCTGACCAATATTTTCCAGATAAAATTCTACGAAGCGCCCGACCGGAAATATACCTTCGGGAAACGTGTTTATCTTGGAAATGATCAGCTTTGGTACAAGTTTTCGTCGGCCACAGGGTACTTTCCCAAAAAGCAATCGAACACATTTGTGGGTGGAGGAATTTTCAGGAATGAAGGAAAATTCTGGCAGTGGGAAGCCGAAGGAAGAATTTATCTAACGGGATATCGTGCCGGACAAACGGAACTGCATGGCTTCATCAATAAACCAATAAAAATAGGAAGGGATACCACAAGCCTGCGTTTAGAAGGAAGCCTGAAAACGTTGGTTCCGGATTATTACGACCAGTATTTCTATTCGAATCATTTTCAATGGCAGAATAATTTCAGCAATATCAACGAAATGACCATTCGTTCGAGCATTCATTCGCAGGAATATAAAACGACTATTGGGGTAAATTATTCGCTCATCGGCAACTACATTTACAACAATTTCGACGCATTGCCAGCGCAGGCTGGCAGCGAATTACTGGTTCTCTCGGGATACCTCAACAAAGACTTTGAAAGAGACCATTTCGTAATCAGAACACAATTTCTTTTGCAGAAAGCCAACAATGAAAACCTGGTTCACCTGCCTGTGTTTGCCGGATTTGTCAGTTTGAATTACCGCACCATTATTTCGAAAGTCATGCATTTTCAGCTTGGCGCCGACACACGGTACAATTCGAACTTTTATGCCGATGCCTACGAACCAGCCACTGCACGCTTTTATCTTCAGAATACCACTCTAATCGGTCGGTATCCATTTATCGATTTGCATGTGAATTTGAAACTCAAGCGTACCCGTTTCTTTTTTAATATGCTGAATGTAGCTTCAGGACTGGCCGGCAACAATTATTTTGTGGCTCCTGATTACCCATATTACCGCCGGACATACAGGATTGGCGTAGCCTGGTCGTTCTACGATTAGTTGAAATAGATTAAAACTGTCTGGAATAAAACAGGGGTTGGTCGGTTGATGCTTCTCTGCGTTTGAGGATTTCAACAAGTTCGGATAAAATCATGGCGGTGGCTCCCCAAATGATTTCGCCCTGAAAAGGATAATATTTCACTGTGAGTAATCCACTAACAGTTGGAATTTCGGTTTCTGAAACTATTTCGAGTGCCACAAAATCGTTGAGAGGCAGTAAAACCAACGCTTCAACTTCATCGCAATTAAGCGAAAAATCAGGCATTTTATCAGTCCAACCAATAAACGGTTGAATGGAAAACTGGCTGACTTCGACATATAAATCGGTTAACTTACCTAGAATTTCGACTGACAACGGATCAATTCCAACTTCTTCCTGAGCTTCGCGCAAAGCAGTCATTTCGGCTGAAAGATCATCCTTCTCGACTTTTCCACCCGGGAAACTGATTTGCCCCGGATGGTATTTCATCGTCGGAGGTCTCTTCATTAAACAAGTGTATAGCTGATTTCCTTCGCGAAACAACAAGATCAAAACGCTGCTCTGTTTTACCAACGAAAGTTCGTGATCGTAGGTTTTCAATCGTCGTCCGGGAGGAAGCATTTTAGAATGCGCCTCACTGCCTGGCAAATCGCCACGCAGAGTTTCAATCAGGTATGCTTTTACAGATGAATACATAGGCTAAAATTACTGAATTATGCTCTGCCCACAGGCACGACGTTCAATTTTTACCGAATAACATCGGGATTTTAATGTTTGTTTAATTCTGAAGTACAAAACAGTAGCTTCTGGTTATTCGAAGCGAATGGTTTTTTCAGGAGAAACTTTGGTGATAAAATAAGATGGTAAAAGCAACATGACGGTAGTAATTAAAATTGTACCGACATTCAGGAATACAACATGCCAAACCGTGAGATGAATCGGAACATATTCGATATAGTACGACGACGGGTCGAGTTTTAAGATGTGCGTATATTGCTGAAGCAGACATATTCCGATACCCAGAACATTGCCGATTACAAGCGCCTTCAGGATAAGCAAAACCGAAAAATAAATAAACACCTTGCGGATACTCCAGTTGCGGGCGCCCATGGCTTTTAAAATACCGATCATTTGTGTACGTTCCAGAATAATAACCAGCAGGCTTGACACCATGTTAAAACCGGCGACTAAAACCATAAGCACTAAAATAACCCACACATTCATATCGAGTAAACCAAGCCAGTCGAAGATTTGCCGGTATTTATCTTTTATGCTCACCACCTGCAAAACAGGTTGGTCAGGTTTTGTGTTCCGCAGCAAAAGGTTTCTGACTGCACTTTCCTGGATGTCTATATTTTTGAAATCGTTAACCAGAATTTCGAATCCACTTATTTCGTCGCTGGCCCAGTTGTTTAATCTCCGGATGTGATTGATGTCAACCAAAACAAACATGCGATCGAATTCTTCGAGGCTGGTTTTGTAAATTCCGGCCAACTCGAATTTTCGCTGCCGCGGAACAGATTCGAGATTGCTGAAAAAAAACATCGCGAGATCGTCGCCAAGTTTCAGTTTCAGCAAATCGGCCATTTGCTTCGATATCCATACTTTATTGCTCCTGACTGTATCCTGAACATGGAATGGTTCGCCGGCAACTTTGTTCTCCAGAAAGAATGACCAGTCGAAATCGGGTCCGATTCCCTTCAGGACAACACCCTGAATTTCATCATCAGTTCGAATAACACCGGGTTTAGTTGCAAAAATCTGAATGTGACGAATGCCTTCGATATTTTTTAAATCATCCAGAAATGGTTGATTTTCGCTAATCGGACTGGTTTCGAAAGATTGATTGGAGTCGAGATTGACAATCTGCAGGTGCGAACCAAAGCCAATGACTTTGCGGCCGACTTCCGATTTATAGCCGGTGACAATTGCAACCGATAATATCAGCACGATCAAACCCAGAACAATGCCAAAAAGAGCAATATTTACAATACGATGTGAAAGATTCTTTCGGTTTTCTTTCGCCGAAAAAATCCGCCGGGCTATGTAAAGGTTTGTGTTCAAAATAGTATTGTTTCAGGAAACGTATTTTTAATCAGGAACATCTCGGATTGCCAAATATCTGTTGAAATACTAATTCCCCTCTCCTGCCAGCTCAGCCTTTTCGACATTTCGTTCGTTCAAAAAGGGCAATGCAATCAGTCCAATTAATCCAAGTACAATTAACATGGCAGTTGTAGTTCCGTGAGACAGCAAAGCAAATACTTTCCCGTCAGCTTTGTCAACTCCGTACAGAGCCAAACCTTCGATCACCATAAAATGCCAGGCGCCAATACCTCCCTGAACCGGCGCTATCATACCAAAGCCTCCCAATACAAATACAGTTAATCCGGCCAAAGGCATTAAATCAGACGTAAATTTAAATGCGAAGAAGACAACATACAACATTAAATAGTACAGCAACCAAATAAAGACCGAATGAAAAATAAAAGCCTTCTTCTTCTTCATTTTACCTATACTGCGAAACCCCTCGACAAATTGGGCGATAAATCCCTGAATTTTTTTCATCAGCGAACTGGCGCGTATTTTATGACGGGCCAGCCAAATAATAACAACGAATAGTCCCAATCCAACAAATACGATTGGCGAATAAATTATTTTCTGAAGCTTTTCATTCACTTCAGGATTGTTTTTCAAGAATTCGAGCACCTGTCCAAATTGGGTAAGCACTACAATTATCAACATCAACAGTAGCATTATCACATCAACAAGGCGTTCCAGAACAACTGTTCCTACCAATTTGGTAAACGATATTTTTTCATATCGGGCCAATACTCCGCATCGCGAAATTTCGCCCATTCGTGGCAAAGCCAAATTCATTAAATATCCAACCATTACAGCCAGAAAAGTATTAACCAGTTTTGGCTTTCGTCCAAGTGGTTCAATAAGAAGATTCCAACGAATAGTTCTGCTTATGTGGCTCAACAAAGCCAACACCAGCGAAACCACAATCCAGAAATAATTCACGTCGTTGGTTA
Organism: Prolixibacteraceae bacterium; assembly: GCA_041652995.1. Lineage (GTDB taxonomy): Bacteria > Bacteroidota > Bacteroidia > Bacteroidales > Prolixibacteraceae > Aquipluma. The sequence goes on from JBAZGO010000021.1 coordinate 49,024, forward strand.
AAATGCCTTTAATCCGGGTCATATCCTGATCCTTATAAACCATCCAGAATATGAGAATACCGAGTAAAAAGAACGAACTAAATTTGAGGATTTTAAGTATTGTTTGCTTCAACTTATTTAATTTATTGATTTCGTTGCGTATGCAATTTCATTTGAAATTAACGTACTTTTGCCCGGACATTCCGTTAAAACCTTACAGGTATGGGTCCCGGAATGTGCCACTGTGGCAAAAATACAGATTTGTTTTAATTCGAGCCTGTTTTCGCTGAAATTTATAAACGGTTCAGAAATTCACGGGAGATAAACGATGACTAAAGTAAGAGCAAAAAAAAACCTAGGACAGCACTTTTTGAACGATCAAAACATTGCGAAACAAATCGTTGACAGTTTGCAAAACGAACAAATCAAAAAGGTTTTGGAAATCGGCCCCGGAATGGGCGTTTTAACCCAATTTTTACTGAAGAATAAAACTTACGAAACATCAGTGGTTGAAATCGATCGCGAATCTGTTGTTTATCTCAACGAACATTTTCCTGAATTGAAAGAGCGGATCATCTCGTACGATTTTTTGCGCCTGAATCTGCACCAGCATTTTGAAGAACCATTTTCCATCATCGGTAATTTCCCATATAACATTTCGTCGCAAATATTTTTCAAGGTCCTCGAATACCGCAATCAAATTCCTGAAGTTGTGGGTATGTTACAAAAAGAAGTAGCCGAAAGGCTGGCTGCACCTCCCGGATCGAAAACCTACGGAATTCTGAGCGTTTTTCTTCAGGCTTATTACAACATTGAATACCTTTTTACGGTACACGAAAGCGTATTTACGCCGCCGCCAAAAGTAAAATCGGGTGTGATCAGGCTTACGCGGAATCAAACGGAGCGACTCGACTGTGATGAAAAGTTGTTCACAAGTATCGTAAAAATGGCTTTCAACCAGCGCCGAAAAACCATGCGCAATTCGCTGAAAACCATGATTCTATCAGATGAGCTCAAAGTAAATCCTATATTCGATAAACGTCCGGAACAATTGGGAGTTGCCGAATTTGAGGGAATTGCACGAATGATTGGCGAACAGGTGAAGAAAAATGATCAGTCGCAGTAAGCAGTATTCAGGTTCGAATAAATTCGTTTGGATTGTCGTTTTTAGCTTTATTCAACGCCCTTTTTAGCGAACTAACCGAGCCAAAACCTCCGATTTGAACCAGATCTTCTTTCCGTGTATTTGGATTCCGGCTTAAATAGTCCTCCACATACCGGGTTCTGAACTGATTGACAAAAGCATTAAAATTCATTTCAAAACTATTGTTGATGACAGAAGAAAGATAGGTTCGGTTTGTGCCTATAACTTTACTTACTGAAGTCAGGGTCAGGTCGGGTTGCAGGTAAGGTTTTTCATTTTCGAAATAGGCAATCAGGCTTTTTGCCAGTTCATCATCTTTTATTTTCGAACCTTCGCGATCTTCAGGCAACACGTCAGGAATTGGTTCATTGGCAATTTCAGGTTTCTTTTGCCTGAACGACCAGATGCCGATAATCCAGATAAAAACCGAAATGGCAAACAAAAACAGGATCAGGAAAAAATCATTCTTTTCGTGAAACGGATTAAACATGTAAAACGAAATACTGAGTAAGCCGATCAGAACAAAAACCGCGTTGAACCACTTGAGCCAGTTGATCGAGAAATTTTCGATGTTCGAATATTCATCATTTAACCGGATGTTGTATTTATAAGGTATCCTGATAAATTTTACCGAATAGTAAACTACCTGTGCCACAATCAACAAAACGTCGGTGGAACGAAAAATCGAGACCATTTTTATATTCAGACTTGTAAACCGGGCCCCGCCACGATAGTTCGACAAATAAAAAATTTTCTCGTCGTGATTTAACAGCAGGCCAAAAAGAATGGCTGAAGTCAGACCAAAAATAAGTCCCGGAAGAAAATGCCAAAACTCCTTTTTCAACTGCTTCTCACTTTCAACAATTGATTTTATGTAGAGATAAATCGACGGGAAAATCCAGAGAACAGTGGCAATATGCAAACTATGAATAAGCGAATAGGTGTTGAATAATTTCTGAAAATAAATGTAGTTGGCCAGAAAAACAAAAAACGCATTGAACAGGCCAAATCCCATAATCTTTTTGGGCAGATTATTCTTTGAAGAGGCAAACAGTGTAATGGCCAGCAACAAAGGAATTGTAAACGACGAGATTAACAATGTCAGCTTAAGATGATCCATGATTAAGTTTATCAGCAAGTTGATTTTTTACGATTTGAACCGTTCATTTTGTTTATTTGAACCAGTTCAATCTTTCGCTTCCATTACATTTATCCCAAATGTAAGCATACTTGCAAAACAAAAAACAACAAACCAAAATTCAATTGCTATGAAATCAAAAATTTTATCGTTAATCATCCTGTTGGGTATCTTTTCAACATTCAACTCCTGCGAGAAAGATGACGCTTCAGATCCGTTGGGGGGAACGCCGTCGGCCATTGGAAGCGTAAATAATACCTTTCAGCTTTCCGGAATTCCTTCGGGTACTTCAGGTGTTTCGGCAAAAGTCACAAATCTTTCTGAGGGCGTTTCAACTGTTACTTACACGGCCACCATTACCAACTCTTCTTACCTGACCATGATCAGTTCGATGACCGATGTCAATATTTCGGGAAGCACTGTTCAGCGGGAAGGAAATTACCGGATTACTTCTGAAGGAATGGAAAGTGTTTATCCTGAAGGCAATTTAACGCTCGTGAAATACAACGCCAAAGTGGGCGATGTGTATTCGCTGAAACGTGGTTCTACGACTTTGATGAGAGAAGTCACTTCTGTTTCGACGGACGATGATTACAACTGGGGCGGAATGCTGATTAAAACAATTCAAGTGAAAGAAACAGGCCGGAATATCCCCGGAGTTTCAAATATTGACTTCGTCTTTAACCACAAATTTGGGATTGTTGGGTTTAAAATTTCGTTTGAAGACGGAACATCAAAAACTATCGGCGTTTCGAGCGCAAACCAAAATTGATGAATGAACCCATGCAATCCAAATTGTTTCTGTTTCCGTATCGCACAAAATTTATCGGTATTTTTTTAATCCTGATCTCACTGGTTTTTGCCTGGTTGTATTTCAGGGGAGGAAAACCTGACTTCTTTAACATCCGGATTTTTGCCGTGATAAGCGCATATCTGGAAACAAGGTATTTTGTTTGGGCACAAACCAACATTCTGGACGAACTGGCAGCCGTATTTTTAATCGCCGGAATAACTTTTTTTTCATTTTCAAAAGAAAAAACTGAATCGGATTTACTGAACTCGTTCAGGATAAAAGCGCTGTTTAATTCGTTATTCCTGACAGTTGCATGGTGGATTCTCAGTATTTTTCTGATTTACGGGCTGGCTATTTTCATCGTTTCTTCAGGTGTTCTGATCCTTTACCTGGTAAATTACAATCTGTTTTTCAGGTATTATCGGTATAAAAATTCAAATGGAAGTTCTTTCATTTGAATTCGCCTTTTTTGAATCAATAATCCCCAAAGTTCCCCTCTAAAACAAGTCAGGGCTTCACTTGAAGTGAAACCCTGACTAATATCTTTCCTGTCAAACTGTTAAACGCTATTCATCGCTTCAACCGGGTCGAGCCGCGAAGCAGAAAGCGCCGGAATAAAACCGGCCAAAACTCCAATCACTCCTGAAATGGTTAACCCAAGAATGATATTCGACATGGTCAGGGCAATGGTCATGCTCGAAACATAGCTGAAAATCAAAGTACCCGCAAAAATCAGGAACAATCCAATAATTCCGCCAAGCAACGACAGAACTACTGCTTCGAAAATAAACTGCAGTAAAATGAAATATTTTTTGGCTCCAATGGCTTTTTGGATACCGATAATTTTTGTTCGTTCTTTTACCGATACAAACATGATGTTTGCAATTCCAAATCCACCCACCAAAATACTGAAGCCGCCAATGATCCAACCTGCCATATTGAATACCTTAAAAAAAGCATCAAAACGGTTCGAAATCAAACTAACTTCGTTAATAGCAAAATCATTCTCTTCCATCGGTTTCAGCCGATGCAGCGAACGCATAATTCCTTCCAGTTCAGCAATAAATTCATCGCGGTCGGCATTTGGTCTGGCTTTTACATTAATCGTTTGCCCCTGATCACGGTCGCGCACATCGACCATACCCATGGCATAAACCACCGGAATATGCACCCGTTTATCCATGCTGGTCCCGAACATATCCGTTCCCTGTTTGGTATAAACTCCAATAACCAGGAACTTACGCCCTTGCATTTTTATGGTTTTACCAACCGGGTTAACATTGCCAAAAAGTTTGGTGGCAATTTCGTTTCCAAGAATAGCAAGGTTCGCCCCCGAATTCGACTCCGATTCTGTAAAATACCTTCCTTTTTCAATTTCCAGGCTCCAGGTATCAATTAGTTCGTGCGTGGTTGCGAGTACCTCGGTATTTTCGGCTTTGCTGTTTTCGTATTGAATAGTACGGTTAAATCCAAAGAAATAAACTGCATTTTCCACATTTCTCGCTCTCCTGACAATTTCGTCCGATTCTTCCATTGTTGGCACCGGACGATTGAGGTATTTCCACCAGGGATATTCTGATTCTCCTTCGGGAGGCGCCCACGGCCATTTCTGAATGTAAACCATATTGCTGCCCAACGAATTCAGGCTGGTTCGAATATAACTTTCAAGCGAATCGATCACTGTAAAAACCGAAATAATGGCAAAAATACCGATCGTAATGCCCAGCAGCGACAGAAAAGTACGCAGCTTATTTCCACGAAGCGAGCCAAAAGCAAACGAGAAACTCTCTAATATTAATCTGGTTAAAAGCATGTTTTCGTATTGAGCAGTAAATATACTACAATCGAATAAAGTTCTTATTCCTGAAAATTAGTTCAGATTTTATGAAATGATTACAGATTTCAGGAAAATAAAATAGATCGCAGCTAAAAATTAAATGGAAGAAATAATTTCAACCTGCAAAGTCTTAATTTATTTTCCGCAGCCATACCAAGTTGCCATTCGCTTCGTTAATAGTTTGATTAAAACTAAAACTTCAGGATAAAAATAAAGAAGAAATAATTCGGAAAACAATGTTACAATAAACTTAATTAGTCGAATTCGCAGGGGAAAAAATCAAGGTGTTTTATTATCTTTGAGGCCAAATTACAAAAGGATTATAGATGAAGGATTTAAAAAAGATAAAATCAGCTTTAATTTCAGTATATCACAAAGATAAGTTAGCTCAGATTGTCAAAAAATTAGACGAATTAAATGTCACAATCTATTCAACTGGCGGAACACAATCATTTATTGAAGAATTAGGCTCACCGGTAACACCGGTTGAAGAGTTAACAAGCTATCCCTCCATTTTAGGTGGTCGTGTTAAAACGCTTCACCCAAAAGTTTTTGGCGGAATTCTGAACCGCCGCGATAATCCTGGCGATCAGCAGCAGATTGCCAAGTACGAGATTCCTGAAATTGACCTGGTTATTGTAGATCTTTATCCGTTTGAGGAAACTGTTGCTTCCGGAGCTTCAGAAGAAGACATTATCGAAAAAATAGATATCGGCGGTATCGCTTTGATTCGCGGTGCAGCCAAAAACTTCAACGATGTGGTGATCGTTTCATCACGAACCCAATACGAAACTTTACTGCAGTTGCTGGTTGAAAATGAGGGTGCAACTTCATTCGAAGAACGGAAGGAATTTGCAAGGCTTGCTTTTGCAACCTCATCGCATTACGACAGCGCCATTTTCAACTATTTCAATCAGGACAAATCGACCGAAGCCCGAATCAGCGTAAATGAAGGACAAATTCTTCGTTACGGCGAAAACCCGCATCAATCTGCTACATTCTTCAAATTCAACAACAGCAATTCGGATATTACACTTTCGAATGCAAAAGTTTTGCAGGGCAAAGCGCTTTCGTACAACAACATGCTCGATGCTGACGCTGCATGGAAATCGGCCAGCGACGCTTATCACTCGGTTACACATCTGGAAAATAAAGTCGCCGTTTCGGTCGTTAAGCATTTAAATCCATGCGGACTTGCGGTAACCGATAACATCATGAAATCGCTTGAACTGGCCTGGGCCGGAGACCCGGTTAGTGCCTTTGGAGGAATCATTTGTTTTACTGGTGAAGTTGATCAAACAATTGCAGAATGGTTCGACAAACGCTTTGTTGAAATTATCATCGCAACCGGTTACACTCCTGAAGCATTGCAGGTTTTGGGCAAAAAGAAAAACCTTCGCGTGATGGAAACTCCTGTTAAACCTGAAATTACAGGAGAAAAACTGTATCGGTCCATTTCTGGCGGATTGCTTATTCAGGATGAAGACGAAGGTTTGGAAAAAGAATTTAAAAATGTAACCAAAATACAGTTTGACAGCTCGAAAATGAATTTATCGAAATTCGGAATTACCGCTTGCAAACACCTGAAAAGTAACGCCATAGCGTTAGTGACTCAAAATTCCGACGGATCGTTCTGGTTAACCGGTGCAGGAATGGGGCAACCCAACCGTCTGGATAGTTTGCGCCAGTTGACTATTCCGCGTTTTAACCTGAAAGAAGGTATCCGGATTGAAGATTCAGTGTTGATTTCGGATGCATTTTTCCCGTTCCGCGACAGTGTTGAAGCTGCCAACGATTTTGGAATTAAATACATCGTTGAGCCCGGAGGAAGTATCCGCGACGAAGAAGTGATTGCTGCCTGCGACGAATTTGGCATTGCCATGGTATTTACCGGAGTAAGGCATTTCAAACATTAACCGAATTTTCAGGCCTATTCAATTAGTAAAAACATAGAAAAACATACATAATGGGATTATTTTCATTTTTAACCCAGGAAATTGCCATCGACCTTGGAACAGCCAATACAATCATTATCCACAACGATAAGATTGTAGTTGATGAGCCGTCAATTGTTACTATCGACCTGAAGACGGAAAAGCTGATGGCCATTGGCGAAAAAGCCCGGCAGATGCAGGGGAAAACCCATGCCAACCTGAAGACCATCCGCCCTTTGCGCGACGGTGTGATTGCCGACTTTAACGCTGCGGAACAAATGATCAGGGGAATGATCAAGATGATGAACCCTAAATCGAGGTTTTTCTCTCCTTCACTGCGAATGGTTATTTGCATCCCTTCCGGGTCAACCGAAGTTGAAATCCGTGCGGTTCGCGACTCGGCAGAACACGCCGGCGGCCGCGATGTGTATATGATTTATGAACCAATGGCCGCCGCTATCGGTATCGGACTCGACGTTGAAGCTCCTGAAGGGAATATGGTGGTGGACATCGGTGGAGGAACAACAGAGATCGCAGTGATTTCGCTGGGTGGCCTGGTTACCAACAAATCGATTCGTATTGCAGGCGACGACCTCACAGCCGACATTATGGAATATATGCGCCATCAGCACAACATTAAAATTGGTGAACGTACTGCTGAAGAAATTAAAATAAATGTTGGATCTGCCTTGTCGCAGCTTGAAAATCCGCCATCCGACTACGTTATTCAGGGACCAAACCAAATGACTGCTCTTCCGATAGAAGTGCCGGTTTCGTACCAGGAAATTTCTCATTGCCTCGAAAAATCAATTGCCAAAATTGAAACAGCAATCCTTAGTGCATTGGAACAAACTCCTCCGGAGTTGTATTCCGACATCGTGACACGCGGCATCTGGCTTGCCGGAGGCGGCGCTCTTTTACGTGGTTTGGCCAAACGATTTACCGATAAAATCAACATTCAGTTTCATGTTGCCGAAGATCCTTTGCGTGCTGTGGCCCGCGGTACCGGCATCGCACTTAAGAATGTAAATAAATTCTCTTTCCTGATCAGATAATCCTGAAAAGGAAGGGGTAAACCTTCCAGCTAATGAGAAGTTTATTTCGTTTCTTAATCCGAAATTATTTTTTGATGATGTTCCTGGTACTCGAAGCCATTTCATTGGTTTTGATGGTTAGTTTCAACAACTACCAACGCGTAACATTCATTAATTCAAGCAATAATCTGGCCGGAACAATTTATGATGAGTTTAGTTCGCTGGACGATTATTTCAGTTTAAGCCGGACCAACGCACGACTTGCAGCCGAAAATGCCTCTTTACGCAAGCAGCTTCAACAGCAGCTCATGTTGCACGAACAGTATCAGGGCGCTATACCCGATACAGTTGACGCGCCCGAATATATTTTCACTTCGGCACGTGTTATCAGTAATTCGGTAAACAAGCAGTTTAATTACATCAGTCTGAATAAAGGTTCGCGGCAAGGCATAAAACCCGATATGGGAATTATCAGTTCCGACGGTGTGGTTGGCGTTATCACAAACGTTTCGCGCAATTATTCCACCGGGCTTTCCCTCCTGAACAAGCGTTTGAGTATTCCGGCAAAAATTACAAAAAACAATAATTTTGGTGCGCTTATGTGGGACGGCGAACATTTCAACACGGCCGACCTGAAAGAAATTCCGTTTCATGTCATGGTCAACGTGGGCGACACTGTTGTTACCAGCGGGTACTCCAATATTTTTCCGGAAGGGATAATGATTGGAACCATAAAAAGTTACGATGTGGAAAGCGGAACAAATTTTTACAACATTAAAGTTGAGCTGTCTACAAAATTCAAGACACTGAAATATGTCGATGTGGTCAGGAATACCAAACGGGCAGAACAGTTAAACCTTGAGAAAAACAACATTGGTGAATGATAAAGGACTTTGGGAAATATATAATCATGTTTATTGTTTTGGTACTTTTACAGGTTCTGATTCTAAATAACATTCAGTTTAGCGGGCTGATCAATCCATACATGTATATCCTTTTTATCCTTTTATTGCCTTTTACAATTCCGGGATATTTGCTACTCGGATTATCTTTTCTTCTTGGATTAACCATTGACATGTTTACCAATACGCCCGGCATTCATACCGGGGCCACAGTGTTACTTGGATTTGCCCGACCGGGCATTGCACGCCTGGTTGCTTCGCGCGAAATAATTGAAAAAAACAATACTCCAAACATGGCGCTACTGGGGTTTGCCAGCTTTCTAAAATATACCGTTTTCTCAGTATTGGTGCATCACTTGTTTCTCTTTTATGCCGAGACGTTTTCATTCAGCGGGTTTTTCGAAACTTTACTTCGCTGTTTGCTAAGCGGCATTTTCTCCATTGCAATTATTTTGGCCAGTCAGTTCATCATCTTTAAAAATTAAAGACGGTGGATACATTTTCGAAACGCAAATTCATAGTGGCCGGAATCATGCTCGGAATTGGGTTGATTTTTTTACTGCGATTGTTCAGCCTTCAAATTACCAACGAAACATACAAACAGTTTGCTACAAGAAATGTACTCCGGAAAGTTGTAAATTTTCCTGCCCGCGGATTGATTTACGACCGCAACAATAAATTGATGGTGTACAACAAGGCGGCCTACGATCTTTTGGTTGTGCCACGCGAGGTGAAGTCATTTGATACCACTGAACTTTGTAACATCATTCAACTTGAGAAACCAGACCTGAAAGATGCCATAAAAAAAGCCCGGCAGTTTTCGAATTACAAACCATCGATCATTGTTGGTCAAATTTCTCCGGATATTTATGCACCGCTTCAGGAAAAACTATACAAGTACCCCGGATTCTTTGTTCAATCGCGAACCCTTCGCGAGTACCCGGGGAAAAGCGGGGCACAGGTACTCGGTTATGTGGGTGAAGTAAATCAACGCATTATCGATGCCGACAAATATTATAAATCGGGTGATTACATTGGGGTAAGCGGTTTGGAAAAGACATACGAGAAGGAACTTCGGGGAATAAAAGGTGTGAACAATTACATGGTTGATGTACACAACCGGATTAAGGGCAGGTATAATGATGGAAACGCTGATACAACTGCTATTTTAGGGCAGAACCTGCTTACCGGTCTGGATGCAGACCTTCAGGCGTATGCCGAATTGCTGATGACCAATAAAAAAGGCGCCATTGTCGCCATTGAACCTTCAACTGGCGAAATCATCCTGATGGTGAGTACTCCATCGTATGATCCCAACTTGCTGGTTGGCCGGCAGCGAAGCAAGAATTACGCTATGCTGATGCAAGATTCATTGTTTAAGCCTACCTGGAACAGGGCTATTATTGGCGAATATTCGCCCGGATCAACGTTTAAACTTCCCAACGCACTGATCGCCCTTGAGGAACACGCCGTTTCTCCTTTCGACAGGTTTTCCTGTTCAGGAAAGGGCAGCAAGCCAATTTCGTGCACCCATAACCACGTCACTCCGCTGGCCATGCGCGAAGGAATCAGGGAATCGTGCAATTCCTATTTCTGGAATGTCTTCCGTGAAATCATAAATAACTATCATACTCCTGAAGAAGGATACAATGAATGGAGGAAGCAAATTCTTGAATTTGGCTTTGGACAAAAATTAGGTACTGAATTATCATCGGAAAGAAAGGGAAATATTCCGGAGACAAGCTACTACGATAAGTATTTTGGTAAAAGCCACTGGAACTCACTTACGATCAGGTCTCTGGCCATCGGGCAGGGTGAAATTCTGGCCACACCGCTTCAGATGGCCAACATGGTTTCGATTATTGCCAATCGGGGTTATTATATCACTCCGCATTTGGTAAGGGCCATTCAGGATACCAACCGGGTGTATCGCAATTTAACATTCGACAAAAAAGTCCTGAACATTAAAACCGAAAATTTCAATACGATAATTGAAGGAATGCAGGCTGTGGTTGACGAGACCAGAACTCTTCGGGCGACGGTACATCTGGATAGTCTCACCATTTGTGGAAAAACCGGAACAGTACAAAATCCACACGGAGCAGACAATTCTGCGTTTGTGGGATTTTCACCGCGCGACAACCCGAAAATTGCAATTGCGGTATACATCGAGAATTCAGGGTTTGGCGCTACTTATGCAGCTCCAATAGCCGGTTTGCTGATTGCAAAATACTTAACCGATTCGATTACTCCGCAGAGGAAAGAACTGGAGCAACGACTAATTGATACGAATTTGTTACACGTAGTCCAGAAAAAAAATTAATACAGTGCAAAAGAGAAACAACGTTTGGGCAAATGTCGACTGGATCACAATTTCCATTTATCTGGCCATGATGTTTATTGGCTGGGTAAATATTTATGCTGCGGTGTACAACCAGGAACACAAGAGCATTATGGATTTCAGTCAGCAGTATGGCAAACAGTTGATCTGGATTTTTGCCGCCATTTTTATTGCCGTGTTGATGATCAATACTGATTCAAAGTTTTTCGTCACCTTTTCAATTCCCATATATATTCTGGTAATATTGGTTTTGCTTTCGGTATTAGTTATTGGCTCCGAAGTAAAAGGAGCAAAATCATGGATTCAGATCGGAAATTTCTCGCTCCAGCCCTCCGAATTTATGAAAATGGCCACTTCATTGGCACTTGCCCGATACATCAGTTCGTACAATTTTAAAATGCACAGTTGGAAATCGCTGTTGACTTTATCGGCCATTGTTTTTGTGCCGGTAGGATTAATATTTCTTCAGAACGACACCGGATCGGCTATTGTTTTCGGGGTTTTCCTGCTCGTACTATACCGTGAAGGCCTGAATGGAATAGTATTGTTTTTTACTTTCCTAATTGCTCTGGTTTTTATTTTCACGATGGTAACAAACGCATTTGTAACAATTTTAATCCTGACAATTGCTGCCTTTATCATCAATTATCTTATTCGAAAAAAAACGAAGCGTAATTTAATCGGCGCTGCTGTTTTTGCGTCGGTTTACATCATACTTTGGTTCATCAACTACCTGGTTCAGGGGACAATCGATCCGCTGTATTTTATCCTCGCCGCAGCAATTATTTCGTCAACTTTGTTTTTCCTTTGGGCCACGATGCTTCACAAAAGAAGCCTCGCTATTTTAATCGGGATTTACCTCGGAAGCGTCCTTTTTTCAGTGTCGGTCGACTATGTTTTCCACAACATCATGGAACAGCACCAGCGCGACCGCATCAACGAACTTCTCGGAATCCAGTCTGATTTGCTCGGAGCCGGTTACAATGTCAACCAATCGAAAATTGCCATTGGATCAGGCGGCATAATTGGAAAAGGTTTCCTTCAGGGAACACAAACCAAGTTCGATTTTGTACCTGAACAAAGCACCGATTTTATATTTTGTACAGTGGGCGAAGAATGGGGTTTTCTGGGTACCGCCACTGTAATCGGACTTTTCATGGGTCTTTTAATGCGCCTGATTTACCTGGCCGAACGAAACCGGTCGCGCTTCAGCCGTGTGTATGGCTATTGTGTGGCAACGATCCTGTTTTTTCATTTCGCGGTAAACATTGGAATGACTATAGGTTTGGCGCCCGTTATTGGGATACCTCTGCCCTTTTTTAGCTATGGCGGTTCCTCGCTCTGGTCGTTTACCTTGCTGCTTTTCGTTTTTATCAGGCTCGACGCCAGCCGGTTCGAACAGTTGAGCTTTTAAGTGAGTTTCGGGTTCCTATTTATTCGCTCAGTGGGTTCATTCCTTACCCTCCGGCTACCACCGGAGGTCATTAACAGTTAACTCCTCCGGAGTTAGCGAACCCTTTCAGGCCTTGCAATATCTACAGCAAACTCTGTTTCCACGTATTCAATCATTTCAGCGAAGAAACTGTGAAAATTACCTTCAAAAATTTCATATTCCTGATGCAGAATTTGCATGGCCATCTGGCTGTTCTCCGGAAGCGAAGTTCTCCGCGCCATGATTTCCAGAACCTGAAGCAAATTTTCGCTGTTGGCATACGATTCCAATCGTTTGTGCTGAATTAGAAATGGTAAAAATTGCTTGACCCGGAATGGGAGCAGCATAAAATTTGACAGGAAAACCGCGTGAGCATGTTTCGCAAATTGCCTCAATGTTATGGCTGAATACTCGTTCCAGTTTTTAGCCAGAAAATGATCGAAAAATACATCGGTGACAATTCCGGCATAACGGCCGTAAGCTGGTTTCAGGAGATTGATGCACTCTTTAACCCGAGGATGCCGGTCGGTAAACGTATCGATGCTTCGATGCAAGCGGATTCCAAAAGCAACCTGCTCAGGGTAATCCAGATACTTGTTCCCTTTCACAAAATCGCCGATAAAATTCCCGATTTTTATCTCGTCAGAATCTCCGGATAAATAGATATGAGCCAGATAATTCATAAAATTTTAGATATAGACAATCTCAAACTTACTACGCGGCATCTCGTCAGAATAATAAAGTGCATTTAAAACAACAGACAAAGCTGTTAATTGTTAATTGAAAAGTAATGCACCGGAGAGGAAACACGCTTTTCGATTTTTTCCTATCTTTCGGGGATTTTAAACAATGGTTCTTCCCGAAAACTAAACTTGATAGAATGGGGTTTCAGGAAAATTAGAAAAAGGAAGAAGCTGAATCCTGAAATCTTCCGGCGAACATTTCAAAATCACTGATGAATTCTGTTCTTCCGGAGTAAAAGGGTCGGGTTTAAAAAACGTTGAATTATTGCATGATTCGTAAAGCCGCAATATCACGGCATAAAAACAAAATAATAACTCATGAAAATTGCTGCTTTTGGTGAATTGTTGTGGGATCTGCTTCCAAACGGAAAGGTTCTGGGCGGTGCACCAGCAAATTTTATATACCGTATCAATTCTTTTGGCGACAAAGGCACACTTCTAAGCAAAATAGGAAACGACAAAGCTGGTAAAGAGGCTCGTGAAGCGCTACTGAAACTTGGTGTATCAGATGAAAACATCCAAACCGATTATGAGTTTCCGACAGGTACGGTAAAAGTAAAGATTGACAATAGCGGAAACCCCGATTTCAATATCATTACTGACGTTGCTTACGACCACATCGAAATTAATGCTGAAATGATTGACGCATTCAGCCAGGCCGATTGCGTTTGTTTCGGCACTCTTGTTCAGCGTTACGGAATCTCGAAGAATACACTTCGCGAGCTGATTCACGAATCGCCTGATGTTGTAAAGTTTCTTGATATTAATCTCCGCAAAAAATGTTACACCGCTGCAACGGTTGAAGACAGTTTGAAAATGACCAACATTCTGAAAACTAATGATGAGGAACTGTTAATTGCAAGAGAAATGCTCGGAATGAAGAATGTTAGTCTGAAAGATCTTGCACAAGAAACCATCGAAAAATATAACCTCGAAATTCTGCTTTGTACCCTTGGATCGAATGGCGCATTTTGCCTGACCAAAGAGGATATTTTTTATTATGACCCGGGCTATCAAATCAGTCTTGGCGATACGGTTGGTTCGGGTGATGCTTTTTCTGCTGGTTTTGTGCATTATTACATGAACGGCTTCGCGCTCGATGAAGCGCTAAGTTTTGGCAATGCCGCCGGAGCGCTGGTGGCAACTACAACCGGTGCCACTTCGCCAATCACCAAGCAGGAAATTCTCGATTTTATGGTTATTCCTCACAATCGAAATTCGGTCAGGTTTCATCAGTAAAAAACTGAGGTTAAATTGTTTAATAACTTAAAATCTAGAACCATTTAACCATTCAACTTTTCGTTTTGATAAACCCGGCCTGAGCCAAAGTCATGGCCAATACCCCGAAAATGGTAATTCCACCTCCCACCAATTGTATGGCGATTGGGAAATTGCCCAAATAGAAAAATGCGATGATCAGCACAAATATTCCTTTCAGGCTTTGAATAATTGAAGACCGCGAGGCAGAAATGTATCTGTACGAATAGAAAAAAGATAAGATTCCGACAAAAGAACCGAAAAAAGAGCTCAGTGCAATATTCTGAAAAGCCTTGACAGGAATGGCCAGCGGCTGTTTACTCCACAAAAAATATCCGAGAAAGAAAAGAAATATCCATCCATTCGAATTCAGATTAAACACTTCGGGACTTGCTTTTTGTACATTCTTTTTGACAATAACAGAAACGAGCGCGGCAAAAAAAGTATTGATGACCACCAAACCTGTTCCGGGAATAAAAAATTTCTGCCAGTCGAGTTCACCGGTGTAACTGATGATAAAAGCCCCGACAATTGCCAGCAGTGCGCCAAAGGCTTCGATAAGTGTAAATCTTTCTTTCAGGAATGTGATGCCCAAAAAACTAAGAAATACAGGAAATAAATTTCCAAGAAAGCCGGTTACCGAAGGATCAGGAATGGCCCGGATGGCCATGAAAAAAGTCATGTTTGAAATAATATCAACAACGCCAAGTATTGCAAGTAATCCAATTATTTTCTTCGGAAATGACGGAAACTTTCTGATCTTTCCGCTGACGAGCATAAAAACCAGATTGAGCAGGAAACCCATTCCAAAATAATACAGGCCAAACTGCGCCAGTTCAACCTCGTTTAAACCTGCTTTGCTAAAAACATACAGGCTCGAAAAAGCAATTGTACCAACCAATGCAAATACATACCCTTTCCACTCTTCCGATTGCTTTATTTTCATGTCGTAATTTTGTTTGAACCACATAGATAAATAGAACAGATAGGAAAAGAAAATATTAAAAATCTATGTGGCCTATGTGTCTAAGTGGTTTTCATCAAAAAGCTGTTGCAAAAAAAAGAGAAACCTCAACGTGGAGATTTCTCTTTCGAAAGATATGGTATTTTTTGAACTGAGACTCTATTTATTTTTTATATTGGCTATTCTTATTTCTTTTTGAGAATGATTCCGGAATTCAAATTATATAATGCCTTCGCGAATACAACGGGCAATTAGTTCATGAGAACTTTTACAACCTGCCTTTTTCATGATATTTTTTTTGTGGGTATTAATGGTATGAGGTGAAATATCCAGTAAATCAGCAATTTCAGTAAAGCTATTCCCTTTCGCGATCTTTGCTAATATCTCTATTTCCCGATTGGTAAATTGCGCCTTAAATTTATTCTCAATAAATTCATAGGGTGCAGTTGTTCCAATCGAGAAATACGATTGTCTGTTTTTGCCGATAAATGATATGTTATGATCGAATGGAATGTTTAAATAGGATATATCGGTATGTACTACCAAGGTCTGTTGTATTTTTCCTTCATTGGAGATGTTAATTGTTCTGGACTGATGTAGAATTGTCTTGTAATGGCCATCCGAATGTCTTAATCGCATTAAATAAGAAACTTTGTACAATGGCATTTCTTCCCTCGTAAGTCTATGATTAAAAAAATCGAAAACCACTGCTTCCTTTTCGTACATTTTTTCATTATCCTCCGGATTTAAAATAGAGAAAAAATGTTCTATTGTATATGAATCAGGTTCAATTCCTAAAACACTTCGCACGCCATCGCTCACATAATCAAACTCATGTGTTTCAAAATTCAATATGCAATAGTAAACCTGACCTGCTGAGAAAAGTGATGAAACCTGGTCTATAATTTCAATTAACTGTTCGTTTGAGTTTGGATAGAGAATTTTATTTTCTTTCTCCCAAACACTCAATACTTTTTCACCGCCGGATTCTTTCATGGTTTGGAAATTAAATTAGATGATGCCTTCGCGAATACAACGGGCAATTAATTCAGGAGAACTTTTACAACCCGTTTTTTTCAGGATATTTTTTTTGTGGGTATTAATGGTATGAGGTGAAATATTCAATAGTTCAGCAATTTCAGTAAAACTATTTCCTTTTGCTATTTTAATTATTATCTCAATTTCGCGATTGGTAAATTGATCTTTAAATTTATTCTCTACGAATTCATAAGGAGCAGTAGTTTCAATTGCAAAATATGATTGCCTGTTATTACCAATAAATGAAATAGTATGATCGAATGGAATGTTTAAATAGGAAATATCGGTATGTATACCCAACACCTGTTGTATTTTTCCTTCATGCGAGATATTAATCGTTCTTGACTGATGTAGAATTGTTTTGTAAATTCCATCTGAATGTTTTAACCGCATTAAATAAGAAGCTTTGTAATATGGCATTTCTTCTTTGGTTAATTTGTGATTGAAAAAATCAAAAACCAATGCTTCCTTTTCGTGCATCTTATCAATATCCTCCGGATTAAGAATAGAGAAAAAATAGTCCAACGTAAATAATTCAGGATCAATTCCTAGAACAGTTCTCACTCCATCGCTCACAAAGTCGAACTTATAAGTTTCAAAATTGAAAATGTAATAATAAACCTGTCCCGCCGAAAAAAGTGAAGCAACCTGGTCTATAATTTCAATTAACTGTTCTTTTGAGTTTGGATGTAGAATTGTATTTTCTTTCTCCCACAAATTCATTACTTTCTTAGCTCCGGTTTCTTTCATAGGATATGATAAACAAATTAGATGATACCTTCACGAATACAACGGGCAATAAGTTCAGGCGAACTCTTACAACCCGCTTTTTTCAGGATATTTTTTTTGTGGGTGTTAATTGTATGAGGAGAAACATTTAATAGTTCAGCAATTTTAGTAAAACTATTTCCCTCTGCTATTTTCATTAATACTTCAATTTCTCTCCGGGTAAACTGCTCTTTAAATTTATTCATTACAAACTCATAGGGAGCAGTAGTTTCAATCGCGAAATACGATTGTCTGTTATTCCCAATAAATGAAATAGTATGATCGAATGGAATATTTAAATAGGAAATATCGGTATGTACACATAAAGTCTGTTGAATTTTTCCTTCATGGGAGATGTTTATCGTTCGTGACTGGTGCAAAATCGTTTTATAATACCCGTCGGAATGCCTCAACCGCATTAAATAAGAAACTTTGTACAATGGCATTTCTTCTCTTGTTAGTTTGTTGAGAAAAAAATTAAAAACCACTGCTTCCTTTTCGTGCAACTTATCAATATCCACAGGATCTAAGAGAGAGAGGAAATACTCTAATGTATAAGTATTTGGTTCAACTCCTAAAACGTCTTTTACACTCTCGCTTACAAAATCAAACCTGTAAGATTCAAGGTTAAATATGAAATAGTAAACCTGACCTGCCGAAAAAAGCGATGCGATTTGTTCAACGATTTCGATTAGCTGTTCTTTTGTATTCGGGTAGAGAATTTTATTTTCTTTCTCCCAAACATTCATTACTTTTTCAACTCCGGTTTCTTTCATGGGGTGAAAATTAAATCCTGAAATTCAAATCAGATTATGCCTTCCCGAATGCAACGGGCAATTATCTCAGTTGTATTTTTACAATGAGATTTCCTGAGTATATTTTTTTTATGTGTATTAACCGTGTGAGGAGATACAAAAAGCTGATCGGCAATATCATTCAGGCTTTTCCCTTCAGCCACCTTTTTTATAATCTCCTTTTCCCTGACTGAAAGAATATTCTTTAAGCTACCTTTTAATAGCTCAAGAGTTGTGTCAGGTATAATTGAAAAATAGGATGGTCTTTTGTTGCTGATAAAAGAAATTTTATGGTCGAAGGGGGCATTTAAATACGAGATGTCAGTATGTACAACAATTACTTGCAGTAATTTTCCTTCTTCAGAAACAGTAATTGCTTTTGACTGGTGAAGTATCGTTTTATACTTGCCCTTTGAATTTTGCAACCGCATTAAATAAACTACTTTATACAAAGGAATTTCATCCGAAAGAATTGTATTAAAAAGAAAGTTTGCTGCCGTCTGTTCTTTTATATGTGTCATTTCCAAATCTTCAGGATGCATGACTTCAGAGAGTTTTGGGATTGAAAATTCATTGGGTTCAATCCCTAACACTTCCCGAATGCCCTCATGTACAAAATCCAGTTGTAAATTATCGAAGTTGAGAATGTAATAATAGAATGAACCTGCCGCAAAAAGAGTGGCAATCTGATCAATTACCTCCAGAGTAAGTTCTTTGGACGTTGGTGACAAGTTCTTGTACTCAGCGCCCCAAACATTTAATGCGGTTGTGATATTTCCCTCTTCCATCAAACTGAAAATTAGATCGATGAACAATTTTTATATCATAACATCTCTTATTAAGAATGGTTCAAAACTTATTGTAGCGTAAAAGTGTTTTATGCCATACAATTCATCCGTTTATTCTTCATTATAACATACAAAATGAAACACACTTTACTGTTTTCAGAGAAAGCCGTCACATTACATGAATTTGGGGAATACTCAAATCACGCATTGCTTTTCATTCATGGCAATTCGGTACCGTCTTCATTTTTTATCCCATTGATCCAATTTCTTGAAGCCAAATATTATATCATTACCCTTGACCTGCCTGGGCACAGACAATCCGAAGCTTGGAAAAAGGAAGATTTTACCCCGAAAAAACTTGCATCGTTATTTAATTCGATCCTCGAATATTTCGGCATCAACGAAGTTGATGCTTTCGGATTTTCGATGGGTGGGTTAATCTTACTGGAATGTTTTGATTTGATGCCCGCGGTTAAAAAGCTTGCGGTGGCTGGTCATCCGCCATTAAGTTCAGCAAAAGATATCCCCGAAGCCTACCGTTTAAATGAAGACGTATCGCTTATTTTTCAGGGCGTCGTTACCGAAGAGGAAACTGAAAGCATCTACAATGCTTTAATTGCAATCGAGGATACCCAACTAAAAAGTGAGATTAAACAAGCCTTAATTGAAACAAGTCCTTCGTTCAGGGAAGGTTGCCTGCAAATGGCCTTAAATGTTAGCAATCAGATAAGCAAACTAAACCAACGTCCACATCCTATCGCTGTGATTCATGCAGCAGATGATCCTGCAATCCAGTTTGAATACCTGCAGAACATGCAAATAAATAACCTTTGGGAACAAAAGATACAAGTGATTCCTGAGTGTGGCCATTTTATGATAGGTGAAAAATCTGCTAAACTTGCCGCTATTCTTGACCGGTATTTTTCAGAAAACTAATCAAATCCACTTGTTCTTCTGTCCAATGTTGATCAATTCCACAATGTTTCTTGCCGAGGTCTTCTCCATCATGTTGGCTTTGTGGTTTTTTACAGTCTGAGTACTTATATATAATTTCTCGGCAATCATTTTATTACTCAGACCTTCATAAGACAACAGCAGTACTTCCGATTCTCGTGCCGATAAAATTGATTTTGCCTGAGGCCAATAAGATCTGGAAAACATCTTTACAAAACCGACTCCATCAATCAGGCGTGATATGGTCAGGACAGTACTGTCGTCTGTTTTGAAGTCACTTATATCAGAAAATGTTATTAGGTTCAATAACGGAAGTCCGGCTTGTGGTTCCAGATAGGTGCTGTGCTGCAAGCATTGCGCGATTGTGCCATCACTCCTAAGAATACGGTAATTAAATGAAACCCGGTACTGTGCAATTTCCTTGTGAGGAATAAGCTTCCAGTATTCCATAATGTCGCGAAAAACCTGATTGTAAAAGATATTACTATCATCGTAAAGACGTATTCTATTCTGAAAATCAATCCCTTCGTCAAGATATTTATCCTTTGGATGACCTAGAATTTCTTTCGAATGATCGCTCATGTAGAGATATCTCCTTTTCGAGTAGTCAATAAGGCAAGTTCCAAAAGGAATATTAGAATTCCAAAGAGCTTGATTCTGTTGAACAAGTTTACCTAAAGCTGGCATTTCGATTTGAGGCGAAATAATACTACAAACTTCCAGATATTCTTCATAATAGTTTCTCAATGTCGAATTCTTTTTCATACTCGTACAAGTTGATTGTCAGAAAAATAGAGCGCCAGGGGTTTGCAATAACTTCAATGTATAACATATAAAGACCCGTATATGTTTTATTCTGAGGAATTATTATCTGCAAAAAATGGTGCTTAAGTACTATTGATCTGAGTTATACGAACGACGTAATTTTGAATCAATAAATACCTAGAATTGGGTATTTACTCCGAGTGGGCTTTGCTTTAATTTTATTTCAGATTATTTCATCTGTTAATCTCATTTATAAATGACCGCAATTAAGAAATCTGTTCTAAGTAAAGCGGAATTGAAAGTTTTAGACCTGGTTGCAAAAGGGTTTACCAGCGAACTAATTGGGCGAAAATTGGAAATTACAAAGAGCACCGTGCAAACACACCGCCGGAATATGCTGCGAAAAACCGGTTTTAACAATACACAGCAATTGGTAGGCTGGGCAGTGAAGGAGAGGTTAGTGAAATAAACCGAAATTGAAACTCAATAAATAAGAACAGAAAATTGAAATATTCAATGAATTAATTAGAAGTTGATTACAAACTTAAAAGCGAAAATATGAAAAGAACATTTACTTTATTGGCAGCACTGGTTTTTATCGCAATGGACTTATTTGCTACGAAACCCATACAAGGCAGAAATAGTACAACTGCAATGAGATTAGCGAAATTCAACCTCGAAAGCACTGGAAAGGGAATTGAACATCATCTCTTTTCTGAGAGAAAACCGTATCAAAATCAGGCAACAAGACTTAAATCAACGCAGGCTATCAAACAACGTTTAGACGGATATTCAAGCATGGCTTTGGATGAAATTACCGGCCAATGGCATGAAGACGAAAAGGCCGAATTTACTTATGATGCCAACTGGCGATTAGTTGAAGAACAGTATTATGATTGGGATGAAGCAACCAACCAATTGATATATGACGGCAATAGTGTATATAGTTATAATGCAGATGGACAAGTAAACGAGAATTTGTATTCAAGCTTCGACGAAGTGACGAACGAACTAATTGTTGATATAAAATTTCAGTATGATTATGATACAAAAGGAAATCAGATTCAGTATACATTTTACCGGCTTGACAAAACCACAAACCAATGGTACATCAACAGTAAATATGAATACAGCTATGATTTAAGCGGAAAAATGACTGAGGAAATTAGTTCTCATTGGGATGAAACTACAAACCAATTGATTTTATCAGAGAAATACCTTTATAGTTACAACACCGATGGTAATGAATCCTTGCGTTCAAGGTTTTATTGGTCACCTATTTCCAACCAATGGACTGAAAGCGATAAAAATGAAACATTTTATAACTCGAATGGCAAGGTAAAACAAACTCTTAGAAGTAATTGGGATGGAACCCAATGGTACAACTCAAGTAAAGAAGAATTTACATACGATGCCAAAGGAAATTTAACACTTGATGCAGGATTTTCATTTGCAAACAACCAATGGGATCCTTGGTACAAATATGCGAACTCTTTCGACGATAAGGGTAATAATACTCAATATATCCAATATGAGAATTGGGAAACATCTACAAATGAATGGAATGATGTTTGGAAATCAGAGTATATTTTTAACAATAATTATGCAGTAACCGATCTTATTTGGCCATTCGGTGAATTTTGGGAAAACTCAATTAATATGATTATTGAAATAAATGATTACGACTGGAATAGCTCTACAAAACAATGGGACTATAATTATCAAACCACTTTAAACTATTCCGAAGTAAACGTCACTTCAGTTTCCAATTTGAATACTGAACTTTCCAAAGTTTATCCAAATCCTTGTTCAGAATCGGTCTCCATTAGCATTTCCGGTCCAAATTCTCAAATCAATTTTGAATTATTTGATCTGCAAGGCCGCAAGCTTTTGTCAAAAGCAATTAGCAACAACGAAAAAGTAAATATGGAAGGATTCCGGAGCGGCTTGTATTTATATAAGCTGAATTTGGATGGTAAGATGCAGAGTGGAAAATTGGTGAAGGAATAAAAAATCCAATTCTCTGCAACTCAATACTGCTGTTGCATAAACTGATGAGATGCACAACGACAAAATTGAATATATCCCTCTAGCTATTGAGTCAATTGAAAAATCAATTTTGGCGATTCTAATTATGGTCAGATTAAATCAATAATTAAAATTCAGAATTATGAAAAATTTATTTAAGTTATTACTGCTTACAGGAATTGGAATAGTTTTCATACTTCAATCTTGTAAAAAAGAAGAAAAGGAGCCAGAACCCAATGATATTAACATTTTTGATGTCAGTAATGATACAGACTGGGACTATTGGGCTGTGGGTAAGGATGGTGATTATTTATTTGTTAAAGAAGAAAATTCCCTCCCAAAAGAAATCTTTTTCAAGCCTGAAAATGATAAAGAAGGGTATCCAATTTTTTTAGACGATAATGGGTTGCCTGAAAAGGTTGTGATAGAGAACTATATTTTTCTGTTTGGGAATTATAATGGAAATAAAGTTGATATTTCAATAATCTCTCCAAATGGGAATATAGAAATGGTGCGTGATATAGAGACAGAAATAGATTGGAGTACACTAGCCTTAAAAAGCGCTAAATCTGTCGAAGATTGGAGAGGTGTATTGAAGTGGTCAGGAAATGTAGCCGGTGGAGTTGCTTGTGGGCTAAGTGTTGCTGCAACAGTTGCTAGTGGTGGAGCAGGTTTGCCATTGACTATTATTGGTTGTGGGGCCAACATTGTAGGAATTGTAACAGAATTTTTACCAGCGGATTATGAAATATTAGGATTTAGTGCAACAACTGTTGGCGCTGTAACGGCAGCTATTGGATGTGTTCAAAGTGTTGGAATATCATGTGCATTGGATGTTGCTTCAACTGCAACTTCAATTGTAGATATAAGCCTTGATCATATAGCTGAAAATGAAGAAAATATAAGAGTTGGAGAAGCTGCACTTTATACCGGACATGGGGATATACAAATAACTTTAACCTGGGATAATGGTGCTGATCTTGATTTGCACGTAACAGATCCTAGTGGAGAAGAAATATGGTGGGACGAACCATACTCTTCGTCTGGAGGAATTTTAGATTATGACGATATTGATGGTTTGGGGCCTGAGAATATTTACTGGCCAAAAAATTCAGCGCCATCAGGCAATTACAGTGTTTATATTCATCATTTTGTTTGGGAAGATGAGCCATCCAGACCAACTTCATCGAACTATACTGTTCTGGTTTCTGCTTATGGGAGAGTAGCCAAATATACTGGTTCTATAATGCTAAATGAATCAATACACATAACAGAATTTAATCAGAATGGAATAAAATCAGCCAGAATAGGTCATGGAATAGATATTTCAAAAAAGAAACTAAAAAAGAAATAAAACTACAAGCAGTTCATAACTAGTTACCCTTCTGTGAACGAGCAGTAAAAAATGAGCGGATTTGAGCGCTAATGATTGCTCACTCGGACAGCCTCAAGTACTGAACTTTCATTTGGACTGTTCTGACCTATTTGTATTTAACTTAAAAATCATAAAAGTGGAGACCAGCAACCACAAAAAACGGGGCGACACCGAAAAGCCAAACGAGTAGGAAAATACCAAACAAATTTCTATGAAAAATTTTACAAAAATGTTGATCGTGATCATTGCTATCACGATGGCTACAGAATCTTATGCACAAATCTTCGGAATTAGGGCTGGTTTGAATTTGTCAAATATGCTTGACAAAGATGATGAAGGTACTAACAGTAGTGATTTCAAAATGAAACCAGGATTTAATGTTGGACCAACTGTCGAATTTCCAATAAATGAGATGTTCTCCTTTGAATCAGGACTACTGCTTTCTACTAAAGGTTATAAACTAAGCGGAAAAGATTCCTACGAAGGTGAAACCTGGGAATACAAAGAATCAATTAATCTTCTTTATTTAGACATCCCACTCTCTGGAAAAGCTTATTTTGATTTTAAGGGGACTAAAGTTTATGGTGCTTTTGGCCCTTATCTTGGTTTTGGATTAAGCGGGAAATACAAGTATGAAGAGCCTGGTGATAGCGATAAGGAAGATATTAAATTTGGTTCAGATAAGGAAAAGGACGATTATAAGCGACTTGATTACGGGCTAACCATTGGAGCAGGAGTGGAACTTAACGCAATCCAAATTGGGTTATCGTACGATTTAGGTTTAGCCAATATTTCAACTTATACCGATGGTGGCGCTAAAACCAGCAATCGGGTTTTAGCATTATCCGTAGGATATAAATTTGCCGGAAAATAGCCTCAATCAACAAATTTATCGCTTGTTGTTGCAACGAGCGATAAATTTCTATGAGTTTTCAATTTAGAATTAGTGGTTTCTAGCCTAAGAGATATAATTTATCAATATTGTTGAAAATATCCAAACACACTTAAAAATCTGATCCACATTTTTACCATACCTTCTTGTACTATAATCAAATGGATAGTTATCAGGGGAATGGGATTATTAATAATTACAGACAAAAATTAACCAACATGAAAAAGACACCTATTTTATTCTTATTGTTTCTATTGAATGGAACCACATATTATACCTATTCTCAGAACACCATGTATTTTATGGATCGGCTTCCACAACAACTAAATTTCAATCCGGCGTTAATGCCAAATGTTAAATTCTTTCTGAATCTTCCGGTAACAGGAGGTAATCAAATCGCCGTTTATAATTCAGGGTTTAATTACAATCAGTTCAAGGACTTTTCTGATAATCTTGGAACAGAAACCTACAATCCTGACGAATTTATTAAATCAATCGGCGATTTTAACCAAACAAATCTCGAAACCAGAACCAACCTGTTTGCGATGGGTTTTAAACTAAATGACAAGAGTTACTTTTCTATTTCAGCAAGTGTCCGAAGCGTTTTAGAGCTAAAGGCTCCTTCCAATTTTGTGTATCTATTGGACGATTATGAAAAAATCATCGACAGAATGCCATTGAGTATCGAAGGGACAAACATTGTTTTTAATAGTTTTTCGCAGGTTGCAATTACCTACAGCAGGGTATTCGGGGGAAAACTCACCATCGGGATTTCACCAAAGCTGATTGGGGCTTTGGGTGGTATTCAATCAAATGATCTAAGTTTGAAAGTCTCACAAGATGGAGAATCCGATTTTAAAACTGAATTTAATGGCAAAGCAAAACTTGGGTTGCCAATACCCATAAATCCGCTGGCGATTGATGGAAACGGAGAACTAAATCCGGATGAAGATATTTTGCCCGAAAATTGGGCAGATGATTTAAATTTCAAAAGTCTATTTCAGAATACTGGTTTTGCATTTGATCTGGGCGTCAATTATGAACTGAATAAAAAAATCTCGTTGTCAGCCAGCTTATTAGATGTTGGAAGTTCCAGATGGAAAGAGAATGGCTATACCTCTCAGATTGAGAATGAAACAACAAAAATAATTAAAAATCAAGCCGTAAAAATCAAGATACCTTCGAAAATATATTTAGGGGTAAACTACAAACTTACACCAAGATGGACTACCGGCCTTCTATTAAACGATGTTTTATATAGCAATGGCAATCGCTTCTCTACAACACTATCTTTAAACGGATATGTTTTCAGAATGCTTTCAACTTCCATAAGTTATGTAAATTCTTATAACCAGAATAACCTTGGACTTGGCATTAGACTGCGCTTTTTACCCGGAAAAGATTTGTTTGTAGTTACTGATAACCTGAACCAGTTGATTGATTATAAAAATTCACATCTGGCTTCATTAGCTTTTGGTTTTAATATGGCAATTGGTATTAAACAAAAGACTACAGCAACTAATGATCAGGTTGCACAATAAAATAAAAAACGAAACCTCAACCCTGAAATTTCGCTTTCGCATTTTCATTATTTCTTGAATCACAGTCGCATTTTGATCGCTTTTGTTGCATCTTCGAAACCTGGTTTTTCAAGCAAGGCAAACATATTCTTTTTGTAAGCCTCCACGCCCGGCTGATCGAATGGATTTGATTTTAAAATGTCCAGACTGAAATTCTACCTGATACAACTTTTTACCTCCTAAATCTTTATATTTGTTGTAAGCTTAAAAACAAAATACAATGACTTCGACATCAATAAAAAAGCAATTTGACGGATATTTACCATTATTAACAACCAAACAACAGACTTTAGTTTTAGAGATGGTAAAAAGTTTTTTAAATATTGACACTGATGTGAAACGTATTACCCGCAAGCAATATAATAAGGAAATAGATGAAGCTGTTAATCGGGTCGAAGATGGAAGTTTTGTCACACATGAAGATGCCCTCAAGGAATTGTCTAAATGACAAAGCAAAAATCATATACGATTATTTGGGATAGAATTGCACTTGATGATTTCAAAGGCGTTCTGGACTATTTATCAAAACAAAGTTCTCAGGCTCCCAAAATAGTGAGGAAAGGTGTAATCTCCCGATTAGGAGAAATCGAAAAGAATCCACTTATTTTTGAGATTGATAAACTAAAAGAATATCCAAATGAAGAATTCCGGGCATTCGTTATTTATAACCTACGAATAACTTATCAGGTAAAAGTAGTGACAAAAGAAATTCGGATTTTAAGAATACGTCATTCCAGTAGAGAACCGCTTGGTTATTGAATTTTTGATGCCAAATTGATTTGGAAGAAAGTTTATAATAAAAAAAAAGCGAAACCTCAAACCTGAGATTTCGCTTTCGCATTTTTCTTATTTCTTGAACTACAACCGTTTCTTAATCGCTTTTGTTGCTTCTTCGTAACCTGGTTTCTCGAGCAGGGCGAACATGTTCTTTTTGTAAGCTTCCACTCCGGGTTGATCGAATGGATTCACTCCCAAAGTGTATCCACTTAAACCACAGGCCACTTCAAAGAACTGGATCAACTGACCAAGATAATACTCATTTAATTTGGGCAGTACAATCTGAATATTCGGAACTCTTCTGTCAACATGTGCACGCAATTTTGAAGGATAGATTCTCAATTGAAAATGATTATCTTTATGACGTAAAATTTTGGTAATATGATAGATGAATCAATAATATCAAACCTGGTAAATAGGATTGCATCAAATGTAAATCCAGACAAAATATATCTATTTGGCTCTTATGCTACCGGAATGGCAGATGAGAACAGCGATATCGATTTACTTGTTGTTAAAGAGACATTAGAGCCCAGGTATAAACGCAGTATAGAGATCCAAAGATTACTGATTGGCACAAAACTTCCGGTTGATATAGTTGTATATACCAATGATGAATTTGAAAATGAAAAATTAAATAAATATTCATTCATAAATTCCGCAATTCAAGGAGCACAACTGATGTATGAACGCAAATGAAACCAGGCTTCGTGATTGGATTGAAAAAGCTGACCATGATTTAGGAACTGCGATTGTGATTAATCAATACATCCACGCTCATCGGGATATGCCTAAAACATAGTGAATGCTAATGCCAATTTGCAATTGGCAGTCTTTAGGTTAGGATTTGTAATCTTTTTTTACAAGATAAAGTTCAGGAATTAAAAAAGCGAAACCTCAAACCTGAGATTTCGCTTTCGCATTTTTCTTATTTCTTGAACTACAACCGTTTCTTAATCGCTTTCGTTGCTTCCTCAAAACCTGGTTTTTCGAGCAGGGCAAACATATTCTTTTTGTATGCTTCAACTCCGGGCTGATCGAATGGATTCACTCCCAAAGTGTATCCGCTTAAACCACAGGCCACTTCAAAGAACTGGATCAACTGACCAAGATAATACTCATTTAATTTGGGCAGTACAATCTGAATATTTGGGACACCACCATCGACATGGGCCAGCATGGTTCCGAGTTCGGCCATTTTATTCACTTCATCCACGCGTTTTCCGGCGAGGAAATTCAGCCCGTCAAGATTTGCGGCATCAGTTGGGATGCGCACTTCGCGATCGGGACTTGCTACTGAAAGCACTGTTTCGAACAAAGTGCGTTCACCTTCCTGAATGTATTGACCCATCGAGTGCAAATCGGATGAAAAATCAACTGCCGCAGGGAAAATTCCCAATCCGTCTTTTCCTTCGCTTTCGCCGTAAAGTTGTTTCCACCATTCAGCCAGAAAATGAAGTTTTGGGTTGTAGTTTACCAGGATTTCAACTTTCTTTCCGTTTTTATATAATTCGTTGCGAACGGCAGCATATTGGGCGGCAAGGTTTTCTTCGAAAGGAACATTCACACCGGTTGCAACTTCCATGTCAACGGCACCTTTTACCAACGCACGGATATCGAAGCCGGCTACGGCGATAGCCAGTAAACCAACAGGAGTCAGAACTGAATAACGTCCGCCAACATCATCAGGAATGACGAAGGTTTTGTATCCTTCGGTGGTTGCCAGCGAACGTAAAGCGCCTTTGCTCGCATCGGTAATCGCCACAATACGTTCGTTGGCTTCTGTCTTTCCGTATTTGTCTTCAATGTCCTGTTTCAGCAAACGGAAAGCCAATGCAGGTTCGGTTGTTGTTCCAGATTTGGAAATTACAGCCAGAGCGTATTCTTTATTTTTCAACAACTCACGAAGTTCAAAAAGATAATCTTCGCTGATGTTTTGTCCGGCGAAAAGAATGAACGGATTTTTGCGTTCTTTCAGGTGAGCAAAGCTGTCGGAAAGTGCGTCGACTACAGCTTTTGCACCGAGGTATGAACCACCAATACCAATTACCACCAGGATGTCGATATTTTTGGCAACCAGTTTTGCTGCCGTGGTTTCGTAATCAGCCAGTTCGGCTTCAGTAATGGAAGTTGGTAAATTTGTCCAGCCCAAAAAATCGCTTCCTTTTCCGGTTTTGGCAACCAGGACGCGGTTAAATTCTTCCATCGTCTGTTTGTACGCGTAAATCGAGTCTTTTGACACGAAATCAAAAGTCTTATCCAGTTTTAAAGAAATTTTTTCCATTTTACTTTTATCTAAGATGTTCTGTTAACAATCGGATTTCAATTGCGGGGGAAATGTTTTCGTATAAAATGTTATATACCGCTTCAGCGATTGGCATATTCACCCTGAATTCCTCATTTATTTCTTTGATTGATTTTGCGGCATAATATCCTTCGGCCACCATGTGCATTTCGAGTTGCGCTGTGCGTACCGAGTAGCCTTTGCCAATCATGGTTCCAAAAGTACGGTTTCGCGAAAATTGAGAATAAGCGGTAACTAATAAATCGCCTAAATAGGCAGAACTTTTAATATCGCGGGTAATGGGGTGAACTTTATCGACAAACCGTTTGATTTCCTGAATGGCATTCGAAATCAAAACAGCCTGAAAATTATCGCCATAGCGTAATCCGTGTACAATTCCTGAAGCAATGGCCACAATATTTTTCAATACCGAAGCATATTCAGTTCCGTAAATGTCGTCGGAAACATGGGTGCGGATGTACGGGCATTCGAGCCTGAAGGCAAAGGCGCGGGCTTTTTTTACATCAGGGCACGCAATGGTGAGGTACGACAAACGTTCGAGTGCCACTTCCTCTGCATGGCACGGACCTGCAATTACACCAATCTTTTCGTACGGAATATTGAAATACTGATGCAGATACTGGCCCACAATCAGGTTATCTTCAGGAACAATACCTTTTATGGCAGAAACGATAAACTTCTGGGTAAGATCAACTGTCACTCCCGTCATCGCCTCTTTCAGGAAGGCAGAAGGAATTGCAAGAATTACGATATCAACTTCTTCAACGGCTTTATTGATGTCATTAAAAAAATGAAGTCTGGAGACATCGAACTCAACGCCGCGCAAATAATTGGGATTGTGCTTAAACCGGGTGAATTGGTCAATATTTTCGGTATTCCGGAAGTACCAATTGATGCTGTTTACATTGTGCAACAGGATTTTTGCCAACGCTGTTGCCCAACTTCCACTTCCGATAATTGCTATTTTTGAATTTGAAAACATTTCCAAGGCGTCAGATTTAGGCCAACCATTTATTCACATCCTCTAATGTTGGGTTGTCTAAACCCAGTTTATTTTTTTTGTTGAGTCCACAAATGTCGTTAAAAAATTTACCGGCTTTGATTTCTTTTAAATCTTTAACTTTTTTTAACCCTATTTGCCTGATCACCGGAATCCATTCCGCCGGAATTCCCTGTTCCAGAAATTTTTCATCCGGATCATTGGTTTCGGCAGCCTTTTCAGGTTTCATCTGCGGAAAGAAAAGTACATCCTGAATCGATAAATTGTTGGTCATAAACATGGCCAAACGGTCAATTCCTATTCCCATTCCTGAAGTTGGCGGCATACCATATTCGAGTGCACGCAAAAAATCCTGATCGATAAACATGGCTTCGTCGTCGCCTTTCTCCGACAATTTCATCTGATCTTCAAACCGTTCGCGCTGATCAATCGGGTCATTCAATTCAGAATACGCATTGGCCAGTTCTTTTCCGTTTACCATCAACTCGAATCGTTCAGTCAATCCCGGAACAGAGCGATGTTTCTTAGTCAGTGGCGACATTTCAACCGGATAATCGGTTATAAAAGTTGGCTGCACATAATGGTGCTCGCACTTTTCGCCAAATATTTCGTCAATCAGTTTTCCTTTTCCCATGGTCGGATCGGTATCCAGACCCAGTTGTTTGCATATATCGCGAAGTTCTTCTTCAGTCTTTCCGGAAATATCAAATCCCGTATGCTCCTTAATGGCATCGTACATGGTCACACGTTTAAACGGCCGCTTGAAGTCAATTTCCTTATCGCCCAGTTGAACTTTGGTCGTTCCATGCAATGCAAGTGCCACGCGCTCAATCATTTCTTCAGTAAAATTCATCATCCATTTGTAGTCTTTGTAGGCTACATAAATTTCCATGACGGTAAAT
Source organism: Prolixibacteraceae bacterium (assembly GCA_041652995.1). Classification (GTDB taxonomy): domain Bacteria; phylum Bacteroidota; class Bacteroidia; order Bacteroidales; family Prolixibacteraceae; genus Aquipluma. The sequence goes on from JBAZGO010000021.1 coordinate 80,488, forward strand.
TCAGGATTGTGCGTGCGATCCATTCCTTCATTCCTGAAGTCTTTGGCAAATTCGTAAACGCCGTCGAAACCACCAACAATCAGGCGTTTCAGGTAGAGTTCGTTGGCAATTCGTAAATAGAGCGGAATATTTAAGGCATTGTGATGTGTAATAAACGGACGTGCAGTTGCTCCACCCGGAATGGATTGCAGAATCGGCGTTTCAACTTCGAGATACCCCTGTTCGTTGAAAAACTGACGCATGGTATTGATGATTTTCGAACGCTTGATAAACGTATCTTTCACCAGCGGATTCACAATCAAATCGACATATCGCTGGCGATAACGGAATTCTGCATCGGTGACTGCGTCAAAAGTCTGGCCGTCTTTTTCCTTCACAATGGGTAGCGGTCTCAACGATTTGCTAAGCACCACCAATTCCTTCACGTGAACAGAAAGTTCGCCAACCTGGGTAATAAATGCAAAACCCTTCACTCCCACCACATCGCCAATGTCGAGCAACTTCTTGAAAACATCGTTGTAAAGGCTTTTGTCTTCATCGGGACAAATTTCGTCACGATTGATGTAAAGTTGTAACCGACCTGTAGCATCCTGCAATTCGGCAAACGAAGCTTTTCCCATAATGCGCCGGCTCATCAAGCGGCCAGCCAACACAACATCTTGAAAATTATTCAGTTCAGAACTGTATTTTTCTTTTATTTCAGAAGTAAAAACATTTACGGGGAATTCAGCCGCAGGATATGGATCAATGCCCATTTCCTTCATCTTTTGCAGGGAGTTACGCCTGACAATTTCCTGTTCGCTTAATTCAGATATGCTCATTTCGCAGGACTAATTAATTTCGAAAATTTCGGGCAAAGATAGCAAACAATTGTAGATTAGAAGTGATCGGCAACGGCGAGTTTCATTTTGCCTGAATTTGAGAACCAGAACATCTGGAAAGGAATCGAAAGCTATCGTTTTCAACTTCTCCCGAAATCAATCGGGTAACAAGCGAAGCACCAGCAATTTTGCTTGAAATAATTTGCACACAACACACTAAAACAGCTAAATAAAGCATAAAACTTATCTACATAGCTAAGCATTTGAGGAGGTGATTCTTAGTCCCCGGAATGTCTTTTTCTGTTAACAAAATATGGATTAATGTACCGTATTTACTTTCCAGATGTGCATGCATTTTTTTATCTTTGTGAAATTTTCCACAAAATATTATTGTTCTGAAACAACGCGAATGGATAAGGTCTGGAATATCAAAAAAGAGGGCGATAGTAACATCATAAAACATTTATCGGTAGCGCTAAATGTGAACATGGTTATTGCCAATCTTTTGGCACAAAGAGGCATTACTTCCTACGCCGAAGCACAGGCTTTTTTCAGGCCAAAACTCACCGATCTCCACGACCCTTTTCTGATGAAAGATATGGACAAAGCGGTGGAGCGTCTCGAACGGGCAATTGACAATCAGGAGAAAGTACTTATTTACGGAGACTACGATGTTGACGGAACAACTTCGGTGGCCATGATGTACCAGTTTCTCAGGAGCCGTTTGAAAAATCTGGACTATTATATTCCGGATCGCTATTCTGAAGGATACGGTATTTCGAAAACCAGCATTTTGTATGCGGCCGAACAAAAAATTTCGCTCGTCATTGTGCTCGACTGCGGAATTAAAGCCGTTGAGAAAATTCAGATGGCCAAAGATCTGGGCATCGATTTTATCATTTGCGACCATCACAATCCCGCCGATCGTATTCCGGATGCCGTTGCAGTTCTCGATCCAAAACGACTGGATTGCAGTTATCCTTACAAGGAACTTTCGGGTTGCGGTGTGGGTTTCAAATTTCTTCAGGCCTTTTCGAAAAAAAATAACATTCCTTTTGCTGAACTGACTGAATTACTGGATTTACTGGTAGTTAGCATTGCATCCGATATTGTTCCGGTAACCGGAGAAAACCGTATTCTGGCATATTACGGTCTGAAAAAACTAAATGCTTCGCCGAGTATCGGGCTCAAAACAATTATGGAATATTCAGGACTGAACACTGAAGAAAAATCGGTTAGCGACATTGTTTTCAAGATTGGGCCACGCTTAAATGCTTCAGGAAGAATTGAGCATGGAAAAAAATCGGTTGCTATTTTAACGGCCACCAACGAACGGGAAGCCTCGATGCTGGGCGACGAAATTAATTCGTACAACGAAATCCGCAAAACACTCGACCGTGACATTACTCAGGAAGCCCTGGAAATGATTCAGCGCGACCCGGAACAGCACTCTAAAAATGCGACTGTTTTATACAACCGCGACTGGCACAAAGGTGTTGTTGGAATTGTGGCATCGCGCCTGACCGAACATTTCTACCGTCCAACTGTGGTTTTAACAGAATCGAACGGAATGGCAACCGGCTCGGCACGTTCGGTGCGCGACTTCGATTTGTACGAAGCCATTGGCGCCTGCAGCGATTTGCTCGAATCGTATGGCGGACACATGTATGCTGCCGGATTAACGTTGAAAATTGAAAACATCTACGAATTTTCGCGTCGGTTCGAGGAAATTGTGACCAAACAAATAACCAACCAGCAGCAAACCGAGTCGATTGAGGCTGAAGCAAAAATATACCTGTCGGATATCACTCCGAAATTTTACCGTATTCTGAAACAATTTGCACCTTTTGGTCCGCACAACATGATCCCGGTTTTCATTACCGAAAATGTGCTTGATGCCGGAACAAGTCGTCCGGTTGGTAAAAACCTCGAACATTTGAAACTCGATTTGATCGAACCGACCAGCAATTCATCGCAGTTTTCGGGTATCGCATTTAACCAGGCACACCACTTCGATTCGATTAATCAGGGTTTGCCGTTCGACATTTGCTATTCGCTAGCCGAAAATGAATTCAGGGGAAAAACCAGTCTCCAGCTTTATATCCGGGATATCAAAACAAAGGAATACTAAAATTCTTCTCCAAAGAATTTATCAGAACTAATTGCCATTTTCACAAATACCGATTCTGCCTGATTGCAAGATTTTTAACAAACAAAAAACCTGTTTCCCAACGAATTTCAGTCGTTTGGAAACAGGTTTTGAAGTGTTTGTACGATTTTTATACTTCTTTGCCCATCATATTGAGCTTGCCGAACGCCCAGAAAACAAGGGATAAAACAACACCAACAATTGCCGCAAAAGCCATTCCTTTTAACTGAACTGATCCGATATTGATGCTGGCTCCGCTAACTCCAACCACAAAGGTAACAGCGCCCAGAACCATATTACTGTTTTTACTGAAATCAACTTTCTGCTCAACAAACATGCGGAACCCCTGAACAGCGATTACACCGTACAATAACATGGTGATTCCACCCATAACAGCACTTGGAATGGTCGAAATAGCAGCCGATACTTTCCCGATAAGCGAGAAAGCAATTGCCAAAAGCGCTGCTCCGCGAATAATCCAAACTGAATAAACACGTGTAATAGCCATCACACCAATGTTTTCGCCGTAAGTTGTATTGGGTGGAGAACCTGCAAATCCGGATAAAATGTTGCTCAATCCATCGCCCAGCAATGATCTGTGCAAACCGGGATTTTCCATCAAATCGGTTTCAGTGATTTTTCCTGTCACAATCAGGTGACTGATGTGTTCGGCCAAAACCACAATACTGGCGGGAGCAATAATTAAAATCGCATTGATATCGAAAACAGGTGTTTGAAACTTAGGTAAAGCAAGCCATGATGCATTGGCAATTGTAGTTGTATCAACCATTCCCATGCCAAGAGCCAGCAGGTAACCGGCTACAACTGCAAAAAGAATCGGAATTACCTGCATAAATCCTTTGAAAAGAACCGATCCAAGAATTCCAACAATCAGGGTAAACATTGAAACAATTACGGTATTGGCATCCATAACAAATGGCTGAACTGTTTGTCCGACATTGGCTGGCCAGGGAGCCAAACCTGCCTGCTGAGCGGCGACAGGAGCCAGTTCGAGACCGATAATGGCCACAACTGCACCCATTACAGCAGGCGGCATTACGATGTCAATCCATTTGATTCCCCAATATTTAACAACAAACGAAATGGCAACGAAAAACAACCCGAAAAAGATAAATCCTGATTGTGCGTGAGCGAAACCGCCATACGTGCCTATCACCAACATGGCCGGAGCAATAAATGCGAAACTCGATCCCAGATAAGCAGGTATGCCGCCTTTTGTGATCCAGGTGTAAAGTAAAGTTCCGATACCATTCATTAACAGGGCAATTGCCGGATCGACTCCGAGCAAAATAGGAACCAGAATGGTTGCTCCAAACATTGCTGTAAGGTGCTGAAAACTTAAAGGTAAGCTTTCTAAAACAGACAATTTCTCGTGAATGCCAATGATTCGTCTAGCCATTAGTTTTTCTCCTTTGAATAAAGATTAAGTTTTTTGCAATTGGTTTTGTTGGTTTTATAAAAAAACCGGTTGAAATTAACAATAGTTTTGAACTAAGGCGAGACTGAAAAACAATAGATATTCACAAAAAATGTTAGCAAACTTTGGAGCTGTTTAAATTTAGTTTTCTTGTTCCGTTAGGAACGAAAGGTCGGTAGAATTACTGAATATATACATGTCTTTTGTCTCGTACGGGACAAAACGAAACTCATAAATCGACATTTCTACCGACAGATTTTCCCCACGGGAAATTTTTAAACAGTTTCTCAATGTGTTGTTTAATGATAACAAAGAAATAGAATAGCGCTTTACTCTACTTCTTTACCAAAAGTTGAAGTAAATTTGATTCAAGTTCCTTTTCAGACAATTTTTTCCCGATAAAAACAAGCTTGCTGAAACGTTCCTCGTTTCCCCATGGACTTCCAACTTCAAACATAAAAGAGCTGCGAACGGCATGAAAAATAAACTGGTCATCGGTTTGGTCGAAACTCATGATTCCTTTTACCCTGAAAATGTTTTCGCTGTTAAAATATAGGAAGTTCTGCATCCATAGGCCAAATTTATTCACGTCAAAATTTCCTTTAAACGTAAATCCGACGGATGAAATATCGTGCTTGTGCCGTAAATCAGGCTTTACAGAGTTGTGAACAAAAGACATTTTTCCTGAGTCGTTTTTAACCGGCAAATCCATTCCGCAAAAAGTCAGGGTCGATTTTCCAATGGCCTCGCCGGCAAACGAATTGGTATCCAAAACTTCAATATTTTCAACCGAACCAAAGGTTGTTTCGTGCAACCTGGCCATCGGATTGACTGTTTTAACCAGCTTCATTAATTCAGAAAGATAGCCGGCACGAACGCAATCGGTTTTGTTCAGCAAAATTAAATCGGCAATAGCCAGTTGCATGCGCACTTCAGGTTGCTCCTGAAACAAGTCTTCCATATTTACAGCATCGGCCACACAAATAATGCTATCGATTTTAAACCGCTGCTGAACTGTTTCACCCGACACAAACGCATCGACTATACTTGTCGGATCAGCAATTCCGGTAGTTTCAACCAGTAAATGATCAAATTCGTACGAACTGCCCAGAAGGTTTTCAAGGGTATGCAAAAAATCTTCGCCAAGCGTACAGCAAATGCAGCCATTATTCAACTCAAAAATGGCCTCCGACGATGCTTTAATCAGGCCACCATCGATGCTTGTTTCACCAAATTCATTCTCAATGATGGCAAACTTTTTCTCCGGATGTTTGCCAATCAGTTTATTGAGCAAACTGGTTTTTCCGGCGCCTAAAAATCCGGTAATGATGGTGACTGGGATTCGTTCCTGAAGCATATTTTTTTGATTTCCGGTTAAAAACCGGATTATTCGAACGATTATTGCTTATTCTATCCGAGCAACTGGTTTAACTCGTCGATAACCAGAACTCCGGTCGAAGCAAGTACTTCTTTTGACTGGTGCCCGTTTGCTATCAAAACACACTGGCAACCAAGCTCACAGCCAACCTCAAAATCGTGCACAGTATCGCCTATCAGAACCAGTTCGTTTGCGACAAGATTAAAATCGGAGATTAGCTGATGCGCATTTCCAATTTTCGACTCGGCGTAATGGTTGTCCAAACCAGAAACATGTTCGAAATAGTGATTAATCTGGTGGTAATTCAGGCATTTTTCAAGCGCATCCTGTTTCATAGCCGACAATATAAATTGCCTGATCCCGATGGAATTGAAATAATCCAGAACTTTTAACGAATTTTCCTGAAGTGAGCATTCGCAAACCCGTGCATTATACCTGTCAATAAATTCAAGCGCTGGCTTTTCAAAAGGTTCTTCTTTGAAGTCGAAGCCTATTTTTTCGTAATAATTTTTAACCGGAAATGAAAATACCTCCTTGTATTTTTCAACCGACAGCAAAGGGAGACCTCGCTTTTCAAGCATTTCATTAATCGTTTGAACGCACAAATCAATATCGTTCAGCAGGGTGCCATTCCAATCCCAGATAATTCCACCAATCTGATCAATCATTCTTCTTCTGTGAATTACGTTTATTAATCAATGGGTTAACATACATCTGCAGAAACATTTCCCTGATTGTATCCGCATCGCCGGGAATAAGAGAAACAGCTTCGATTAACATGGAAACAAAACGGCCAAATTGTTCGGAGGTATAATATTCAGTATTTAAACTGGTATTGTTCAAAATGTCTTCGGCAATGTAATTATTTGGCCAAAGTTTAAAATTGGTGTAAATCCGCTGATCGATATAATCAGCAAGTTTTTCGATCTGAGTCGCAATTGTTTCTTCCTCGGCTATCACATCCAACTGAGCCGAAATTGGTTTACCAAAACTAAAGTGTACCCTGCCTTTTGGCCTCACTAAACCTTCACCCATACTTTTCAAATCATCTTCCTGCGTTTTTTCGAAACCCTGGGTTTTTCTTTTATACAGCTCAGAAACTTTTGAAAATCCGCAAGGCTCAATTTCGTACGAAATGGAAAGAGGTACGATGCGCAATTCTCCGAATCCCTCTCGGAATTCTTTCGTATTGCTAAGATTCAACATCTTAAGCAAAGCCTGTTGCGTCTTATCATTTCCGTCTTTGGTGCGGCCTTCACGTTGTGCAATCCAAACCGAGGTATGTTTTTGTGTAATATCTCTCCGGATGTATTCCGAAAGTTTTTTTGAAGCCATCAGTAATTCGCGAACCGGCAAATTACGGCGCACCACGAAAGCCCTGTTGAGCTTAACGGTGTATTCAATCCATTTTTCAATCAAAAGGTTGTTGCCAATGGCTATTTCGGTCGTATTCATTCCTTCGAGTACAATCAGATAATTCATGATTGCAGAATCGAGAATAATGTCGCGATGGTTCGAAATAAAAAGGTAGCTGGTATTTTTATCCAGATGTTCAAGTCCGCTGGAAGTCAGTCCATCAGTCGATCTTTTCAGAATCAGATCATCAACAAGCTGATAAACAAACTTGTACTGCAACTCCTTTACAGTGTGAACATTTGCCAGCATCAGTTTTATCTGCTCAATGCTTGCATTGTCCTCAAAAACAAAATGTAAGATATGCTGAAATGTTTCATCCTGAATCAGCAATTTGAGGTACTTGTTTACCTCCGAATCGTTGAACGGACGAATATCGTCGAAATTAATTTTATGAACCATCCCCTTTTCTGTTATAACGGGCAAAGATAGCAATTGAGATTAATCCTGAAGTAAATTTATCCATTATTTTATATTCGGAAGTACAGTATAACAAGCTGATAACCCACAATTAAGAACATATTTCCTGGCCATTTGCATTTGCAGCATTTGCAAAATTACATATAGTTATCAGATCATGAATTAGTTATGAAAGCTTAAAACTGGTATCTGATCTGCAATTTAATCTCTGATTTTGTTGATGAGTTCTGGCTCACTTCTTCAACAGTCTGTGCAAACTGATGAGTAACAGCCCATTTCAACCAAACCGAAAAGCTCTTACCAATGCTGTGCCGAAAATTTAAATAGCTGCGAAGTCCGTTTCCATACAATGCAGGCACCGAAAAAGTATACAGTAAATCGTTTTCGTAGGCATAAAGCCTCGAATTGTATCCATCGGTTTTGAAATAAGCCAGGCGTCCATTTATTCCAAACAATTTTCCTGAAGGTTTAAAAATGACATCCTGGTAAATCAGAAATCCTTTTTCACTTTCTTGTTTGCTATAGAACGAAAATTCCAAACGGCTCTTCAAGGTAATCTGCTCATTCAGCGAATGCACAAAATTTAACCGCAACCGATTGATTAATTGCTGTTCGTTATACCTCAAAATCCCCGTAATTACCCGCTGCTCCTTTTCTTCCTGAAAATACCTCAGGTAAAATCCGGTTTTGCGGTTTGGATTAAATGAAATCTGTGCAAAAAGCTCTGTCCCGGTCGAAGGCGCCGATGTTGTGTATTTTATCCACTTAAACCTGAAAAAATCGGCATACCCCTGAAAAATCCATTTTGGTGCCGGGAAAAACTTTAATCCGGCATATAAAGCGTGTTCATCGTTTACTCGCGACGATTCAGTAAACGCATTTGAATAAAAACTAAAATACGTTTTGTTGATGTTTCGGTACACCAGCGAGAATTCGGAATTTTGAGATGGTTTTGTCATTAAACCGGTTAACAGAGATTTTCCTGAATTTTCACTCACAGCAAACTCTCCAAAGAGGAAAACCTTGTGTACCGAACCTTTCCATTCAAAACCAGTTGCAAAGCCTTCTTTGCCTTCAGGCAAAAATTGGTTGTATGGCTCGTCGCTACGATCCATTTCAACATCGAAACGTGTATAAACCGAAGTAATTCCAAGCGACCACTGATTATGCGACCAGCCCAAATGCGCGCCGCCAGCAAATTGTCCAAGCGCATTCTTTCCTGAAATTTCAGAATCAGTCCGATGATAACCGCTGGTTTGAAAGGCTCCAAAATATGGAGTCCCGTCAACAGTGTCGGTATTTGCATCCAGGTTCCGAAGTGAGACAAACGGCGAAAATGTAAAATGCCCGTAACTGAATTGCCCGCCCAATCCACGAAAGAATTGATTCTCGTCGGTCGAACCATAGGACCGAATACCCCGTCCTGAACGAAAGACCTGTGTCGTTTCTGCCGATTTTCCCATTGAGAAACCTTGCCAGGCAACCAGTCCCTGACCAAAGCGAACATGATAATCGCCGGCAAAAATGCGGTCCGACTTTTTTCCCATTCCAAAATTCGCAAACGCACTCGAATAATCAAATCCCTGCTTGTTCGATTGCCTGAAAAAAGCTTCTCCGGGATCTTTTTCGGTCACCGCGCCAAATTCAAGATTAGCAGAAACATGCTTCAGCCGCACGTAAATCCGTTCAGGCGATCCTTCATATTTCGACTGGTCACCGATAGGAAAAGCCCTGGTAGACCGTAAAAACAAATCATTGTGCGACTTATTTCGACTTGCTTTTACTGCCGCGGTTTCAAAAGTGATAAACGGTTCAATCTTTTCAAGAATGTCAGGAGAAAAACCATCAATGGCAACCATTTCGTAAATGGTATAAATGGTACCGGTTTTTTTTCTGAAGGCAATTAAATTTGCAATTTGCAAATCACTTAATACATGCAAGCGGCTTAATTCTTCGGCAGTAGCGCTATTCACCGAAAGAGGATTTTGCCTGAGAAATTCCAAATCGTCGAGTATTTCCTGAATATCGGTTTCATCGCTCATATTTTCGCCGGTCGATTCCAGTAAATCTTCAATGGTTTGCTGAATATCAAGTTCCTGTGCCTTTGCCAGAAAAGTAAGGCTAACTATCATCAGTATGAAAAGTCCCTTCTTTACCATCAGAATTGAAATTGAAATGAAACTGATGGTGAATTTCCCAAATACTGGTTGTAGGAAGAAGCCAGATCAATGAACAGCTTCCGGACCTGGAATCCAAGTCCGGCCGAAAACTGGTAAGGCTTGCCTGCAAATCCTGCGCGCAGAAAGAGTTTTTCAAATACGGCATATTCCATTCCGGTTCTGACGATAAAATGATTCTCAAAATCATTCTGAAGTTCAGTCATAAAACTGAAAGAATCCGATAGTTGATAATTCGCACCAACATTTATTTGCTGCGAATAATCAAAATTTCCAGACCGTAATTTTATGCTGGTCTGGTATGGGTTCAGAACATGAACGCCCAATGTAAACTGCTCATTTAAATAATACTGCATGCCAATTTCCAGTCCGGCAGAACCGACAGAATGGTTTTCTTCGGAAAGAAACAAGCTGTAATAATTAAACTGAAGGCCAAAACTAAAGTGAGGCGAGATTTGCCGGGCAAACGCCAATCCGAATTTCTCCTGACGAAAAGGTATTTTACCGAATTGCTGTAGCGAAACCGCAAAAACAGACGACAGAACCGGAAGCACAAACAAACCGGTACGGGTTGACAACTCGGATACAAGGAACCGGTTTTGAAACGAACCGGCAAATTCGGGATGAGTTATTTTAGATAGTCCAGCCTGGTTCCCAAAAACCGACCAGCAATCAGTTAATCCAACTGCTGCAACGGCAAGTCCCTGATGCCGTGATCCTGCAAAATTTAGTTCCTGAGCAGAACTATAAAATTTGGAAAGCAGAAACAATGCGAACAATGCAAATGCCGGTAACAATTTCATAACATTGGGGCAAAAAAAAGTTCCTGATAATAAAAACAGGAACTATGTTATTGCATACAAGTTACAATTATTTTGTTAACAAGTCAAGTTTAATTGGTTTTAAATCTGAATTTTATTTCAGAAAGGTCCTTGTTTGCCTTTTCAATTTTTGTTTTCAGCGATACTTTAAACGTATCGAGTTTAGCGGCGAGGCCGTCATCACCCAAAGCCATCATCTGAACTGCAAGAATTCCAGCATTTTGAGCGCCGTTTACAGCCACTGTTGCAACCGGGATTCCGGGAGGCATTTGTACAATGGCCAACAACGAATCCAAACCGTTCAGGCTGGCATTAATCGGAACTCCAATTACCGGAAGTGTTGTCATTGCTGCAATTACGCCCGGCAGATGAGCTGCCATTCCAGCAGCGGCAATAATGACCTGTATTCCACGGGCTTTTGCGCCTTTGGCAAAAGCTTCAACAGCTTCAGGTGTTCGATGCGCCGATAATGCGTTGATTTCGAACGGTATTTCAAACTCATCGAGTATTTTTGCAGCAGCTTCCATGACTCCTAAATCGGAAGTGCTTCCCATGATTATACTTACTTTTGCTTCCATCAATTCTAAATTTAATTTTTTCAATATAAATTAGTTTTGTTACTTTGTCGCTTTATTTTTCAAGCCAAAAATAACTTAAATATGCTTGAAAAAAAATTACCCGAAAACCGTAAAAATTCAACTTGCATTACAATGAAAAACGTAACTATCCACGACAAAGAGTTTGAACTGTTTATTCCGTATGAGAAAATCAGATCGATAGTTGAAGAGATGGCTGAAAAAATGAACAATGATTTCAAGGATAGAAATCCGTTATTCATTTGCATACTGAATGGTTCATTTATGTTTGCTGCAGAAATTTTCAAACGTATTTCATTGCTCGATGCCGAAATTTCATTTATCAAACTGGCGTCATATTCAGGTACTCACACAACCGGTTCGGTCAAACAACTGATTGGATTGAACGAAGATCTTACCGGACGAACGGTCATCGTGCTCGAAGACATTGTTGACTCAGGAATTACCATTGCAAATACCATTGAACAAATAAAAGCCAAAAACCCTGTAGAGATCAAAATTGCAACCCTTTTATTAAAACCTGATGCTCTTCAGGTTAAAGTCCAGCTTGATTATACCGGCATTGAAATTCCGAATGATTTTATTGTTGGCTATGGTTTGGATTACGATGGAAGAGGACGCAACCTGATCGATATTTATAAAGTAATTGATAAATAACCCTATTTTCGTTAAATGTTAAATCTTGTTTTATTTGGCCCACCGGGCGCCGGAAAAGGTACCCAGGCTGATTTTCTCATCGAGAAATTCAAATTGATTCACCTTTCGACAGGAGATATGCTACGGAACCAGATTGCCGCAAAAACTTTACTTGGTATCGAAGCTAAAAGTTACATGGACAAAGGTTTTCTTGTCCCCGATTCAATAGTTATCGGCATGATCAGGTCAATTCTTCAGGAAAATAAAGATGCTAAAGGATATATTTTTGACGGATTTCCTCGAACGGTAAAACAAGCCATTGCTCTTGATGAATTGTTAAACGAAAATAAATCACCAGTTTCGGGCATGCTTTGCCTCGAAGTTGAAACAGAAGAACTGATTAAACGACTTCTGCTCAGAGGCGAAACTTCGGGTCGGCCCGACGATCAGGATGTAGCCATTATTCAAAACCGCATTCGGATTTATATTGAAAAAACCGTGCCGATAAAAGATTATTACCAGGCCCAGAATAAATGTCATAAAATTGAGGGAATGGGAACAGTCGAAGAGATTGCGCAGCGGTTGATCAATACAGTTGCGGAATTATAAGATTCTGATAATAAAGACAAAAGACGAATGATTCCGGAATCATTCGTCTTTTTTTGCTTACATTGCGTCCTCCTATTTCAGGAAACCTTTTGAAGTTAAATAGCTAATATTCAACTCATAGCAAATAATATAAACACAAAATCAGATTAAATTATTCCTGAAATCAGGAACTTTTAACTTATCCAATGGCAGAAACTAATTTTGTTGACTACGTCAAAATATATTGCAGATCGGGAAATGGTGGCCCCGGATCAGCACATTTCAGAAGGGAAAAATCGGAACCCAAAGGTGGGCCAGATGGTGGCGACGGAGGTCGCGGTGGTCATGTTATCCTAAAAGGAAATGCCCAAATGTGGACGTTGTTGCATTTAAAATATCGAAAACACGTTTATGCAGGGCACGGAGAATCGGGCGGAAAACAAATGAGCTCGGGCGCCGACGGGGAAGATGTGTATTTGGATGTGCCACTCGGAACTGTTGCCAAAGATGCCGAAACCGGCGAATTTCTTTTTGAAATTACGAATGACGGAGATACCCATATTATTGCGCAGGGAGGCAGAGGCGGCCTTGGAAACGTTCATTTCAAATCGGCAACCCAGCAAACTCCACGTTTTGCTCAGCCCGGCGAACCATTCGTCGAAGGTTGGTTTACGCTCGAATTAAAAATCCTGGCCGATGTTGGGTTGGTCGGTTTCCCCAGCGCCGGAAAATCGACTTTGCTTTCGGTCGTTTCGGCAGCCAAACCTAAAATTGCCGATTACCCGTTCACTACGCTTGTTCCAAACCTGGGTATTGTAAGTTACCGCGACAACCAATCGTTTGTAATGGCCGATATTCCCGGAATTATTGAAGGTGCGCATGAAGGGAAAGGTCTTGGATTGAGATTTCTTCGCCATATTGAACGCAACTCGATGCTTTTATTCATGGTTCCGGCCGACACCAAAGATTACCGCAAGGAATTCGGAATTTTGATGAACGAACTTCAGGAATACAATCCTGAACTTCTGGATAAAGAACGATTTTTGGTCATCAGTAAAAGTGATTTTCTGGATGAGGAATTGAAAACTGAAATCAGTGAAATGCTGAAAGATATTCCGCATCTGTTCATTTCGTCGGTTACCGGACAAGGAATCACCCAACTGAAAGATAAAATCTGGCAAATCCTGAATAAATAAGTAAGGTTGAAATATCTTTTGAAGAATTATTTACAATTTACAACTTGACCATTTACAATTACTCCAACTTTTATTAACATTAGTATTGTAAATTGTACATTGACCAATCGTCAATTTTTTGGCACTTCGTATGGAATGGATAAAACAAATCGATCAATCGCTGCTGCTTTTCCTGAATAGTTTTCACAACGATTTCTGGGATCGAGCCGTTACACTTTTCACGAGTATTGAAATCTGGATTCCTTTTTATTTGCTCATCGTTTATGTCATCATAAAAACCTACAAGAAAAATTCAATATACATTTTAATCTTGATTGGTTTATCAATTGTGGTGAGCGATCAGTTTTCGGGACTGATAAAAAATTCGGTTCAGCGCCTGAGACCAACACACGATCCGGTTTTAAGCAACATTGTACACAACATTTACAACCGTGGCGGATTGTACAGTTTTTTTTCGGCTCATGCTGCCAATACATTTACCATCGCTGTTATTACAACGAGGCTTTTCAAAAATCATCTCTATACCATCCTGATTTTCACTTGGGCGGCTTTGGTTTCGTACACGCGAATTTATCTTGGATTGCATTATCCGGGCGATATTCTGACTGGCTGGATATGGGGAATTCTGACAGGACTTGCGTTTTACCAACTGATGGTTTTTGTGCAAAAGCGGTATTTCAAATCATACACGCCTGAAATTACAGCCACAACAATCTCACACGAAGACAATTTCAGGATTATTTTATTCCTCATTATTTATGTGGCAACCATGCTGATAACTATAAACAGACTTACTAAATTTCATTTCTTCGTTTCATGAATCCTGAAATTTTACTGAAATATCAGACACTGGCCAATCAATACCAATCGGTTTCCGATCAGAAGAAAAAACATCTGAAACTTATATCAATTGAACGGTTCATTTGTTTTGCAGCCATTATTCCGGCTTTCTATTACCTAAAACCAGTTAGTGATATTCTGGCCTGGGCAGGTTCATTTCTTTTGCTGGTTTCATTTTTGTTCCTGGTCAAGAAGTTTATTCAAACAGAGAAAGAGCAAAACTATTTTCAGCGCCTTTCCGACATTAACCGGAATGAAGTTAATGCGATGAACCGTGATTTAAGTTCATTTGATCCGGGAACCGAATTTATTGATGTACATCACGATTACAGTTTCGATTTAGATCTTTACGGTCAGGGTTCCTTTTTTCAATTCCTGAACCGAACAGTTACAACGCGCGGCAAGGTTTACCTGGCCTCACTCCTGAATAAGAGTGACCGGCCAATTCACGAAATAAAAAATAAACAAACTGCCATTCAGGAACTAGCCGAAAATTTAAGCTGGCGACAGCATTTTATGGCAACTGGAAAAGAAACGACCGACTCTAAAAACCGCGGGAACATTAACGATTCGATTTTTACACCACTCAAACTAAAGCACGCGGAAACAACAAAATATTTACTGCTGATATTTCCAATCTCACTTCTTGCTTTTGCAGCCATGTTCTTTTCAGGAATCGTCACTGAACAAATTTTCCTGATTGCCTTCGTAATCCAATGGATTATTTACCTGGCTTACAGCAAAACGATCACAATCTTTTACAAACAATTTGAAAGTCAGGCCAAAATATTAAGCCAATATGCCGAAATGCTTCGCCAAATAGAAACCATTCCTGCGAAAAGCGAATACCTGCTTGAATTAAAGGGAAAACTTTCAGGAAAAAATAAATTAGCCAGCCAAATTACGGCCGAACTTCAAAAAATTCTGCACGAGTTCGAATACCGACAGAATTTCATTGTAGCCATTGTGCTCAATTTAATATTTTTGTGGGATATCCGGTGCATTTTGAGACTTTACAAATGGCAGCAAAAATATTCATCCAATCTGGCTGAATGGTTTGAAGTAATTGCTGAAATGGATGCATTGGTGAGTCTTGCAAACTGCAACTACAATCATCAGGAGTGGCCCCTCCCAATCGTTTGGGATTCTCAATTTCATTTCAAATCTGAAGATTTAGGGCATCCGTTAATCGACGAAAAAAAATGTGTCCGAAATTCATTCCAGATTTCAGGAGAAGAAAAGATTGTAATTATAACCGGTGCAAACATGGCCGGTAAAAGTACGTTTTTACGCACTGTCGGAATCAACCTGATTTTGGCATCAAACGGATGCAAAGTTTGCGCATCGACATTCGAATTTACCCCAATCCGCATGTATACAAACATGCGCACAACAGACAATCTGATGAACGACGAATCGTATTTTTATGCTGAATTGCTAAGACTCCAAACTATGCTCAATCTCATCAGGAAGGACGAAAAACTGTTTGTGATTGTCGACGAGATGCTGAAAGGAACAAATTCGGTTGATAAACTGAATGGATCAAAAGAATTGATTAACCAGTTAATTGCCCTGAAAACACATGGCATTGTGGCAACTCACGATTTAGGACTAACCGAATTGGCACGAACTTATCCGTTGTTTATAAAGAACCAGTGTTTCGAAGTGCAGCTTCAGAACGATGAGCTAAATTTCGATTACAAACTTACCCCTGGTGTAACCCGGACAATGAATGCTACTTTTCTGATGAAAAAGATGGGAATAATACAAAAAATTAAAGGACTGATTGATTGAGGACTGATTTTTTCCTTTTGACTTTTGACCTGATATTATGCCTTGTGGAATAGTCTCAGACCAACAATCCCGGTCACAATAAGCAGAATACAAATCGCTTTGATCAGATCGACTGGCTCCTTGAAAAAAATGAGTCCGTAGATTACTGTGCCAACTGTTCCAATTCCTGTCCAAACAGCATAAGCTGTTCCCAGAGGCAACGATTTTACAGCCAGCGAAAGGAAATAGAACCCAATAGCCATGGACACAACAGTGAATATACTGGGATAAAGTCTGGTCCAGCCTTCGGAATATTTCATTCCAACAGCCCAAACAACTTCAAGAATTCCGGCAATTAGTAAATAAAACCAAGCCATTTCATAGTAATTTAATAAACTTTAAGACAAAGATGGGATATTTTTCATCAATCAAGTCTAGAAAATCATTTACCAGAAAACTCTATTCCATTGAAAGGATAAAGTTTGACAAAAATAGTAACGAACTACGCTTTTGCAGTAACTGGTAATTCCTCTGGCAACCGTCATTTCTCTTCATTAACAAATCAGATTAGAAAGTAAAGTGTCCATTCACCTTAATATGAGGAGTGGTGTATATAAGGAAACGAGACCCTTTCAAATCAAAATTGAAAAGGTCTCGTTCAAGGGATTTGAACGAATCGGAGATTGAACTAGCTGTTTAAGTCCAACCCGTCTTTTTCTTTTAGATTTTGCTTTGCAAGCTTCGCCAAGACCCTCCATTGTATACTTCAGTAAAGCCGTTGGATTTCAAAATACTTTTTGCTGACGAACTTCGTGCACCTGATTCACAACACGTAATGATAGGCTTATTTTTACTTTTCAACTTGTGAATATTCTTTCCAAGCTGATCAAGAGAAATATTGATTGATCCTTTGATATGCCCACCTTCGTATTCGCCTTTAGTACGTACATCAATAATAACTGCCCCTTGAGCAACCAATTCTGCAAATTCTACTTTTGGACCTAATCCAAATAAATTCCTTAGTGTACTAATCATTGTTAATTATTTTAGTTGAATGTATAATTTAAAACAAAAAAGGTGCAAGCAAAGTTTATTTAAACATACATATATGTACAATTATCCCTATCAATTTGAATAAGACAAAAAACCTCCGTCTCAATAAAGAAACGGAGGTCATTGAAGAATGGCGACGACCTACTCTCCCACAAGTAAATGCAGTACCATCGGCGCTGGCGGTCTTAACTTCTCTGTTCGGAATGGGAAGAGGTGGAACCCCGCCGCAATAGTCACCTAAAGCTTTCATGGTGGCTTACGTATAAACACCAAAATTTCATTGATGGAAGAACATCTCGTTTGATGATCTCTTGCCTTGTCCTTTTTTCAAGTCCCCTTGTGGGGGATTTAGGGGGCTACCAAAATATTTTTAACATACCGGGAATAAACAGAAGTAATCGGATTGACCTGTAAACATTAGCGAAAGTCTTCGGGCAATTAGTACTACTCGGCTTTGACGTCACCGCCTTTACACCTGTAGCCTATCAACGTCGTGGTCTACGACGACCCTCAAAGGAAATCTCATCTTGAGGTAAGCTTCGCGCTTAGATGCTTTCAGCGCTTATCTCGTCCACACGTAGCTACTCTGCAATGCAGCTGGCGCCACAACAGATTCACCAGAGGTGTGTCCACCGCGGTCCTCTCGTACTAGCAGCAGGTCCTCTCAAATTTCCAACGCCCACAACAGATAGGGACCGAACTGTCTCACGACGTTCTGAACCCAGCTCGCGTGCCACTTTAATGGGCGAACAGCCCAACCCTTGGGACCTTCTCCAGCCCCAGGATGTGACGAGCCGACATCGAGGTGCCAAACCGCTCCGTCGATATGAGCTCTTGGGAGCGATCAGCCTGTTATCCCCGGCGTACCTTTTATCCTTTGAGCGATGGCCCTTCCATGCGGAACCACCGGATCACTATGCCCTACTTTCGTACCTGATCGACTTGTCAGTCTCACAGTCAAGCTCCCTTGTGTCATTGCACTCTACAGACGGTTACCAATCGTCTTGAGGGAACCTTTGGAAGCCTCCGTTACTCTTTTGGAGGCGACCACCCCAGTCAAACTACCCACCACGCATTGTCCCCCGAGTTATCGGGGTTAGGTCCCAGATAAGCAAAGGGACGTATTTCAAGGATGGCTCCAAGAGTCCTGGCGAACCCCCTTCATAGCCTCCGTCCTATCCTACACATTACTTACCCAGGATCAATACGAAGTTGCAGTAAAGGTGCACGGGGTCTTTCCGTCCCGTTGCGGGTACTCGGCATCTTCACCGAGACTACAATTTCACCGAGCTCATGGCTGAGACAGTGCCCAGATCGTTACACCATTCGTGCAGGTCGGAACTTACCCGACAAGGAATTTCGCTACCTTAGGACCGTTATAGTTACGGCCGCCGTTTACT
>JBAZGO010000022.1:0-93604 GCA_041652995.1 Prolixibacteraceae bacterium
TCAAGAGAAGGAAGAACGCAAAAGAGAATAGCGTTAATGTAGTCCCCCTTTTAGGGGAAACTGAAATTAAAGCCACCTCCTTTGGGGGTGGTAGTTTACTCATTTTGGGGTCAACACGTTTGCCGACATGGAATGGTCGGACGGGACAATTCCGGTTGAAAAGTATAACCCAACCGATTTAGATTGCGATCAATGGATCCGGGTGGCAAGGGATGCCGGATTTCGGTATGTTGTTCTGGTAACCAAACACCACGATGGTTTTTGTTTGTGGGATAGCCCATATACCGATTATGATGTGGCTTCATCTCCGGTAAAAACGGATGTAGTGGCTGAAGTTGCCAAAGCGTGTAAAAAGTATGGGTTGAAGTTTGGTCTCTATTATTCCTTGTGGGACCGTCATGAACCAAGCTATCAGGATGAAAATCCTCAAAAGTATATCGACTACATGTTAAGCCAGTTGACAGAACTGTTTACCCAATATGGCCCCGTATGCGAGCTATGGTTCGACGGCGGTTGGATGCGGGAACCAAAAGACTGGGGGATTGACCAACTATACACGCAGGTAAAGAAGCTTCAGCCAAATTGCGCAGTGGGAGTAAATCAAACAATAGTAAACAAGGATGGTGAGCGGGATTATACCGTTCCCAGTTTGATGACTGAAAACAACAAATTCTACTTCCAGTATTTTCCGGGCGATTTCCGTTTGTGGGATCCGCAATTGGCAAACCTTCAGGATAAAAAGCAATACCTGCACAATGGAGAATCGTACTATTTGCCATTTGAGCATACCATTTGTTTGAGCAAAACATGGACTTGGTTTCAGAAATCCACACCACGTCCGGTTCGCGATCTGGATGAAATGCAGGAGCTTTTTTATTGGTGTACCCGCAACGATAACGTATTGGTCGTGAATGTTCCCCCGGATAATACCGGTCGGATACGGGAGAATGAAGCGAATGCCGTTATTGCATTAGGCAACCGCCTCAAGATCGAAAAAGGAAAACCACTGCCAACGAATGGCCGGATTATTTCAGTTGAAAAATCGGCAAGCGCCAATTCAGTATATTCTGGCGATGATACCCATTACGGGGCAAAATTTGCAGTTGATGGCGCCATGCAAACCCGCTGGGCTGCTGAAGGGTTGAACCCTCAATTAGTCGTCAACCTGAACGAATCGGATCGTTTTAATAAAATCGTCATTTTCGAGTTTCAGGATTCAAAACAATCTTCTGATCCGGGTGATATTTTTTCCAACCAGCGGATGAACCGGATTCAGTCATATACAATCGACCGATGGGAAAACAATAGTTGGCAGACTATTTATGTTGACGACGAACCCATGTATGATTGCAAAGTCATTCATTTTCCAACGTATTATAGTAGCTCAAAAATTCGGTTAAACGTGCTGAAAGCTACAGCTCCGCCCTCGATTTATGAATTTCAGGTGATGGATAACCAAACCGTCGATTTTAGATATTAAATTCACTGTTAAAACAATTTTTAATAAACAATAATGATGAAAAAATTATGTCTTTTAGGTGCAATTTGCTTCTTAATGATAGCTGGCATCTATGCGCAGGTAAAGGCGCAAACCGCTAACTTGCCCCAACTTCAGAAACAGTTTGTTGATTTAAAATTCGGAATGTTTATCCACTACAACATCCCGACGTATATGAATGAAGACTGGCCGGATCCGGATGCTCCCGCCTCACTATTTAATCCAACAAAATTGGACTGTGACCAATGGGCAAAAGCTGCAAAAGTTGCCAATATGTCGTATGGTTGCCTCACCACGAAGCACCACAGTGGATTCTGTATCTGGGATACAAAAACTACCGATTACAATGTGATGAATAGTCCGTTAAAACGCGATGTTGTAAAAGAATACGTTGAAGCTTTCAGGAAACAAGGGCTTAAAACCATGTTGTATTATTCAATTTTAGACACACATCACAAACTTCGCCCCAATCAAATCAGTAAAACGCATATTGAAATGGTGAAGGCACAGCTCACCGAATTGTTAAGTAATTATGGCGAAATATCCGCTTTAATTATTGACGGTTGGGATGCTCCTTGGTCGAGAATATCATACGAAGATGTGCCGTTCGAAGAAATTTACCGTTTGGTAAAACGAATGCAGCCAAACTGTCTGGTGATGGACTTGAATGCAGCCAAATATCCGGCAGAAGCATTATTTTATACCGACATCAAATCGTATGAACAAGGAGCAGGCCAGCATATTTCGAAAGAAACCAACCATTTACCTGCATTATCGTGTTTGCCCCTGCAACAAAACTGGTTTTGGAAAGAGTCTTTTCCGACCACTCCGGTAAAAGATCCGCTAAAACTGGTCAACGAAAATATCGTGCCCTTAAACAAAGCCTACTGCAATTTTATCCTGAATGTGGCTCCTAACCGTGATGGATTGATTGATGATAATGCGCTTGAAGCGTTGACAATCATTGGGAAAAATTGGAAGAATGATAATGTTCAATCGAAATTGCAACAAGTTGATGCTCCTATTATTTCAACGAATATTGCCAAATATAAACCAGCCAATTCAAGTTGGAGTGCCGACATGTGGATTATGGATTTTGCCAATGATGATGATTTTGGTACCGCATGGGTTTCGAACGATGCAGTAAAAGCCCCTTGGTTTGGGATTGATCTGGGTAAAGATGAGCCGTTTAACATGGTAACTATCGTTGATTCTCGTCGGAATATTAAAAAGTATCGACTGCAATACGAAGAGAATGGTGAATGGAAGACTATTTTAACAGGAGGCAGTGGCGATAAAATTAAGATGCATCGTTTTGACCGCGTTTGGGGAGGCAAAATCAAAATTTTGATCGATGAGTGTTCTGGTAGCCCTGCAATTGCCGAATTTGGCGTTTATAACGAGAGACGGTAACAAATATTTAAAATTTCAATAATAAATTACAAGCATAAAATGTAGTTGTCAATGAATAAAAGAAGATTTATTCTCCTTTGTATATTGCTTATCACCTGCGTGTTAACACATGCAGGTGATAAATTTTCATCCTTCGAAATAGCGAAAACACATCCAATCACGAAGGACCGGCCTGTACCCGGGTTTTTTGACGGGGCATTGTTGGGTAATGGCGGAATGGGTGTTGTTGTAACGACCCGACCCGATGGTGTTATGCTTCACTTCGGGCACAACAATGTTTGGGATATCCGCATTGCCGAAGAAAACAAAGAGAAGATTGGCACTTTTCAGGGGGTTTTCGAAAAAGTTGCTAAAATTCCGGGAAATTTAGATTGGCTTACGCAGGATAATTGGTACAACAACTATAACCAGATGACCGGTGAAAATTACAGCAAACCTTATCCCCGGCCATTTCCTTGCGGTTCGGTATTGATTGGGTTTGACCGGAGAGACGTTGAACTTATCGGTCATAAACTGGATATTTCGGATGGTTTGTGCGAAGTTTATTTTCTGAAAGGAAAAGAGAAGCTAAAGTTGCAATTGTTTACCGATATGCAGTACGACAAATTGTGGATGCGTTTGGTCAATGAAAACAATCAGCCTCATCGAACTATTTTCAACCGTGTTCGCCTAATTCCTGATCCATCTACACCCCCGGAATTTCCCCATTTCCAGTCAAATGAAGATTTGGATCGGGGAGAATTGGCATTCCGCCAGATTTTACCATCTCAGGAGCCGAATATTTACGACCCAATAAAAGGTCATCCCAAAGATGAGGCATTTAAAATATCGGTGAAGCTTGATTCTAAGTTGTCAAAATCGACCCGGCTAAACTGGAACGGAAACACTCAAGAAATGGCAGAACTTGAAGCTGCAATTGATGGAACGGCTAATTTTATTGCCTGCGTTTCATTGGAACAGGGATTAAATTCTGAAGTTAATGATGTTGCAGTAGCTGTCGGCGAGGTATCAAATCCAATTTTACAGAAAATGATGGCTTCTAATATTCAGGTGTGGAAAGACTATTGGCAAAAATCAGGCGTAAAACTGGAGGATGGTTTTTTGGAACAAATGTGGTATCAAAACCTGTATTTTTTCAATTGTGCAGTAAAGGAAGGTGTCCGAACTCCTGGCCTTTTTGCCAACTGGAGCTACAACAATATTGGTACCTCGTGGCATGGCGATTATCACATGAATTACAATACCCAACAACCATTTTGGGTTACTTTTTCAAGCAATCATCTGGAGAAAAATTTATCGTATATAAGTCTAATCGAATTTCTGATGCCAGTAAGCAAAAAATGGGCAAAAGAATATTATAGTTTGCCTGGTGCTTACTTCCCTCATTCAGCGTACCCGGTTGAAATGACGATGAATCCATATCCGGTACCCGACTGGGGTTGGGAGATTTGTGAAACACCCTGGGCAGTACAAGGTTTGTGGTGGCATTATTTGTATTCCGGAGATCATATTTACTTGCGCGAAAGAGCTTACGGTCCCATAAAATCGGCAGTCGAATTTTTAGTTGCCTATATGAACCGGCCGGAAGCGAGAGGCGGTGAACGGTGGAACGATTCGGATTATCATATTTTCCCGACCATTCCACCCGAATTGTATGGGTTGCGGCCTGGGTTTAAATACAATTACGATTGTAGTATGGATTTGACATTGACAAAATTCATCTTCAATGCATTTAAAAAAGCGGTAGAGAAATTAGAGACTCAAGATACTGATGCCGAATTGGTGAAAGCAATTGATGATATTTTAATACATTTCCCCGATTATCCTACCGCCAACTCACCGAAATATGGAAAAGTATTGGTGGCTGTACCGGAAGAGCATGATCAGGTTGTGTATAATGTTCCTGCAAATTTAGCCGCTGTTTTTCCGGGAGAAGACATTGGATTGGAAAACAGAAACGGACAGTTAAAACTGGCTCAAAATACTTATCTGAATCAACAAAATGAAGGTGGTAACGATTTGGTCTTTTCTAATTTGCAGGCCGCCCGTCTGGGGATACTTGATTTGGAGAAATTTAAACGGCAGGTAAATTATTGTCTGCTCCCTAATGGAACCGCCTCTGATCGGGTTCTTCAGGTAAACGGACGTTACAATGACCTTACTGATTATGGGTATATGGATCCAATGGGAATTTGGTTCGAGAATTTTGCGTTGCCGGCGGTTATCAACGAATGTTTAATGCAAAGTTACGATGGCACGATCCGGTTGTTCCCAAACTGGGACAAAAGCAAAAATGCCAGTTTTCAGAATTTGCGTGCCGCCGGGGCATTTCTGGTTAGTGCAAAACTCGAAAAAGGGAAAGTGGTTGAAGTAAAAGTACGGAGTGAAATTGGTTCTGACTTAAAAATTATCTTGCCATGGGCAAAAGGAGGTACCGTTGGATCGCTTAGGAATGAAGAAAAAGCAACTTTCCAGACTTTAGAGATGAAAACCAAGCCAGGAGAAACAATTGTGTTTCATCCCTGAAAGCAGATAAGTTCAAAAACAGCCGAATACGAAAAAATAAATCTAAAGTAAAAAGTATTTATGACTCGAGATCAATGAAAGTGGAATCATTAGTTTCGACATTTAATTCAGATATTTTAGTGAGGCAATATTTGAAGGACTGGTCGTTGACTCAATATCGTACAAAAATCATTTTAGGTACCGTTATGGATATTCTTGAAATTTAAAATCTATCCCAACCTAGTAGGACAGGATTGATTGAGATCTCCGGCCAAAAAACGGTCAAAATCAACGTGTTAAACAAGGGGAGCTACATCGCCAGGTTATCAACTAATAAAAGAATTCTGAGCCAATAAAGTGCAAATTATATTTTACACGATTCTGGGTACAAATAACTACCAGGAATAGTTCATATCTCAATTTTGTGAAGCCTGAAAAGTGGAAATTCAATTTTAATTTTTTTCAGTTCTTAGAGATATGGGATCACTTTGATATACGCCTGACTTTGGATGAGCTTCGTTTAGTATGTCATTGCTCATAAAATTAGTATTCTAATCAATTTATCTTTATTTTTTAATACAATTAAGGTTGGTTGTTGGTCAATTTTATAAATTGCTTTCTTTATTTGGGACAAGTATTTTTAATTTGCCGAATATTCAGTTGCGAAAAACAGTAGCCCAATGTTTAGTAAAAAGAGTTTCATAGTTATTCTATTGCTGATAGTTAATGGGTTCACGCTTTTTGCGCTCCCCTATCACATCAGACGTATTGACAGTAGGGATGGCTTATCAAATAGTGCTGTTTTATCTTTATATCAAGACAAAAACGATTTTTTGTGGGTAGGGACCTATAATGGACTGGATCGCTATGATGGAAAATTTATTAAAACATTTGGACTGGATGAACGCGACAACAGTGTGCAATCGAGCAATATCATTGAGAATATTCAAGGAGCAGGGGACAATTGTTTGTGGCTCTCAACTTATATTGGACTTAACAAATTTTCGATCAAACAACAAAAAGTAATTGAATTCTATCCAAATTATCGGTTCCCTTATAACCTTACTGCCAATAACAAAGGCCTGACATGCCTGATCGCAAAAAAGGGTTACATTTCGGTGTATAGCAGGTATAAAAAAACGTTTATCGATATTCTTTCGCCCGAAATAGACCCTGCAAGTGTTGTTGCCTCATTTTTTGACCCTGGTGATAGGCTTTGGGTATTTACCAATGCAGCAAAAATCTATAAGTTTAAAATTTCAGATGAATCTCCAGATAACCCCAAAGAACCAGAAATTGAAGTTCAGGAAGTTAACTTTGGAGATAACAAAATTATTTCAGCTTTCGAGGAAAATGGATTGATCTTCCTTATAAACAGCACTGGTGATTTTTATTCTTATGACACAGAACGTGACCGAAACAATTACATTCGTAACATTCACGACCTTATCAAAAAATACGGTACCATCTCTTCCATCATAAGCTATCACGACGACTTCATCATTTCTTTTAAAAACAATGGAGTTTTGAAGTTGGTTTCCGCTTTAAAATACAAAGAAGAATTTCTGGATATGAATTCAGGAGTTTTTTGCCTGAAAAAAGACCGTGAAAAGGATATTGTATGGATTGGGTTCGACGGGCAAGGATTAGGTATCTACAACAACAAAACTTCAATCTTCAACACCATAGCTTCTTCTTCCTTACCCATTCCCATCAGGAAACCAATACGTTGCATATTCACAGATAAAAACAACACATTGTGGGCAGGCACTAAAGGAGACGGCCTGATTTTAATTAATGATTACGACCGGGCTAGTTTCGAAAACATTCCTGCCTCAAAAGTACATTACTACACTACGCGCGACGGTTTATCCAATAACCAGGTTTTCGCTATTTCACCAAGTGCATTTTATCCTATTAATTGGCTTGGGACGGAAGGTCCCGGCATTTCTTATTTTTCACTTAACGACAAAAAGATATACACCCTCCAAAATCCAACTTCAACTCCCATAAGGCGTGTACACTCAATTGCCGAGCAAAACGACAGTACAATCTGGCTGGCAACCGCAGGGCATGGATTGCTGAGGGTGATCATCGAGGAAGAAAATAATCAACTGAAAATTAAGAATATAGAAACTTTTTTCTTTACGCGTAATGATAAAATAGTAAACGATCTGTTCGCAATGTACAAAGACAAAAATAACTGTTTATGGATCGGAAGTCGTGGCGATGGGGTAATCCGCTTCAAAATGAGCGATGAAAGTTACGAATTCATTACTTCAGGTAAAAAATTCAACTCTTCAACCGATGATATCATTACCTATTGCCACAGCAAATCATCGCATTTTTATTTCGGGTCGTGTGCCGGGCTGTTAAAACTAAACGAAGAGAATGATGGTTCAAAGCTTGAAGAAGTACCCAACAAGTACCGGACGGGAATGAAAGAAATGATTCACGGAATGCAGGAGGACGAGAAAGGCTGCCTTTGGATGGGAACAAACCGCGGCATTGAAAAATACAACCCGTCAAACAACATGTTCTATAAATATTATCAACATACAGGACTGAATGTTATTGAATTCAGCGATAATGCCGACTACACTTGTCCCTACACTCATCGTATATTTTTTGGCGGAGTTGATGGTATAGTATGGATAGAACCCAATATTCCCGAAATACAAATAAGCGATTCACCCATTCATTTCACGGGGCTCAAACTCAACGGGATCAATGAGAATCTAAACAATTACCTGAAAGAAAGCAAGGACGAACACTATCTTGGATTGAATTCAAAACAGAATACATTTTCGGTCTCATTCGTTGCTGTTGATTACATGTATGGAATGGACATGCAATACTCATACCGGCTTAAGGGCTACAACAGTAATTGGGTCAATTCCAACGATCTCAACGAAGCGCAATTTAACTTATTACCCTACGGAGATTATACATTGGAAGTCAAGTTCCGGAACGACGTTTTTGACACCGAATCTATGCCGAGCTATCTCAAAATAACAGTACTTCCACCATGGTACTTATCCAATGTTGCGAAAACAGCTTACGCATTATTTTTATTCCTGATTATAATATTGTCAGCGACTATTGTCAGAAAAAAAGCCCGACAAAGGCAGGAAGCCTTTAACAAATCGATCATCGAAAAAAACAAGGAAGAACTCTACAAAACCAAGATGAAGTTCTTCGCCAATATTACCCATGAATTTTTAACACCATTGACCTTAATGCAAGGCCCCTGCGAACGAATATTATCTTATGAAAATTCGGACGGGTATGTAAGGCAATACACAACTATGCTTCATTCGAATGCGGATAAACTAAAAGAGCTGGTTCAGGAAATCATTAGTTTCAGCAAAAATGAAGAATTGAATTCTTTGGAAGACACGGCAGAGCGCATCGAAATAAATAAATTTATAAAATCAATCCGAACTTCATTCTCGGAAACAATCGAACGAAACGGAATTGACTTCATTATTGAGTGCGAGAAAGATTTGGCTTGGAATACAAGCAATTCAGGTCTCAACAGAATCATGATGAACCTCATCTCAAATGCCTTCAAATACACTCCTGTCGGTGGTAAGATCAGAATATCATCTCATATTAAAGAAGATAATTTGATTTTTTGTGTTTATAATACAGGATCAGGATTCACGAAGGATGAAATATCAAAAGTATTCGACCGCTATAGTATCCTGAATAATATGGAGAAAAATGCCTACCTTGATCATTCTTCAAGAAATGGCCTTGGTCTGGCAATCTGTTATAGTACAATCCAACAGCTAAAAGGAAGTGTTGAAGTGAAAAGTGAAAAAAACGGATATGCCGAATTTATTGTCAGAATACCAGCCATGACCCTGCAAACGGATTTAACAGATAAAAACAATGCCAGCTCTGTTCTAATGGATTTTCCGACAGTAATCCCGTCGGGTAATGTAAAAAATAATGGCCAAAAACAAATCCATCAACGCATCCTGGTTGTTGACGACAACAAAGACATTGTATCGATGATTTCCGAAGCATTAATCGATAAATACGATATTATTAAAGCGTTCAATACCGAGCAGGTCCTGAATTTGTTAAAGAACGTTCTTCCTGATTTAATTATAGCCGACTTGATGATGCCCGGAGAGATGGATGGCATGGACCTGATTAAAAAGTTGAAATCGGATCAATTTACCAGTCACATTCCCATCATTATTATATCTGCAAAAGTTTCGATTGAAGACCAGATGCAAGGTGTAGAATACGGAGCCGACATTTACCTGACTAAACCATTCAACCTGGCATATTTAAAAAGTATAATAGAACAGTTAATAAAAAAGGAAGGCGTTCTGAGGGATTACTATAATTCGCCGATCAGCGCCATAGAACTAAACGAAGGCAGGTTCATCCATCAGAACGACCAGGATTTCCTCCTACAGGTAACATCGGTAATCGACGAAAACATAGAATTGGGAGACCTCCACCCGGAGCAAATTGCCGAAGCGCTCAAGCTCAGTCCTCAAACTTTTTACCGGAAGCTAAAAGCAATATCATCACAATCGCCAAGGGGCTTTATTAAGAAGTACCGTTTTTCGGTGGCAGCAAAAATGCTCATCACCACTAATATTTCAGTACAGGAAATCATGTACAAAGTTGGGATCAACAACCGCTCTTACTTCTATCGGGAATTTGCAAAACTATATGACTGTACTCCCAAAGACTTCCGCGATTTAAACAAGAACGATATCTACAAAAAGCAAGCAGCCTTATTGAACATTCAGTAAGCTTGCAATTTGCAGTTCATTACAACCCCACAATACCCCTGGCAGAACATTGGGCACTTACTCAATTGCATCTTTTTTTATTCCTCAAAACAATAGTTTAGGCATCAGGGCCACAGAATGCCGATATTTTTAAGGTGTACACCTTTCAGGATACATCTTTGATCATCCATGACCCCACTTTGTCGATCCCGAAGACCTAAGTTTGGTAAAATCTTTCTGACTACTCAGCAAATCAGG
Organism: Prolixibacteraceae bacterium; assembly: GCA_041652995.1. GTDB lineage: Bacteria > Bacteroidota > Bacteroidia > Bacteroidales > Prolixibacteraceae > Aquipluma. The sequence goes on from JBAZGO010000022.1 coordinate 10,435, forward strand.
GGCAAATCAAAAAATACAGCAAAAATTGATTTTCGATTGATGCGACTGGCCGATCGATTTTATTGGTTTCCCAAAACAGTTATTGGCCTTCCAGGCAACAAAACACGATGGGATACTTGGCAAGTCATTTGGCTTTGCCGAACTGCTATCAAGGCACTGAAAAAAGCGGAAAGTTCAGACGACATCAATCGTCTGGGTTTACGAGATGACAGGTGAAAATCAACAGGATGTAACAATTAAATTCGCCTCAAAAATAATTTCGGCACAGGAGGTAAGCGGGATTGAAGAAAACATTGGAATTCAGATTTATTCAATACAAGGAGTATTGCTCTTCAACGAAGAAGTTTCCGGCCCAAAAACGGTCAAAATCAACATGCTAAACGAAGGTTGCTACATCGCGCGGTTATTAACCGCTAAAGGAATTCTGAGCCAAATGCTGATTATTCAGTAATAACAAATCGAAAATTATAGGATTTAAAACATAAAAAGATCAATCATGAAAAAAGGATACTACTTAGTCTTACCCATTTTATTATCGTTGGGGTTCTTTAGCTGCGCCCAAACCAATTCAGATATTACCGACTTAACAGGTGGGGAGATTTCGTCGCAATACAACGACTCGCCTGTCGGGGAATCGACAGAACAGTTGACCGACAACGATGCCGACAGCAAGTTTTTAACATTCCATAGCGAAACATGGATCATGTATCATTCGCCAAAGTCCTATGTTATTAACCGTTACAGCCTAACTTCCGGCAACGATGCCCCGGAGCGTGACCCAATGGATTGGCAGCTCGAAGGATCGCATAACGGGGTAACTTTCTATCCTATCGACAAACGCCAAAACCAATCATTTGCAAGCCGAAAATTAAAAAGCGAATTTGTCATTAACAACAATTCCGAATCGTATAGCTATTTCAGGCTTTCAATGGTAAACAATAGCGGTAAAACACTTCAATTGTCGGAACTCGAACTTTTCGGGAATGAAGGGGAACCGTACACCCAGTTGATGGCCGATTTCAGGATTGATTCGTATCTGGTAACCCGCGACTCTGTTTCGTTCACCAATGCTTCGCTCAATGCGACATCGCTTGTGTGGACTTTTGATGGCGGAGAACCAAATACCAGCACCCTGAAGAATTCAAAGGTAGTTTACAGTACGGCAGGCGAATACAAGGTAACATTAACGGCCACCGATGGGACTAACACCACATCGAAAACAGAAACGATCACCATCAAAGACATTAACGACTGGTCCTCGTTCATCTATCCGGCAGTCGATTTGGAATGCTCCAATACCAACAATGCCGGTTATAAAAAATACCTCGAATTGATTAAAGAAAATGGCTTTAACGATATCAAGGAGTTCGTTCAGCATTGCTGCCTGATTATAGCACAAAACCTGTATTTTACAGTTGACGAAGCCAACGAACATGGTTTAAGAAACATTCATTACCTGTTAACAGAAGGTGGAGCATTATCTTATAAGAATGGCGATTTGCCTGATATCGAGATTGGATTCGACATGAACTATTTAAATACATTCGCGTCAAGCCATAGCGATCCGGTTAGCGCCGATGAAATTTACGGCATATTGTGCCACGAAATTTGCCACGGCTATCAAAACTCGCCGAAAAACTGCGGGGTTTATGGTTCGCCAAACGAATATTACGGATTTATTGAAGGGACCGCCGATTTAGCCCGCCTCTTGACTGGTGGATTCAACCCGCCCCGTTACCCCAAAGCAGGCGGAAGCTGGATTGATGGCTACAACACCACCGCATTTTTCTACCAATGGGTTCAAAATACCAAGAGCGATGAAGAGTTCCTGAAAAAATTCAACAAATCGACCATAACCATTAATCCCTGGTCGGCTGACAAAGCTTTTAACGAAATATTTGGAGAGCCGGTACAATCGCTTTGGGATCAGTATCAGGCCGCTATTTCAACGATGGGAGCCACGAATGAAAAAACCAGGAATTTCACTGTTTCCATTAACGAATCAAGAAACACCCTTTCCCTAAGGAACCTTTCTGAAGGAAAGAACAACATAAGCATTTACGATATCGCCGGAAGCCAGATCCTAACAAAAGTTACCAGTGGTTTACACGCAGCGATCGACATCAGCCAGTTGCCCAAAGGAATCTACTTGGTGAAGGCCGAAAGCAAAAACATCCTTTTCAAATCAGAAAAGTTCATTAAATAACGAGTTAAGCAAAGCCATTATTCAACTCCATTCCAAATAGATGAAGTCATATAATCTCAATTACGCCTGCGCTTGCCTTTTGATTGCCTGCCTACTATTTCATGTAGGGGCAAGTTCGCAGACCAACAAGGCCGTCACTGATAATTTACTGGAATATGTCAACCCTTTTGTCGGGACATCGGGGTACGGAAATACCTATCCGGGAGCGCAAATACCTTTTGGCGGCATCCAGATAAGCCCCGACACGGATGACAAGGATTACGACACCGCAGCCGGGTATAAATACACCCACAAAACCATGATGGGCTTTAGCCTGACCCACTTAAGCGGTACCGGGATTCCCGACCTGGGCGATTTCCTTTTCCGTCCGGGAGTTGGGAAAATTAACCCAAACCCGGGAAAATTAGATGGACCTGATTTTGGCTACCGTTTCAACTATTCGCACGACCGGGAAGTTGCTACACCGAACTATTACTCAGTCGATTTGATCGGTGAAGGCGTCAATGCGGAAATGACCTCTGGCTTGCGCAGCGGGATCCTCCGTTTTACTTATCCTGAAAGCGACAGCGCTTATATCATGGTCGATCTCAACCACACCCTTCAGTTTGAATGTGTTTGGAGCAATCTCAGGATCGAAAACGATTCAACCATTACCGGATCGAAAATCGTAAAAGGCTGGGGGCCCGAACGTCATGTTTATTTCACGGCCGTATTCTCAAAACCCTTTGGGCAATGCGGGATCCTGCAGGACGGGAAACCTGTTATTTACAATACCAACAGGTTCAGGAGCAGCAATGAAGCATGGGGCAAAAACTTATTTTTCTGGACATCGTTTGCAACAAAAGCCAACGAGCAGGTAACGGTAAAAACATCCATTTCATCAGTCAGCATCAATGGTTCTACCACAAACCTCACGGAATTGGCCAATGAAAATTTTGAATCGCTAAAAACTTCAGGCCAAAAAAAGTGGATGAAGGAACTTGCCAAATTCGAAATAACAGGCAACGAAACCCAAAAAAGGACCTTTTACACCTCAGTATATCATGCTTTTCTGCATCCCTTTAATTTTCAGGATAGTGATGGAAAATTCCGCGGGCTGGATAAAAATATTGAAACGGCCGAGGGATTCACCAACTACACGGTTTTCTCGCTTTGGGACACGTACCGCGCCTTGCACCCTTTGTTTAACCTGGTACAACCATCGATCAATGCCGATATTATCAATTCAATGCTGGCGCATTACGATAAAAGTGTAGAAAATATGCTGCCCATTTGGTCGTTTTATGGAAACGAAACGTGGTGTATGATTGGTTATCATGCGGTTTCGGTAATTGCCGACGCCATCGTGAAAGATGTTCCGGGATTCGATTACGAAAGGGCATTTGAAGCCATGAAAACTACTGCCATGAACGCGCACTACGATTGTTTACCTGAATATAGTGAACTGGGCTGGGTCCCTTTCGACAAAGAAAAAGAATCGGTTTCGAAAACGCTGGAATATGCTTTCGATGATTATTGCATTGCCCAGGCGGCAAAAAAACTGCACAAGGAAGATGATTATCGTTATTTCCTGAACCGGGCTTTGTCCTATCAAAATTTGATCGATCCCAAGACCAAGTACATGCGGGGCCGCGATTCGAAAGGAAACTGGAGGACACCTTTTGCGCCAATCGCGTATTCCGGGCCTAGTTCCGTTAACGGCTGGGGCGATATTACCGAAGGTTTTACCCTGCAATACACCTGGTATGTTCCACAAGACGTGCAAGGCTACATTAACGAGACCGGGCGCAAACTGTTTGGCACGAGGCTCGATTCACTGTTTACTATGGAGGTGCCTGACGATATCCCGGGGGCGCACGACATCCAGGGCCGCATTGGCGCATACTGGCATGGCAACGAACCCTGCCACCAAATCATTTATATTTACAATTATTTGCAGGAACCATGGAAATGCCAGCAAAGGATCCGGGAAGTTTCCGACAAATTCTATGGTGACCAACCAGAATCGCTAAGTGGGAACGACGATTGCGGGCAAATGTCGGCCTGGTACATTTTCAACTCGATGGGCTTTTACCCTACAGCCCCTTCAAGCAACATTTACAACATTGGCTCCCCAACACTCGAAGCGGTAACGATGCAAATGGGCAATGGAAAGAAGATTGTCATGACCACCAAAAACTGGTCTGAAAAAAATGTCTATATCAAAACGATGACCCTCAACGGAAAAGAGTACGATAAGTCGTATCTCAACTATAGCGATATAAAAGACGGCGCGACCATTGATTTTGTAATGAGCAATCGTCCCAATTACAAACGGGGCACGAAAGCCTCCGATATTCCCCCATCGTTGAGTACGGTAGACAAAACGTTAAAATATGAACCTTAACAAAGCGGGAATGTTGAAAACATGTATTTCCCCAATATAAATAGTAATTAAATAAGATCCATATAAACAACTGAAAACAAATTAGTAAGGATGAAAAAAACACTATTGAATTTTACACTGGCAGTGTTTTGCTACGGAATGGCACTCGCCCAAACCCCGTTAAAAACTGCCGATATCAACAACATTCAGGAAAATGTTGTTGAATATGTGAATCCGCTAATGGGTACCGAGTCAACCATATCGTTGTCAAACGGAAATACCTACCCGGCCATTGCGCTTCCCTGGGGGATGAACTTCTGGTCGCCACAAACCGGGAAGATGGGCGATGGCTGGATGTACACTTATACGGCTGAGAAAATCCGTGGATTCAAGCAGACCCACCAGCCCAGCCCCTGGATCAACGATTACGGACAATTTTCAATCATGCCCGTTACCGGCAGCCTGAAAATAAACGAAGACAGCCGGGCATCGTGGTTCTCGCACAAAGCCGAAACCGCAAAACCTTATTATTACAGCGTCTATTTAGCCGACCATGATGTGGTAACCGAAATTACGCCAACCGAACGATCCGCCTATTTCCGTTTCACATTCCCCAAGAACGATCAATCTTATGTGATTGTCGATGCTTTCGACCGGGGTTCGTACATCAAAATTATTCCTGAAGAAAATAAGGTCATTGGGGTTACCACCCGCAACAGCGGAGGCGTTTCAAAAGATTTCAGGAACTATTTTGTGATGGTGTTCGACCAGCCTTTCGATTCGAGTGAGGTATGGAGCGAATATAACGTGAGCAAAGGTGTTTCCGAATTGTCGGGCAACCATGTAGGCGCTGCCATTAAATTCAAAACAAAAAAAGGGGAAGTAATCACCGCGAAAGTTGCTTCGTCGTTCATCAGCTTCGAACAAGCCGAACTGAACATGAAAGAAATAGGCAACAAAACCTTCGACGAAGTAAAAGAAAACGGGCGCAAACGTTGGAACGAAGTACTGGGGAAAATAGCAGTTGACGGCGACAATGTCGATCAGATCCGTACTTTTTATTCCTGCATGTACCGTGCAGTATTGTTCCCACGCATGCTCTACGAATTTAACGCCAACGGCGATCCTGTTCATTACAGCCCATATCTTGGCGGGGTCAAACCAGGCTACCTGTTCACCGACACCGGTTTCTGGGATACCTTCCGCAGTTTGTTCCCGTTTGTAAACCTTGTTTATCCTTCGATGGGCGAAAAGATGCAGGCCGGTTTACTGAACACTTACCTCGAAAGCGGATTTTTCCCCGAATGGGCGAGCCCTGGGCACAGAGGTTGCATGGTAGGGAACAACTCAGCCTCGGTAGTCGCCGATGCTTTCCTGAAAGGTGTTACAAAAAGTGATTCGGAAAAAATGTACGAAGGTCTGCTCTGGGGCGCCAACAATGTACATCCGGCGGTTGGATCAACCGGACGATACGGCTACAAATATTACAACGAAAAAGGATATGTTCCCTACGATGTCAACATCAACGAGTCGGTAGCGCGTACGCTGGAATATGCTTACGACGACTGGTGTATTTACGAGATGGGGAAAAAACTAAAACGCCCCCAGGCAGAACTCGATCTCTATAAAGCACATAGCCTGAACTACAAAAAAGTATTTGACCCGGAAACCAAACTCATGCGCGGACGGAACGCGGACGGAACATTTCAGGCTCCTTTCAACCCGTTCAAATGGGGCGACGCCTTTACCGAAGGAAACAGTTGGCATTATACATGGTCGGTTTTCCACGATATCCAAGGGCTCATCGACCTCATGGGTGGTAAAAAAACATTTGTGAGCATGCTCGACTCGGTATTCAACCTGCCTCCGGTTTTCGACGACAGTTATTATGGCGGTGTGATTCACGAGATCCGCGAAATGCAAATCATGCACATGGGCAACTATGCCCACGGGAATCAACCTATCCAGCACATGATTTATTTGTACGACTATGCCGGGGTGTCGTACAAAACACAATATTGGGCCCGCGAGGTGATGAACCGCTTGTATTTTGCCACGCCCGACGGTTATTGTGGTGACGAAGACAACGGGCAAACATCGGCCTGGTATGTTTTCTCGGCTATGGGCTTTTATCCGGTTTGCCCGGGCAGCGATCAATATGTAATTGGCGCCCCTTTATTTAAGAAAGTGGTACTCAGCCTCGAAAACGGCAAAAAGGTCGAGGTCAACGCACCAGGCAACAGCGACGAAAACCGCTACATCAATAAAATAACCTACAACGGAAACGAGTACACCAAAAACTATTTCGAACATTCAGCTTTCCAAAAAGGAGCTAAAATCAATTTCGAAATGACCAATACGCCCAATAAAACACGGGCAACGGGAAAAAATGATGCACCCTATTCTTTAAGTAACGAATTTTAATAAAACGATCAAAGCATGAAAGTAACAAGTTATCCAATTATCATTTTGTTGTTCCTAAGTAGCATGGGGCTAAGAACGGTTAGCGCGCAGGAATCACTAAAAGCAAGCAAATTGCATGAGCTACAGCAAAAGTTTGTTGACCTGCGCTTTGGCATGTTCATTCATTACAATATCCCAACATATACCGATGAAGATTGGCCCGATCCGGATGCACCGGCCAGCCTTTTCAACCCTAAAAAACTGGATTGCGATCAATGGGCCAAAGCCGCCAAATCAGCAAATATGTCTTATGGATGCCTCACCACAAAACATCACAGCGGATTCTGCATCTGGGACACCAAAACATCTGACTACAATGTGATGAACAGCCCGCTAAAACGCGATGTTGTTAAAGAATTTGCGGATGCCTTCAGGGCTAACGGGCTAAAAGTGATGCTGTATTACTCCATACTTGACACACACGACCGGCTCCGCCCGCAGATGATTACCCGCCGCCATATTGAAATGATTAAAGAACAAATTACAGAATTGCTTACCAAATACGGCAAGATCGAAGCTTTGATCATCGACGGATGGGATGCTCCATGGTCAAGGATTTCGTATGATGACGTTCCGTTTGATGAAATATATCATTTGGTAAAATCGATCCAACCCGACTGCTTATTCATGGATTTAAATTCAGCCAAATATCCTGAGGGGACTTTGTTTTATACCGACATCAAATCGTACGAGCAAAATGCAGGTCAAAGCATTTCAAAAGAGATCAATCAATTGCCGGCATTATCGTGCCTGCCCCTGCAACAAAACTGGTTTTGGAAAACATCGTTTCCGACAAGCCAGCTAAAAAGCGCGGAAGCATTGGTCAATAACGACATTGTTCCACTCAATAACGCCCATTGCAATTTTATCCTGAACGTTGCCCCCAACCGCGACGGCCTTATCGATGAAAATGCGCTTCAGTCGCTGAAACAGATTGGCAAATTATGGAAGAACCAAGAGCCAACCGAAAGCCTTTCGCAGAGCGAATTGCCTGTTATTTCGAAGAACATTGCCAAGTTCAAACCAGCCAGTTCAAGCTGGTCGAACGATATGTGGATTATGGACTTCGCAAACGACGACGATTTTGGTTCGGCCTGGCAATCGAACAGGGCAGTAGAAAAACCTTGGCTCGCAATCGATCTGGAAAGAACACAGCCATTTAACATGATTACGATTGTAGAACCAAGGGCCAACATCAACAAATACACCCTGCAATACCAGAAAAACGGGAAATGGGAAACCATCTTCTCGGGCGAAAATGCCAATAGATTCAAGCTTCATCGGTTTGATGAGGTTTGGGGCAGCAAGGTCCGCATTCAAATCGAGAATTCGTCTTCCCCTGCGACTATCGCAGAATTTGGGGTATATCAGGAACAGAGATAATTATCGACTATTCGAATGGGCAACTAAGTAATAAAACGAAATAATGTTGCATATAATATCGACTCACGCCACCGCCCTAATTCCGGGCGGACTCCCCTCTCTTGGTAAAGAGAGGGGCTGGGGGTGAGTTAATTCAGACAATTAGTAACTAAATGGATACTCACTTAAAATCAATACAATAAGACATGAAAAGAATATTAAATTTAGTAATCGTACTACTTTTTGGGTCAGCTTCCCTGACCTATGCTCAGGATTTCTGGCACGAAAAAGACGTTAAATACTACAGCAAAGATTCGATCAGCAAAAAAGGATTTACCTTGATCTTTGTTAGCAGGGATTCAACCTTCAGCAAAACGACAAGCGAACAACTGAAACAAACTTTTTTTAAAGTTTATCCCGAACTAGCCAGCCAGTACAATAAATACACGGCCAAAAAAGTTGAATTCATCATAGAGCCCCGTTACGATGGGGTTGCGGCAACCACTGGCAACATCGTGGTATTCAATCCTCAATGGTTCAGGAAAAACCCCAATGACATTGACGTTGTTACGCACGAAGTAATGCACATTGTACAAGGTTATGGCGATAACGCCGGCCCGGGTTGGCTCACCGAAGGCATTGCCGATTATGTCCGAAACAAATATGGGGTTGCCAATCCCGAGGCCAACTGGACGATGCCTGAATGGAATCCGAAACAAAGTTATACAGATGCCTACCGGGTAACAGCCCGCTTCCTGACCTGGGCCGAAAAACGTCACAACAAGAAATTGGTGAAGAAATTGGATACGGCCATGCGCAATCATACCTATTCCGACCAGATGTGGAAAAACCTTACCGGCAAAACGGTTGACGAGTTATGGAAAGAATACGAATCGAACCCAACACTGTAATGGGTGTATAACAAAATTCGCTTTTAATGATTACTCACCCCAGGTGCGCTTCGCTAACCGGGACTAACAGAAAATTGAAAAATAAACAGATCGAAACATCCATGTCAAAGCAATTTTGGCATACAGGCGGATGTTTATTGGGTACAAACTTGGAATTTGCTTTTTTTAAGCCTCCCCTTTCGGGGGAGGTTTGGAGGGGGCTTCTAAAATATAAAAATTATGAAAAAATACAACGTTGTGGCTGGCTTCCTGATTCTGCTCGCGTTAGCCGGTTTTACAACCAAAGCACAAAATTCAGGTACTAAGAAAAGCTTGTGCGATTATGTGAATCCTCTCATCGGGACCGATAAAATGGGGCACACTTTTCCCGGGGCAGCGGTTCCGTTTGGCATGGTACAGCTAAGCCCGCAAACCGATACGATTCCTCACAACATTGATGGAAAATATGTTGGCGATGTTTATAAGTACTGCGCCGGATATCAATATACCGACCAAACCATCGTTGGATTTGCCCATACCGCGCTTAGCGGTACCGGGCATTCCGACCTTGGCGATTTTCTGATCATGCCCACCTTTGGTAAACTACAGTTAAATCCCGGCACCAGCGATCGTCCGGAAACTGGCTATCGTTCCAGGTTTAACCATAACACAGAGGTGGCCACGCCAGGTTATTACAAGGTAGAACTCGACGACTACGGTATAACTGCCGAATTGACGGCTACCACGCATGTTGGCTTTCACAAATATACCTTCCCCAAAGCCGAAAACGCCCATATTATTTTCGATATGAATTATGGGATTTACAATTACGACGGAAAAGTTTTGTGGGCGTATGCCCGGGTTGAAAACGACACCCTTGTGACCGGGTACCGCATCACCCAAGGCTGGGCGCGAACCCGTTACGTTTACTTTGCCATGACATTTTCAAAACCCATCAAAAATTACGGGTTCAAGGATTCTGAAAAAGTTGTATATAGCGGTTTCTGGCGCAAATTCAACCTAACCCGTAATTTTCCTGAAATAGCCGGGAAAAAAGTAGTTTCATATTTCGATTTCGATGTAACCGACGGCAAGCCGGTAGGAGTGAAAGTGGCCCTTTCGGCAGTGAGCACCGAGGGCGCCTTGAAGAACCTGAAAGCTGAAGCTCCGGGCTGGGATTTCGAAAAAACTAAAGCCGAAGCCCGCGCAAATTGGGAAAAAGAATTGGGAAAAATAACTGTTCAGGGCAACGAAGACAAAATGGGTTCGTTCTACACGTCCATGTATCACGCCTTCCTCGATCCGATTGTTTACAACGATGTTGACGGAAAATACCGTGGGCTGGACCAAAACATCCATCAGGCCGACGGGTTCACCAACTACACTGTTTTTTCGCTGTGGGATACCTACCGCGCGCTGCACCCGCTGTTTACAATTATCCAACCCAAAAGGGACGAAGATATGATAACATCCATGTTGAAACATTACGAGCAAAGCGCCGAGCATTTGCTGCCGGTTTGGTCGCATTATTCCAACGAAAACTGGTGTATGATTGGCTACCACGCCGTTTCGGTTATTTCTGATGCTGCTGCAAAAGGGTTGAAATTCGACAAAGATCTCGCACTAAAGGCAATGATCAGTAGCTCAAACCTGGACTATTACGGTGGACTCTCGTACTACAAAAAAATGGGCTATGTACCTGACGATGTTGATGGAAGCGGTGCATCGATGACCCTGGAATATGCTTATGACGATTTTGCAATTGCGAACTTCGCCAAATCGATCGGTAAAACAGCCGTTGCCGATGAATATTTCAAAAGAGCCGAAAACTACAAAAACCTTTTCGACCCAAAATTGAAATTTGTCAGGCCAAAATACAAAGACGGTCGCTGGAAAGAAAATTTTGATGTACTCGATACTCACGGACAAGGTTTTATTGAAGGAAACTCGTGGAACTATTCGTTCTACGTTCCGCAAGACGTAAACGGGCTAATGACACAAATGGGTGGCGACAAAAAGTTTATCAGCCGGCTCGATTCGCTGTTCACGATGCACCTTCCGGCTAAATATTTCGAAAACACCGAAGATATTACTGAGGAAGGAATGATAGGTAATTATGTGCATGGAAATGAACCAAGTCAACACGTGCCATACCTGTATGCCTGGACGTCGGAACCATGGAAAAGCCAATATTGGATCCGCCAGATTATGGACACCAAATACCTGAACAAAATTGACGGTTTGTGCGGGAACGATGACTGTGGGCAAATGTCGGCCTGGTACATTTTATCAGCCATGGGTTTCTATCCCGTTTGCCCCGGAACCGATCAGTATGTAATTGGAGCACCCTATTTCGATACCATGGATGTCAATTTAGACAATGGCAAAACCCTGAAGATTATTGCCAAAAAATTATCAGATAAGAACCTTTACGTTCAATCCGTAATCCTGAACGGAGAGAAACTCGAAAAAGCCTACATCACCCAAAAACAAATTATGGATGGCGGAACATTGGAATTCAACATGGGGCCAAAACCGAACAAGAAACGGTTATATACAATTGACCAACGCCCATTTTCATTAAGCCATTAGAGTGGAAACTGCCAAAGGATTAATAAGTTAAAAAAATAAAAATGAAAAAGAAGTTCATCTCATTAGTGGCAGCTATCCTGCCTGTATTTGCATTTGCACAGAGTAATAATTTCACTCTGACCGGTAAAATAGGAGATCAGAACCCTCCGACCAAAGTTTACTTCGACTACATGCAAAACGATGTAAACCACGAAGACTCCGCCGTAGTCAAAAATGGAAGTTTCACATTCGCAGGTTATGCTCCTGAACCTGCTGCAGCCCGGATGATTATAGATTACAACGGTATAAGTAAGGGGCATGGAGCTCAGTTTGGGAATACAATCTATTTTTATGTAGAAATGGGGAAAATGAAAATGGAATCACCGGATATGCTCGAAAATGCTAAGTTTATTGGCTCTCCGATTAATGATGAGTACCAGGCCTATTTAAAAGAAATTGGAGGTTTGCCTCAGGATATAAGTGCCAGAATCGGAACAATTTATTCGGCAGCAACACCCGAACAGCAAAAGGACTCAGCTTTTCTCAGCAGCCTTAATAAAAAAATGCATGATGAAATGGATTTAAGAGCAAAGAAACAGTTAAGCTATGCAAAGCAACATCCGAACAGTTTTTTTAGCATTGTTGCATTATCTGAGGGAGCAGGCACTCAAATGAATGTAAGCCAAATTGAGCCTTTGTTCTTGTCGCTAAATAAGAACCTTCAAACGAGTTCGGCAGGTAAATCGTTAGCTGTCCGTATTCAAGCCGCAAAGACAATAACTGTAGGCGGAATGGCTCCTGATTTTACGCAAAACGATGCAAGTGAACATCCGGTAAGCTTGTCTGATTTCAGAGGTAAATATGTTTTACTTGATTTTTGGGCATCGTGGTGCGGACCTTGTCGTGCTGAAAATCCAAATCTGGTTAAAGCTTATGGCAAATATAAAGATAAAGGCTTTGCAATCTTGGGAGTTTCCCTTGATGACCAAAAAACGAAAGCAGCATGGATCGCTGCGATAAAAAAAGATGAACTATCATGGACCAATGTTTCCGATCTGAAATCCTGGAACAATCAGGCCGCAGTATTGTACGGTGTTCGGGCTGTTCCTCAGAATTATCTGATTGACCCAAACGGCCGGATTATTGCAAAGAACCTCAGGGGTGAATTGTTGTCGTCTAAATTAAATGAAGTCTTTAACTGATTGATACTTAATTAATTTTACTCTTGAGGTATCAATTAGGAGTTTTGGTTTCAATGCGAAACAGTGCTTCAGGGAACTAACCCCAAAGTGATTAGATTAGCCAAACGCATCAAATCCTCAAGAAAAAGGTTCGACATTTGTTCCTTTAAGACCACCTGACCCGGACATTGTTAACATACGATGTTCGGGTTTTCTTTTCTGGAAATGGTTTCAGTGATAAATTGGAGAGGGAAAGTTATAAAATTAAAGATTTGTCAGAGCTGTTCCATATCGACTTGTAATCCTCCTTTTTGTAATATTTCCATCGCCTTTTCAGGTGGTATTCTGTCCTTCACTTCATTTTCCACCTCATACCTCTGTTTATTGACAGCAAAACCCGTTCCCTGTCTTTTGCTGCTCAAATAATTTGTATAATCAATACTTCGGTTAAGGTTTAGTTGTTTATTTGATTTACAGCAAAATAACTGATAACTTATTCTTTTAAAACCGCAGAGATTTGTATCGTTAAAGTATTAATTACCAGTTAATTAATTTACCTATGGCCACCCCGGAGATTTATGATTTGTACTCGAAAATTGTTCTTGATGCTTTATCTGTTTCTAAAATAAAGCTCAATAAATGCAGGCGAGATTTTATGATTGAGATTTTCATGTTATACCTGAGTATTCCATCGCGGATCAACTTTCTTCAATTGGGCCAGTACAGTTTTTTTGGAGAACAGCGTTTCTGTCGCTAATTCCATGAGCGGTTTGACTTCTTTGGCTTTAATAAAGCCTTATCAATGCCCTGGATTGGCAAGCGCAATGCTGTTGCCTTCTATCCGGGTTTCATTCCAAAATCAGGCAAACATACCCCCGGAATCGGGTACTCAACTGTATTTACAAAACCTGCACTGGAAAGGCTCGCCGGTATCAACCAGAAATAGTTACACCATTATGCCACGAGATTGAAAAAAGCGCGTTTGGAGCAACGAAAAAAGATTGAGAATGCGCTTCATAAGCTTGGTAATGAACTGTTGACCGTTCAACTGTAAAACATCAAAAACCGCGCATGGGGCCCAGACCTAAAAATTTTAAAACTTCTAATGTATTGACAGTCAGAAAAGACTTTCTGATTTTCGAGAGGTCTTTTCTGGGGGATATTAAGATCAACCGGCAATCTTTTCGCTCAGAAAGGACTCAGATTTGATCACCAGTTCTTGGCCTTCTCGACCGCTTAATAATAACCAAAGGTTTCTCCCTTTTTTCGACCTTTTTCTCCTGATCGGGCTTTCTTTCCTCCCCTGCCGGACCGCGCATATAAATAATCAATCCGTTCAGAAAATTCCGGAGAATCTGGTCACCACATTCCGTGTAATTCGGGTGATCCTCGTTCCTGAATAAAGCATTCACTTCACTTTTGGAAAGATCAAAGTCAGCCAGTTTCAAAATTTCCAGGATGTCTTCATCTTTCAGTTTCAAGGCTACCCGAAGTTTTTTAAGAATGTCGTTGTTCGTCATTTTATTCTACGTTATGGGTTCATTCAAAATGGTCTTCAAAGAAACAAAAACTTCAGGAGAATAAATTTGCAATTTCAACTCGCTTTTCCTTATTCGATCTGATTAGTATACTTCACGAATATTCTTTTTCAGTTGCTGAAATTTTTTTGGTTATTTTGCTCCTGCAAACTGTAACAAGAATCATGAAAAAAATACTTTCCTACCTTTTAACTCCGGTTTATTTAATCGTCTTCGGACTTTTACTTATAATTTTTCATCCCATTCAAATGGTTACCCGATGGATTTGGGGGTATCCGGTTCGTAAAAAAGCAGTTGATGTGCTGAATTACGGCTTGCTATACAGTCTTTGGATTTTGGGGACAAGAATTACCTTTCGCGGGCTTGAAAAAATACCCCAGGGCCGCCCACTCATTATTGTGGCCAATCACCAAACAACCATTGATATTCCGGCTGTTATAGTTGGCTTCAGGAAAAACCATCCGAAATTTATTTCGAAAGTCGAATTGGGAAAATGGATTCCGAGCATTTCGTACAATCTTCGTCACGGAGGTTCGGTTTTAATCGATCGCAAAAATCCGAGGCAAGCGGTAAAGGATATTTTGACACTTGGGAAGCATATCGAGGAAAACAATTATGCAGCCTGTATTTTTCCTGAAGGCACCAGAACCAGAGACGGAAAAGTAAAACAATTTATGTCGGCCGGAATTGCTTCGCTTTACAAAACTTCACCCTCGGCGCTTATTGTTCCATTTGCCATTGACGGAAATTACGAACTGATGAAACACGGCTATTTCCCGATGACTTTGGGTGTTCACCTGAAATTAACGGTGTTCGATCCGATTGAACCAAAAGGAAAAGACATGAATGAAATAACCCAGTCGATTGAAGACATGATCAGGAAAGAATTGGGACAATAAAAGTCGCAGTTTAGTTCAAAACTGTTGAAATAATCAGAATCGGTTTTATTGAAAGTAATTCACTTTGTATCCATAAAAGTTGAGCCGACGAACTGTTTTATCCAGTCCATTGAACCGTAATCCTTTTCCATTTCTGCCTTGAAAATTCCTGCTTTTTCAGGTTGGTCTGTTTCGTAAAGCGACTTCAGGATAAAGGCGCGAAGCAATAATTTCTGCCAGTCGCATTTTTGACCGCATTGTGCATCCATCCGTTTCAAAGCCTTTTGGTAATACAACAAGCCTTCCAATTTGTCGCCGCCAAACAAAGATATTTCCCAATGACTTTTGGACTGATCTGAAATAGCATTTGGTATAAGAAAGAATTGGGGCAGGAAGTTTCGAACAGTTAGTTTCATGAAAAATCAGGTCTGGCAAATTGGATACTTACGTTGCCGGTTCGCCGTATATAATCAGCAAAACAAAGAAAAGGCTTTTATCCGCCATCCGGATAAAAGCCTTTTCTAAATTCATGTCAGGAATAATTATTTCAAAGATGGCAAACGTCCCGGAGTCCAGGGTGCGTTCACTTTATTCAAGTCTGTTTCCAGGTCCGGAATATCTTTCTCAACAATTTGTTTCAGATCATTCAGAATCGGAGGAAATTCTTCTTCAAGAATTTGAAGATCAGATTTTTCTGAACCGGTAATGCCCGAAGTTGATCCATAATGAGCATAAACCAGATTGCCAAGGCGTTCCATAATTGGTGTGTTTGCCGGAGGAATTTCCTCATAACTTGCTTTGGCTTTAACACCCTCCATTTTAAAGTTAAGTTCTTCAAGCTTTACACCAAGCTTTCTGGCCCGGTCCATAAGTTTCTGATCCGCTTCAGGTGTAGCGTAAATGGCCTGTTTGATGGACTCAATCCTGGAGATCAATTCATTGGTTAACGAATTTGCTCCATTGATAACTGATGACAATTTGGTCACTTTACGGCCAAAAGCCACAACATCATCATAATTCGCTGCAGGCAATGTGCCCAGATTGAGTTTCTTGCAGGAGAATTCAACCGGTTTAACCAACTGCTTTTCCTGTCCTTCAAACCACAAACTCATTCCAACTTTATATTTGCCGGGCATAGCCAAAATGCTGCCTTTCGCGTCTTTGAAGGGGTCAAACTTGTCTCCTTTTGGTGCCTTTGTTGATGCGTAACGCAAATCCCAGGTTATCCGGTTAATTCCTTTCGAAGGTGCTTTGGTCATACGCCGTACAACATTTCCATCCACATCAGTAATTGTAAAAATCAACTGCGGTGCTTCTTCTTCAGCTTCAAGTTCTTGGTCGCGCCAACTCGGTTGTGGAATAGGTCTTCCCTCTTTAAAAAGTTTCTTTTCAGTTTCCTGCCGTACTTCCTTTTTTGTCTTCGGAATGTCTTTCAGGTAATAAGTGAAAGTTGCGCCAAACTCAGGATTTTTGGACAGAAAATAAGTACTTCCCTGATTGCTTTTTGACGAAGTCTGAACAAAGATTTTTGCATCTTTTACCTTGAAAATATGAGCGTCGCTATCGACCAACTCATGCGAAAGTTCCCGCAATGGGTTCATATCGTCCAAAATATAAAATCCACGGCCAAAGGTTGCAATCACCAAATCCGATTCTCTGGCTTGCAATGCAATGTCAAAAACCGGGATGGTTGGCAAATCGGATTTCATTTGAACCCAGTTTTTCCCTCCATCGATCGTAAAGAAAAGACCAAACTCAGTACCTGCAAATAAAAGATTAGGCGACAAATAATCCTGCTCAATGCAATGGACTGTTCCATTTTCAGGCAAATTTCCCGCAATTGATTCCCATGTTTTTCCCTTATCGGTACTTTTCAGGATATATGGTTTAAAATCGTCGCGCTGCAAATTATCGAAAGAGGCATAAACTACATTTTCATCAAAATGGTCAGCTTTCAGGTCGCTCACATAGGAGTACTCAGGAATTCCGGTGAAAGATTTGGTTTGGCTCCAGCTTTTTCCGCCATCGTCTGTAACCGAAATCACACCATCATCGGTTCCGGCAAAAAGCAGATCTGCCTGAACCGGAGATTCCTCAAGCGACACGATTGTTCCCCATTGCGACGTAGAAATATCTTTGGCTACTGCATCGGAACTCCAGTATTTCCCCATTACCGGAAATGAATTCCGATCGGTTTGGCTTGTTAAATCTCCTGAAATAGTTTCCCAGTTATCGCCCCGATCATCACTCCGGAAGACTTTATTTGCTGCACAATAAATGCGTTTTGGGGAATGTTTACTTACAAAAAGCGGGGCATTCCAATTCCATTTATACGTTAATTCATCTTTCCCATCACGTGGTTTGATACTGATATCTTCACCACTTTTGCGATCAAAACGAGCCATCCCTCCATATTGAGATTCGGTATAAATGATGTTCGGATCATTCGGATCGGTGTCGATCCAAAAACCATCGCCGCCAACAGTAACGAACCACTCGTCGTTGGTTACGCCGTCATTCGAAGTTGTTTGCGACGGTCCGCCCATCGAATTATTATCCTGGGTTCCCCCGTAAACATTGTAAAATGGAAGGGCATTGTCGGTACTAACCCTGTAAAACTGAGTTACAGGAAGGTTTTCTTTGAAATCGTAATTTTTCCCTCCATCCCACGATTCATACAAACCACCATCACCACCAATTAAAAAGTGTTCGTCGTCCTTTGGGTCAATCCATAGTGCATGATCGTCAACGTGGCGTTTATTGTTGCCAAGTGTGGTCCATGTTTTTCCTCCATCAAGAGTATATTTAGACACAGTTTCGGTGGAATAAACCTTGTCAACGTTAAACGGATCGCAGCATATTTCGTTAAAATACTGGCCACTTGACGAATAGCTGCTCATTTTGTTCCAACTCTCGCCCTTATTGTCAGAACGGAAAAAACCACCTTTATCAAACTGAGCTTCCATGATCAGGTAAACAACATTTGGATCCACCGGCGAAACATCAATTCCCATTCCGCCAATATCTACTTTCGGCAACCCTTCCATAATTTTCCGCCAGCTTTTTCCGGCATCGGTCGATTTGTAAACTGCGGATTCCGACCCTCCACCAATTTTTGTAAATCTATGGCGGCGACGCTGTTCTGACGTAGCGTACATGATATCAGGATTTGTCGGATCGAACACCACATTATTGATTCCTGTGTTTTCACTTACATCGAGAACTTTCTCCCAGGTCGTACCTCCGTCCGCTGTTTTAAAAAGACCGCGGTCGCCTCCCGGACCCCAGACAGATCCTTCACATGCTACAAAAACGATGTTCGAATTTCGGGGATCAATTACTATTCCGCCAATTTGCCGGCTTTCTTTAAGTCCCATATTTTTGAACGATTTTCCGGCATCGATCGATTTATAAACTCCATCTCCATAGCCCAATGCCCGCTGATGGTTATTTTCGCCCGTTCCCACCCAAACTACGTTAGCATCGTTTGGGTCGAGTTTTACCACTCCGATTGAATAAGAACCATATTTGTCGAAAACTGGCTCCCAGGTTGTACCGCTATTACTCGTTTTCCAGACGTTTCCACTGGCAACAGCCACATAATATTCTTTTGTGTTTTTCGGATTAACAGCAAGATCGGCAATTCGTCCACTAGCCCAAGCCGGTCCAATACTTCTGAATTTTAAACCGCTAACTAGCGATGTTGAAATAATTGTATCGCCTTTAGCCTTCTCTTTAGCTTTTTCATTTTCAGTAATTTTACCAAAAGTTGAAAAACTTAGAACGTAGAATAAAAGCAGTAACGTAAAAATCTTTTTCATATTTATGGATTAAAATTTACAATTTTCCAGGCTATTCCCTCAGCCAACAAAATAGAAATAAATTTGAAAATGAAGTATGAAAAATATTGCTTAATAAGTAGAATAAGTAGCAACCGTAGAAAATAGTTACAAACTCTCGGGACTTAGGTTGATTCTTGAAGATGTAAATAATACGGGTGATTTCACTTTGTATCCATAAAAGTTGAGCCGACGAACTGTTTTATCCAGTCCATTGAACCGTAATCCTTTTCCATTTCTGCCTTGAAAATTCCTGCTTTTTCAGGTTGGTCTGTTTCGTAAAGCGACTTCAGGATAAAGGCGCGAAGCAATAATTTCTGCCAGTCGCATTTTTGACCGCTTTTAGCATCCATCAGTTTCAATGCTTTTTGATAATACGACAAACCTTCAAGTTTATCGCCGCCAAACACGGCAGGCCTGTAATACAGCGAATTTCCCTTTTCAATGTAACCCATTGGCTCCTTCGGATCAAGTTCAATCGCTTTATCGACATGGTACATACTTTTTGGCCCAAGAAAAGGAGCTTTGTAAAATGCCAGCGCAATTTTGTAGCCGTAAAAAGCTCCGGCTAAACTATGCAATTGTGCATTTTCAGGATAGATTTTCAGAAGTTTATCGAAGTATTTGTCTGATTTATCAACGTATTTTCTGGCTAAATCTTTGTCGTGCTTACCCAATTCATAACCCACAAGCCCATACATCGCTTTCAGCATTTCGGTTTGCCAGTCCAGATTGCCCGATTTCGCATTTTCCATCTCGGCAATCAGTCCGGGCCACGGCGACATATTTCCCTCGCGGTAACTTTCAAAAAAGGCACACTGATAATACGCAAGATCCTTTTTCTGCGCAGTGGCCAATAGAACCGGGGAAAGCAAAAAAAATAAAAATAACTTCCTGAATTTATGTATCATACATTCAAATTAACAAGTCGCAAATACTTTGCACTTCCTAGACATTTATGTCTCGCGAAACTGAAAACTGAGACTGATCACTTTAATTTCACCAGCACTTTAAAATTTAATTTTTCTTCCTTTCCATTCGGTTTCTTTTCGCCGGTAGATGTTGTAAAAAACTATGGCTGTAAAACTAATCATCTGCAACGGATGAAGCAAAACCGATGTGAAACTATTTTGGCAACTTGCCCAAGCGACCAAAAGCCGGTTGAGGATGACCAGAACGGCAAACCCAATTAAAAACCGGTAACCCAAAATGAGCCAACCGAAAATAGGCCCGAAAAAAATGACGAGCCAATACAGGAACAGCACCAGCCGACTGCCTCCAAAATATTCGTGAATATTGCGCGAGAAGCCCAAAATCGCTTCTCCCAAACGGCTGTACATGCTGCAAAAAATATCATTATTTCCTAGCAAAACGGCCATTTTCAATCCTGAAGATTTGACCATTCGTGCCAATCGAATGTCCTCCACATTCTGGTTTTTCACTTTCGAATGCCACCGATTTTCCCGATATCCCGAAGTTTCGAACATCATAAACTGGCCGTTGGCCGCTGACAGTGAAGGAAATTTCGTTTTCTGAACCAAAATCATTGGCAGCAAACTTTGCAAAATCCAGTTCATCACCGGAACAGTAATTTTCGCGGCAAATGATTCCATTTTTTGCTGCGGAAAAACAGACAATAAAGCCAGTTTCTTTTCCTGAAAAAAGGCAACTGCTTTCGAAACCAATTCCGGACTCAATTCCACATCGGCATCCAAAAAAATCATATATTTTCCTGAAGCTTTTTCGGCCAGTTGGTGGCAGGCATAGTTTTTACCGAGCCAGTCGTCCTGAAGTTTTCCACCCAAAAACCAGTGAAAATGTTCGTTTTCACCTTGAAACCAATTCAGGATTTCTTCGGTATTATCTGACGAATGATCGTTGCAAACAATCACTTCGTACTCCGGATAATCGAGTTTTTCTATACTGGCAATCAAACGGCCAAGCACTGCTTCTTCGTTTCGGGCCGGAATCAGGATTGAAACTTTCGGAAATTCATGAGGCTTTTTATCCGGAAGATGAAGGTTCGATAGCGCATTCACCAGCGAAACAATTGTCCGTAGTGCAAGAAAGAACAGGATGAATGCAGCAAAAATTTCCATTATTCTGTTTGTTTGGCAATACACGACTGGTAAAAAGAATCATACGCTTTTTCGAGCGCTGAAACAGTTCGCTCGCCGGAATAATTTTCGAGGTAAATCCGGATTTCGGGACGGGCAAAACCAAAATAATCGACCAGAAAAACAGCCAGTACAATGGTAAAATGACCGGTCGATCCTTCTACAATGTGGTTAATTCCTTTCTGAAAAGGCATCTTTTGCTGATGCTGCGTAAACATGACGCCAGTTGGATAAATGGTCACCAGATTCTTTGGATTTTTCAAAATTTCGGAGGCATATTTGAGTGAATTCAAAAAATCGCGGTTATTTTTCTGAATGGAGAAAACCCCGCAGCTATTCAGGAACATCCGCTTTCTCAGTTGATCTTCAAGCATCATAACGTAGAATTTCCGCCTGAAAATTTTTTTGCTCAACAAATCCGACCAGTAACCGTCCCACCAGCTAAAATGATTCTGGAACAAAAGCACCGACTGATTTTCAGGAATTTGAACATCAGAAACAATGGTAAGTTTCCGGAAATGAATTCCGCGCAGCGTTCCGAAAAATTTCCGGAAAAACCAGATATAAAGCTTGTTGTGTTTGGCTTCGATCATCGCAACTGATTTTTAACCTGATACAATTTCCACCAGGGAGTTTTGGGCGATTCGTGATGCTCGAAATGGTAGCCAAAAAAATAGCACGAAAGCATGGCCCACAAATGGTTCGCACGTTGTGTGCGCGAGTTGTGTGGCAACATAGTTGGCGTGTGCGGCAGCCTGTGCGGCCGGTAGGTTCCGAAGTAAAACAACTGAAAAGTTGCCAGAATGGAAGGCACAATCCAGAAGAAAATAAGGTTTAATTGGCTGACCCAAATTTGCAGAATATTGAAAATTACAGCCAGAATAACAAATTGCCACCAACTGATGTAGTTTTTCATAAACGAAAACCACCACTTCCAAAAATTCTGCGACGTAACACAGTAATCCGGATCGCGTCCTTCGCCCGGAAACTGATGATGCAATTTGTGTTTTTGATTAAGTCGCGAAAATGAAAGCGCCGCAAAAAACCAGGTCGACAAGCGGCCAATCGCATTATTTACAGTGCGGTTTGGCGAAACCTGACCGTGCATGGCATCGTGTGCAGTAATGAAAAGCCCGGTGTACAAATACGTTTGAATGGCGATATGAACCGACATAAGCGGCGAAGTAAACGACACCTCAGCAAAAACCAGCAAATAAACAAGATGTGCCAGCCAAAGCAAAATTACGGTTAAGGCAATCAGAAGTCCCATATCGGTGTGCGTATTAAAAGGTTCAGTACCAAAAAGAAAATAGCTTGCATCAGGAATAAAACCGTAGCAATCCGGTTGCTTATTTCAACTTTTAGGATTCGGATCAGCAAAAAAAGAAATCCTGAAATCAGGAACCAGTCGGTGTAATTTTTCAACGGAATTGCTCCGCCCGCCCAGATCCACATCCCGGTGTTCATAGCAACCGGCTCCATCAGCCAGTCGAAAGCAACCATGGCGGCAGCTCCAATTACCGGAAAATACCAGGTATTGCGAATTTTTGCCGTCAGAGATGCGATGCAGTAAATCAACACCAGCCAGTTAATTCCAATAACAAGTGGCGTGTTCCAGAGTTTAAAACCCAACGCATTTCCATATTCATAATGTCCAAATAAAGCCTGTGTGTTTACGCCGATCAGTTCAACAAAAAATCCGATCAAAGCAATTCCTGCAAAAACAAACCAGTTTTTTGAATTTTTTGGTTCGTGAAACCACAGCAAAAGCGCTGCCGCAGCAACCATTCCGAATGGCGTTAAAAACTGAAAAAGTGGACGCAACGGATGAATAAGGAATCCGGCAATGCCAACCAAATACCACAAAACAATGACAATTTTGGCTGTTCTGGCGCTCATGATTTTTGCTTTTGAAGTTGTTCTTTCACTAAATCGTCAACAATTTGAGCCGACGACAAACACAACGGAATTCCACCGCCGGGATGCACACTTCCGCCCACAAAATAAAGTCCGCGAATATCTTTCCTGAAATTGGCATGGCGGTTAAACGAAGCATACCGGCTGTTTGAGCTGCTTCCGTACAGTGAGCCATTTACAGATCCAGTCTGCTTTTCAATCTCTGGAGGCGACAAAATTTCCTCGCACAAAATACAATCCGATAATTTTTTACAGAGCATTTGTTCCAGTTTCGCCAGAATATTCAGCCTCGACAGAGCAACGAATTCATCCCAGTTTTGGCCCGAATCGGCCGGTGCATTGATCATGACAAACCAGTTTTCGCATCCTTCCGGCGCATCTGAATGATTGTATTTACTGCTGATATAAACGTAGACTGTCGGGTCACCAAAAGCAGTTTTCAAATCAAACAAATGCCTGAATTCCTCCTGATATTCGGCGCTGAAAAAAATAGTATGAATGTCCATTTCCGGAAAGACACCTTTCATTCCCCAGTAAAAAATAAGTGCTGAAGAAGATCGTTCTTCCTTTTGAATCTTTGCCAGTCGTTTTTGATCAGGAAGCAAATCGGAATAAAAACGATAAATATCCACATCGCTCACCACAATTTCAGCAGCACAAAATCCGGCTTCTGTTTGTACTCCGGAAACCTTGCCACTCTCAACAACCACTTTTTGGACTGGCCGATTAAAATGAAATTTTACGCCAAGTCGCAACGCCTGCTCATAAAGCGATTCGGTGATCTGAAACATTCCATTCTCCGGAATAAAAGCGCCAAGATTGTGTTCCAAATGCGAGATTACACTAAGTGTTGCGGGTGTTTGGTATGGATTGCTACCATTGTAAGTGGCGTACCTGTCAAACAGTTGAACCAGTTTTGCTTCTCCGAGTTCATTCTGGTTAAATTCGTGCAAACTAGTAAAAGCCTGAAGTTTTCTGAAATTCAAAAGGGTTCGCAGCGATTTCAGGTTCATCAGATTTTCAATATGGTGAAAGGAGCCAAAAATGAAAAGATCAGCAGTCAGATCAAACACTTTGGCTGCTTTTTGAAGGTAACGAGTTACTTTTCCTGAAGGAACATGCAGCTTTTGCTGAATTTCGGCTGCCAATTTTTGAACATCGCTGTAAGCCGAAATCTGTGTACCGTCAGGATAAAAATATTTGGTAATGAGTTCGAGCTTTTTGATCGGAAATTGCAGATCTTCATCGAGCAGATCTGGAAACAATTCGGGCAAAGTTAAAAGCGACGGACCGGCATCGAAACGAAATCCATCGAAATTTTTCTCCGAAATTTTTCCACCCGATTTTTCTGACGCCTCGAATATTTCCACTGCAATTCCCTGTCGTGCAAGCCTTATAGCTACAGCCAGACCCCCAATTCCTGACCCTATTATTACAGCCTTAGTCATACTTGGCCAATTTTTGCAGCAAAACTGCGTTTGAATATCAGATACAACGAAATATGGCAGAGTTTACTCATTGGAAAATAATTATAGGCCTTAATTTAATTTCAATAAAGGTAGCCGGAATTAAATTAATATTGTAAAATTGAGAAATATCTTAATCGCTGAAAATAAATTCGTAATTTACAAAAACATTTTACATTTAATTTGTTTAAGTATGCGTGGAATAAATTAAACAAATGCAAAAAAAAGTCATCATAATAGGAACCGGATTAGGTGGATTAACCACTGCATTACGCTTGTCGGGCAAAGGCTACAAGGTTGAAATGGTTGAAAAGTACCATAAAGCCGGTGGCAGGCTAAATTTGCTTGAAAAAGATGGCTTCAAATTCGATATGGCTCCTACTTTTTTTAGCATGAGTTACGAATTTCAGGAATTAATTAAGGATTGCAACATTAAAATGCCCTTCGAATTTGTGGAACTCGAACCATTGTACGCTGTGCATTTTGAAGGGGACAATCGCTCGTATTTAATATACAAGGACTTAAAAAAATTAGCGCTCGAATTTCAGGAAATAGAACCCGATTTTGAAAGGAAAATTCAAAAATTTCTAAAAGCTGCCGGGCAAATGTTCCATGACACCGAAAATATTGTGATTCAGCAAAATTTCAATTCACTGACGCACTACCTGCTGAAATTAACGACTGTCCCGCTCAAACATGCACCAAAAATGTTCTATTCGATGTGGGCTGAAATGGAACGTAATTTTGAATCGTTTGAGGTAAAAGTGATTTTTTCGCTGGTTGGTTTTTTCCTGGGCGCCACACCGTTTGACACACCTGCCGTTTATACACTGCTTAACTACACAGAGCTGGTGCACGACGGATATTACAATGTGAAAGGTGGCATGTACAAAATTGTGGAAGGAATTCTGGAAGTTTTAAAAGAACGAAATGTGGAAATTCATTACAATACCGAAATAACCGGTTTTACATCCGAAAGTGGAAAAATCACTTCATTTTCCGACAGCACCGGGCAAAACTGGACAGCCGATCAATATGTTGTAAATGCTGATGCAGCCTGGTTTCGGGGATCGGTTTTGAAGCGGCCGGCATTCTCTGAAAAAAAACTGGATCAAAAAAAATGGACTTTGGCACCGCTAACCATATACCTTGGATTGGACACCAAAGTTCCGGATATGTATCACCACAATTATTTTTTACGCCGCAATTTTAAGGAATATGCAGGCAAAATTTTCAAGAATAAAATAAAACTCGACAAACCATATTATTACGTTAATATTCAGTCGATGCACAATACAAATTATGCGCCTCTGGGGAAAGAATGTATCTTTATCCTTTGCCCGGTTCCCGATTTGCGTTACAAGCCCGACTGGAGCGACGATCAGGAAATTGCCGACAGCATTATTCAGGATTTAAGCGAGCGCACAGGGTTCGATTTTCATGAACATACTGAGGTGAAAGTGGTTCTAAATCCTGAACACTGGCAAAATATGTTTGGTTTATACAAAGGAAGCGGGCTCGGATTGGCTCACGATCTCAACCAGGTTGGTGGTTTCAGGCCAAAAAATAAAGATGAAAAATTCAAAAATCTTTATTATGTTGGTGCATCAACAGTTCCGGGAACCGGGTTGCCGATGACGGTGATCAGTTCGCGTTTGGTAACCGAAAGAATACAGAAAGACAATGGATATTTATCGTAAAAATAATCTCGACTGCAGCAAAATTACGACCCGTAACTACAGTACGTCCTTCTCGTTGGGAGTTCGGGTTTTGAGCCCGAAATACCGCGAAGGGATATACAGTATTTATGGTTTTGTGCGTTATGCCGATGAGATTGTTGATACATTTTTCGACCAGGATCAGCGCACCATTTTTGAGGAATTCAGGCAGGAAACGTTTAAAGCCATCGAGCGCGGATTCAGCATTAATCCCATTATCGACAGTTTTCAGTTTGCGGTTAGAAAATTCGGGATTGATCACGAACTCATTGTTGCTTTTTTGCTGAGTATGGAAATGGATCTTAATTATGAAGTTTATTCATCTGATTTACTAAAAACATACATCTATGGTTCTGCCGAAGTGGTTGGTTTAATGTGTCTTCGGGTATTCTATTTCAACGAACCTGAAAAATACAACGAATTAATTGTGCCTGCCAGAAAATTGGGTGAAGCATTTCAGAAAGTAAACTTTTTGCGCGACGTACGCGACGACTTCAATGAAAAGGGCAGGGTATATTTTAAAGATATCGATTTTACGAATTTCACCGAAGAAACAAAAAAGCAACTCGAAGCTGAAATTGAAAAGGATTTCCATGAATCGATGGAGGGAATCCGACAACTGAAAAAGCAAGTCAGGCTAGGTGTTTACCTTGCGTACACGTATTACATTCATTTACTTAAAGAAATTAAAAAAGCCCGTCCGGAAGAAATCCTGAAGAAAAGATACCGGATTACGAATACTAAAAAAAGCTATTTACTCGTAAATGCTTACCTGAAAAATGCATTAAACTTATTGTAATTTTTCGTACGCTTTTTCATGGCGATTTCTGATTAATTTATTGTTTTAACTGAACTTATCTGCCCCTCATTCATATTTCGATTGGGTTCGCTCTCCATTTTTTCCTATTTTCGTAACAAGTTTTTATTCTGAAAAATTCACGATGTTCAAATTGTTTCTCTATCCCGTTGCAGCTATTTATGGTCTGATTATTTCAATCCGTAATTTGTTGTACGATTACAAAATCTTCAAATCAACCGAGTTTGAAATACCTGTTATCTCAATCGGAAATATTACTGTTGGAGGAACCGGAAAAACACCACACACCGAATACCTGGTCGATCTTTTGTGCAAACAGTTTATAGTAACCACTGTAAGTCGTGGTTATAAGCGCAAAACCAAAGGCTATCTTGAAGTAAAAGTTGATTCGCTGGCGACAGAAGTTGGAGATGAGCCTTTACAGATTAAACGAAAGTTTAGCGAAGTTCAGGTAGCCGTTGATGAAAAAAGAGTTCATGCTATTGAAAAAATTCAGGCGCAAACTCCGGAAAAATTACCCGACGTTATTTTGCTCGACGATGCTTTTCAACACCGCAGCGTCACTCCCGGAATTAATATTTTGCTGATCGATTTTAACCGCCCCATCGATAAAGACAGGCTCATGCCGGTTGGCCGGCTACGCGAAGCCCGCTGGCAAATGCGCCGCGCAAATCTGATTATTTATACCAAGTGTCCTCAGGAAATTTCGCCGATCACACGCCGGATTATCATGAAAGATGTCAATCTTCGTCCGTACCAGAATCTGTTTTTCACCACCATGGTTTACCAGCCAATAACGCCGGTTTTTCCTGAAGAAGCAGAGAAAAAACCAAGACTTTCGGCCGCGAACATGAGTGTTTTACTGGTAACCGGAATTGCCAATCCCGATCATCTGAAAAAATACATTGGAAATTTTTCAGACGATATCATGGATTTGAAATTCCCCGACCATCATAATTTCAATGCCGCAAACATTCAGCAAATGGAGCAAATGTTTGCCGGAATTGAGAATAACCAAAAAATAATCATTACAACCGAAAAAGATTCCATGCGTTTAAAAGATCTGGAATTATCACCACTTTTGAAAGCTCATTTGTATTATATTCCGCTGAAAATAAAATTCCTCGACAGCGAAGGAAAAAACTTTGACGAAAAAATCTTGACCTATGTTAGAGAAAATAAAAGCAACCGCGACCTTCATAAAAGAAAGAGTAAAAAAACCAATTGACGCCGGAATCATTCTGGGTTCGGGACTTGGAGGTCTGGTCAATGAAATTGAAATCGAACTGACCATTTCGTACCGCGAGATTCCGGATTTTCCGGTTTCAACCGTTGAAGGACATTCTGGAAAATTGATTTTCGGAAAACTCGGCGGGAAAAATGTACTTGCCATGCAGGGTCGTTTTCATTTTTACGAAGGTTATTCGATGAAAGAAGTCACCTTTCCGGTTCGGGTTATGAAAATGATGGGAATCGAAACGCTTTTCGTTTCAAATGCTTCTGGCGGACTGAATCCTGACTACAAAGTCGGCGATATTGTCCTGATTTCCGATCACATCAATTTCTTTCCGGAGCACCCGTTGCGTGGGAAAAATATGGAAGAACTTGGGTCACGTTTTCCGGACATGAGTAAATCTTACGATCCGCATCTGCGCAATAAAGCAAAAGCCATCGCACTTAAAAATGGGATTGCTGTCAGGGAAGGCGTTTATGTGGGCGTTTCAGGACCAACTTTCGAAACTCCGGCCGAATACCTGATGTTTCGTCATTTGGGCGCCGATGTGGTTGGTATGTCAACTGTTCCTGAAGTGATTGTAGCCCGCCACATGGACATGACCGTTTTCGGAATTTCGATTGTTACCGACAGCGGAGTTCCCGGACAAATTGTGGAAATATCGCACGAAGAAGTTCAGGAAGTGGCCATGAAAGCCGAGCCCAACATGACCCTGATTCTGAAAGAACTGATTGCCGGATTATAAACATACCATGAACCTGCCAGCCGGATACAAAAAAGTACCTGTAAAAACCTGGTATTTGACCTTTGGGAATAAGCTGCCCGAAGTTAAATTGACCGATAGTTCTATAATTGTTGAGCGATGGGAAAATCCTTCGGTTGATGAATACCTGGAAATTTACAAAGCTGTTGGAAGCGTTTGGGGCTGGACCGGCCGCCTGTTAAAAACGCCCAACGAATTAGCTGAAATCTTAAAGTCGGTCAACAACGAAGTCTGGCTTTTTCGGGTTGAAAATGAGGTAGCGGGCTTTTTTGAGCTGGTGCGCGCTGAAGATGAAACCGAACTTGTTTACCTCGGTTTAAAACCCAATTGGATCGGGAAAGGATTGGGCCAAAAACTAATTCTGTCAGCAGTTTCAGTTGCCGGCCAAAACGAGCATAAAGTATGGTTGCATACCTGCGAACGCGATCATCCTTCAGCGTTGCAAGCCTACCTGAAAGCAGGTTTCAAAATCGAAAAAGAAATCATATCCACTGAATATTATCCGGAATAAAATGAACCAACCAACCTTTACCGACATTGAAAAAGCGCACGAACGAATACTTCCATACATTCACCGTACGCCGGTTTTAACATCAAAAAGCATCAACCAGATTGTTGGCGCCGAACTGTTTTTCAAGTGCGAGAACCTGCAAAAAGTTGGAGCTTTCAAGTTTCGCGGCGCCTGCAATTCGGTTTTCTCACTTTCTCCGGAAGAAGCCAAAATCGGGGTTTGCACCCATTCCTCCGGAAATCATGCCGCCGCATTGGCTTTGGCAGCCCGAATGCGCAACATTCCGGCTTACATTGTGATGCCCGAAAATGCTCCGGAAATCAAAAAAATCGCAGTAGCCGGATACGGGGCCAAAATCACTTTTTGCGCACCAACACTTGAAGCCCGCGAATCGACGCTGAAAAAAGTGGCCGCAGAAACCGGTGCCACTGAAATTCACCCGTACAACAATTTCAACGTCATTTGCGGCCAGGGAACTGCAGCCAAAGAACTGATTGAAGAAATTGGTCAACTGGACATTGTGATGGCTCCAGTTGGTGGTGGCGGATTGTTGAGCGGAACAGCCATTTCAGCGAAAACACTTCTTCCCGACGCAAAGGTAATTGCCGCTGAACCTGCCGGCGCCGACGACGCTTTCCGGTCGTTTTACTCCAAAGCGTTGATTCCTTCTGTTGTTCCAAAAACCATTGCCGACGGTTTGCTTACCTCGATCGGCAGTCTCACATTTCCAATAATCCTGAACAATGTTGACGAAATTGTCACTGTTTCCGAAGAAAAAATTGTGGAAGCCATGCGCATGATTTGGGAACGAATGAAAATCATTATAGAACCTTCGTCGGCTGTTCCGCTGGCAGCTATTCTTGAAAAGAAAGCAGACGTAAAAGGCAAGCGAATTGGAATCATTCTAAGCGGCGGAAATGTTGATTTGGGAAAATTGCCCTTTTAGCCTGGCCTTTCAGTAAAAATATTTCTTCGACCTGTTTTGAACCTGAAATTTTTCAAAACAGGTCTTTTTGTTTCAAAATAGAAGTGATTTTCGGTTTTAAAACACAAATTATTACATTCTTCATTATTTTGATAACATACTATTTATTACTAAACTCGCAAACCCGAAAATCAACTTTCAGAATGATTATGTGCCCGTAGATTTTCTTCAGTAGTTGATTGCAGGAATTCAGAAATTAACTTTTAAGAAAAACCCTTTTAAATCAACTTATGGAGAATTTAGAACAACTAAAAACCGTTAAGTTCTACAGCGGCGTAGTTACCCCACTCGAAATGCACAAAGTTCGTGTTGTGCAAAAATTAAATTTGTTGCCCATTGAAGAGCGAAAAGAAGCCATCTTTGGTGCCGGATTTAACACTTTCCTGTTACAAAACAAAGATGTTTATCTCGACATGCTTACTGATTCGGGAACCAATGCAATGAGCGATAACCAGGTAGCTGCCATGAGCGTTGCCGACGATTCGTACGCCGGATCGGCCAGTTATACCAAGCTCGAAAAAGCAATTCTGGACGTTTTCAACCAAAAATATTTCCTTCCGGTTCACCAGGGCCGTGCAGCCGAACACATTATTGCAAAGACCTTTTGCAAGCCGGGAACAGTAGTTCCGATGAACTACCATTTTACCACAACCAAAGCACACATCGAAATGATGGGAAGCGCTGTGGAGGAAATTTATACCGACGAAGCTCTAAAGATCAAAAGCAGTTTCCCGTTCAAGGGAAATATGGACATCAATAAGCTGAACAAGGTAATCGAAAAATGGGGCGCAGAAAATGTGGCTTACATTCGTTTTGAGGCGGGAACCAACCTCATTGGCGGACAACCTTTTTCGATGGCAAACCTTCGAGAAGTTTCGACCATTGCCAAAGCTCACAAGATCATGTTGCTGATGGATATCAGCCTGATCAATGAAAACCTGTACTTTATCAAAATCCGTGAAGAAGGGTATCAGAACAAAACCATCCAATCGATTCTGCACGAAATGCTCAGCTACACCGATTTTTCTTATTTCTCCGGACGTAAAGTTAGCTGTACCCGCGGGGGTGGAATCTGCACAAACAACCACGATATTTACATGAAAATGCGCGACTGGGTGCCGCTGTACGAAGGCTTCCTGACTTATGGAGGTATGAGTGTCCGCGAAATTGAAGCTATGGCGGTAGGTTTGTACGAAACGCTCGATTTTGATGTGATCAGTCATTCGCCGACATTTATCAAATACCTGGTCGATGCACTCGACAGCAAAGGAATCCCGGTAATTACGCCAGCCGGAGGTTTGGGTTGCCACCTCGATGCCGGCCAGTTTGTCTCACACATACCGCAAACGCAATATCCAGCCGGAGCTTTGGCTGCTGCGTTGTTTGTTGCTTCAGGAATCCGCGGAATGGAACGTGGAACGATTTCGAGTGTGCGCGACAAAAATGGCGACGATGTTCTGGCCGACGTTGAATTGCTGCGGCTGGCTTTTCCCAGAAGAGTTTTCACCTTGTCGCAAGTTAAATATGCCGAAGACCGCATTCAATGGCTTTACGATAACCGCGAACTGATTGGCGGATTAGAATGGTCAGAAGAACCTCCGGTACTTCGTTTCTTCGTGGGTAAACTGAAACCAATCGGCAATTGGGTTGACAAACTCGTGGCTAAATTCCGTCAGGATTTCGGCGACAGTTTATAGTTGGCTAACATCTTCTAAAATAGTTTCGCCCTGCAATTTCATGGTTGCAGGGCTTTTTTTTCTCCTGAAGTTCTCCAAAACGGAACTAGTTGTGATTTGATTTTCTCTCACTTTAAAAGCAGAATGCAATGGAACAAAATGAATGGCGAACCCGGTTTCTCAAACGACGAATCTCGCTTTAGAAAATGGTGCTTACCTTTTTTAAAATGGTGCTTACCTTTTCCCCAAATCGTGCTTACGTTTTCCCAATTTCGTGCTGTCCTTTTTTAAAAAGGTGCTTACCTTTTTTTCAGTCTTTAGTTTTGCTATACAGCCAGCGTCATTACCCGACTTTTTTAGCTTGGCAACGGCATAAAAATGAGCATTTTGCATTTATATATCATCGCAATTGAAGAAAATCATTGGCGCCCGGCAGAGAGACAACCAATAACCCGATAAGTCAGTTCCGGAAAAAAAACGCCTCCTGCTTTTGCAAACAGAAGGCGCCGGTTTATAATCTACTTAGTTTGGGTTTCAATCGTTATTTGTTGCTGTAATCTTTTCCTGAAAATTGACCCCGGCAACTGCAAACTACAACTCTTTAATTCGGATATTTCTGAATTTCAGGTCCGAACCATGTCCGAGGAAACCAATGTGCCCGGTATGGCGCAACAATCCCGGATGGTCTTTGTGGTCGGCAGTGCCGTTTTTGCTGGCTTCTTTCATGTTTCCGTCCAGAATTACGGTTCCGTTTAGGGTCACTTTGATGTCATCGCCTTTCACATGCACCTCTTCCGAATTCCATTCGCCAACGGGTTTCAGGAATCCACGTTTGGCGGCAATAATCCCGTAAACCGAACCATGGTACTGATACGGCTGCAAATCTTTGTAAATGTCGGCCGTATTGTCGAGTATCTGAATTTCCTTGCCCATGTATGCGGCATCGCCTTCAAGCGGGGCATGAATTCCAAGTCCGTTGTTCGCGCCCGGTGTCAGTTGAAATTCAAAGCGAATAATAAAGTCAGCATATTCCTTTTCGGTATAAATATTTCCGTGGCCACCTTCTTTGGGGCTCACCACCATCATGCCGTTTTCAGGAACATAATCGATTTTGTCGCCTACCCAATTGTTCAGGTCTTTTCCGTTGAAAAGCAATTTAAATCCTTCAGCAGTTTCTTCAGGGCTTAACCGGGTTTCTTCCGTATTTAATTCTTTTACAAACAAATTCCTGAAAGCCAAATCAGTGCCGTGTGCCTGCAATTCGATGGCATCTTTGGCAAAAATCGGGATTGAACGATCCCAGTAGTTTTCCATCACCACATTGTTGACCACCAACACGCCGTTCAGGTAAACGGTCACGCGGTCGCCGATCATTTTTATGCGGAAAGTGTTCCAGTCGCCAATGGCATTATCGGCCAGAACCAGCGGTTTGCCCGGATTTTTCTGGTTGTTGTACAAACCTCCTGAACCCACCTGTGCGCCAACGTCGACGCGCGATGTGTCCCAAATTTGCACCTGAGGAGTTCCGCGCAAATAAATTCCGCTGTCGCCATTTTTACTGATTCTCCAATCCACCAGCATTTCGAAATCGCCGTACATTTTTTTCGTGCAAAGGTTGTCGCCTTCTCCATTGAAAACAATGCAGTTATCTTTTACCGACCAGTTGTTCAACATTTTAACATCAGCTTTGGCCTGCTCTTTTGCCAGTTCTTCTTTACTCATTTTGGCGCGTGCAACCGGATTTTTCACCAGTCCGTGCCAGCCATCCAGATCCTTCCCGTCAAAAATGCTCACATATCCAATTTCTTTGGGCATATTTTCAAGGTATTCACGCACATCAATCACGTCGTACTGGCTGTCGGGTCCGGTCATTTTACCCATCACCTTTTTCAGCACATCGGCCACAAACTGCCCGGTGAGCCCGTTTTTCTTTCCTGAAGAAGGCAAGGACAGTGATTTTGCAGCCGAAGCCGCGGTTGAGCCCAGTTCAGGATCGTCGAGATAAGCCGAAACAAATACCAGTGAAAGGAAAGTTTTCATGCTCACAGCGGCTCTAAGCACCGGAACTTTTTCCTCGTTCGATGTACAGGCCGCCATCAGTTTTTCAATCATCAGTAATTTCTGGTCGTCGGGCAGCTCTGAACTTAAGGTGATGCGCAAATAAGCTTTTAAAGCGTCGCTCCTGAAATTTTTCATTTCAGGATTGGTAAATACGGCATACAACTGCGGAGTTGCCGTTGCATCTTTCCAGTTTGAAAGTGAAACAAATGCGGCCTGGCGCTCCGCCTGACTTCCGTTGTTGAGCAAAGCAACTAGGGTTTTCAGGGCTTTCGGGTCGTTGAGCGACGAAAGTACAGGAATCAGTTTATCCGTTTGTCCGCCATTTTGTATTTCGTTCAGAACCAAAGCAGCGTCGGGTTTTTCTGTTCCTGAATAAAGTGAAATCAATGCATTTTGAATATTTTCGACAGCCGTTTTATCCGAAGTTTGTTTGAGCAATCCAATCAATTCAGGAGTATTTTCGGGACGTGAAACAGTTTCAAGTGCAGCAAAAGCGGCCGAACGGATATTGGCATTTCCCGATTTACAAAGTTTCATCATCTCGCCAAAAGTTTCAGTGGCACGGCGAGCGCCCAGCACATCAACCAAAACCACTTTCCCGCCATCATTCATTCCTTCGAGCTGCGAAGCGAGGAAACCGCGCTCTTTAGCCGATGTCGTTTCAAGCAAAGCCTTTTCAATTTCAGCTTTTGCAGCATCGCTTTGTGCATGGCGCAATTGGTCGGTTAAAACCGGAACGGCTTTGCTTTTCTGATTGATCGCCAGTGAACGAATGGCTTCAATCCGGACATTTTCTTCTCCGGAATTCAGGTTTGGAAGAATTGCTTTTTCAAGCACTTCCGGCTCTGTACGGTTGGCCAGGAAATGTATAATTTCTGCTTTGGTTTCGGCCGGAGCTTTTTTCAGTTCGGCAATCCACGATCCAATGTTTTCGCTGTTCAATTGCGCTGAAGCATAGTTCAGAACAGCATTTCGGTAAGCCTTATTTTTATTCTGAACCTCTTTCAGGAACAAGGCATTGGTGCCAAAACCCGGAACAGTTAACGCCGATGAACGATAAATGAGTTGGTTATCGCTTGTGCAATTTTTTAATACTACGTCACACAATTTATTACTGAGTTTTGCTTCGCCTTTTACCGCCAGATTTTTGGCATATTGCAGGTAAGCAACCATCGTTGCGGCAGCATCGGACTGAAATTTAGCCGTTTTAGCAGCAGTCTCGAAAGTCGCCATCGAGGCTTTTCCACCAATGTTGGCCAAAGCCGAATAAACCTGTAACAGCAAAGCGCTGTCGTTTGATTTCGCCAGTGAAATCAGGTACAATTCGGCAGGCTGGTATTTTAAGTCACCCAATGTTTTTACCATGGCCTGAAGTTGCAACCCACTTTTATCCTGGCTGTTTTTTAGGATCAGAGCACCCGATTCTGCACCGCCAATGTCGGTTAAAACGGCCAGCGCAGGCGCATAAAGATCTCCTGAATTCAGGTATTTCTCCATTTTTGGAACTGAAGTAACACCTCCGCAATATTCGAGTCTCCGAATAAAAAAGGCTTTTACTTCCTTGTCGGTTGCTTTATCCAAAGCACTTAGCAAGGAACTTTCAACAAGTTTCCGGTCCTGACTATTTTCCGGAGCGCCGGCAAAACGGGCCAGACTTTCGAGCGCAAAACGGGCCTGAACATCGTTTCCCGTTCCAGGAGGAACAATCAGATCGCAGAATTTGGCAATTCCGGGGGCGCCTGTTTCCAGAATCTGCACCATCAGTTTGTTGGTGTGTTCGTTGCTTTGTGCCGGAAACTGGGCCAGAATATCGGCAACCTTTGTTTCCAGGGTGCGATTATCCTGCGCAAAAACCGGACTGACCAGGAAAAAGGCTAAAATGGCAATTAATATTCTTTGGGTAATTTTCATCGGTATGGATTTACAATTTACTGATTTACAATTTACTATTTGATGTTGCGAGTTGCGAGTTAACCCGTAACCCGTATCCCGCAACGCGAAACTCTATCAAATCTTCCATTCTCCACGCATTGGCTGGTTGATCAGATCGTTGGCTTCGTCGTCGTTCACAAACTCCAGGTTAACCGGATCAAATTCCAGGTTGCGTCCCAGTCGCAAAGCCACTCCGCCCATGTTCACAATGGTGGACGATCGGAATCCATTCTGTTCATTCAGGGCAAATTTCTGCCGCGAACGAACTGAATCGCTGAAAATAGTAATTTGGGGTTCAGGATCAGGAAGGGTATCAATCAGAGCCTGAATGTTTGGAATATCAGACTTAAAACCTCTGAAGATTTTGCCGTTAGGTCCTTCGATATAGGCCGCATTTTGATCCCTGTTTTCGCCGTCGAGAATAATCTGACAACCATCGGCGTATGTGTATGTAATTCTTCTCCAGGTACCAACGGCATCATAGTTTTGCTGCGGTGCATCCACTTCCACTTTTATTGGACTGGTATTGTCCTTGCCCAAAATATACTGAACCGGGTCGATGTAATGTTGCCCCATGTCACCCAGGCCGCCGCTGTCGTAATCCCAGTATCCGCGGAAAGTCTGGTGTGTGCGGTGTACATTGTAAGGTTTATCTGGTGATGGCCCCAGCCATAAGTTGTAATCCAGAACTTCAGGAACAGGTTGCGGTGGCAGGTTTGTTTTTCCAACCCAGTAAAATTTCCAGTCGAAACCGGTCACTCCGCTGATGGTCACTTTTAACGGCCAGCCCAAAACACCGCTTTCAACCACTTTTTTCAGGGGTTTTACTGGTGTTCCCAGTCCGTAGAAATTATCTTTAAACCGGAACCAGGTATTCAGCCTGAACATTTTTCCGGTTGCATTGATCGCCTCAACCACGCGTTTGCCTTCGCCAATGGTTCTCGTCATAGGTTTTTCGCACCAAACGTCTTTACCGGCTTCAGCCGCCATGACCGACATTATTCCGTGCCAGTGTGGTGGCGTGGCAATGTGCACAATGTCAATATCCGGACGAAGCAGCAATTCACGAAAATCGGAATAACCTTTTACATCGGAACCAACTTTTTTTAACGTACTGTCTAAATGATTTCTATCCACATCGCAGATGGCCAGAAGTTTGGTGCCTTCATACACAATGTGTCCCTGACCCATTCCGCCAACACCAATAATGGCTTTGGTTAACTGATCACTTGGAGCTAGAAATCCATTTCCGCCCAAAACATGCCGGGGAATAATGGTTATTCCGGCAGCCGCAATAAGTGACTTCTTAAAGAAATCGCGGCGGGTATCCATTCTTTTTGTCATATCTTCGATTTAAACGTTTAGTTTGACCAATTAAATTACAGAAAATAAACGAATTGTACTATAATAAGTTACTCCTGCTGTTGTAATTCCATGAAAAAATTTCGTATGCTGAAAGGGTTCAATCTGCTCAATGCATCGAGAGAATGAAGTCGTTTTGATTCAGGACGATTTAAGTTTTCCATGCTGGTTTCTATGTAAAGATTGTTTGTATCTATCTGTCGTATTTTCTGTCCGATCGCTCATTGTCAGAAATTCAGGAAGAGCCACAAACAAAAAATTTCGTTTTAACCTGAATTTTCGATAATCGTTCCCCTGTCACCAAAAGAATAAGATTTGATCTTGATCTCTTGTTAGGCAAAGAAAAGAATCGGAGTATAAAATGAGGGGTAACAAATGGGGTAATGAATCCTGGATTTTGCTTTTTTTACTTTCCTTGGTTAAAACAATTTCAGTTTACACCAGGCAAGTTTTGGTTGAAGCTTATCAGGCAAATCGTTCAATACTTCATAAACTATTCGCCTTCTTTTCATAACTTTGCCCAACGTATTTGCTTCCCACCCGATTTAAGAACAAAAACATGGAATTTCAGACCAATCAGCAACTCGAACTTGCGTTTAATTTTCTTCAGTTTACCAATCAGAATATTTTTCTGACAGGTAAAGCCGGAACAGGAAAGACTACCTTTCTGCGTAATTTGAAAAAAAAATCGCCTAAACGAATGATTGTGGTTGCCCCTACGGGTGTGGCTGCCATCAATGCTGGCGGGGTAACAATTCACTCGTTTTTCCAGATGTCTTTCGGTCCGCAAATACCGGTAAATCCTGATCAGCAAAGACCAGTTGCCGTTCCAATTGACGGGAATGTATCTGCCGGAATCAAACGGTTCAGCCGCGAGAAGATCAACATTATGCGCAGTTTGGATTTGCTTGTGATAGACGAAATATCGATGGTTCGCGCCGATATTTTAGACGGAATTGATGAAGTTTTACGCCGCTACAAAAACCGCTACAAACCTTTTGGCGGCGTGCAATTGCTGATGATTGGCGACTTGCAGCAATTGGCCCCGGTGATAAAAGACGACGAATGGCAAATCCTGAAACCGTATTACGACACCTGCTTTTTCTTCAGCAGTCATGCACTGAAACGCTCGAAATTTATTGGCATTGAACTCACTCATATTTTCCGCCAAAGCGACCAGCGGTTTATCGACCTGCTGAACAAAGTGCGCGAAAACCGGATGGATACGGCCACCCTTCAGGAACTCAACCAGCGATACATTCCGGGTTTTAATCCCGACGAAAAAGAAGGTTACATTACACTTACGACACACAATTACCAATCGCAGCAAATTAACGAAGCAAAACTCAAAGGGCTGAAAGCTAAATCGCACCAGTTTAAGGCTGAAGTGGACGGGGAATTCCCGGAGTATTCATTTCCGACTGATCAGGTTTTAGAACTGAAAGTTGGCGCTCAGGTAATGTTTGTAAAAAACGATCTGTCGGCTGAAAAGCGCTATTACAATGGCAAAATTGGCAAAATCATCGGGATTGACAACGAAAATATTGAGGTGGACTGCCCCGGCGATTACTCGACCATTGATGTCGGAAAAGCAGAATGGCAAAATGCAAAATATACGCTGAACGAAACCACGCAGGAAATTGAGGAGGATATTATTGGAAAATTCACGCAATTTCCGCTCAAATTGGCCTGGGCCATTACCATTCATAAAAGCCAGGGACTGACGTTTGAAAAAGCAATTATCGATGCGCGGGCATCGTTTGCGCACGGACAGGTTTATGTGGCGCTAAGCCGATGCAAAACCCTGGAAGGCTTGGTTTTAAGTACCCCAATAGCATCGCACAGTGTTAAAAACGACACCACTGTCATTCAGTTTACCGACGATGTGGAACGAAATCAGCCCGGACCAGCCGAACTCGAACAATCGCGCAAAGAATATGTGCAGCAATTGCTGGCCGATCTATTCGATTTTAAACCCATGTTGAGGCAGATCCAATACCTGCAAAAATTGTGGGAAGAACACTCGGCGCAACTGCTCGGAACATTGCAAGCTCAGTTGAGAACAATTACAGCTCCGTTGCAAATCGAGCTGATTGGAGTTGCCGAAAAATTTGAGAACCAATTGAAACAACTGATTTTTACATCAAATGCAACCGAAGAAAATAAACAACTTCAGGAGCGAATTCAAAAAGCAGCCAACTATTTCTCCGGCAAACTTTTAAACATTGTTGAAGAGCCTTTTTCTGCTGCAACTTTTGATACCGACAACAAAGCCATCCGCAAAAGCTTCAACGAAGCTGCCGACAAACTCCGGAAAGAAATTCATTCGAAAAAAGTTTGCCTCGAACTAAGCCAAAGCGGGTTTAGCATAAAATCATATCTCGAAACCAAAGCGAAAGCGGCCATTGAAGTTCCGGAGACCGGAAGTAAAGGTCATTCTTCCGGTAGCTCATCGTCGTTCACCATGTATCCGGAATTCTATTCGCTCCTGAAAAAGTGGCGCGACGAAAAAGCTGATATGCTGAATATCGAGATCCGGCGGGTACTTCCGCAGAAAACCCTGCACGAAATAGTACAAACCTTGCCCGCTTCGAGAACCGAACTCAAAGTTGTAAAAGGTATGGGCGGCACCCGGATGCAGCAGTTTGGCAAGGAAATTCTGGAACTGGTGTTTGCTTTCCGCCGCCAGAAAGGCATGGATTTGCCGGTAGAAGCCGAAAAAGAAGTAAAACAAGCGGGACTTAATTCGCAGGAAACCAGCTTCGAACTATTCAAAAGCGGCAAAACTATTCCTGAAGTTGCAGCAGATCGGGGAATGGCCGTTTCAACCATCGAAGGACATCTGGCGCAATTTGTCGGAACCGGCGAACTACAGATCGACCAAGTGGTTGACCCGAAAAAAAGCAAAGCCATTCGGGAATATATTGAAAAACATAAGCCCCGTGGGATGAACGAAATCAGAGCGGGTTTAGGCAATGATTACAGCTATTCAGAAATCAAATTTGTGATTAAACATCTGGAAGCAAACCGTTAAATTAGAACCACACAGGAACATAGAATACATAAAATGAATTATTTGATTCTATTGTGTTCCATGTGTCTATGTGGTTTTTAATAAAAAGTCATTCTTTTGCTGTTTTTTCAAAAAAGTTGCTGAAATTAACGGTCTGATTTTGAACCAAACCGAGCAACAAACGATCTAACCTACCGAACATGAAACTTCTGCAAAAACCTTTTTACAACCGTTTATTTATTACCATTCTCCGCGTTGCCATTGGCTGGCATTTTTTGTACGAAGGACTTTCAAAAATACTTCAGGACAACTGGACCGCTTCCGGATTTTTACTGAATACTTCCGGCGCTTTTTCCGGATTTTACCATGCGATTGCCAATTCTCCGGCGATACTTCAGGCCAGTGATTTTATGAATATGTACGGATTGTTACTCATCGGGCTGGCTTTGTTTATCGGACTTTTCAGCCGGATAGCATCCATTTGCGGAGCGGCTTTGCTCACCCTGTATTATTTCGCCTATCCGCCCTTTGGAAGCCCGCTGATGAGTGCTTCTGAAGGTCATTTGTTTATTGTCGACAGGCTTTTCATCGAAACAACAGCTCTGCTTTTCCTGTTTTTTTATCCTGAAAAGGGTTACAGCATCGATACGCTACGGAATCTTTCACGAAGCAGAAAGAAGTCAATTATTCCTGAATCCGACAGCAGTACATCGCGCCGCGAGGCCCTGAAAAATCTGGCTACGTTACCGGTTTTGGGTGCGATGGGCTGGGGTGCTGTCAGTAACTTTAAAACGTATGGCGTTGATGTGATGTCGGGCGCCACTATTCAGGAGAAACAAATGGCGTTGAATGAGCTGAAAGGCGAACTTCCGAAAGGCAAAATTGGCCAACACGAAATCAGCCGGTTAATAGCCGGAGGTAACCTGATTGGCGGATGGTCGCATGCCCGCGACCTGATTTACACCGATACACTTTTCAAGGCCTACAATACAGAACAAAAAGTTTACGAAACCCTGATATTGGCTGAAAAAGCCGGAATCAACACCATCAATATTGGTTTTCCATCGAACCCGCTGCTAGCCAAATACAAAAGGATGACTGGTAGCAAAATCAAAGTCATCACACAAGTAGGGCCCAATCTGAATAATCAGAAACTGGCAGAAGTTGGGCCAAATACAAACAAAAAACTATATTTCGAGAACATCGACAAAGCCATCGATTTTGGGGTCGACATCATGCAGATTCAGGGCAACTGGTGCGACTGGCTGGTGCGCGACAATAAAATTGAAGTGATACATGAAATGATGGAACACATCCGCCAACAAGGCTACACGGCAGGATTGGCATCGCATTCAATCGAATCGCTGATTGCCTGTGCCGATCAGGGAATCATTCCAGATTATTACATGAAAACCATGCATCACGATCAGTACTGGTCGGCTCACCCTCGCGAAAACCGTTTCCCGTTTGAGGTCGACGGTAAAAATTACCTCGATCACAATCGTTTTCACAACAACATGTTTTGCCTTTTTCCTGAACGCACAATTGATTTTGTAAACAAAGCCACTGTTCCGGTTATGGGTTTTAAAGTGCTGGCGGCAGGAGCTATTGAACCTAAAGACGGATTT
This sequence comes from Prolixibacteraceae bacterium, assembly GCA_041652995.1. Lineage (GTDB taxonomy): Bacteria > Bacteroidota > Bacteroidia > Bacteroidales > Prolixibacteraceae > Aquipluma. The sequence goes on from JBAZGO010000022.1 coordinate 52,928, forward strand.
CAATGGGCTTACGACAATGGCGCCGACTTTATTTGCGTGGGAATGTTCGATTTTCAGGTGGTCAATAATGTGAATATTGCCATCGACTGTTTGAATAGAACCAAACGAACACGAGAATGGTATGGGTAAATCGATCAAACTTTCTAATCTTGCTCATCTATAATCGGCTTTAAGTGCCATAAGCTGCAACTTTAAGCCAATTATGAATTTATTGAATAAACTTTCTATCGTGGGAAAGACCAAATAATTAAATTACAAATGTTATATTTGGCTTAAACTTGTATATGAAATCACTTTAAGCCAAATATGACACTAATGAGAACAATAGTTGGGCGTATTGAGTATCTGAAAACCTTTCAGGAATTGCATCAATCTGGAAAATCTGAATTTATTGCAGTTTATGGTCGGCGCAGGGTGGGTAAAACTTTTCTTATCCGCAATGCTTTCGAAGGCAATTTTACCTTTCAGGTAACAGGATTAAGCAATACCAGTCTGGCAAAACAACTTACCAATTTCAACCTGGCCATGCGAAAAATCACTCCGGATCATGACTTTTTGTTGGCTAAGGATTGGCTTACTGCATTTCAGAATTTAATTACCTGCCTCGAACTGAATAGCGACGAAAAAAAAATCGTTTTTATTGACGAACTTCCTTGGTTTGACACTCCAAGGTCAGGGTTTATTTCAGCCCTCGAACATTTCTGGAATAGCTGGGCTTCAAACCGAAATGACGTTCTGTTAGTTGCTTGTGGATCTGCAGCGTCATGGATGATCAATAAGTTAATCAACAACAAGGGAGGACTGCACAACCGGGTAACCAAACGAATGAAAATTGTACCGTTTACCTTGTACGAGTGTGAACAATTTCTGGAGCAAAAAAACACTCTGCTCGACCGGTATCAGATCATTCAATTGTATATGGTTATGGGGGGCATCCCGTTTTATTGGGAAGAGGTTAAGCCGGGAAGAAGTGCAATGCAAAACATTGAGGATATTTGCTTTAGCGAAAACGGAATTTTGCGCAACGAATATAAAATCCTGTTTAAATCGCTCTTCAACAAACACGAAAAACATTCGGTCATTGCAGGCGTACTGGCAAAAAAAAGTCTGGGACTCACCCGTGATGAAATAATTACACAAACCGGACTACCCAATGCCGGGAGTACGAGCCGCTTACTCGACGAATTGGAAGAAAGCGGTTTTATCCTGAAGTATAAGCCCTTGGGTAAAAAAACAAAAAATAGTATTTATCAATTGATTGATTTTTACACCCATTTTTATTTGAAATTTATCGCGGAAAGTCCATCGGGTGAAACAAATCAGTGGATGAATATGATTGATAATCCAAGATACAGGGCGTGGAGTGGATATGCATTCGAACAGGTTTGCCTTTACCATTTGCCACAGATCAAAAAAGCTTTGGGTATTAGTGGCGTGCAAAGTACCTCATCCTCATGGCGAAGCACGACAATTAAAAATGGAGCACAAATTGATTTGGTGATAGATCGTCGCGATCAGGTCATAAATCTTTGTGAAATGAAATTCTCAATCAATCCGTTTGTAATTGATTCGAAATATGCTGAAGAATTGCGCAACAAGGTTGGTACATTCAGGACCGAAACCAAAACCCGGAAATCGGTTTTTATTAGCCTGATTACTACTTTTGGCCTTCAACCCAATAGCTATTCAACCGGACTTGTGCAGAATGATATTAAGATGGATGCACTTTTCAAAGCGTAAAAACCGGGTTAAACAAATTCAGACAGAAACTTTCTTAATGGCAGGTGAATAATCCCTTCGTAACTTGTTCCGGAATAATCATCAAGCGTGATTAGATATTTGGGGTAATTGTCTTTAATTGCCAACAAGTTGCCGAATTCTCTTTCAATGGTTTGCTTCTCTGTAATTCGTAAAGCAACCTGAATGTATAAATGACAAACATGCAACTTTTATCATTTTTGTCACTTATAAATAGACCCAATTCTAAACTTCTTTCAGCAAATACAGCAAATCAACTGTTGACAAACGGGCACTTTGGTCGGTACCATCCAACAAACTGTCGGCCAGGTCGCGCTTGGTGGAGTGTAACCGCAGTATTTTCTCTTCGATGGTATTTTTGGCAACCAAACGGTAAATGGTCACCGGACGCAACTGGCCGATGCGGTGGGCGCGGTCGCTGGCCTGGTCTTCAATGGCGGGGTTCCACCACGGGTCGAGGTGCAGCACATAATCGGCAGCCGTAAGGTTCAGCCCCAGTCCACCAGCCTTCAGGCTGACCAGGAAAAGCTCGCCTTTGCCCGCCTGGAAAGCTTTTACGGCAGCCTGGCGGTCGGGTATTGGAGTAGAGCCATCTAAATATTGGTAACTGATGCCTTGTTTGTCCAGTTCCTTTCGCACAATGGCCAGATGCATCACAAACTGACTGAACACCAATGCCCGGTGTTTATTGGCACGCAATTCCTCAACGATCTCGAAAAAAGCTTCGAGTTTTGCAGATGGCAATTGTATGTCTTTGTTTACAAGCGCAGTATTACAACAGGCGAGCCGAAGTTTGGTGATTTCGGCCAAAGCTTGAAGGTGTTGTTGGCCGTTTCCGCCACCATTGTTCTCGATGGTATTGATCGCTTCACGCCGTAAAGCCTCGTAAAACGCCAGTTCTTTCTCGCTTAACGTAACTGAGTGGGTAATTTCTGTTTTGGGCGGCAATTCGTCGAGTACCTTGTTTTTTGTCCGGCGTAAAATAAATGGGGTGATTAGTTTTTTCAGGTGGTTTTTCTGTGCCTGAATTTCGGTTTTCACATACCGGTCGGTAAATTGGGGCAAAGTTCCCAGCAAGCCTGGATTGCAGAAATTAAACAAGTTCCACAATTCACCCAAATGGTTTTGGATCGGGGTACCGGTAAGCGCCAATTTAAAACCAGACTGGATATTCATGGCAGCTTTCGACGATTTGGTCTGGGTATTTTTTATCGCGTGGGCCTCGTCTAAAACTGCCATGGCCCAGATGATTTTCGAAATACGTTCCTCTTCGGTTTGAAGCAATCCATACGTGATAACCAGCACATCGAACGCGGCCAACGCAGTAAAGGCATCTTCGCGGTTTCCTTGTTTCAGGTTCACGATATTTAAGGTTGGGGCAAATTTTTGCAATTCGCTGCCCCAGTTTGGAACTACCGATGCGGGGCAAACCACCAATATTGGACCATTTTCGGCCAGGTGGAGCATCATGGCAATCGCCTGAACGGTTTTCCCCAAACCCATGTCGTCGGCCAGACAAGCTCCGGCATCCCAGGTTTTCAGCCGCGCCATCCACCTGAATCCCTCTTCCTGATAAGGGCGTAACTCGGCATCGAGCGTAGCCGGCACCTGAACATCATCGGTTAAATTGGCTTTGATGCGCTTCTGGAATTCTTTCCACGACTTATCGGTTTTGAATGAGGCTGCCCGGCTGGTTATTTCTTCCAAAGCATGCGTGGCAAACCGATTGACCGATACGCCATTTTTATCGATCGTTGAATAGGATTCAAGCTCATCGAGGTGCTTTTTGAGTTCTTCGGTAAGCGCCAGAAATTCGTCTTTTTTCAATTCAAGGAAACGGCCTTTGCTTTTGCGGTTCAGGCGAAGCAGCTCTTTCAGGCTAATTACGGTATCTTCGTCAATATTCAGTTCCCCGTCCAAATCGAACCATTGCCCTTTCCCTTTTACCCTGAGGCTTAAGTTGGCAAAAGAAGCTGACTTTTTCATCTTGAAATGTTCACCTTCTGGCCACTCAACAGTAGCAATATCAGCGTTTTCGTTGAGCACTTCCAACAGGTTGAGGCAATCATAAGGATCGGAAAAAAGGCCAGCCTCTTCAATTAAATCGGTATCAATGAAAGCGGATATACCATTAACCAGTTTTACCGCGTTGGCATTTTCGGCCTTCAGGTTCCGTACAGCCTGACACTTTTCACCATCAACCATTCCATATACCACTTTTCCCCCAATACCAGGTTTTACATAGGGAGGTTCAGTTCCTAATGGTTTTACAAACATCTGCGCTTTTAAGCCGTCGCCAATAGGCACAATCTGAACCCTGATGCGCGTATCGGCCTCAATCGACTTAACCTCTGCATTTTCCTCTGCAAAATCAGAATGAACTGTCATCAATCCACTTAGACTTGAAACGGTTTCGATTAATTTAGCTTTTCCCTTGACAGGAATCGTAATCCCCTGGTTGATAAGTCGTATAATGGTCTGTTGCTGAGGACTAAGTGATATAAGTTTATACCGTGTTTGCGTTTCTTTAACCAGTACTGAACGCTGGTCAGCATCGATAATATTGGTTTTGAGCTTTATACCAAACTTGCCGTTCTCGGTTACAATCTCTGGCTGGGCTTTAACCAGCTCAACCGAAACCGATGGGTTTGAAAAAAGGAATAAATAAGGGTGCCCGCACAATTCGGCAATAGCTTTGTCAAAATCCATGCTGTATTCGGTCGAATTATAATATCCTGTGTAATGGCTTATCGAAGCGGCTACTTTTCGGTCTTGTTCGGTCATGCCCTCTACCTGCTGGTCTTTAAACCGTTTCAGGGCGATATTCCGGCCAGCGCTCCAAACACCCTTTGCATTGATGGTTTGCGAGATAGGTTGGATGATCCCTTTGTCCATATTCACCAGGTAGCACACACGGGCGGTAGCCAGATCTTTTCTTTGCGTTTCGCCTTTGCCTTTGGTCAGGGTTAAAAGCCCGTCGAGTAATTGTTCCCATTTCTCCGGAAGACTCAAACGGCTCATCAGGCTAGGGCGCCTGTTCGTTTCAAGCCCTGCAGGGATCGCAAAAGCATCGGCATCAAATCCCGATTTTTCGAGAATAAAGTTAAGCTCGCCCAAAAATAACCACCGTTGAGTCAAGTTAAGTTTGTTGCCTGTATTTCGGGCCAAAGGATAAAGGCTTGAATTTAACCCGCCTTTGATGACATACGCCAAAATCAAATAATACACCGATTTGAAGCTGGTTGTTGTGAAACAACTCATTGTGTTTATCTGGTTAAACTTACTCTCAGCTTGTGCCATATCATTTTTCAGGAAGAAAAGAAGGGGCAGCAAGAAATGGTCTTCGCTATATTTACTTTTTATCTTTTTATTAATGGCAACATCCAGCTTCTTTAATGTCAATATTTTAGGTGCAAATGCAAAGCATAACCAATAAAAGAATTCGTAGTAAAGGCCAAATTCCATTTTCGAAATTTTGGTGCCGTCCTTATCAGTAACCTGTGCTTTTTCGAAATAACTTGCCGACAATTCGAAATTTCCCCGGAATAATTCAATCTGAAATTTCAGAAGCAGCGAATCAGTGTTGTAAAGGGTTTTAACCAAGAGATCCGCTTCGTCAATCTTTCCAAGTTGAAACAGCATTTCCGCTTTTTGGATTAGCACCTGATTGTACAGCCCGTCGAACGAGGGATTCCTTTCGAAAAAATGTTGGGTAGAGGTATAATCCTGAAAGTTTAAAACATTTAATAACTGAATGGCATCCAATAAATTATAAAGAAGGAATGGCGATTGCAAAAAAGTCTGGTCATATTCGGGGTATTGAAGCATTTCGGAAATAAAGGGGGCAGCTTCTATGGCTTTTGACATCAGACGAACATTAGCATCATTGCTAATCCGGTTTTCGCCCACATAATAACCAACCAGAAAATCGCGGATATATTCGGTAACAGGTATGTAACTATACAGATTATGCTCCTTCTGGATGGCGAGCGCCATATCCTTGTATCTCTTTTCTGTGATCAGCCTGGGGAATAATTCAATCTTCAGGCCAGATGGCACATCGTATCCGCTCGAAGACTCAATTACCAGTTTCTTCTCAATTAGAGCGTTCAATACATTTTGGTACTCCTTCTGTGCTTTTTTAGCATCAATTTTATTTTGAAAATATCTCAGGGAGTCGTATTTGTTTACTCCCGAATATTTTACCACCAATACATTTATCACATTCCGGCTCAAGTCGGGCAACTGGGCGTAAACCGAAATAAAATCAGGCTTTTTGTGATCCATAAATTTGAAGAAAAGGGATTTACAAGCCCACAAAAATAACCGGGATTTTGCATTTACAAGACAAAATCCCGGTTATCATCTAATTAATTGTACAATTTTATCAACAGTGGGGCGTGTGATTTTTTCCTAACGATTTTGATTAAATCTTTAACAAAACAATCATGAAACTTAAGGTTAAATATGTATGTATTAGTTTCTTATTCCACGGTCACCGGAATTTGTTGTTTGATGTCGCGTGATGAAGTGCCCAGATTAATTACGAATTGACCCGACTCCACTTTAAACTGTTTGCTGGCATCATCGTAAAATCCCCAGTCGCCGACAGGCAATTCCAGATTGACCACTTTGCTTTGGCCAGCTTTCAAACTAACCTTGCTGAAACCTTTCAGCTCTTTTTCGGGGCGGGGAACCGACGATTCCTTAGCCTGAATATAGGCCTGGATGACTTCCGAACCATCAGATTTTCCGGAGTTTGTAAGCATAACCGAAAGTTTAACCACATCTGTCTTGCTGTATTTTGATTTGTCAACCGATGCTTTTTCGAACTTGAAAGTTGTATACGAAAGCCCATATCCGAAAGGAAAGAGCGGCACAATATTCCTGGTGTCGAACCAGCGGTAACCTACCAGAATATCTTCTTTATACACTTCTTTGATACTGTCGCCAGGGAAACAAAGTTTGTCGAACGAATGCGCTCCATAATCCGTTAGTTTCGCGCCAAACGTAAAAGGCAGTTTTCCGGAAGGATTGGTTTCTCCGGAAAGAACCGAAGCAATGGCATTTCCGGACTCGGAACCTAAATACCAGGCCTGTAAAATGGCGGGAACCTGATTTAGCCAGGGCATTGCCACAGCATTCCCGCTGATCAAAACAACAACCACCTTTTTATTCACTTTCAGCAATTCGGTAAGCAACTCATTCTGCCCAAATGGTAACTCATATTGTTTTCGGTCACCACCTTCGCAATCCTGAAAATGATTTTTATTGAGACCACCGAAATACAGAACAACATCGGTATTTTTAGCCATTTTAACGGCTTCGTTCCGGAGTGTGTCTGCATTGTATTTCGATGGAAGTTCGCGGCCGTAAGCTGGCGCTCCCGATGCGTACCCCATGGCATATTTAACTTCGGCCTGTGCTCCAAACGTTTTTTGAATCCCCTGAAGCGGTGAAATTTCGTATTTGGTTTTTAACTCGGAACTACCTCCGCCAAGCGTCATTTTCCGGGTAGCATTTTCGCCTATAACCAGTATTCGTTGGTTGGCTTTTACATCCAGTGGCAGAATTTGCTGATCGTTTTTCAGCAATACAATTCCTTCCTTTGCCACACGGTTTGCCACGGCCGAATGTTCCGGAGTTACAAAACTTCCCCAGGGCCGGTCCGGACTCATGTTTGTACGGAAAATCAGCCGGAGAACACGGCGGGCTTTGTCATTCAGGATGTCTTCCGGCACTTCTCCACTTTTCACCAATTTCAAGAATGGATTGGCTAAATGATAAAAATCGTAAGCATTCTGACTCGAAGTGGTTAACCCGTCCGTTCCGGTTCCCATTTCAATGTCGAGTCCATTCATGGCAGCTTGCAGGTCATTGTGGGCGCCGCCCCAATCGGTAATTACCACGCCGTCAAAATTCCAATCCGTTTTCAGGATTTTATTCAGGAGCAAATCGTTGTGGCAGCAATGCTCGCCACGAAACTGATTGTACGAACCCATAACCGACCAAACGCCCCCGTCAACAATCGCCGCCCTGAAGGCTGGTAAATATATTTCGTATAAAGCGCGGTCGCTCAATTCCACATCAATGTGTCCACGCCACTGTTCCTGGTTGTTCAGTGCAAAATGCTTAACGCAGGCCGAAACTCCATTCTCCTGAACGCCGTGAATGTATGGAACTACCATTTTCGACGCCAAATACGGATCTTCGCCCAGATATTCAAAATTCCGTCCATTCAGCGGACTGCGGTAAATATTTACTCCCGGTCCCAAAAGCACATCTTTTTTGCGGTAACGAGCCTCCTCACCAATGGCTTTTCCGTAAAGCAGTGAAAGTTCGGGGTTAAATGATGCCGCAAGACAAGTCAACGCCGGGAACGCGGTGCACGAATCGTTTGTAAATTTGGCATTGCCCCAGTTGTCCCACTGAATCTCCTCGCGAACACCATGCGGGCCGTCACTCATCCACACTTCAGGAATTCCCAGGCGTGGCACTCCCTTGCTGCTGAATTTCGACTGAGCGTGGCACAGCGCCACTTTTTCCTCAGTGGTCATCAGCGATAGAGCGTTTTCGACACGTTCTTCGATTGGTTTGGAAGGATTGAGGTAAACTGGCAGGACATTTTGCGCCTGAAGCATAACTGCAGCCACGGAAAGGAGAAACAGAACAAGCAAATTTCGTATCATTTCAATGTTTTTAAATTTAAGTAAAATTGGCCCTGACATTCCGGAATAACGGTTAAACAACTGTCATTCATTTCTGAAAAAAAAGGCCGTTCAAAATTAGGTAAACACTGAAAATTGCGGGGGTAGGCAGGATTGCTAATGATGTTTGTTTTCAACCATTCGTAACAAAAAACATGTATCCGGCCGATTTGATAAACAAATTAAAGTATCGGCAAAAACATCTCAGGAAGATATTAGCGATTGTTTAAATTTCCCGGAGAGAAAAGAATAAAAATTAAACCGTCTAAATTTTTTAATTTGGGTTTAGCTTATTCCGTTTCAACAACCAGGGTTTTTCCTTTCTTCAATTCGTCGTACGAAATAAAATAGCTGTCAACTTTTCTATTGTTGTACGTAATACGTTTTATTTTCTTTCCTGAATTCTTCTTCAGGATTGTAAATGTTTTTTCACCGAGGTCGAATTTCACTTTATCGAAAAGCGGCACGGAGACAATGTATTCAGGATCGGCAGGAGAAAATGTATAAAGTCCGATTGCGGTGAGAACGTACCAGGAAGAATTCTCGCCCGCATCGTCCATTCCGGCATAGGCCAGTTTGTCTTTGCCCATGTCGTAAAAGTGATTCATAATGCTGTCGAGCAAAACCTGCGATTTTTCCTGCCTGCCCACAAAATAGTATAGCCAGGGAAAGCTATGATCGGGTTGGTTTCCATGACAATACTGACCGATAAATCCTGATATGTTGTAGGCTTCGGCTCCTTTGTAGGGAATTGAAAAGAGGTCATCAAGTTTCTTTTCAAAATCGTTTTTGCTTTTGTACAGACCAATTAGCCCCGCCACATCGTGCGGAGCGAAAAATGAAGATTGCCAGGCATTGGCTTCACGGTACATGTATTCGTAATAGATAAATTCGGGATCGAATTTTTTGATCCAGGAACCGTCGGCCAGCCGTCCGCGCATCAACTCCGTTGAGGGATCGAACATGTTTTTATAATTGCCGGTACGTTTCATCAACATGCGGTAATTGGCTGTGTCGCCCAATTCTTTGGCCAGAAGTGCAACGGCATAATCATCGTAAGCATATTCGAGCGTTTTGGTCACTCCGGCTGCGGCAACGGTTTCCAGTTTCGGGTTTGCCAAATCGGGTTCCGATATATAACCTTTTTCAATGTATTCCATTATCCGCGGCCTGCTTTTGTTTTCCATAGTCGCATTGCGCAAAAGCAGATTGTAGGCGCTTTTCACATCAAAACCACGTATTCCGCGCAGATAAGTTCCGGCAATAAACGGGGCTGCATGGTCGCCATGGAAGAATGTTGGCATAAATCCGGTTTTCTCACCTTTGTCGATCAGCGATTTAATTACGTCGACCGTAACTTCCGGCGAAACCATTCCCAGCAAAACAAGTTTATTCCGGTAATCGTCCCACAACGATGGTTCGGTGTAATAGTTAAAACCCTTGTTCACTACTTTACCTTCACGATCTGTAAAATCGCCGTTTACATCGCTTCGCAGTGCGGGCCATAAAAACGATCGATAAAAAGTCGAGTAAAATAAGCCACGTTGCCTTTCAGAGCCGCCGGTTACCTTTATTTTAGATAATAAAGTTTCCCAAGTTTTTGTGGCTTCGGCTCTTACCTCCTGAAAACTTTTCCCGAGCATTTCCTTCTCCAGATTTTCTTTCGCGTTGGCAATGCTTACAAACGAAAAGCCAATTTGCAATTCCAGTGGACCGGGAGAATCAGTAAAATTGACCACCGAAATTTCACTTTTATCCTTTTTAAGCAATTCGATGTTTTTGATTTTTTGGTTGGTTACCGCATAAAAATACATCTTCTCACCAAGCTCCTGAAAACCTTTAAATACGTGATCACCTTCCTGATTAATTTCATAACTGCGAACTTTTTCGTTAGCTCTGGAAAGATCAGCAATCATTTTTTTGCTTTCACCGTTCCTGAATGTATATTTATGAAATCCGCAACGCAAAGTGGACGTCAATTCGGCATCAACACCGTACCTTTCAAGAAAAACCTGGTAATAACCCGGATGTGCTGATTCATTTTGATGGCTGTATGATGAGCAATAATCATCAGGAGAGAAATTGCCGGTAGCCGGAAGCAACGGAATGTGGCATAAGTTCCAATGCCCCTTGCTGGTATGGGCAAAGGCATAAATCACAGTGTCTTCGTACTGATACCCTGAGCCGCTGTGAAATTTTGTAACCGGTGTTAATTGAACCATGGCATTTGGCAGTGAAGACCCGGGAAAAACTTCGGCGCCCCATGTGCGGTGAGTTGGTTTGTAACCAATGTCAATGCTGTCCCACAATGTTGCAGTTCCTAAAAAAGGATTAACATATTTGGTTAGCTGATCCTGTGCGAATAATCCTGTGCAAGCGATTAAAAACAGGGTTACCACAAAAATATTTTTCATCGATTTTTGGTTTGGTTGGTTTAATTTAGATTCCGAACGATTTTATTTCCAGACTCTGCAATAATACATTTTCAGACTTTCTTTTACTCATCCGATTTTGAGGTTTTACTACTTATTTAGTAATTCCAGATTGTTCAGAAGCGCCATTGCCTCTATGAGCATCGCGCCGCTTGTTTGTGTGGTTAATTCGGATGTAGAATCGGGTTTTGTTTTCCAGTACGAGCCAAACAATACCAATTGCTTGTTGGTACCTTTACGCCAAAGTGTTTCACCGTTTAGCTTTATAAAATTAATGTACCTTTTCTTCGTTGCACTGTCCAAATCAGGAAGAAGAATTAACTGCGTAAAATAGCGCACAAACACACCTTTAAATAATCCACCATCGCCGTCGCCTTCACTTTTCAGAAGACGATCGTTGCTGTCGACCAAATTATTCAACGTGTAATCAGCCGCTTTAACCGCATCATTCAAATAGCCTTTTTCTCCTGAAATTTTATAAAGCTCGAGTGCCGCACCCAGGAATGTTCCTTCGTTATAGGTGAAAATCCAGTTGGTCTGAATGTTTCCCGTTCGACTGTCGATGTTGTCGTAAACCGCGCCATTGGCCGGTTGAATAAATATTCCTTTTCCCAGTCGTAAATTTTCAAAGCCCATTCTTTATCGCTTGCCTGACCAAATTGCTGATACATTCGTGCAGCCAAAATACTGGCCGGGCCATTCGAACAGGCGTTTTTGCTGTATGGCTGATCTTTCTTCCACGAGATTCCACCTCCGGCATTGGTGTTCCAGCCGGTCTGAATGTCGTCCCAAACTTCCTGCGAAGCTGTTTTGAAACGATCGTCCTGTGTGGCATCGTATGCCCGCAACATAGCCAAGGCAATCCATTCCATGTCGTCGTAATACACATTCAGGAAAGTATTGCCATTTTTACTTTTTACACCTTCGTACCAATTTGAAATGGTTGTTTTGTAAAGATTATCGTTGGTGCGGTTATAGGCGTCAACCATCACATCGAGTGCATGAGCCTGAGGCCAGTAGTTGAAATTTTTCTGCCCGCTGTTGTCGAAATTAAAATACGAACCGGCAGCATTCCAATACGAAAGAACCATGTTTGAACTGCTGCTGTCGGCCGCCGCATCCCAGTCAATCACATATTCTTCGGTTCCGGTGTTTACCGGATCATCTTTCTTACTGCACCCCTGAAACAGTGCCGAAATAACTAAAAGTAAATATAAAAACTTGTTCATCATGTTTGAATCATACTGGTTTATCAGAGAGGGCAGGTTTTAAAATTGCCTGCCCTCCTGAATTTATACACTAGGTTTACTGGTCTCCTACTTTTACTACCGAATGCGTGTATTCGCCATCGGCATTGAAATAAGCTGCAACATCGACAAGAGCCAGGTCCATTTCGCCGGCAAATTTGAATTTACCATCCCACTGGCTATTGTTCACCGGATACAGATAATAATATGAAGCCGGACTTGATGCGTTTGGTCTGCTGTCGGTATTTGGTGTTCCCCACCATTCTTCAACAGTTTCGCCGGCAGCATTAATGGTTGTCATTTTGAATTTATAGCGTTCGTCACGTCCCCAACCTTCTTGTTTAAAGGTAATTGGCTGACTCGTAGCTTTGAAAATACCATTTTCTGTATAACCCATTGAGAACAGGAATTCGTTGGTTGGGCAGAAGAACAACTGGAAATCAGTAATTTCAGTATAGACGGCTGAACCAACATTGAAATCGAGATTGATGCGGTAAACGCCTGTTTTTGCAATCGTGTTTGTAGTTGTTCCTTCTTTTACCAAATTGTTTTCAACATAGAACGTACGTGGACTTCCAACTTTCGCATCGGTAAAATAGTATGATTTACCAGCAGTCAGCTTGGTATAGACTTCAAATTCACCGTTGGCTGTTGCTTTCATCATTCGGGCTTTCGAAAGATCTGTTCCACCTTCAGAACCTTCGCCTGTTACAAATACATCAACCGGAACATCAGCAAAACCTGATAAACGCGTAATTTCAAGCGTTCTGATCTCTTCGGCCTGAATGTCGTTTATGCCTTTTGAAGAGAAGACAGTCCAAATCAGTTTTCCGGTTTCAGCCGATTCGATACCTGCCATGCCCGCAATTTTATTTAACTGTTTGTGCGTAATTGTTGCATGGTTGTAACCACCGTTATTGTCGGAAGCCATGCGGTAAACCGGATTTGAAAAATCTCCGCCTTCCACGTCAAAAGCAACTTCATACAAAACCATGCCGCTATCTTCAGCTTTGGCAGGTTCCCATTCGAAATAAAGTGATGCCGAAGCTGAACTTTGCAAAACCACCGATTTTGCTTCAGCAGGCTCATAAAGCGCTTTTACAGCAGTCACCTTTGTGTCTTTTAATTCGTCTTTTGTACATCCCACAAAGGCCAATAGTACAGATGTTATTATTGTAAGTTTGATCAATATTGCTTTCATAATCAAATGTATTTTAATGTTATTCTATTTCGTTTTATTTTATACTCCTGATATTAATACCCTTCATTTTGTCCCAGATTTGGATTCAAGTCTTTTTCCGACTGAGGAACAGCCCACAAATAATCGCGGTTTGGATTGAAAGACCGTTTATCCAGGCGAATGTATCCGTTGTCGGTTGCTGCATCGCCATACTGAGCTCCGTGGGGGTAGCCGTTCAAAACTGTTTCAGCGGTCTTCCATCGACGGAGATCGAAAATCCGCAATCCTTCGAGAGCCAGCTCGCTGCGGCGTTCGCTGCGAATAATCGTCTGAAGTTCGGATTTTGACCAGGCTGAATTAAAGACTAAAGCTTCAGGATCGGTGAATCCGGCACGTACACGCAGTGCTTTAACACTCATGTTCCAGATACTTTCGTTCATCTGTCCAAGTTCATTTTTAGCTTCAGCATACATCAGCAACACATCGGCATAGCGAATTAAAATCAGGTTTAAGCCTGAAGTAAAACTGGCCAAAGATGTCGGATCGTAATATTTGCGCATGTAATAACCAGTTGATGTTGAGTTCGAACCTTGTCCCTTGTATTCGTCAACTGCTGCCGATTCGTCGGGCGCTGTACCGGGTTTAATGTAAATGGTCTGAATGGTGCCATCGGGTTTTTTCCACGGAAATTCCTGGTAAACAACAGTGGCCGTCATGCGCGGGTCGCGATTTTTGTACGGATTGCTTTCGTTATATCCTGAACCTTCAGCATTAATCGGTTTCCCGTTCAGCATAATATAATTGTCAACCAGCTCCTGAGTTGGCGACATGGCATTAACACGTGCACCAACAGAAAGCGGAGCCAAATCGTAATAGTCACTCCATGTGCGTAACGACGGTACATACCCCAGATCGAGAATTACTTCACTGTTGTATTCGTTTTCAGGAAGGAATAAACCGTTGTATGAAGAAAATAATGAATACTGGCCATAATCGGTTGTGCTGATCAGTTTTTCGCAGGAAGAAACTACATTTTCCCAATCGCTGCTGTAAAGATAGGTGCGGGCTTTTAGGGCGACAGCAGCTCCCGAAGTAATCCGTCCTTTATCAGCATCAGCATATTCTTCTTTTTTCGGAAGAAGTGGTAGAATGTCGTCCAGTTCGTTGCGTACGAAAGTCAAAACATCGGCCTGCGGTGTGCGTGCAATTGTTTTCGAGTCAGACAATACAATATCTTTATCGAACAACGGAACGTCGCCAAACCAGGTAGTCAACCTGAAATACAGATATGCGCGTATAAAACGTGCTTCAGCTTTCATACGGCTTTTTAGCGTTTCGTCCATGTTTTCAATCCGGTCAACATTTTCGAGAAATGTATGGCAGGTTTTAATTCCGGCGTAACAATCTTTCCACTCTTTGGAAAAGCGACCATTTGATGCATCTGCCTGTCCTGATGAGATTGCCTTTTCACTGGAGGATCCACGCCCTTCATAAATATTGTCGGATAAGGCTTCTGTTTTAAAAAAATAACCATAATAGTCATTGTTCCCGTTGGCAGGATCGTTAACGTTGTTGTAGATTTGACTATAGGCCATGTTCAAAACCATGTTGGCTTTTTCAGCAGAAGTCCAGTAATTTTCTTCTGTAAATTTGTTTGTAGGCGCCAGGTCTAATTTATTGCAGGATGTGAATATCAATAAAATTGCAGCCGCAATACCTGTACTATATTTTAAGAATTTCTTTTTCATCGTGATTCTCTTTTAAAATTCCAGATCTAAACCAAATCCATAATATTTCAGTGTCGGGTAGTTTCGACCGCTGTTTGCTCCTGAACCACCCGTTCCACCCATGTTATTTCCGAATTCTGTAGATTCAGGATCGATAAATGACACGTTCGACAAAGTGAACAGATTCTGAGCATTCACATTCAGACGAAATTTCTGAATCCCGATCTTCGAAGTGAATTGTTTCGGCAAAGTGTATCCCAACTGAATGTTTTTCAACCGCAAATAAGCCGCGTGGAAGATATATATGTCTGAACTTTTCTGGTAGTTGTTGGTATTCGATGCTGAACCCGGCGACGAAAGCCTTGGCCATAAGGCATCGGTATTGGTTGGAGTCCAATAGTCGAGCTGATGCGTGTACATAACGAATGAATAGTTTGAGTGAAATGGCTCAACCAGTTCGCCGCGCAAAAACATATCGCGCTTGCCAACTCCCTGAATCAAAACGCCCAGATCGAATCCTTTCCAGGTAAGGTTGTAATTGAGGCCAAATGTATAGCGCGGAAATGCATTACCTATGATGACGCGGTCTTTGTCGTCAATTACACTGTCGTCATTCATGTCTTTGTATTTCACATCGCCGGGCTGCACTGTGGCGCCAATTGGAAGCGCGCTGTTGGCAATCTCTTCGTAGCTCTGAAAATAGCCATCGGTTTTGTACCCGTAATACGAGCCCAAAGCTTCACCTTCCCTGATAATCTTAAGCATTTGGTCTCCGGAATCGATTTGCTCGTTCCCGCCAAAATTGGTGACTTTATTTTTCGAATCGGCTATGTTGAAACTCAGGTCGTGTTTGAATGCACCAGTGGTAGCACGATACCCTAAAGTTGCTTCCCAACCCTGGTTTTGCATTTCGCCTGCATTTTCCTTAGCTACTGCTCCGCCAAATACTGAAGGAACTACCGGAGTCAGCAAAATATTCGATGTTACCTTGTTGAAGTAATCAAGCGAAATGTAAAATTTGTTTTGGAAGAAAGTTAAATCAGCTCCAATGTTGAAGTTTGCCGATTGTTCCCACTGCAATTCGCTGTTTCCGAAGCTGAATCCTGTTCCTGAAACGGCCTCGTTGTTAAATCCGTACGAATTGGTGTAAACCGAGTAGGTTGTGAAGTAGGAGTAATCGTCCACATTCTGGTTTCCAAGTATACCATAAGATCCCCGAATTTTCAGGTCTCCAAACTTTTCTTTATACGAAGTCATAAAATTTTCTTCAGAAATTCTCCATCCGGCAGAAAACGAAGGGAAGAATCCCCAGCGGTAATCTTTGGCAAATTTTGAAGAACCGTCGTACCGAAAACTAAATTCGCCGTAGTATTTGTTTTTAAAGGTATATCCTGCACGTCCGAACAATGAATAGATACTTCTTTCCTGTGTTTGTGCAGGTGTATTGTAACTGGTGGGATCAATTTCTGTATCCGATTCAGGAAGTCCTAAATCGCTGTCGGTATATTTTTTCTTAATCTCGTTAGCCTGCCTGGTATACGATTCGTTTGAAACCCCCAGTAAACCGGTTACATGGTGATTTTCTTTAAACGTGCGATTGTAATTTAACAGGAACTGTGTATTCAACACATATTTCTTTTCGTTATAATCTTCAGTATTTCGTGTGCTGTTTGCAAACGAGTTTGGCGTGGTTGCCGTTTCGCTGGCATAAAACGGAACTTCAAGGCTCCGGATAAAACGGTGGTTAGCACTTAAATCCAGACCAACCAATCCTTTTGCGGTCAGGCCTTTCATTAATTCGTATTCCACATTTAAGCTGCCAATAAAATTGTCTTCATCCTTTTTCTGGTAACCACCGGCTTCCAAAAGTCCAAGCGGATTGAATTCCGAAAGCACATCGTTAATCAGGTAATTGCCGTTATCGGCTTTCATTTTATAGGTGTAGTAATTCGGGATACGGCCACCGTCAACGATTAATGTTCCGGCGCTTGCATTCGGCGCATTTTGGTTCGAGCGGTTATAGCCCATCAATGCGCTTACTTTCAGTTTGCCATATTCGTTTACCAGGTTTGTGCGGAAATTATATCGTTCGATTCCAAAGTTTCCAACAAAATTGCTTTCCTGATTGTAATAACCGGCCGAAATCATGTAGGTTGATGTCTCGTTTCCGCCTGACATGCTGGCGTTGTAATTTTGCTGAACGGCCTTCTGCAAAATACCGTCCAAAAACCATTCGCCATCGCCATTTTGCTGAAAGTCTCTGATTTGTGCCGGTGAATAAACAGGTGAAGAACCGCCGTTGATGAGAGCCTGGTTCCGGAGAAGTGCATTCTCGTATCCTTTAACAGGTGTGTACAAGACATGCGGATCCTGAATACCAGTCATCGTATTTAATCGGATAACCGGTTTGTTATTTTTATTTCCTTTTTTGGTTGTAACCAAAATTACACCATTCGATGAACGCGAACCGTAAATCGCTGCACTTCCGGCATCTTTCAGTACCGAAACATTGTCAATATCAGCGGGATTCAGCTTGTTCAAACTTTCCATTTCAGTAATCATCCCGTCAATAACCACCAGTGGGTCATTGTTATTCATTGTACTTACCCCGCGGATATTGATGTTCATACTGTTATCGTTCGGGTTCATACTTTTTTGCTGAATAACCAGGTTCGCCGATGCTCCCTGAAGCGCCTGAGCCGTGTTTCCGACCGGTCGATCTTCCAATACGTTAGCACCAACCTGATCGACAGCACCAATGATATTTTTCTTTTGCGCAGTTCCGTAGCCAATCACAACAACTTCGTCGATGCCAAGCATATCTTCATCCAGGACAACATTTATCGTCGTTTGGCTGCTCACTTTTATTTCCTGAGTTTTCATTCCCACAAATGAAAATTGAAGCACGGCATTTTCGCCGAGTTTGCTCAATGTGAATTTTCCGTCATTGTCGGTAATTACGCCGTTATCGGTTCCTTTTTCAACAACTGAAACGCCGGGCAGAGAAGTTCCTGTATTATCAGTTACTTTTCCGGAAATACTTTTGGGAGTTTGAGGAACTTCATTTTCAGGAAAAAGCAGAATTTGCCTGTTTACAATTTTGAAATTCACCGCAGTTCCCTCAAAAAGTTTTTGTAGCACCTGATCGATGTTTAGCGAGTTGACTTCCATGTTCACTTTGCGCTCAACATCCACTTGTTTGTTGTCGTACATGAAAAAAAACTCGCTTTGGTTTTCAATTTCGTTCAAAACTTCTTTGACTTCTGTGTTTTGAACCTTCAGGTTTAGTTTGGTTTTTTGTGCATAACTGCTTGAGTAAGCGCTAAAAACACTCAGAACCAATAGGAATAGTGTTAGTCGCATAATTAAAAGAAATTTTTGTGTAAACGGATTTCGCCGCCACACATGCATTAATTTTTTTTTCATAATTTTGAATGATTTAGTTTTTGAATCTTTTATGCGGTACTTTTTCTCAGGAAGCATTTTGCATAAAAATTTCGGTTCTACAATAAAACTAACTTAGAAGCAGGGAGCCTCGAACACTCCCTGCTTTTTAATTTTTAGCTACTTCATCTCTTTTTGTATTTAATGGTTACTTGTTCTCCGTCAATATGATATTCAATGGGTGTAATTACCGAAATCAGTTCGAGCACTTCACGCAAACTTTCGGTTTTCACTTTAAATGTGTAATTGTGGCTGTAATACAACGATTGGTCAAGGGTAATTTTTACGCCGTACCAATTTTCGAGGTAATGAATGACTTCTTCAAATGGCTGATTGTCGAAAATGAGCATGTTATTCAACCATGCCGTTAAGGCTTCTATATTTTCGGCTGGCTTCACGGTGTATTTCCCGTTGCTGAAAATAAATTGCTGACCCGGCTTCAACTCAGAAATACCTTGGTTATTCAGGTTTAAAACCTGCACTTTTCCTGAAACGAGGGTCACGTCGGCTTCGCTTTTTGAATCGTCTTCGTGCACATTGAAACGCGTTCCAAACACTTTGACCTGAAATTTTGAGCCGCGAACCAAAAACGGATGTTGCGGATCGTGAACCACATCGAAGAAACATTCGCCCCGCATTGAAACGCTCCGGTTCGTTGCTGAATAATCAGACGGATATTGTATTTCAGATCCCGAATTCAGCCAAACATGCGTACTGTCGGGGAGCACAATTTGAGTTTTGTTTCCTTCCGGAGCAATTATTTTGGTGTAGCTAATTCCAGGCGCCTGACTCACAAACCTGTCGCCCAATCCAATACCGGCAAGAAAAACAATAACCAAAACTGCAGCCGCAGCAACCCATCTGAAATAAATGCTACGAAAAATCCTGCGCCCGGGCTGAAAATCGATTCTCTGCATCAGCTTGTTCCAGTTGCCGCTCATGTCGGGCTCGTAGAATTCGGTTTTGGTTCGGCTCAGCGACCATGTATTCATAATCTCGGAGAGGATAACCGCATGATCAGGCGACAAATCGAGCCATTCCTCAATTTGCCTGCGCTGAACTTCTGTTGCCTCTTTTTTCAATTGAGCAGAAATCGCCTCCCAGGGTGTGTTTTGTTGTTCCATAGTTATGTGTTACGGTTATATGTCGCACGAAAAAAGAAAATCCCTCAAACGAGAGATGAAATTTTTTGAAATAAATTAATTCAGCGTGAAAGTTCCGGAATCAATCCAAATAAGAGACAAAAATCCAGACCATAAAAATCTGTTTGTAGTATGGTTTTAGCGATTCGCGAAGTTTGCGCAAGGCTATGCCTACATGGTTTTCAACAGTTTTTGGGGCAATGCCCAACTTTTTAGCAATTTCTTTGTGCGACAGGTTTTCTTCCCAGGCAAGCTTGTAAATTTGCCTGCTCTTCTCCGGAAGTTTATCGATTGCCCTTTCAATTAAAGCTCTGAGCTCGTTTGCTTCCATCGGCTGATCGGATCCGGAATCTTCCGGATCAATGGTTTGGGTAGTATCGAAAGATGTAAAAATGGCTTTCTGCTCTTTGCGGTATAAACTTATCGCTTTGTTTTTGGCCGAAGCGAAAAGAAATGATTTAAAGGTGGCCTTTATGTGAAGTGTTTCGCGTTTTTCCCAAACATAAGTAAAAATTTCGAGCGCTATTTCTTCTGAAAGTTCTTTCGAATGCAGATAAATCATCAGAAAATTGCAGAGATCAGCAAAATGATGATCGAACAAAAACCGATAGGCAGAAATATTTCCCTCAGCCATCAGAATCAGCGCTTCGGCATCGTTTCTAACAATTTGGTTCGACATACCCATCTTTTAATTCCCCATTTTCATGAACGTCAGCAAAGATAATATTTCAGAAAGAATTAACTCATCCGATCTATTATGGCTCAATTGCGGTTTTCTCTATTATTCTCTTCAATCAAATTCCGGGATATTTCTGAAACGAATTCCTGAAATGGCAAGTGTTTTAAGTGCTAAAAGACTTAAAAAAATTTCTTTGGAAAATCCGCATTGTTATTGAACTTCTCCGCCCAAATTATGTTTGTTTTCTTGTGTCCACTTGAAAGAAATTTCTTAGATTTACATTTTTACATACAACATAATAAGTTTAATTTTTTCCTTCGGGAAAATCAAATCAATTTCAGTTCAGAATCACTAATATTTAAAAATTATGGCAGATCCATTTGTGGCTGAAATCCGAATTTTTCCATTCAATTTTGCCCCCAGGGGATGGGCATTTTGCGATGGACAAATTTTACCATTGGCGCAAAACACGGCGCTTTTCTCTCTGTTGGGAACAACATACGGAGGTAATGGCAAATCAAACTTTGCTTTACCCGATTTTCAGGGACGTGCACCAATGCATCAGGGTCAGGGTCCCGGTTTGAGTTTGCATGATTTAGGTGAAACTGGCGGATCGGAAACCGTAACTTTACTAGAGTCGGAAATTCCATCGCACAATCACCAGTTTAATTTTATGAATTCAGCAGCAAGCACCACGATTCCTTCGAATTCACAATTTGCGAATTCGCCCAATGCGAATGCTTCAGTTTATATTGCATCAACTTCAAACCTCAAACAGGCATCGACACTTGCTCAGGCCGGTGGAGACCAGCCGCATAACAATATGCAGCCCTATCTGACTTTTAATTTTTGCATTGCCCTTCAGGGGGTATTTCCACCACGAACCTAAAAGACTGAACCTATGGCACAACCTTACGTTGGAGAAATCAGAATGTTTGGAGGTAATTTTGCTCCGGCCGGATGGATGTTCTGTGAAGGACAACTTCTTGCTATCTCCGAAAACGAAACACTATTCCAGCTCATCGGAACCACCTATGGCGGTGATGGTCAGAGTACTTTTGCTCTTCCTGATCTTCGCGGCCGGATTCCCATTCACCAGGGAAATGGATTTATTTTGGCAGATACCGGTGGCGCTGAAGAAATAACCCTGACAATTAATCAGGTTCCAAATCACGGACATGCAGCAATGGCATCATCCGATTCGGGCAATTCTTCTTCCGGGGGAACCTATTTCGCGGCAAGCCAGGAAAAGCTGGTTTATAGTTCGTTAGCCAGCCCAACGGCTGCGTCAGCGCCTCAGGCAATCGCAAACACTGGAGGAAATCAGCCTCACACCAATTTTATGCCTTACATCTGTGTTGATTACATCATTTCACTTTTTGGAATATTTCCCTCACCAACTTAATCGTTTACCGATGGCTGAACCATTTTTATCAGAAATACGCATCATGAGCTTTCAATTTGCCCCAAAGGGCTGGGCTCTTTGCAACGGACAATTGCTTCCCATTAACCAAAACCAGGCTCTGTTTTCGCTGCTGGGAACCACTTTCGGCGGCGATGGGCGTGTCAATTTTGCCTTACCCGATTTACGCGGCCGGGCTCCAATTCACAATGGAAGCGGACATACCTTGGGCGAAAGAGGCGGTGAGCAGGCACACACGCTTTCCATTGCCGAACTACCAACACATACACATGTCGTGAATCTCAGCGATAACGCCGGAAGCCCGAATTTTAACGGTACCAATATGCTTTCCAATTCGGGTGACGAAAAGCGATTTACTTCAGAAGGAACAAATCTCAGTGCCATGTCTTCTCAAACTGTCGGCAATACAGGAGGAAGTCAGGCTCATCTGAATATGCAACCATTTCTCGCTCTTAGTTTCTGCATTGCCTTGCAAGGCATTTTTCCAAGTCCGAATTAATTTCAGAAAATACAGCATGAATAACAGACGAAATTTCCTTAAAATACTGGGCACCGGATTCGCCGCTGCTTCTGCAAATCCAATAATAGCTGGAGTATCAAAAATGAAAGCGCCTTCGCGGCCACTGAAAGTAGGCGTTTTGACTCCACAGTCGAACATTTGCCCTGAATATCCATATTCGTTTATGAATGGCTTCAGGATGGGAATTGACCAAAATAAAGCGCTGCAAAAACAGCACATTGAACTGGTGAACGAACCGAACGGATTTGGGACACCCTTTATCAGCAAACAAAATGCACAAAAACTGCTTTACGAAAATGGCGTTGACCTAATGGTTGGCCTCATCGGCAACGAAGTGGTTGGTCAGTTCGACGATCTGTTCATGAAAAAGGAAGTACCATTTATTGTCTGCAATTCCGGCGAACATTTCCCGGTTCAAAAGTTGCGTGAAAACCCTTTTGTATTTTTCAATACGCTCAATTTGTACCAGTCGGCCTACCAAACCGGGCAACTTGCTTCGACAAAATATGGCAAACGCGGTTTTGTGATTACTTCCCTGTACGACAGCGGCTACGATACATTGTTTGCTTTTCTTCAGGGAGCAGAATCTTCGGGAGGTAAAGTGGAAGAAACCCTGGTGATGAAAGTAAACGAGACAGACAATGTGACGAAGGCGATTTCGAGAATAAAAGAAGTGGCACCGGATTATATTTATATTTTGCTGAGCGGCGATCAGGCCAACGATTTCATTATTCAGTACCACAATGGGAACAATGACCTGCCTGTGCTTTGTTCTCCATTCGTAACCGAGGGAGCCAATCTTCCCAAACTGGGAAAATTTGCCGGCGGAATGACAAGTATTTCACCCTGGGATAAAACCACTGACAACCGCGAAAACAGCGAATTTTGCAAAACATACCTCGGAACCTATCGCAGTGAGCCCGATATGTTTGCGGTTTTGGGATTCGAAACCGGCTTGATGATTTACCAGGCGCTGGCCAATGCAGCAGGCAACTATTCAGGAAAAGGACTTTGCCAAAGTTTGACCAATGTACATCTGAGATCGCCGCGTGGCGAATTTTCTGTTGACGAGGTAACCGGCTGGACAAAGGCTCCGCTCTACCACCTTCAGATCGACCAACAATTACTGAATTCGTTGCCAACGCCCAGAATTGCTGAAAAACTGGAGAGTGTTGAAGCTACTCACGCAGACTTTGCCATACTCGACAACGAATACCGTACCGGCTGGTTAAATCCTTACCTTTTTGTTTAGAAAACTGTCATCAACCCCAAAATTGTTATGAAGAATTTTTACAACTTCTATAAATTTCTCTTGTTCCTGATTTTACTTCCGGCGGTTATAACGGCCACCAATGAAAGTTCGGCCATTCAGCTAAAACACAAAAACTTCCAGGTTTCATATTCCGGAACAGGCGTTCAGTTCACTCCTTCAGCAAACGGGATTGAATGGAACTGGGGACTGAGTTCTGTTTCAGGAATGAAAAATATTGCTGAGGGGAATGTTGCACCAACGGCAAT
Organism: Prolixibacteraceae bacterium; assembly: GCA_041652995.1. Classification (GTDB taxonomy): domain Bacteria; phylum Bacteroidota; class Bacteroidia; order Bacteroidales; family Prolixibacteraceae; genus Aquipluma. Next base: position 76,705 of record JBAZGO010000022.1, read on the forward strand.
CGGGAATGATGTCAAATATTTCAGGGGAAACATTACCGAGCAATATTTATTTCGTGCAAATTCGATTGAGCAGCAATTTGTGATTGAAAATCAGGATGATCTTTCAGGTGATCTGATTATTGAAGGAAAGATTTCTGCCAGCGGAATTTTTGCGAAAGTTAACGGCGGATGGGCATGGGTTGAAGGAAATTCAAAAGTTTTTCTGGGCGATGTATTTGTTTACGATGCCTCCGGAAAACAAATTCCGGCTTCGATGGAAGTTACTGCACTTTCGACCAAAATCACGGTTTATGCCGAAGCGTTGCAAAATGCCGCTTATCCGGTAACGATCGATCCGCAAATTGGCACCAGCGATTTTCTCCTGGCCAACAACGGAAACCGACTTTATCAACCTGGCCTTATTTACAATCCGACCGATCAGAAATTCTTTTCTGCATGGACAAATTACGATAATACGCAAACCCGAAAGGAAAATATCTTCGGTGGAAGTTTCGATCTTCAGCAAATTAAAACTAACCCATTTACTGTTGATCAACTTGTAAATTATCCCAATTTCCCAATTTCCGGAGCAGCGCCTTCCGGAGCAGCAACAAATTCGTCGGCTACTTCGCCTGATGTGGCTTTTAGCGGCGCGAATTACCTGACAGTTTGGGAAGATATGCAGGGTCCGAATTACTTCGACCGCACAATCAAATACCGGCTATCAACCAATTCCACAACAAACGGAAATGCTATTCCCGTTTTTAATTCATCCGGATATATTTCAAGTTTTGTGTATCCAATTTACCCTGCTGTTGCCGGAAACAATTCCAAGTTCCTGATTACCGCTGCAACAGGTGAAAATACCACAAGTTATTACGTTCTTGGCAAATACATTACCAGTTCGGGAGCCGCTGAAAGTCTCGACAGCATAACTTTAATGTCGTCGGCTACTCCTTTTGTCGATACCGATGTGGATGCCAGGCCAGCCGGTAATTTTTATGTTGCTGCTTCTACCATCAACACACTCTATTTCGGTATCGCACCTGCAAGCGGAAGTTTAAGTCCAAACAGTTTGGCAACTTCAGGAAATATTGGGTCGGTTGCCATAGCTGCCGGAACAGACAAAGCATTGCTGGTTTGGAGCGAATTATCTTCAGGAGTATACATTATTAACGGAATGTGGATCGACAATACCGGGGCGGCATCCGGAGGCCCGTTCCAGATTGATACTCCCGCACTTTTTGGCTCCGGACATCCTAGTACAGCTTACGACCCAAATGAGGATTCGTGGCTGGTTGTTTGGGATTCAAATCCGCTGGCCACTCCGGGAACTATTATTTCGGGCAGGGAAATACTTGCAAACAATACCATGAATGCTGTGTTCAATGTTGGCAATCAAACACGTACATCGGTTTCACCAACGGTTGCTTACGACACTCAGAATCAGGAATTTTGGATTGTATGGAGTGGTGGTGGAAGTAAAGATCAGATACTCGGAAGACGCTGGGTGAGATTTTTAAATCAAACTCCTTCCTTCACCGCCGGAACCAATCAAACCATTTTAGAAGATGCCGGAGCGCAAACAATAACTGCGTGGGCAACCAATATAAGTGCCGGAGCACCTGATGAAACCAGCCAGACTTTGACTTTTTTTGTTTCAACTGACAATAGCAGTTTGTTTACTGTGCAACCAGCCATTGATGCAACAACAGGAACTCTCACTTACACGCCTGTTGCCAACGCTTATGGAACAGCAACAGTTTCGGTTTACCTGAAAGATGATGGAGGAACAGCTCACGATGCCATTGACCAAAGTGCAGTACAAACGTTTACGATTGCTGTTACCGGTATAAACGATGCACCAGCTTTCACGGCCGGAATCGCTCAAACCGTTTTGGAAGATGCAGGCGCTCAGACCGTTTCAGGATGGGCTACCGGAATTAGTCCGGGCAATTCGTGGGAAACCAGTCAGACTTTACAATTTACCGTTAGCAACGACAACAATGCGCTTTTCAGTGTTCAACCAGTCCTTGATGCAAGCGGAAACCTCACTTTTACCTCTGCGGCCAATGCGTTTGGAACAGCTTCCGTTTCGGTTTACCTGAAAGATGATGGCGGAACGGCGAATGGCGGAGTTGATCAAACGGCAACGCAGACATTTACTATTTCTGTCACTTCGGTAAACGATATTCCAAGTTTCTTAGCTGGAACCGATCAAACGGTTTTGGAAGATGCAGGCGTGCAAACCGTTTCAGGATGGGCAACCGGAATCAACGCCGGACCAGCCAACGAATCGGCACAAATGCTGACTTTTATGGTGACGAACGACAACAATGCGCTGTTTATCGTGCAACCTGCCATTGATGCCAGTGGAAACCTCACTTTTACCCCTGCCGCAAATGCGTTTGGAACAGCTTCTGTTTCTGTTTACCTGAAGGACGACGGTGGTACGGCGAACGGTGGAGTCGATCAAACGGCAACACAAACGTTCAATATCGATATCACTTCGGTGAACGATGTTCCAATTTTCACTTCCGGAAGCGATCAAACCGTTTTGGAGGATGCAGGAGCGCAAACCGTTTCAGGATGGGCAACCGCAATTAGTGCCGGACCAGCCAATGAATCTACACAGGTTTTAACCTTTGTGCTGACAAACGATAACAATGTCTTGTTTAGTTCACAACCTGCAATTGATGTGGCAACAGGCGATTTGACTTATACTCCTGCGGCAAATGCGAACGGATCGGCCATCGTTTCAGTTTACCTGAAGGATGACGGAGGAACGGCGAACGGAGGAGTCGATCAAACGGCAACGCAGACATTTACTATTTCTGTCACTTCGGTGAATGATGTTCCAACTTTCTTAGCTGGAACTGATCAAACGGTTTTGGAAGATGCAGGAGCGCAAACCGTTTCAGGATGGGCAACCGGAATCAGCGCCGGACCGGCCAATGAATCGGCTCAAATGCTGACTTTTATGGTGACGAACGATAACACCGGGCTGTTTACCGTGCAGCCAGTCCTTGATGCAAGCGGAAACCTCACTTATACACCGGCTGACGACGCTTTTGGAACTGCATCTGTTTCGGTTTACCTGAAGGACGATGGTGGAACTACGAATGGCGGAGTTGATCAAACGGCAACACAGACATTTGATATTACAGTCAATTCGGTAAACGATGTTCCAAGTTTCACGGCCGGAACCGATCAGACCGTTTTGGAAGACGCAGGTGCGCAAACCATTTCAGGATGGGCAACCGGAATCAGTCCGGGCAATTCGTGGAAAACCAGTCAGACTTTACAATTTACCGTGACCAACGACAACAATGCGCTTTTCAGCGTTCAACCAGCCCTTGATGCAAGCGGAAACCTCACATACACCTCGGCAGACAATGCTTTCGGGTCAGCATCTGTTTCGGTTTACCTGAAGGATGACGGAGGTACGGCGAACGGCGGAGTTGATCAAACAGCAACGCAGACATTTACTATTACTGTCACTTCGGTGAACGATGTTCCAACTTTCTTAGCTGGAACCGATCAAACGGTTTTGGAAGATGCAGGAGCGCAAACCGTTTCAGGATGGGCAACCGGAATCAGCGCCGGACCGGCCAATGAATCTACTCAGGTTTTAAACTTTGTAGTGACAAACGATAACAATGTCTTGTTCAGTTCACAACCTGCAATTGATGCGGCAACAGGCGATTTGACTTATACTCCTGCGGCAAACGCGAACGGATCGGCCATCGTTTCAGTTTACCTGAAGGATGACGGAGGAACGGCAAACGGAGGAGTCGATCAAACGGCAACACAGACATTTACTATTACTGTGACTTCGGTGAATGATGTTCCAAGTTTCACGGCAGGAACTGATCAAAGCGTTTTGGAAGACGCTGGTGCTCAAGACATTTCAGGATGGGCCACAAATATTTCAGCAGGAAATAGTCTGGAAAATAGTCAGACACTTCAGTTTGAGGTGGCCAACGATAATACTGATCTGTTCTCTGTGCAGCCTGCAATTGACCCGTTAACCGGCGATCTGACTTTTACTTCAGGAGAAAATTTATTTGGAATTGCCACTGTAACGGTGGTGCTGAAAGACGATGGAGGAACTGCAAATGGAGGAGTGGATTCGAGCCCCGAAATTACATTTACCATTGAAGTAAGCGCGGTAAACGATAAGCCTGTTGCTGCGAATACCGACATTTTGCTTTTCGACAACGAAACGCATACGTTCGCTTCAACCGATTTTGGCTTCTCTGACCTGAATGACACAGGTGATGTCATGAGCGCTATTTCTGTTTTGGCAGCGCCCAACAAAGGAACTTTGTTGTACGCCGGAAATCCGGTTACTCTGTTTCCATTGGTCATTGCTGTTGGAGATATTCCGAATCTGGTTTACCAACCAGTGATTTACGAAAGTGGAAATCCATACACGAGTTTCCCATACATTGTTGCCGACGACAACCTGTCGAATGCCTCAAATGGTGTGCAATGGAGCGACAACCAGGCTACTTTAAGCATTCAGGTTACGCAATCGAATCATGCGCCAACTGCAGAAAATCAGGAAATAACGATGAAGGAGAATCAGGCATTTTCGTTTGGCGCCCTGACTTTTGGATTTGCCGATGTTGATGCGAACAATGTGCTGGGCGGAATAAAAATTCTTACGTTGCCATCGAAAGGACAGCTTTATCTGAATGGTGCACTGGTGACCGCCGGTGCAGTAATTCCAACAAGCGACCTGTCATCGCTATCCTACTCGCCGCCTTTCTGGACTTATGGCAGTCCGTTTACCTCGTTCCTGTTTCAGGTTATGGATTCAAATCCTATGGTTCCGGGCTGGGTTCCGCTTTTAAGTGTAAATTCCTACGTTTTCCATATCAATGTGGAACGTGTTAACCGAAAACCCTATTCCGAAGATCATTCCGTCAGCATAAGCGAAGATGAAACATATACTTTTGCTGCAACCGATTTTCCGTTTATTGATTATACAGATCAAGAGGACGTTTTGAGTGGAGTCGTGATCGTTCCGACAACCAGTTCCGAATATCTGACTTATCAGGGTAAAGTTATTTCCGGCGAAAAAACAGTTCCGGCCGATTCTTTATCGCTCCTGAAATTCAAATACGCTAGTCAGGCTTCAGGAAATTTCTCATTTAATTTCAGGGTTATTGACAACAACAGCGCTGAAGCTGCAAACGGAGTTCAAACTTCGGCGGAAGCATACACTTTCTCGATCGAAATAATTCCGGTAAACGATCCGCCGGCAACAGCCGATTTCAGCATTCAAACGAATCAGGATCAGACTTTTGATTTTAGTTCAGAGTTATTCCCTTTCGTGAATCCTGAAGAACCAACAGACGAGTTGTCGGCCATCAGTTTCAAAATGCCGGTTACCGGAGGTTCGCTCTTGTATTTCGGAAAACCACTTTTGAGCGCCAGAACGGTTCCCGCTGATTCCATTGGTCAGGTTAGTTTTGTTCCTGAAGCGGGATTGTTCGGCGAGCATGCAGGTTCCGTTTTGTTCAGTGTTTTCGATAACAACAGCACCGGTGCTTCAAATGGAATTGCCGAAAGCGAAGTACATCAGATTTCAGTAAATATTCTGCATATCAACCATGCTCCGGAAGTTCAGAACCCGGTTGCCAACATGCAGGTGGATGAGTTCAGTTCGTTTAGTTTCATTCCGGCGGCAAACATTTTCAGCGATCAGGACGGTGACGAGTTGACGGTTCAGCTTGAAATTCTTTCAGGAAACTGGCTGCAAAAATCTTCGGAAACCGAAATTACAGGATTCGCTGAACCTGGTTCTGACGAGCAGGCAGAAATCCGGATCAGGGCAACCGATCCACAAGGCAAATCAGCAGAAACAACGTTTAAAGTGAATATTCTCCGGAAAGCCAGGCCGCTAATTTATGGCCGGATTTCGGGTAGCGAACCACTTCCACAATCACTGCTGGTTGTATTGCTGGCCTCGAATGATGAAAAAATTGACTCGATTGCTGAAACGGCAACTCTCGAACAAGGCTATTACTATTTTGAAGGAATTGGAAACGGAAATTATACTGTAAAAGCCGAAGTATCCAATATCTCAGAAGCTCCGCGCGTAATTTCAACCTATTACGAATCGACTTCTGACTGGACTAAAGCGACTCATATCATCATCAATACGGATACAAATTTCCGTGCCGATATTCAGATGCTCCTGAATCCTGAAACTTCAGGAAATGGTAAGATTTCAGGAACTGTTCGGATCACCACAGCTTCGTCGCCCGTTGAAGCCAGTACCATTCACCAGGGAGATTTGGGTACACCGCTTCCGTTTGCCGACATTTTCCTGACGCCAAAAGGTGAAGAAAATCCATTGCTGATTACTCATACCAAGACCGACGGAACGTATACGTTCGAAAATATTCCGGACGGAGAATACATTGTTTCAGCTCAGTTGCCGGGTTTTGTTTCGGTCAATCCGTATTCTCTTACCATAGGAAATGAACAACGAACATTCGAGAATATCAACTTTCTGGCCTACATTGGCGATGGAATTGTGACTGACATTCAGGAATTAAATAAGTTCGATGTAACTGTTTATCCGAATCCGACTTCAGGAATGATAAACCTGCGCAGCAACGATGCAGACCAGACAATGTTTGTGAAAGTAATCGGCATGACCGGACAACTCGTGATGAAAAAGCAGTTTGAACCGGCGGCATCGCGGCAATTCGACATTGGCAATCTGGTTCCGGCAACGTATTTCATCGAAGTCAGCCAGGGAAATCATTCCAAAACTTTTCCGGTATTGCTGATGAAAAATAAATAACCGAATTCTTCATTTTGAATTGAAACAAAAGCAGAAATTAAACCTTCTGCTTTTGTTTTTTTCAGGAACGGGAAATGTATTTTTGCTTTTAAAATTGAATTAAGTAATGAGAAGTATTTAATGTTGCATTTTAAATTTACTCACCCCAAGCTCGCAGTGCTCGCTTTTCCCCTCTCTACATGTAGAGAGGGGGGACGTCGGCTAGCGGACGTGGGGTGAGTCAAAGAAAATAATACGACATTTAATTGTTTCACTCACTTAGCCACTGAAAATGGAAATTACTTACCGCAAAATTGAAGATCCGGATTTGCCCTTTTTACAAAAAGTGTATAAAAGTACGCGTGAAGAAGAGTTGCAGCTCACCGATTGGAGCGATGAGCAAAAACAGCAGTTTACCGATCAGCAATTCGAGGCGCAGCACAGTTATTATCAGCAGGTTTACAAGGATGCTTCATTCTGGATTATTTTCTCGGATAACAAACCGGCCGGCCGCTTGTACGTGTGGGAATCGGAAAAGCAAATCAGGATTGTTGATATTTCGCTTTTGCCTGAATTCAGGAATCGGGGCATTGGTGGCGCGATTCTGAACAATCTGATTGAAAAATCGGAACTGACTTCAAAAGTGTTGAGCATTCATGTTGAAAGTTACAACCGCGCGCTTTCGCTATACAAACGGTTGGGTTTTGAGCAGAAAGATCACACCGGTGTGTATTTTTATTTGGAACGACAACCTTGCGGAAACTCCTGAATTCGTTCCTGAAATTTAGACCTAACAGAGGAAAAACACACATTGCTCACCTGCTTTAAAAACCCATGCTTATAGGTTTAAATCCGATGCGCATAAGTTTGCAAACCGATGCGCATAAAATTAAAACCGATGCGCACAGAATTAAAACGGATGCGCATCGGTTTTGCAGCATACAATCAAGATTTTTTGAATGCCCCCTAATCCCCCAAACGGGGGACTTCAGGCCATGAAAATTCAAAACTTTTTCTTTTCAAAAAGACTTTAATCCTGTTTTTCAAGTCCTGCTCCCTTCTCCCCCGGAGAAGGGTTGGGGATGAGGCTTTCATATTTTCATCCGAATAGTTAGTCCATTTCATTTTGCCCCCTAATCCCCCAAACGGGGGACTTTAGGCCATGAAAATTCAAAACATTTTCTTTTCAAAAAGACTTCAATCCTGTTTTTCAAGTCCTGCTCCCTTCACCGGAGGAGAAGAGCTGGGGATGAGGTTTTCATATTTTCATCCGAATAGTTAGTTCATTTCATTTTGCCCCCTAATCCCCCAAACGGGGGACTTCAGGCCTTGAGAATTCAAAACATTTTCTTTTCAAAAAGATTTCAATCCTGCTTTTCAAGTCCTGCTCCCTTCTCCCCCGGAGAAGGGTTGGGGATGAGGTTTTCATTAACGCTAAGATCGAATTCACGCAGTTAGTTCCCCTTTCTCAAACTTTTCAATCATCTCGCCGGTAATGCTGATGGTTGACGGATGTGGCGGGAGATTTCCACGGCTGAACCATGCGGCTTCGGCAATTTCCTTGTTATCGATAGAAATGGGCTGACTTTCATCGGCTTCGGCAACAAAGCCAATCATCATGGATCCGGATAAAGGCCAAGGCTGACTTTTATAATAACGAACATTCCGAATATCCAGACCCACTTCTTCCTTTACCTCGCGTTTTATGGTCTCTTCGAGCGTTTCGCCAACATCGACATATCCGGCAACCAGCGAATACCAGCTTCCGGCGAAATTTACATTGCGCGCAAGCAGTATTTTGTCCTTGCAAACGATAGCCACAATCACCGCCGGCGAAATTTTGGGGTACACCACCGTTTGGCAATCCGGACAAATGAGAGCCCTTTCATCGGGTTTGTGCTGCATTTTACTACCGCATTTTCCACAAAATTTGTTTTGCCCGTACCAGTTCCACAAATGGAACCCGGCAATGCTGATCCACGCAATTTCCTGTTGTGCAATCGTCCGGAAAAAACTGATTTCCCTGAAGATCAATCCGGGTTGGTCGATATTCAGTCTGCCCCGCATCAGGAAACACGAAATATCATCCAGGGTAAATAAAAAGGTGCATTCTGCCTGCTCCCAGATTTCCGGTAAATCTTTCTTTCGTGGGAGTTCAAATTCATCATCCCGGATTTTCATCAGCAACGATTTGTCGGTGTAATGAAGCACAAAATCCTCTTCTTCGATTGTTTGGTTTACGCGATACTGGTTATCGAAAAGGTGAGGGAAAATGTCCTGAATCATGCTGACAAAAGTTAAAAATAAGTTACACTCGTGCGAAGATAACCAGAATATGGTTTTGGAATTACAACATTTGGGCTATTTGTGTGGCTTTTAAACCCGAAAGATTTATAAAGTAAACGCCATCGGGGTTATGAAACTTGTAGTTGTGGCTCATGTTAGTATGTGATAACTGATGAGGAATAAAATAAGGAATTACTTTCATCAAACCACGCGATACAATCGCGCGGGAGCTGGGGAGAAAGGTAAAGCCCCCTTCCCGTTCCCCCGAAAGGGGGAAAGCCTTGGTTATCTGTTTCAAAGAACGTGTTGGCTAATTTAGCAATTGCTTAAAATAAGCCGCCCTTGCGGGTAGCTTCTTTAGTTTTAATTTTTAAAATAGGATTACAAATCCTGAGCTAAAAGGTGACGATTGCAAATCGTCACCAGCGGTTGCCAGCTTTTTATATATCCCGAAGAGCGGGGTTCTCTGAATAAGCCCAGCAACATTAGGCCGAACAGGTTGTTTACAGCCGAAAAAAGTATTATTACAAAGAAAATCGGAACTGTTAAACCCGAAGTGTTTGAGAAAGTTACCGATAAACTTTTTGAGATTATAAAGCATTAAAAAAGCCCCGGTTTCCCGAGGCTTTTTGCTAATATTCTTCTGTTTTTATTAGCTCTCCATATTCATCCCAGTATTTCCATGTACCAACGGGTTTTCCATTCTCATAAAAGGATTCGGAGGCTTTTAATCCATTAGGGAACCAAGTTTCACATTTGCCATGATACACATTGTCTTTATATGACATTATGCTTTCTATTTGCCCTGATGGATAATAATGTCTAGCAACTCCTGTTCCATCTTTTATCACTTGCCCCCCATTGGTATCCCAATAATCAAGAGAAACAACTTTTCCTTCTTCATATTTTTGTATGGATTGTATAGAACCGCTTGGATAGTAATATTGCCAAACACCTGACATCAATCCTTTTTCGTATTGACCAACTGCTTGAGGTTTTCCATTTTCATAAAGAGCTTTGTATTTCCCAACGAACTTTCCATTCCTCATAGAATACTCTTCTTTCAAAGTGCCGTTAGAGTAATAATCTTTATGAACTTCTGTTTCACAAGAACTTAAAACAAAGGAGAATAATACAACTATTACTATTTTATTAACTAATTTCATATTTTAATAATTATCTGTTTGGATGATTTGGGTCATATGGCATGCCAGGAACCCAGTCGCTATAAAACCTTATTTGAACATTTGCAGCATCACTTATTTTTGTTCCTAATTCAAATGTCCAATTCATTGGCACATAATCGAACCTGTAAAAATCAAATGTTTTTGTTTGATAAGGTAATAACATGAAAGTATAACTATCACCACTATAAACTTGTTTTTTAGTACCTAACCACGTTTTCTCATAATGGTAAAACGTTTTATCTTGCAAATCCAACTGAACACCAAAAATATTCATGTTTTTAACTTCAACCCGAACATGTTGCCCAGCTTTCATACTATGTGTTAATGGGTCAACTTTCCATTGTCCATCATATATGAAAGTATTTGTCGAATTGAGTTTTAATCCATCACCCCCGCTATTTGTGGCGCTACCAGGAATAAATGTATTGATAACATTTACTGTGGCTAATACTTCGTCTGTTCCGTATGAATTATTTTCGGGTTGGCTAAACGTTACGGTTTGAACCCAAGCTCCAATAACTCCATTTCTTGTTCCAATCTCAAGCGAGTGACGCGATATCCCTCTTGACAAATCTACCGAGGAAGTATTTCCAGACGACATATCAGTCATCACCAGATTTCCTGATGAGTCGTAATAATACGATAACCCCATGCTATATGAGTAGGTTATTGAACCTGCACCACCACCACCACCAGGTACTACGAGATCGCCATCGTAATTAAAGTGTTTGCCTCGGCCAATATGGTTGCTGTAGTCTATTCCCTCGTGACGGCGAAAACTTTCTGTAGCTTGTTTAAGAAAGTACAATTCTCCGCTGGGGTCGGTATATTTAAGCGGGTTGTTTAAACAATATGAATAGCGGTTATAGTTCTGGCTGTTTAAAGGATTTTGAATGCTATTGTCGGCGCTTAAGAACCTGCCTACCAGCGGGTCGTACAAGCGGCCATTCATGTTGTAAAGTTTAAACCAGGGTAAATATTCGTGCCCAGTAAAGCCTCGGTCGGGCAGGAGGTCGGTTTGCGAGGTCAGGGAATAACCCCAGTTGGTCGGGTTGCGCCTACGACCCCACGCATCAAAAGAGTACCGGTTTAGTACCGTCCCTGCGGTATTGGTAACGTGGGTTATGCTGCCCAGGTGGTCGCGTAGAAGGTAGTAGTAAGTAGTTCCAGTACCTTGTTTAACAGCCAGGATGGGGGCTGTGTAAGCACTGCCGCCAATCCAGGTGTATTCTTTGGTGATGCTTCCATCTGTTTCTTTTTCGTAATGACTATCCACGTACCACCGCGTGAGAATGGTATTGCTGTTTTCGGTTACTACCATTTTGGCTCGTTGTCCGTTGCAGTTATAGGTAAACGTGGCTTCATACGGTAATTCGGTAATAACCGATGGCTGATCGAACGAGGTGTAGGTAATATTCTGGTCAACCGAAGAAATTAACGAGTTGGAAGAATTGATTTCGGTAACCGCGTAAGGTTTGGCCGAATTTCCGTAAGTATAGATTCCAGGGGCAAGGTCGCTTTTGCCGGTAATGTTACCATGATTGTCGTATCCCATGGTCAGGCCGTTTGAACTGTTTATAGCTGTGAGCCTGTCAAGATTATCATAGGTAAACGATTCTGAATTGGTTTCCCCGGTAATTGAATTGTTTCTTGAAGAAAGGTTCCCGGTGACCCCGTTAAAACTATACCGATAATCCTGCATATAAACCGACCCTACTTTGGCTTTAATATGCAGGGGTAGCCCATAATCATCAAATCCGAATTCGCCCAGCAAACTCGATCCATAAGTCGCACCGGTTATTTGTTGCCTTGCGTTCATAGAAGTTATGGTATAACTGGCTCCGCTTGTTGTGATGGACGACAGATACCCGCTTGAATTGTAATTATAGGTTTCCGTAATTCCTGAAGGGTGTGTACGGGTACTTAATCTTCCTTTCGCGTCGTAGGTAAAAGTAGTTGAAAAATTACTTCCGGCAATGTTTTCTTCGATAGAATTAACCCTGCCCTGACTGTCGTATCCAAAACTTCGACCTACGCTGGTTGTCGAATTACCGATACCGGTCAGTTGCTCGTTGGTATTATACGTGTAAACATCTGTGCCTTCCCCTGATGGATGTGCAATCGAATTAATACGACCATCCGCATAGTACGTGTAAGTGGTGGTTTGATTGCGGGCATTTTTTTGCGAGGTCAGTCGTCCATAGGCATCCCAGGTGTATTCAACAACACCGGAGCTGGGGTCGGTTAGTTTGGTTTGGGCGCCCAGCAAATTGTATTCCATCGATGATACAGTTGTGCCGTTTGTAATGGTTTTCACTACCCCGTCGGGATAATACGTATAGGTGATATCTCCCCCGTTATCGTGAGCGGTTGTTACCAGCCCCATACTGTTTGTTTCTTTCCAGGAGACCTTCCCTCCGGTGGTTTCAGTAACCCTGCTACTGCTGTAAGTAAAGGTTGTATTTCTGCCCGAAGGCCGTGTTATCCCGGTAATCCTTCCATAAGTATCGTACGAATGTGTATTCCACTGGCTGGGCGTAACAGAGATCCCCGGTTCGGAAACCCGGTATAACTGCCCTTTTGTATTGTATTCTGTTACGACATATTTATATGTACCATTAAAATTTCTAACATCGCTCCTGATTTCACGGCTCAGTTTATCGTACCAGGTTTTTGTCTCCGAGCCGTCGTTATTTAAATGTTGGATATAATAAGCAGCATAAGAAGGGCCGCCTGTTAACCCCCATCCATAGACATTTGTGCTAGTCATGCCCCTGGCCAATGAATTCGATGCAGTCCGGCCCATGGAATCATGGACATGGGAATTGATGTTGCCCAGATAGTCTTCTTCGGAAGATAAACGTCCGTATGTATTGTATGATATATCTGTTTCGTGCCCCATTGGATCTGTTACAGTCGCCACCCTTATCCCATCTGTGTCGTATGTAAAATTGGTGGATTTTGCCCCTCCGTTGGAACTGTATTCGTATTGCTGGGTCACATTTCCGTTGGAATTGTAGTAGTAATTAACCGAAGAATACCAACTGCTTCCTTCCAGATATTTTACCAGGTAGGGTCTTCGCTTACCATCACTTGCATAGGAGTACGACTTTGTTCTTGCAATGGAAAGTTCTCCTGTTTTTGCATAGGTTATTGTTGAACTGGCAAGACGGCCACCAATCCAATTGTATGTAGTATTGGTATCATACGTATTTGCAACAGTTTCAGTAAAGCCATTATTATAATCTGTGACTATTTGAGTAAGGTTTCCATTTGTTGTATTGTAAGTAAACGTATTGGTTACATTTTGCCCCGTAATACTGTTGCTTTTTGTTGACGATGAAATATAAGGGAATATAAGACCTGTAGCCGGAGTTCCGTATGTCCAGGTGTTGGTTGTAGTCGATAACGTCGTGTTTCCGGCTTTATTTACCGTTGAAGTCAGCATTGGGACAAATTTGGTTGAATTGTAACTACAATTGTTTTCCGTAATCATGTTCGTGGCAACATCGGTAACAGTTTGTTTTGACATACAAAGAAATCCTTTTCCCTGCCGGTGAATTTTCATACCCTGGTAAGCATAATTCGTTGTATTTTGGCTTCCGCGGGCATTATCGGCTATAACAGATATAACGACAGGGAGCGGTCCCTGAAAATCTGTCACAGGGAAGCTTGCTCCGGTTCCCCTGATATAAGGGGCGCCATTTTCGGCAATGGATTGGTAGGTAATTTTGCTAAGATATCCTAATCCGTTCCCAATTTTAGTTAAAAGTATGTTGTTTTTGTTTCCTGAACTGTAAATCTGGTACCCGTTCCACCATGGAGATTCTCCATCGGTACACAAGAAATCGTCCCTTCCGTCGCCATTAAAATCGGAAACATAAAAACGCTGGATTACATTTGGATAGGTCGACAGATTGTGTAAATAAAAATCTGTGCCATTATTTTTCGAGATAAAATAATATGAACCATCCCATGAATCATCCGACGATGTTGCCATAATGTCGGAAGCCCCGTCGCCGTTAAAATCACCGATCCGAACGTAATCATCTTTCAGATTTGCCTTTTTTTGCGGTATGATTTGTTTTTCGAAGCTTACCCCATTTGAAAGATGTATTTCCCATTCGTCCCAGTCATTCTCGGTTCCGTTAATAGATGCTCCATATAAAAACATATCAATCTTCCCATCTGAATTAAAATCTCCAAGAGTATAGAAGTTTGTTTTCCTGATGAGCCTATTGCTGTATATCGGGCTTAAAGTGGTTCCAGTGAAAGTATAAATTTTCATTTCGCTGTCTCCGAAGCACCACAGATCCACCTTCCCATCGCCATCAAAATCGCCGCTTAGTGTTTGCGATGTTAACGTTGAGATCGTTCCGAAAGCCATCAGGTTTAATGTAGATGTTAAAGTACCGCTGGAATTTGCCATGGAATATATTTTCCAGTTCCCGCTCGCATCATTGATGAAAATATCGTTTATTCCATCGCCGTTGTAGTCGGTCTTGGAAAGTTCGTTATCATTTTCCTGTTTATCTGTTTTCCGCTGTTTCTTGCCGCTTATACCTGTTTCGCTTCCGTTGGCGAGAGTACAAATTGTTGTTGAAGAGGAAAATGCATTCCCGTTATTTACGATGTATTTGAACGTTGAGGTGCCAGAACTGACTGTTTCGTACACGATGTCATCTTTACTGTCGCCGTTAATATCCAGTATTCTTATGTCGTCGGTATTTCCGAAGCTAAAGGACGTGTTTTGATAAGCCATATTAAAATTATTATTTCCGTTGCCGTAATACATTTTATAACCGGTCCAGCTTGCATAAGCATTGGGAATACAAAGAAAATCTGCTTTTCCGTCGCCATTGAAGTCGCCTGTATATAAATCCGATTTATAAGTTATATAACTATCTGTGGTATTATTGGTCACCTGGACGAATGAAACAGCATCAGGTTTCTGGTAAAAAAAAGCAGTTGAATTGTACCTTCCAGATCCGGTCCCGTATTCAATTACTTCATTTAAGATTGATTGTCCATTGTAATTTGAATTAACAAAATTGTAGTTAAGGACATACTTTTTGACTATGGACGAATAATATTTTATTTCAATTTTATCGAGCAGTAATCTTTGTTTGATTGGTTTTCCCCTAAAATATACATTTTTATTATCGTCGCCCTGTTTGTAATAAAAGGTTACCGTATTTGAACCATAACTGATTTCACCGATGTAGTTAACCCCCTCGTCCTTGATATATGAAAAGTCAATAGAATTTCCATAAACATCAGTAATCTTATTTACAAACCAATTAATGGTTTCGTTAAAGCCATCAACAGTTTGGTCGGCATCGTTATCATATCCATACTGATAAGTCAATCCGCTTTTTGTCTTAACTTCAAATTTATCTGGGCCATAACTTCCCGTGTAGCAGGTAATTTTACTGAAGATGTCATTCTCAGTTCGATAAACTGAGCCATTTGCACCATAAGTGCCCGACACACACAATAACCGTTGTCCGTCAAGCGAAAACCTGTCATTTGAACTCAGATCCACACCCTTGTAGGTCGCATCGTAATAGTAGGTTTTGGGACTTCTCGAAATTATCGACAAACCGCTGATGCTCCATCCGTATCCCGCAACGCCTGACCCTGCAATACTGCTATAGCTGAGCGCTAATATGGGTGTAAGACCGGAGACTCCTGGCGGCAAATCAAAGGGAATAGTATAATTTGCATTTCCCGTTGCATCTATGCTTAAATTCCCACTGGATGCTCCAACCATATAGGATGTATTTAGGGTGCGCGATTCGGGATCTACGACAGAAGTATAAGATATATCTCCGGTAACTACCGGATTGACAATCTCGGCTGTCATAAAGGTACCACTTGGGGTGTATGAATATTCGGGGCCAAAAGTAATGCTATTTCTGGCCTGATGGGTTTGTGTTCCTGTTTCTGCCGTGTGTAGTGTAATATCAAAATCCTGGGCTAAAACAGTGAAGCTACCTATCATGTATGTAATGAATAAGTAAAATATGTGTTTCATTTTTATTTGGATTTGAAAAAATAGTAGCTGTTAATCTTTGAGAATTTTCCATTCAGAAATATTCTGTCCGACTACGATTTTAAGAATGTATATCCCGGTGGGAAACCCTGACAAATTCACCATTTCCAAATTATTGGGGATTTGTTTATTTATTATTTGAGATCCATTGGCATTATATATTATTAATCTGGTGTCCTCTTCGTTATTGTTACCAGTTAGTTCAACCTTTAGAATACCTTTTGTGGGGTTTGGATAAATTTTTATACTCAGTTCACCCAATTCTTCCGTAATTGTGGATAGATTGGAATCAATTCGGGCACTCTTGTTGAAATTTATTACACGCTCTGTACGGTTTCCGCTTGAGTCGTAAGTATAAACATAAGTTGAATCGGTCACGGCATACATCGAGGTCGTTCTCAGGAACAACACGATGGTCGTCGCTAAAATGAATAAGTATTTTGTTTTCATGATATTTTTCCTATTATTTTTGAGCTAATTCTACTTTAACAGATTAAAAAAAAGTATATAAATCATTGATATTCATTTAATTATACTTGCATACGTAATTATTTTTTAGTATTTTAGCAGTGTAATCGAAAAACAAATCTA